>DATHAF010000001.1:0-29531 GCA_035296785.1 Gaiellaceae bacterium
CAGGTCTCATCCGGGAGGACGCGCAACCCTTTCGCACAGGTGACAGGCCCGTCCTTGCGCGCGAGCGTGAACACGCGCACGCCATCGTCGGGCCACTGCTCCGCCCAGGCGGCCAGCACCTCCCAGGGTCCCGCCCAGTCCAGCTCCTCGGCGCCCTCGAAGAGCGCTACCCCGATAACCACCTCTAGCGCGTCTGCGGGAAGCCCAGGTCGACCTTGCTCGTGGCCGGGTCCGGCCAGCGTGAAGTCACGACCTTGCCGCGGGTGTAGAACTGGATTCCCTCGGGCCCGTAGATGTGCAGGTCGCCGAAGAGCGAGCTCTTCCAGCCGCCGAACGAGTAGTAGGCCACCGGCACCGGGATCGGCACGTTCACTCCGACCATTCCCGCCTTGACGTCGAACTGGAACTGGCGGGCGACGCCGCCGTCACGCGTGAAGATCGCAACCCCGTTCCCGTAGGGATTGTCGTTCACGAGGTCGACGGCCTCATCGTAGGTCTCGACGCGGGTGACGCCGAGTACGGGGCCGAAGATCTCGTCCTTGTAGACGTCCATCTCGGGCTTCACGTCGTCCAGCAGCGTCACGCCGAGGAAGAAGCCTTCGCCGCTGCCGTCCGGCCTGAAATCACGCCCGTCCGTGATGATGGTCGCGCCCTCCTCCTGGCCCTTCTCGATGTACGAGGCCACCTTGTCGCGGTGCTCGCGCGTGACGAGCGGGCCCATCTCGGAGTCGGGGTTCATCCCGTCGCCGACCTTCACGTTCGGCAGGCGTTCCTTGATCGCACCCACGAGCTCGTCCGCGGCGTGGCCGACGGCGACCAGCATCGAGACGGCCATGCAGCGCTCGCCCGCCGAGCCGTAGCCGGCGCTCACGGCCGCGTCGGCGGCCATCGCGATGTCGGCGTCGGGAAGGACGATCATGTGGTTCTTCGCTCCGCCCAGCGCCTGCACGCGCTTTCCGTTCTTCGTGCCCGTCTCGTAGACGTAACGAGCGATCGGCGTGGAGCCGACGAAGCTGACCGCGGCGATGTCGGGATGCTCGAGCACCGCGTCCACTGCGACCTTGTCGCCGTGCACGACGTTGAAGACGCCGTCGGGAAGCCCGGCCTCCTTCAGCAGCTCGGCGGTCAGCATCGAGGCCGAGGGATCCTTCTCGGATGGCTTCAGCACGAAGGTGTTGCCACAGGCGATCGCGGGCGCCCACATCCACATGGGCACCATCGCGGGGAAGTTGAACGGCGTGATCCCGCCGACCACGCCGAGCGGTTGCCGGATCGAGTAGACGTCGATCCCGGTCGAGGCCTGCTCGGAATGCTCACCCTTGATCAGCTGCGGGATCCCGCAGCAGAACTCGATCACCTCGAGCCCACGCGCCACCTCGCCTTTCGCGTCCGAGAAGACCTTGCCGTGCTCGAGCGTCAGGAGGCGGGCGAGATCGTCGGAGTGGTCGTGGACGAGCTCGCGGATGCGGAAGAAGATCTCGGTACGGCGCGAGAGCGACACCGTGCGCCAGCTCTCGAAGGCGCGTTTGGCCGCCTGCACAGCGGCGTCGACCTCCTCCGAGCCGGCGAAGTCCACCGCGGCGCTCTGGACGCCGGTGGCTGGGTTGAAGACGGGGCCGCTGCGCCCGGAAGCGCCCTCAACAGCGGCGCCGTCGATCCAGTGGGTGATGCGCGCGATCTCGCCTGACTGCTCTTCGGTGAACTGCTCCGCAACCTCGGTCATGCCAGCCTCCTTGGTCAAAGGCCAGCGTAGCGCGGACGGGGCGAAGCCGGCCAGCCGGCTCCGCCCGTCCCGCGTGATTCAGCAGTGCAAGGTGCGTCGGCTACTGCCGCGCGAAGTTACTGCCGCCCCGACAGGCGTCTCCTGGATTGAAGACGTGCGGGTCCTGCAGGCCCAGCTTGTTCTCCTGTCCGTACGACTGCGACGGACCGCCAGGGCCATTGGGCCCGCCGGTCAGAGGCGCACCAGGATCGTCGTTCTTGCCCGAGAAGACGCAGATCGAGTTGGCGTGTTTCGGACCAGCAGTCGGCTTGCCGTTCCCGGTGATCTCACCCGCGAAGGCGGCGCTTGCACTCAGGCCGGCCATTGTGACTGTGCACACGGCAGCCACGAGGATCTTCCGCAGCATGTTCTCTCCCCTTTCGACGTGGCCCCCCTCCGTGCAGTATGGACGTTACTAAAGACCGGATGCACGTCGCAACCGCCGTCGAGCGGCAGTAACCTCTGCGTAATGGCGGTCGAGACCGGCCTAGACGCGAAGCGCATCCAGGAGCTCGACAAGGCGCACGTCCTGCACTCCTGGTCGGTGCAGGACCAGATCAACCCGCTGCCGATCGCAGGCGCCGAGGGCCGCTACTTCTGGGATCACGACGGCAACCGCTACCTCGACTTCGCCTCGCAGCTCGTCAACGTCTCGATCGGCCACCAGCACCCGAAAATCGTCGGAGCGATCGTCGAGCAAGCGCAGAAGCTGACCACGATCGGGCCCCCGATGGCCCACGAGACGCGATCCGAACTCGCACGCCTGCTCGCCGAGGTCACTCCCGGAGACCTGACCATGTCGTTCTTCACCAACGGCGGCGCCGAGGCAAACGAGAACGCGATCAAGCTGGCGCGCTGGTACACGGGCCGCCACAAGGTGATCGCCCGCTACCGCTCGTATCACGGCGCAACCGCAGGCGCGATCACGCTCACGGGTGACCCGCGCCGCTGGCCCGCCGAGCCGGGGATTCCCGGAGTCGTGCGGATGCTCGACCCCTACACCTACCGCTGCCCGGCCGGCCATCCCGACCCCTGCCCGGTCTGCTCGGGCGCGCCCCACTTCGAGGAGATCCTCCAGTACGAGGGCCCACAGAACGTCGCCGCGGTGATCATGGAGACGATCGTCGGGACGAACGGGATCATCGTCCCGCCCGACGGCTACCTCGAGTCGATCCGCGAGGTCTGCGACCGGCACGGGATCGTGCTGATCCTCGACGAGGTGATGGCGGGGTTCGGGCGCACCGGCAAGTGGTTCGGCTGCGACAACTGGGGCGTCGTTCCCGACATCCTCACCGTCGCGAAGGGGATCAACTCGGGCTACGTGCCGCTCGGTGCACTCGTCGTCAACCAGAAGATCGCGGATTGGGTCCGCGACAAGTACTTCGCAGGCGGGCTCACTTACTCCGGCCACATACTCGCCTGCGCAGCGGCGATTGCCTCGATCGAAGCCTTCCAGGAGGAAGGAATCGTCGAGAACTCCGCCACGATGGGCGAGGTCCTGTCCGAGGAGCTACCGCGGCTCGCCGAGCACCACCCCTCGATCGGCGAGGTGCGCGGAAAGGGTCTTTTCTGGGGCATCGAGCTGGTTCGCGACCGCGAGACCCGCGAGCCGCTCGTCCCTTTCAACGCGACCGGCGAGTCGCTCGCGCCGATCGCCGGGATCATGAAGACGGCGATGGCGAAGGGCCTCTACCTGATGACCCACTGGAACGTGGTCATCGTCGCGCCGCCGCTGACGATCACCCGCGAGGAGCTCGACGAGGGGCTGGGCGTCCTCGACGAGGTGCTCGCGCTCGCGGACTAGCCGTTAGTCGTCGCTCGCAAGCGGCAGCCCCGCGGCGACCACGCGACGGCCATCCTGCTCGTAGACGACGTCCACGCTGTCGTTCTGCCGGTAGGTGCCCGCGACGCCGAGGAAGAGCGAGAGCCAGCGCCAGAAGCCGAGCCGCCCTTCGCGTGCCAGCCGGCGGTCGAAGACGAGCTCCCCGCCCTCTCGCCGGAAGTCGCGGCCGGGCTGCTGCGCGACCCCGTTGACGAAGACGTCGAGGCGCTCGCCCGCCCCGGGCGGGAGTTGCACGCGCGTTTGCTCGGGCACGTTCATAGAATGCCAGCGCCCGTGCGCCGCTTCGTCTTCGTCCTCGTCGCACCCACGCTGCTCGCGCTCGTGCTCGCGGGCGTGGCCGCAGCGGGCAACGGCGGGGTCGGTCCGCCGGACCCGGCCTCGCCCAACGCGGCCAACATCCGCGACGTCTACTGGCTGATTCTCGCGATCACGGGTGGGATCTTCGTGCTCGTGGAAAGCGCCCTCATCCTCTTCGTCGTGCGCTACCGCAGCCGGGGGCGGCCGCGCGAGGTCGAGGGCCCACAGATCCGCGGCCACACGAACCTCGAGCTCGCCTGGACCGCGGGACCGGTCGTGATCCTCGCGATCATCGCGGGGTTCGTCTTCTACAAGATCTCCGGGATCAACAACACGAGCGGGATCCCGCCTGCGCAGGGAGCGACCCCGGTCGAGCAGATCCGGATCGAGGGGCACCAGTACTACTGGGAGTTCCGCTATCCGGACGGGACGATCGCGGTGGATCACCTGCGTCTCCCGTACAACCGCGTTGTCCGCTTCCAGATCGTCGCCCACGACGTGAACCACAGCTGGTGGGTGCCGGCCCTCGGCGGGAAGCTCGACGCGATCCCCGGCAAGAAGAACTACACCTCCTTCCGTGCGACGAAGCTCGGCACCTTCCGGGGCCAGTGCGCCGAGTTCTGCGGCATCCAGCACGCGGCGATGATCGCGCAGGTTGAGGTGATGCCTCAGGCCGAGTACGGCGCCTGGGTACGCGAGCGGCACAGCTCGGCGGCCGGCCTCGGCAAGGAGACGTTCGTCGGAGTGTGCGCGAAGTGCCACGGCCTCGCGGGCCAGGGAGACATCGGCCCGGCGATCGCGCAGAGCCCGCTCCTCCAGGACCGGAGAGCCTTGACCACGCTCCTCCGCGAAGGAATCGGCACCATGCCGGCCGTGGGCCAGAATTGGAACGAGACGCAGCTGAACGCGCTGATCGAATACCTTCGGCAGCGCTTCGGGCAAGGAGGCGGCAGTGGCGGCTAGGGCCGAGCGGCCTCCTGTGTCGGTGATCGTCGCTCGCGGCCCGGTCTCGAGCTGGCTGACGACGGTCGACCACAAGCGGATCGGCATCCTCTACATCGTTACGAGCCTGACCTTCTTCGGACTCGGAGGCCTCCTGGCGCTGCTGATACGCGCCCAACTCGCGACCCCGAACGAGAGCTTCGTCACCCGCAACTCCTACAACGAGCTCTTCACGATGCACGGGACGACGATGATCTTTTTGGTCGTCGTGCCGATCCTCGCGGGCTTCGGCAACTACCTGGTGCCGCTGATGATCGGCGCGCGGGACATGGCGTTCCCGCGCCTGAACGCACTCTCGTACTGGCTCTTCCTGCTCGGCGGGATCATCCTCTACTCGAGCTGGTTCGCCGCCGGCGGCGCTCCGAGGGGCGGGTGGACGGGCTACGTGCCGCTGACCGAGCTGCCCTACACGCCGGGCCACGGGATCGACCTCTGGATCCTCTCGCTGCACGTCCTAACGATCTCCTCGCTCGCCGGGGCGATCAACCTGCTCGTCACGATCCACAACATGCGCGCGCCGGGCATGTCGTGGATGCGCATGCCGCTCTTCGTCTGGACGATGGAGGTCTACGCGGCGCTCCTCGTGGTCGCGCTGCCGGCGCTCGCCGCCGGGCTGACGCTGCTGCTGCTCGACCGCCAGGTCGGCACGCACTTCTTCATTCCGCAGGAGGGTGGCAACGCCGTGCTCTTTCAGCACGTCTTCTGGTTCTTCGGGCACCCCGAGGTCTACATCATGATCCTGCCCGCGATGGGGATCGTCTCCGAGGTGATCCCCGTCTTCGCGCGCAAGCCGATCTTCGGCTACACGGCGATCGCGCTCTCGACCGTGGCGATCGGCTTCTATTCGATGCTCGTCTGGGCCCACCACATGTTCTCGGTCGGCCTACCCGGCTATTTGCAGGGTTTCTTCATGGTCTCGTCGATGATCATCGCGGTGCCGACGGGGATCAAGATCTTCAACTGGCTCGCCACCACCTGGCGCGGGAACATCCACTTCGACACGCCGATGCTGTTCGCGCTCGGCTTCATCGCCGTCTTCACGATCGGCGGGCTCTCGGGGATCTTCGTCGCGGCCTACCCCGTGGACTGGCAGGTGACGGACACCTACTACGTGGTCGCGCACCTCCACTACGTGCTCTTCGGCGGCTCGCTGTTCGGGATCTTCGCCGGGCTCGCCTACTGGTGGCCGAAGATGTTCGGGCGCATGCTCAGCGAGCGACTCGGTAAGATCAGCTTCTGGTTCATCTTCGTCGGCATGAACCTGACCTTCTTCCCGATGCACATGCTCGGCCTGCTGGGGATGCCGCGGCGCGTCTACACCTACAGCGAAGGCGGGCTCTGGGAGTGGTACAACCTCACCTCCACGATCGGCTCGGGCGTGATGACCCTCGGCATCCTCGTCTTCGCCTGGAACGTGCTCAAGACCTCGCGCTCCGGCGCGCGGGCTGTCAACGACCCGTGGCTCGCCGACACGCTCGAGTGGTACACAACCTCGCCTCCGCCGCCCCACAACTTCGACAAGGTGCCCTACGTCTCGAGCTCGAGGCCGCTGCGCGACCTCCGGCAGAGGATCGCTGAGGCCCGTGCCTGAGCCGGCTCCCGGTCCCTGGCTGCGACTGACCGCGCTCGCGGCGGCCGCCGCCTGCTGCGCCGCCGTGGTGAGCGGCGCCCTCGAGCTCGGGGCGGCACATCGCGGGCTCTCGGCGCTCGCGCTGCCGCCGCTCGTCGCGCTCGTCGCCGCCGCCTGGGTCGCGCACCGGCGGCTGCTCGTTCCTGCGCTGGCCGCGCTCCTGTGTTTCCTCGCGGCGGCGCTCGCGACGCCCCGGCCGCTGCACCTGGCTCTGGCGGGCCTGTCGCTCGCGTCGGCGCTCGTGGCTGCCGCTTGGTGCTTCCGCGGCGAGCCCGTCGCCCGGGCGTCCTGGCGCGACTACGTGACGCTGACCAAGCCGAGAATCATGACGCTGCTCCTGCTGACGGGCGCGGCGGGAATGTTCGTCGGAGCCCGAGGGGTGCCGGATCTCTCGTCCTTCGCGCTGACGATGGCGGGGCTGGCGCTGGCCTGCGGCGGTGCGAGCGCCCTCAACCACGTGCTCGACCGCGACCTCGACCGGCTGATGAGCCGTACCGGCCACCGCCCCGTCGCGGAGGAGCGCCTCACTCCCGCGCGGGCGGTCGAGTTCGGGTTCACCCTCTCAGCCTTTTCCTTCGTGCTGCTCGCTTCGCTCGTGAACGTGCTGACGGCGGTGCTCGCGCTCGTCGGGAACCTCTTCTACGTACTCGTCTACACGCGCTGGCTCAAGCGCTCGACGCCGCAGAACATCGTCATCGGCGGCGCGGCGGGCGCGGTGCCACCGCTCGTCGGCTGGGCGGCCGCGACCGGCAATCTGACGGTGCCGGCGTTGTTCCTATTCCTGATCGTCTTCTTCTGGACGCCGCCGCATTTCTGGGCGCTGGCGCTCGTGATCAAGCGTGACTACGCGGCGGCCCGGATCCCCATGCTGCCCGTGGTGCGCGGAGACGACGAGACCGCGAGACAGATCGTCTGGTACTCGCTCGTGCTCGTCGCGGTCACGCTGCTGCCCTTCGCCTGGCACACGGCAGGCGTGCTGTACCTCGCTGCGGCGCTGCTGCTCGGTGCGCTTTTCCTGCGCCTGGCCTGGCGGCTACGGCGCGAGACGACGACGCCTCACGCGCGCGCGCTCTTCAAGTACTCGCTCCTCTACCTCGCGCTGCTCTTCGTCGCGCTCGCGGCGGATCCGCTGATCGGATGAGCGACGCCGAGCTCGAGCGCAAGAACCTCAAGCTCGGCCTCGCATTGTTCGGGCTGTTCCTGCTGCTCTTCGTGGCGACCGTCGTGATCGCGCTCGTCTACCTCGCCGTCGACTGAGCCCACCCGAAGGGATCTTCCTGGCCCGGCCCGACGCGCCAGGCGGCGGCATCGGCCTCGCCGTCAAGGACCTCTTTGACACCGCCGGGATCGTCACCACCTACGGCTCGATCCTCTTCGCCGAGCACGTGCCGACCGAAACCGCGGAGGCGGTGCTGCGGCTCGAGGCCGCGGGCTACGTCAACGTGGGCAAGACGAACCTGCACGAGTTCGCCTATGGGACGACCTCCGAGAACCCGCACTTCGGGACGGTGCCGAACCCCCTGGCCCCGGATCGTCTCGCCGGCGGCTCGAGCGGTGGCTCGGCGGCTGCCCTAGCGGCCGGGCTCGCAGAGGCAGCGCTGGGCAGCGACTCCGGCGGCTCGATCCGGATCCCGGCGGCCTGCTGCGGCGTCGTCGGCTTCAAGCCGACCTACGGGCTCGTACCGCTCGACGGCTGCTTCCCGCTCGCGCCGAGCTTCGACCACGCCGGCCCGATGGCCCGGAACGTGGCCGGCTGCGCCCGCATGATGGACGCGCTCGCGCCGGAGCTCGCGCAGGAGGAGCTTGAGCTGGAGGACGTCGAGGTCGGGATCGCCTGGACGGAGCTCGCCGACCCGCAGGTGCGCGCACGCGTCGAGGCGGCCGCGGAGCTCTTCCCGCGACGAAGCCAGCTCGACCTGCCCCTCTCGGAGCACGTTCACCACGCCTTCAGCCGCGAGGTCGCGGAGGTCCACCGCGAGCTCTTCCTCGAGCACGCAGATTCGTACGGCGACAACGTCCGACAGAAGGTGGAGCGCTGTCTCGAGGTGACCGATGCCGACTACGAGCGCGCGACGAAACAACGGGAGCGCTACCGGGAACGGCTCGAAGAGGCCGCTGCGGGCGTCGACCTCGTCCTCACCCCGACTCTCACCTGTGTCGCACCGCGGGCTCCCTCGGACGAGCTTGCACTGCGTGACCGCCTGATCCGGCTGACCTTCCCGTTCAACGCGACCGGCTGGCCGGCGGCGGCGCTTCCGTGCGCGGCCGCCGAGCACGGCCTTCCCGCCTCCGTTCAACTCGCCGCTCCGCCGGGTGAGGATGCCCGCGTTCTGGCTGCGGCTGCGGCATTGGAGCGATCGCTCTCCCGCGCCTGAGGTTTCCGCGTTCGAGGGAGCCGCGTGAGGTGCTGCCGCGCTACTTCGCGCAGCTCAAGGCTGACGATCGGCGCGGAAAGCCCACTCGCGTGGGCGTAAGTCAGCTCGACCTGGCGCCGCGGGCGAGCCATGCGGGCTCCCTCTCCAATGTTTAGCGGGGGATTGGATCGTGTTCTAGACGCGTTCGAGCAACTGCCGGTCCGAGCGCTGCCGCTGGGCTCGACCCAGCGCGACGGCAGCGCCACCGAGGGCCAGCAGCGGCCCGACGACTACGAGCGCGTAGAGCAGGATCTCGAGCTCGCGGGCAAGCACCGACCCCGCGTCGTCGAGCGTCCGATCAAAGCGGCCTGAAGCGGCGTTTGCCTTCGCCGTGGGAGTGACGAGCGTCAGTCCGACGCGCGCAAGCTCGGCACGACGCACGGTCGCACCAAGCGTCTTCTGCTGCGCCGCCAACCGGCTCCTCTCGATCGACAGGAGACGTTCGAGCCGTTTGCGCTGCGCCGTGGAGACGCTGCCTCGGAGCTGCGTCTGCAGCGCCGCGACGGCCCTTCGCAGCGTGCCGATGCGTGACGTCTGAGCATCTGCGCGTTGTTGCAGGTCCTGCACGGAGATCTTCTGCGAGAGCAGCGTGCCGTAGCCGGCGAACGCAGCGAGCGCCCGCTGGACGCGACCGATCGGGATTCGCAGCATGAGGGTCGAGGTGCCCTTCCGGCCGGGAACGTCGAACGACGCGGAAGCCACATAGCCGCCGAGTGACCGCGTCACACGCATCGCCTGTTGAGTCCGCGCCGAGAGCCTGTCGGCGTCCTGCACCCGGAGCGTCAAGGAGGCGTCGTACTGCTGGAGCCGCCCTTGCGCGGGCGGGAGCGAATCCTCCAAGGTGGGCCGCTGAGGAGGTGCGCCATGAATACTGGAGCCCTCGGGCGTCAACGCCGCCACATCGGACCGAACGGCGCCACGCTTCGATGCGTCGCCCGAACCGGAGTTGACGACGCCGATCACGGCGGCGACGCCGAGCGATCCTGCCAATGCCGCGAGCCCGACAGCCGGCACGAGCCGGCGAAGAGGAACGGCCGGGCGGCGACGTGACGGCGGGGTCAACGACTCGATTCGCTCGCGCAGCTCGATTGAAGCTCGAGGCGTGGCGGCTTTCAACTCGCTCGCGAGCTGCTCGAAGCGGTCGTCCACGAGCTCAAGCGGCGACACCGGCGCTCACCTCCTTCTCCAGCTTGGCCAGGGCACGGCTCAGGCGGGTCGAGCAGGCGGTCGTGCTGATCTCGAGCACACTCGCCGCTCCTTCACCGTCCAGCTCGAGCACGATCCTCAGCGCGACCACCTCGCGCTCGGCCGCGGAGAGCTGCGCGAGAGCACGCTCCAGCGCCGGCGACAGCCCCTCGCGAATACCGGCTCCGCACTCTCGCGCAACTCGGCCACCGCGGAGCGGCCCTCGCGCCGGCGGCGTCGATCCTCGGCCCGGAAGTGATCGAGCGCCGTCGAGCGGGCGAGCTGGCAGAGCCAGGTGCGCGGCTCGCCCCGGCGCGGGTCGTAGCGATGCCACCGCTCCAGCGCGCGGGCGAACGTCTCGGCTGTCAGGTCTTCGGCCACTGCTCGGTCTCCCGTCAGGTACACGAGGAAGGCATGCACGTCGTCGAGGTGGCGCTTCGCCGCCTCGGCGAAGCCCTCCGCGCTCGTCTTCGCCTTCACGAGACCTATACGCCGCAGCCGGCCCGCAGCGTCACATCACGTTGTCGACCGGACAGCGTCCTCGTAGATTCGGTCGCGGCTGAAGCGGTCGAGCTCGTCGCTGAGGAGGTCGGAGGGATCGGGCGGATCGCCCGGCGGGAAAGGAGCCGGCTCGCCATCCACGACGACGCTGACCAGCCGGTCGGACGGCTCGTGCTCGAGAGCGATCTCGCGATCGAGCCGCGAGCGCAGCCAGCCGGCGAGGAGGTAGGCCTGCGCCTCGGTCCCGGTGACCTTGATGCGCTCTACCGTCGCGATCCCAGGCCACAGCGACGCGAGCTGAGGCCTCCAGCGGCTCGTCCGCGCCCAGGCGATGTCCGAGACCATCGCGCGGTCGAAGACCTCCGCCAGCTGCGCGTAGGGCGCGGGCAGGTCGGGCCACTCGGTGCTGTCGACGATCATCCTGTCGACTACGTCCGCGAGCCCTTCGAAGTGCTGCTGGCCGAACGGAGGCAGGCCGCGCCAGCGGAGAAAGACCGGGATGTCGGGCAGCAGCAACGACTGGACGACGCTCACGGGTACTTGCGCGAGCTTCCCGCCGAGCCGCAGCCGGATCGTCTCCGTGCAGACTTGCCGGCCCTCACCCACCTCGAAGCCGTCGATCTCCACACTCGCCTCGATGCCGTCCTCCGCGTCGGGATCCGGCACGAGCACGATCGTTCTCGACGGGTGCCGCTCGGCGAGGCCTGCGAGCACATCCTCGGCGGCCTCGACCCACGCCTGGGGAACCCACGCGATGTGCGTCATCACGCTCGTCCGCTGGTACGGCCGGCCGGCCTCGTGGTCGAAGCGCCGCTCCGCGAGCTCGCGCTCGATCTCGCCGATCGAGCTCAGTGCTGTCGCCATTCGCGCCCGTCCCGCCGCAAGAGCTCGTTCGCGGCCGCCGGCCCCCAGGTTCCGGCCGCGTAGTTCGGGAACGTGGGCCGGTCGCGCTTCCAGAGCGCGGTGATCGAGTCCACTAGCGACCACTGCTCCTCGACCTCGTCGGCGCGCGTGAACATCCTGGCGTCGCCGAGCAGACAGTCGAGGATCAGCCGCTCGTAGGCCTCCGGGATCCCCGTGCGGAAGGTGCCTCCGTAGAGGAAGTCCATGTGAACCGTGCGCAGCGTCATCCCCTGCCCGGGGACCTTCGCCGCGAACTCGACCGAGACGCCCTCGTCGGGCTGGATGTGGATGACCAGCACGTTCGGGCGCAGGCTCTCCGAGTCGGCCTCCTCAAAGGGCGGGTGCGGTGCACGCTTGAACTCGATTGCGATCGTCGTCTCGCGGCGTGCGAGCCGTTTACCCACACGCACATAAAACGGCGTATCGGCCCAGCGCCAGTTGTCGACGTACAGCTTTGCGGCCACGTACGTCTCCGTCATCGAATTCGGATCGACCCCTTCCTCTTCGCGGTAGCCCGGAACCTCCTCGCCCTCGATGTAGCCACGCCCGTACTGGCCGCGGACGACGTGCTTGGGGGCCGGAGTGTGCAGCGCGCGAAGCACCTTCACCTTCTCGTTCCGGACCGAATCGGCGGTGAAGTCGATCGGGGGCTCCATTGCGGTGAGCGCGACGAGCTGGAGCATGTGGTTCTGGAAGACATCGCGGATCGCGCCGGCCTGCTCGTAGAAGGCGGCCCGACCCTCGATGCCGATCGTCTCGGCGACGGTGATCTGGATGTGGTCGACGAACTGGCGGTTCCAGATCGGCTCGAAGATCCCGTTCGCAAAGCGCAGCGCGAGTAGGTTCTGCACCGTCTCCTTGCCGAGGTAGTGATCGATCCGGAAGATCTCCTTCTCCTCGAAGTGCTTCAGCAGCTCGGCGTTCAGCTCCCCAGCGGAGCCGACGTCCCAGCCGAACGGTTTTTCGACCACCACTCGTGTCCAGCCCTGGGTAGAGCGGCGCTTGCCGAGCGCGCCGATCAGCACCTGCAGCGCCACGGGTGGGACGGCGAGGTAGTAGACGCGGTTGCCGGCGGTGCCCTGCTTCTGGTCGAGCTCGTTCAGCACCTCGACCACGCGGTCCTCGCCCGCCTCGTCTGCGAAGTCCGTCGCGACGTAGCGCATCCCCTCGGCGAGCCGATCCCAGACCTCGTCGTTGAACTCGTCGCGGCCGAACTCCTGGACGGCGTGCTTCATGCGTTCGCGGAACTCGTCGTCGGTCTCCTCGGTGCGCGCGACGCCGACGACCGCGAGGCGCTCGGGCAGCAGGCGGCGCAGTGCGAGCGAGTAGAGCGCGGGGAAGAGCTTGCGGCGCGTCAGGTCGCCCGAGGCGCCGAAGATCACGAACGCACACGGGTCAGGTGTACGCCGCAGCGCCAGGCCCTCGAGCAGCGGGTTCTCGGCAGCAACGGCCATCACTTCTCCGCCGGCTTGACCGCGTGGCCCCCGAACTGGTTGCGCAGAGCCGCGGCGACCTTGGACGCGAACGATTCGTCCTGGCGAGAGGCGAAGCGCGCGTAGAGGGCCGCGCTGATCGCCGGGGCAGGCACGCTCTCGTTGATCGCCTCGAAGATCGTCCAGCGCCCCTCGCCCGAGTCCTCGACGGAGCCCTCGATCTTCTCGAGATCCCTGCCCTCCTGTTCGAACGCTGCGTGGAGGAGCTCTAGCAGCCAGCTGCGCACGACCGAGCCGTAGCGCCAGATGCCGGCGATCTCGTGCAGGTCGAGGTCGTACTCGGAGGCGTGCATGATCTCGAACCCCTCCCCATAGGCCTGCATCAGGCCGTACTCGATGCCGTTGTGCACCATCTTCACGAAGTGCCCGGCGCCGGAGGGGCCGACGTGCGAGTAGCCGTCAGGAGGCGCGAGACTGCGGAAGATCGGCTCCAGCCGCTGCACCGGCTCGTCGTCCCCGCCGACCATCAGGCAGAAGCCGACCTTGATGCCCCAGATGCCACCCGAGACGCCCGAATCGACGAAGTGCAGCTTGCGCTCTGCCGCCTCCGCGTGCCGCCGCTGGGAGTCACGGAAGTTCGAGTTGCCTCCGTCCACGATCGTATCGCCGGGCTGGAGGATCCCGAGCAGCTCCTGAAACGCGTCCTCGGTGATCTTCCCGGCAGGGATCATCAGCCACACGGCTCGCGGGACGTCCAGTTGAGCGGCCAGCTCTCCGAGCGACGCCGCGGTGGATTCGACCTGCGGGTCGTACGTCTTGACGTCGTGGCCGTCCTGTTGCAGCCGCCCGGTCATTCCCGAGCCCATCCGTCCGAGACCGACCATTCCGAGCTGCATCAGTGTTCCTTTCGCCGGTTGCGGTCATGCTCTGGCGAGCGAAGAACAAGCCAGGCAAGGACGCGGGGAGCGTTCGTACTCGAGAGAGGACGAGCGCGACTGAGGACGCCGCGTGGCACCGTTCTGCAGCCGTCAGAGCGCGCCGCAGCCCGCTGAAGGGCCACCTATAGATCCTCCAATCTCACACGCACGATTCTCCGCCCTCGCTCCTCGAGCGAGGCGAAGTCACCGGCGGCCTGCGCCTGGATCAAGCGACGAAAGCCGAACTTGCGGCCGGGGATCGACACCTCCTTGCCGGGATCATCCACCACCTGGACGAAGAGACCGCTGTTCGGACCGCCCTTGTGAAGCTGGCCGGTCGAATGGAGGTAGCGGGGGCCGAGGCTGTGCGTGACCACGCAGCCCGTCTCGGCGCGCGCGCGCTCGATCAGCGGCTCGAGCTCCGACTCGCGCGCCGCGTCGATGAAGGCCTGGATCGCCACGTAATCGCCAGGCCGCGCCTGCGCGAAAAGCTCGTCTAGCGAGCCACTCGGCTCCACGTCCGGATCGCCGCCCGCGGCCAAAACCTCGCCCGTCTTGTCCTTCGCCGCCTGCACGTCCGGCTGGTCGAACGGGTTGATCTCGAGGATCGAGCCCGCGACAGCGGTGGCGAACTCCCAGCGGTAGAACTCCTGTCCGAGTTCGTAGGGTGCTGGTATCCGAACCTCGGGCGCCTGGCGGTCAGGTCCTTCGGCGGGCTCACCCGGCGCTGGAATCAGGCCCTTACCCTGCTTGCCCGTCGACTCGGCCAGCAGCTGCTCCGCCCACAGCCCAAAACCGCCGGTGTTCGGGTTGATCGTTACCTTGTCGCGTCCGTCCTGCCAGCCGTGGCCGAGCTCGAGGCCGAGCTCGAGGCCGGGGTTCCCCTCCTGGGAGTGGCACGCCTCGGCCATCTCCTCGACGCGCTCCAGCAAGCGCTCCGGGTCGACGCCCATCAACGCGGCCGGGACGAGGCCGAAGACCGACAGGGCCGAGTACCGCCCACCGATCGTCGGCTCGCCCTCGAAGATCCCGACGAAGTCGCGCTCGCGGGCCAGCGCCTCGAGCTCGGAGCCCGGATCGGTGATGGCCGCGAAGAACTCGCCGCGCTTGTGAGCTTTGTCCCAGAAGTAGTCCAGGTGGCAGCGCGTTTCGAGCGTCGTTCCGGACTTGGAGGCGGCGATGAAGAGCGTCGCGTCGAAGTCGAGCGACTCGGCGGCCTCGCGCAGCGCTGCCGGATGGGTCGTGTCGAGCACGCGAAAGCTCCCCGACTCGAACGTGCGCCTGAACACCTCCGGGGCGAGGCTCGACCCGCCCATCCCGAGCAGGACGAAGGTGTCGATGATCCCGGGCGTCGCCAGATCCTCGACGAACCGGAGCAGGTCGCCGACGCGACTGCGCATGCGCATCGGCTCGTCCAGCCAGCCGAGCCACTTCGCCTCGCCGTGCCCGGTCCAAAGCGTGGCGTCGCGAGCCCAGATGCGCTCGACCACTTCGGCAGGAGCGACGGTGGTCACTGCGCCGACTGGAGGAACGGGAGCACGACCTGGTCGAACTCGCGCGGGCGCTCGAGGCTCGGGACATGCGCCGTGTCCGCGATCGATGCGTGGCGGGCGTTCGGAAGCTCACGCTCGAGCTTCCCCGCGATCTCGTGCATATCCGGGACGTCTTCCTCCCCGACGACCACAAGCGTCGGAGCGCCGACCTCGCCGATCCGATCCGACAGGTCGCTTACAAGGAGCTCTTCCTCGGCCGTTTCCCAGACGGGCAGCTGGAGCTCGTAGGCCCGCCGCTGCATTTCGGCGACCTGTGCGCGCACCTCCGGGTCGACGTCTTCAGGGCGCCGCCTGGGACCGTCGACCCATGTGCGCAGGGTCACCTCGACCGCGGCATCCAGATCACCTCGGGCAACGGCCGCCGCCTCCGCTTCATCGGCCGCGTCCATCTCAGCCGACCAGTCATGGCCGGGAAGACCGGCGCCGACCAGCACAAGAGCCTCGACCAGTTCCGGGCGCGCGATCGCCGCCTCGAGCGCGACGCGCCCTCCCAGCGAGACCCCGACGAGCGACGCCTTCTGCAGCTCCTGCTGCTCGAGGAGTTCGAGCAGATCGCGCGCGTGCGAAAAGCGGCCTTCCCCGATCGGAGAGCGGCCGAATCCACGCAGGTCGTAGCGGAGGACTCGGTGTGAGCGAGGAAACGTCTCCCACTGTGGGTCCCACATCCGCGCGTCGCAGATCCCGGCGTGGACAAGAACGACCGCCGGGCCGTCGCCCGCGGCCTCGACGTGGAGATCCGAGGTCGTGACGCTCAGGCCGAGACCAGCTCGCCGCGCTTGGCCCGAACTCCCTCGAGCAGCTCCTTGAAGGAGTCGGAGAACTTGTCCACGCCCTCCTTTTCGAGCACGGCCACCACGTCGTCGTAGTCCACGCCGGCCTCTGCGAGGCGCTCGAAGACTCGGTGCGCCTCGTCGATCTCGCGCTCCAAAGTCAGCGCCACCTCACCGTGATCCTGGAAGGCGCGAATCGTCTCCTCCGGCATCGTGTCGACGGTCTGCGGGCCGATCAGCTCCTCGACGTACATCACGTCGCGGTACGCCGGGTTCTTCGTGGAGGTCGATGCCCAGAGACACCGCTGTGTGCGTGCGCCCTTTGCCGCAAGAGCGTCCCAACGCTCGCCCGAGTGAAGCTCTTTGTAGCGCTCGTAGGCGAGCTTGGCGTTGGCGATCGCCAGCTTGCCCTTCAACTCGTCCGGAGCGCCGAGCTCCTCGAGCCGCTTGTCGGCCTCGGTGTCCACGCGTGAGACGAAGAAGCTTGCGACCGAGGCGACCGGACCGGGGTCGCCGCCACTCTCGACGAGCCGCTCGAGCCCGCGCTGGAACGCCTCGACGACCTCGGTGTAGCGCTGGAGCGAGAAGATCAGCGTCACGTTGATGCTGCGCCCGCGGGCGAGCATCTCCTCGATGGCCGACAGCCCCGGCTCGGTCGCCGGGATCTTCACGAAGCAGTTTGGCCGGTCGACGAGCTCGTGCAACCGCTGCGCCTCGGCGATCGTGCCCTCGGTGTCGTAGGCGAGGTTCGGGTCGACCTCGATCGAGACGTAGCCGTCCTGGCCGGCGCCTCCGTCCCAGACGGGACGGAACAGGTCACACGCGTCCTGGACATCCTTGATCGCAAGCCTCAGGAAGACCTCCTTGGGATCGTCCTCCTCTGCCAGCACCTCCTTCAGCTGCTCGTCGTAGGCGTCGCCGTCGGAGATCGCCTTCTGGAAAATCGTTGGGTTCGAGGTGACGCCGACGACGGCATCCTCATCCAGCATCCGTGCGAGCTCCCCGTCGTGGATGAGCTTCCGTGAGAGGTAGTCGATCCAGACGCTCTGGCCCAGCTCGGACAGCTGCTGCAAGCGTGATTTAGCCATACGTTGTCTCCCCTTCCATCTCTTCGATCTTTTCAAGCCGGCGCACGTAACGCTCCCCGCCGTCGAAACGGGCCTTAAGGAAGGCCCCGGTGAGCTCGGCCGCCAATTCGGCCCCGACCACCTCCGAGCCGAGGCAGAGCACGTTCATGTCGTCGTGCTCGACGCCCTGGTGCGCGGAGTAGGTGTCGTGGCAGATCGCAGCGCGGATCCCGGGAAGCTTGTTCGCGGCAACTGAAGCTCCGACCCCCGAACCGCAGACCAGCACCGCCCGCTCGGCGTCGCCGCTCCGAATCGCGTCGCCGACCTCCCGCGCCTTGTCGGGGTAGTCGACCCGCGGCTCGGCCCTGTCGGTGCCGAGATCGACCGTCTCGTGCCCGAGCGCAGCCACTTCCGCCAGCAGCCGCTCGCGGAGCTTGACGCCGCGATGGTCGAAGGCGACCGCGACTCTCATCAGGACCGTTACGTTACCCGGGAGTCGTCGTCCAAGGAGGTCCGGCCGCATGAACGAGACCGAGCTCTGGCGGGAACTGGGGCAGCAGCTGCGCGTTGATTCCATCCGGAGCAGCGCTGTGACCAAGTCGGGCCACCCCACCTCATCGATGTCGGCGGCCGACCTGATGGCCGTGCTCCTCGCGAAGTACCTCCACTACGACTTCGACGCGCCCGACGACCCGCGGAACGACCACCTGGTCTTCTCCAAGGGCCATGCGTCTCCCCTGCTCTACTCGATGTACAAGGCGGCTGGAGCGGTCACGGACGAGGAGCTCCTCACCTTCCGGACGTTCGGCAGCCGGCTTCAGGGACACCCGACGCCGGAGATCCCATGGGTCGACGTCGCCACCGGCTCGCTCGGCCAGGGGCTGCCGTACGGCGTCGGCATCGCCCTCGCGGGAAAGAAGCTCGACCGGCTTCCATACCGCACCTGGGTCCTGTGCGGTGACAGCGAAATCGCCGAGGGCTCGGTGTGGGAGGCCTTCGAGCACGCGGCCTACTACAAGCTCGACAACCTGACCGCGATCATCGACGTCAACCGGCTCGGACAGCGCGGCGAGACGATGCACGGCTGGGACCTCGACTCGTACGCAGATCGAGCCCGCGCCTTCGGTTGGCACGCGATCGAGGTCGACGGGCACGACGTCGAGGCCGTGGACAAAGCGTACGCCGAGGCGATCTCGACAGAAGGCGTCCCGACCGTCGTTGTCGCGAAGACGATCAAGGGCAAGGGCGTCGAGGAGGTCGAGGACAAGCCGAACTGGCACGGCAAGGCGCTCGACGACCCCGAGCACGCGATCGGGGAGCTCGGCGGCATCCGCAACATCGCCGTGAACGTGGCGAAGCCGGAGATCGACGGCGAGCCTCACGCGTTCGACGAGGGCCCGCTCGAGCTGCCCACCTGGGAGCTCGGCGAGGAGGTGGCCACGCGCCTCGCGTACGGCGAAGCGCTCGTCGCCATCGGTGCGGCCAACGGCAAGGTCGTCTCCCTCGACGGCGAGGTCAGCAATTCGACCTACGCCGAGCTGTTCGCGAAGGCTTACCCGGAGCGCTACTTCGAGATGTTCATCGCGGAGCAGCAGCTGGTGGCAGCGGCGGTCGGCCTGCAGGTGCGCGAGTGGGTGCCGTTCGCGTCCACCTTCGCCGCGTTCTTCTCCCGCGCGTACGACTTCATCCGCATGGCGGCGATCAGCCAGGCGAACATTCGCCTCGCCGGCTCGCACGCCGGTGTCTCGATCGGCGAGGACGGGCCGTCGCAGATGGCGCTCGAGGATCTCGCCATGATGCGGGCCGTCCACGGCTCGACCGTGCTCTACCCCTGCGACGCGAACCAGACGGCGAAGCTCACGGCGGAGATGGCCGATCGTGAAGGGATCGTCTTCCTACGCACGACCCGCGCGGCGACGCCGGTGGTGTACGGCGCCGACGAGGAGTTTCCGATCGGCGGAGCGCGTGTCCTCCGCGAGGGCGACGACCTCGCGATCGTCGGCGCGGGGATCACGCTGCACGAGTCGCTGAAGGCGGCGGAGCAGCTGGAGAACGAGGGCATCTCGGCGCGGGTGATCGACCTCTACTCGGTGAAACCGGTGGACGGCGAGACATTGCGAGCCGCCGCGGAGGCGACTGGCGGGCGGGTGCTCACCGTCGAGGATCACTGGTCCGAAGGCGGCATCGGCGACGCCGTGCTCGAAGCGCTCTCCGACGGAGAAGCGCCTGCGCGCGTGGTGCGACTGGCGGTGCGCGACATGCCCGGCTCCGGCAAGCCGGCGGAGCTGCTCGCCGCGGCCGGAATCGACGCCGACCACATCGTCGAGGCGTCGCGGGCCCTGGTCGGCTCGGCTGTCGCCGCGCGCGGCTAGCCCCGCATTACGCTTAAGCGGTGGCCGTGGTCACCGCATCCAACCTCCGCAAGGAGATCGCAGGCTCGCTGCTCTTCGAGGGCGTCTCGTTCTCGGTTGAGCGGCGTCACCGGCTTGCGCTCTCCGGCCCGAACGGCGCCGGCAAGACGACGCTGCTGCGAATGCTCGTCGGCGAGAGCGAGCGGCACGGGGGCGAGCTCGCCTTCGCGAAAGGCACACGCATTTCGCTGCACGACCAACGGCCTCCGATCCAGAGCGGAATGAGCTTGCGCGAGTACGCGCTCAGTGACGCCCGCGACCTCGTCGCTACCGAAGAGGAGCTGCACGCCCTCGAACAGGCCATGGCCTCGGGCGACCATGGCCCGGCAACGCTGCGCCGCTATTCGGAAGCCCAGGCGCGCCTCGAGCACGCAGGTGGCTACACCTGGCGGGAGCGTGCGGCTGCCGCCCTGCGCGGTCTCGGGTTCGCGGAGCGCGACCTCGAGCGCTCGCTCGAGACGTTTTCCGGCGGCGAGCTGACCCGCGCCTCGCTTGCCCGCGCCCTGGCCGGCGATCCCGACCTGCTGCTCCTGGACGAGCCGACGAACCATCTGGACGTGGAGAACCTCGAGTGGCTCGAGCAGGAGCTCCAGTCCCTCGATGCGGCCGTGATCCTCGTCGCGCACGACCGCTGGTTCCTCGAGGCCGTGACGACCGGCGTCCTCGAGCTCGAGGCAGGCCGCGCGTTGTTCTTTCCCGGGGAGTGGCACACCTGGCGGCTCGAGAAAGCGTCCCGGGCGGCCGCCGCAGCGAAGACCGCCCAGCGAGTCGGGGTCGACATCGCGCGCCTGGAGCGCTTCGTGGAGCGCTTCCGGTACAAGAAGAACAAGGCGAAGCAGGCCCAGGCGAAGCTGTCGCAGATCCAGCGCCTGAAGAAGGAGCGCGCGGGCGCGACAGGCGAGCTCGAGCTCCTGACCCGCCGCAACCGGTCGCTCGGCTTCGAGTTCCTCAAGCCCGCGCGAAGCGGGCGGACGGTGCTCGAAGCGACCAGCCTCGGCGTGAGCGCGGGCGACAAGGAGCTCCTGACGGATGCGACGTTTGCGATCGAGCGCGGCGAGCACGTCGGGCTCGTCGGGCCGAACGGCTCCGGCAAGACGACGCTGCTCGAGACGGCCCTCAGCGCACGCGAGCAGCGCGAGGGCTCGGTCCGACTCGGCCACGGCGTCATTCCGGCCTACTTCTCGCAGCACGAGGTCGAGCTCGACGAGCGCGGGAGCGTCCTCGACTGCGCCCAGCGCTCGACCGGGTTGCCGAGGCCGCAGGCCCAGACGCTCCTCGGCCGGTTCCTCTTCTCCGGCTGGGAGGCGCACGAGAAGCCGGTCACCGCGCTCTCCGGGGGCGAGCGGCGGCGGCTCGCGCTCGCGCTCGTCGTCGCCTCGGGCGCGAACTTCCTCGTGCTCGACGAGCCGACGAATCACCTCGACCTCGAGAGCCGGGAGGCCCTCGAGACTGCGCTCGATGCGTTCCCGGGAACCGTGCTGCTCGTCTCCCATGACCGCGCGCTGCTCGACGCGGTGGCCGAGCGGACGTTGGCAATCGAGGGGAAGTCGATCAATTCCTACGAAGGCGGCTGGGCGGACTACGCGCAACGGCGTGCCGAGCCCGCGATTGCCTCGGCAGAGCGGGTTCGCGAGCCGAAGGAAAGGCCGAAGCCTCGGCCCCGGGCGGCGCGCCCGTCCGAGCTGGAACGGCTCGAAAGCGAGATCTCGCGGCAAGAGGAAGCAGTCGCGGAGCTGGAACGGCGCCTTTCGGAAGACTGGTCAGACGTGGCAACTCTGACCGCGCACCGCACTGCCCGAGACGAGCTGCAGGGGCTCATCTCGCGCTGGGAGCGCCTGTTCGAAGAGGCTCAGGCCTAGCTGGCCGGATCCTCGAACGTCGCGAGCAGCGCCTCCGCGACGAGGCGCATCGGCCGGCCGGAGAGCTGGCTCGCCTTGCGCAGGCGGGAGAACGCATCCTCCTCGCTCAGCCCCTCGCGCTCCATCAGCAGACCCTTCGCCCGCTCGATCGACTTGCGCGCGGCCAGGGCCTCGGCAAGGGAGTCCGCCTGCTCGCGCAACGCGCTCAGCTCCTCGTGGCGAGAGCGGGCCAGGCTGATCGCCGGCAACAGATCCTGCTCGCGGAAGGGCTTGACGAGGTAGCCGAAGACCCCGGCCTCGATCGCGCGCGAGACGAGCTCGTCCTGCCCGTACGCCGTCAGCATCACGATCGGAATCGGACGCTCGTCGAGGATGCGGCGCGCGGCCTCGATCCCGTCGAGCCGTGGCATCTTGACGTCGAGCACCGCGAGGTCCGGCTGCTCGCTCCGAGCCAGCTCGACCGCCTCGAGGCCGTCCTTGGCCTCGGCGCAGACCTCGAAACCGGCGCGCTCGAGCAACTCGCACAGATCGAGGCGAATGATCGTCTCGTCCTCGGCAACGAGGATCCTCATCCGCGGGATCGTAGACTTCGCGGCATGAGCACCTGCTGCGCCCCAGGTTACGAGAAGTTCTTCGGTGCCCGGACCGCTCGCCGCGACGCCCGCAAATACCGGCGCAAAGGTCTCGACGGCACTGCACAGCGGCTGGTGGACGAGGTGGCGACGCGCGACGTGAACGGGGCTTCGGTGCTCGAGGTCGGCGGCGGCGTGGGCGCGATCGACCTCGAGCTCTTGCGGCGTGGGGCCGCGAGCGCGCTGATCGTTGAGCTCTCACACGGCTACGACGAGGAGGCGGGTCTCCTGGCCCGCGAGGCCGGAGCCGAGCAGCGGATCGAGCGGCGTCACGGCGATTTCGCCGAGAGCGAGGTAGAGATCGAGCCTGCGGACGTGGTGGTCATGCACCGGGTCGTGTGCTGCTACCCCGATCCCGACCTCCTCGTCGGCGCCGCCGGACGGCATGCTCGGCGGCTGCTCGCGCTCAGCTTTCCTCGCGATACGTGGTGGCTGCGCCTCGGCTTTCGGCTCGCCAACGCCTGGTGCCGGCTGACGGGTGGGATCGAGGCGTTCGTGCATCCCCCGGCGCAGGTGCTGCGGGCGGCCGAGGCAGAGGGACTGAGGTTGGCAGTCCATGAGCGCGCAAGCCGCGTCTGGCGAGTGGCGGTGTTCGAGCGGGCCTAGTCGCTCACGCCGGGAAGACCACCTCAGCTCGCAGGCCGCCGTTGGATTCCAGCGTGAGGGTTCCGTCCAGCTCGTCCCGCACGAGCGCGCGAACGATCGAGAGGCCCGTGCCCGAGACCGGCTCGCCGTTGACGCCGGTGCCGTCGTCGGCGATCGCGAGCACGACCTCGCCGTCACGTTGTCCGAGCTCGACCCGCACCGACTGGCCCCCGTGCTCGAGCGCGTTCTGGAGCAGCTCCGAGAAGACGAGCGCCAGCGCCGTCGCCCGGTTGCCCGCCAGCAGCACCGGCTCGAGCGTCGCCTCGACCGCCTTCGCCTGCCCGAGTCCCTGCACCAGCATCGCGCGCAAGCGGTCGAGCAGCTCGTCCAACGCGACATCGTCGTCACGCCGCTCCGTGAGCACCTCGTGCACCGCCGCAATCGCGAGGATCCGGTTCACCGAGTCGTCGAGCGCCTTGCCCGCGTCGACGTCGTCGGCCCGCGCCTGCAACCGGAGCAGCGAGGCCACGGTCTGGAGGTTGTTCTTGACGCGGTGGTGGATCTCTTGCGCCAGCACGCCGCGCAACACCGCCCGCCCGTGCTCCAGCGCGACCGCAGCGTGGCTCGCAATCGAGCCGAGCAGCGCCCGGTCGTCACCCGTGAACGGCGTATCCCTGTCGCAGACGAGCTCCCCCACCTGCCGGCCCTTCCAGCGCAGCGGGACTCGCACGGCGTGCTTCCCCGCGCGCCCGTCCGGCCAGACGACCTCGCCGTCCTCGAGCACGAGCGCCGCGCCGCTCGCGCCGAGCGCGTCCACCGTCGCCGCAACGATGCCCTCGAGGGACTCCTCGAGGTAGAGCGACTCCGAGACCGCTTCCGAGATGCGCGCGAGCGCCTCCAGCTCGACCACCCGCCGCTGGGCCTGGGCATAGAGCTTCGCGTGCTCGATCGTCTGCGCGACCTGCGCAGCGATCGCCAGCAAGAGTTCGATCTCGGCCGGCGAGAACTTCCGCGGATCCTTCGTGCGGACGTTCAGCGCGCCGGCCAGCTTCGCGCGCGCCAGGACAGGAACGGCCAGGATCGACTCGTACTCGTCCTCGGGCAGGTTCGGAAAGGCCTTGAAGCGCTCGTCGAGATGCGCCTGCGCCGGGATCATCACCGGCTCACGCGCCGACGCCGCCGTTCCCGTGATGCCCTCACCCGGCCGCATCCGAGGGCGACCGGTCATCTCCTCCACCCGCGTCCCGTGCGTTGCGCGCAGAACGAGCTCGTCGGCCTGCTCGTCGTAGAGATAGACGAAGCAGGCATCCGCGCTGAGCGCGTCGGCAACCTCCCGCGCGACGAGCGAGAGCACCTCCTCGAGGTCGAGCGTCGAGTTGACCGCGGCGATCGTCTCGGTCAGCAGGCGCAGGTGCCGGGCGGTCTCGTCCACCTGTCGATTGTAGGTAGCCGCCGCGGGCCTTAGGGTTAGCGGCAGTGAGCAAGTACGACTGGCTGCTGTTCCTGCACATCACCGGAGCGTTCCTGCTGCTCGGCGGTGGAGTCGTCGCTGGGGCTCTGAACCTGGCCGCCCTGCGCCGCGACCGACCGAGCGAGATCCTGATGCTCTTCGGGCTGATCCGGATCGCGGTCGCCTCGATCATCGTCGGCACGGTGCTCGCGTTCGTTTTCGGGCTCTGGCTCGTGAACGAGGTCGGTTACGGCTACGGCGACGGCTGGATCGTGGCCGCGATCGTGCTCTTGATCGTCGGCAACGCTATCGGCGGGTTCGCCGGCAGGCGCGACGCGCGCAGCGCCAAAATCGCTGAGGGGCTGGTTGCGCAGGGTGATGAGCCGAGTCCCGAGCTGCGAGCCCGCCTACGCGACCCGATCACCTTGGCCTGTAACTACGGCAGTGGGTTGATGCTCGTCGCCCTGCTCGCGATCATGATTTGGAAGCCGGGCGCCTGATGCTGGGAGCCATCCGCCCCGACAGCTGGAACCTGCCACTCTTCGTGCACGCCCTCGGCGCGATGATCCTCTTCGGGGCGACCGCGACGGTCGCGATCGCCGGCTTCGCCGCGAGAACCCGCAGGGAGCACGCCGAGCTGCTTGCGCGAGTGGAGCTCAAGACCTTCCTGTTCGCAATCATCCCCAGCTGGATCGCGATGCGGGTCGGCGCGGGCTGGATCGAGGGCAAGGAGTTCCCGAACGGCGACGAGCCCGGCTGGTTGAGCGTCGGCTTCGCCGTCTCCGAGGGAGGCGCGCTGCTGCTGATCGCGCTCGGCATCCTCGCGTGGGTCTCGATTCGCCGACACGGCATCGGTCGAGCCGCGGGCGCGGTGCCGGTGCTCGCCGGGATCTACGTCATCGCGCTCGGCATCGCCTGGTGGGCGATGTCCGCCACGCCCGGATAGCGCTCGGCCGAAAGGCAAGCTCGGCTCCCCTGGTCCCTTTCCCTGAAGGAGGTCAGCGCCTGGCTCAGTGTTCGCGTACAGTGTGTGGGTTCCACCCGCAGGCGAGAGCGGCCGCCCCTGTCTCTCGAGCTGAGATCTGATGCTTTCCCAAAGCCACGGTGGCCGCTCTCGCTCCATTGTTTGGACACTCCCCATCCGCAGCGCTGTGGAGCAGCGTCGCGACAAACGATCTGTCGCGCTTCGCCAGGCGACAGGTGAGAGAGCCGGGGCGGAGCGCCTAGGCTCTGCGGCCAGCCGACGCCCCCGGCGGAGGGAGGGAGATGCCGTGCCCCGGCTCATGCCTATTGTCGGCAGACCGACCGGACGGGTTTAGCCGGCCCGTCGCCCGAGACCCGACAATCATGGCGGGGCGGTCAGCACCGCAGTACCGACCACCCCAACGCGATATGAATGATCGGGCGGCGGAAAGCGCCCCCCAAACGTCCGGGAAACAACGTGACCAACGGCCGGCCGGAATTTCCGGTAGGTCAGTTGTCGGCGGCTCAGGCCGCGGTTCGTGGTGAGCGGCGTTGATCCGACCCGCCCTCGACGATCCTGGCAAGCAACCTCTCGTCGGTGCTGTAGTAGAACGTGCTTCGAAGGAGCTGACCGGAGGCGTCGTATTCCGTCACGACCACCGTTCCGTTGCTCAGCTTCTTGCCTTGCCGCAGATGTCGGGGCCGCCCCCGACGTTCGTTCGCCACTCTCTCAGTTTCGTCACATTCGCCCGTCTGTCGACCCCTATCTCGATCGAGCGACCCCTAACAAATGATTTACCGTGACCGTCCAACAGACCCGCTAGGGTCGGCGGCAATGTCGGTGCCAGCCGCGGCGCTCCTCCAGACCTCGGGTTTCCTCGTGGCCGACGCGCGAGGACGGGTGGTGGGGCGCGTCGAGTGCCCGATGTACGGAACCGAGCCCGACATCCCGGACGCGCTCTCGGTACGGAAGGGCTTCTTCGCCCGCAGGCGGCACCTCGTGCCCGCCGCCGCGATCGAGTTGATCGACGGCACGAGCGGGGTTGTCGGCCTACGCGTCGAGCGCGAGTCGCTGCGCAGCTTCCTCTAAGAGGCCTGGCCGAACCTCGCCCGAGGACAGAGCCGATGTTTCGTCGATCCCTCCCAAACGACCACGAGCTGCGGAGAAACCCGGCAGCTCGCAGTCGGCCGTCAGTTGGGTCCCGCTAAGCCGCAGGCTCCGCGGAACCGGACTCGATTCTCTCTTTTTTCTAGAGCACGGACAAGTACCGCTCGAGCTCCCAGTCGGTGAGCTGCACGCGGTAGTCGTCCCACTCCGTCCGCTTCAGCTCGACATAGCGATCGAAGATGTGCGGCCCGAGGGCCTTCCGCGCCAGATCCGACTGGGCCAGCTCGTCGATCGCCTCACCGAGAGTCTCGGGTAGCGAGACGATCCCGCGCTCCCGACGCTGCTCGGGCGTGAGGTGGTAGAGGTTGGTCTCCATCGGCTCGGGCAGCTCGTACCCGTGCTCGATCCCGTCGAGGCCGGCGTGGAGCAGCGTCGCGAAGGTGAGGTACGGGTTGCAGGCCGGATCCGGGCAACGGATCTCCGCCCGCGTGGCCTGCTCCGAGCCCGGCTTGTAGAGGGGGATCCGGATCAGCGCCGAGCGGTTGCGGCGTGACCAAGCCACGTAGACCGGCGCCTCGTAGCCCGGGACGAGCCGCTTGTACGAGTTGACCCACTGCGCGAAGACTGCGGAGATCTCGCGGGCGTGGCGGAGCTGGCCGGCGATGAAGGCCTTGCCTGTCTCGGAGAGGTGCCACTCGTCGTCGCCGTCGAAGAACGCGTTGCGCCCGTCGCTGAAGAGCGACTGGTGCGTGTGCATCCCCGAGCCGTTCTCGCCGAAGATCGGCTTCGGCATGAAGGTCGCGTGGTAGCCGGCCTTCTTCGCGATCTCCTTGACGATCAGGCGATAGGTGACGGTGTGGTCGGCCATGGTCAGCGCCGGCGCGAAGCGCATGTCGATCTCGTGCTGGGAGGGCCCCACCTCGTGGTGCACGTACTCGATCGGGATGCCGACGCTCTCGAGAGCACGCACGGTTTCCTGGCGCAGCTCACTCGCAGCGTCCATCGTGGTCATCGCGAAGTAGCCGCCCTCGTCGAGAGTCTCGGTGCCCTGGTCGTCCTTGAAGAGGAAGTACTCGAGCTCCGGGCCGACGTTGAAGGTGTCGAAGCCCATCGAGGCCATCCGCTCGAGCGCACGGCGCAGGACGTGACGCGGGTCGCCCTCGTAGGGCCGGCCGTCAGGGGTGACGACGTCGCAGATCATTCGCGCGACCTTGGTCTCGCCTTCCTTCCAGGGCATGGGCGTGAACGTCTCGGGGTCGGGAATCGCGACCATGTCCGACTCTTCGATCGCGTTGAACCCCGTGATCGACGAGCCGTCGAAGCCCATCCCGTCGTCGAGTGCCGCCTCCATCTCGCTCGGCGTCACCGCAAAGCTCTTGAGGTGTCCCTCGATGTCGGTAAACCAGAGGAGCAGGAACTCGATCCCCTCGTCCTTGATCCGCTTCAGAACGTGCTTTCGCGCCTGCGGATCGCTCGTTGCCCTGTCCTTGCTCTCGACCTGCGCCACCCTTGGCCTCCCTTCAAAAACGCGAAAGCCCCGGACGCATCCTGCGCCCGAGGCCCCATCGCCTCACGAACGAGCTGAGTCTAGCGGGAGGGGGAGCGGAGCGCACATCGTCAGGGAGATACCGCGGTAGTCGTAGCCGAGCCGCTCGTTGAGACGCCGCATGGCCTCGTTGCCGCGCTGAGTCCAAGTGATCACCTCACGCAGCCCGTTGCGCGCGGCCCAGTCGAGCTCGAGGCGCTTGAGCACATGTGCGAGGCCACGGCGGCGCCATTCGCGGCGCACGACGGTGAGCCCGTCCTCGGCGACGCCCGGACTGTCGTGGGCGATCAAGCCGCTGAAGGCGACGATCTCGCCGTCGGCCAAGGCGGCGAAGGAGCCACCCGGCAGCGTCGCTTCCTCGCGGAGCCAGTCCTCGAGCGACACGCTGGCGGGAGCATCGGTGGCGAAGTCGGCGTACCCCTCGCAGGCGAGCGGGTAGGCCTGCTCGAGCAATTCCGGCCGCTGTGCCACCGAGACGACCTCGACGCCCGTCGGCAGCTCCGGCGGCCTTTCGTCGCCGAGGACCTTCACTTGCTCCACCTGGCGGTCGACCTCTCGGAAGCCAAAGCGCTCGGCGAACGCCTTCGAGCCGTCGTCGTCGACGAGCGCGCTGGCCTCGGGCACGCCGAAGCGCTCGGCGTGCGCGATGAGCTCCAGCAGCAACGCGGTGCCGACCCCGCGGCGCCTGAAGCCAGGGAGCACGCGTGGCGCGACGCCGAACCGGCCGGCCATGTACGAGCGATCGGAGAGGCCGCTGCCTGCGAGCTCGCCGTCGACCTCCGCGAGCAGCAGCACCCGCTCTTTCGACTCGCGCGCCCGAAGGTCGGCGACCGAGCCCGCCGACTCCTCGGGGAGCACGGTACGTCGGACCTGGATCCAGGCCTCGAGGTCGGCGTCGGTCTCAGCGGGCCGGACCGCGATCATCCGGAGCGCTTCAGCTTCCCATGCTTCTTGGCGTAGCGCTCGCCGGTGCGGAACACCCACAGCCCGAGCGGCACCGAGACTGCGCCGATCACGAGCAGCGGCCAGATCTCGGCCCAGAGCGAGGTCACGCCGGCGCCCTCGAGGATCGCCTCACGGCAGCCGCGCAGCGCGTAGGTCGCGGGCGAAATCTTGGCGAGCCACTCCATCCAGGTGGGCAGCACGGACACTGGGTAGTAGACGCCCGAGACGACGAGCAGCAGTCCTTGCGCGACGAAGCCGAGCTGGGTGCCCTTCTCCGGCGAGATCAGCGGCAGGACGGCCGTCATCATCCCGATCCCGATGAACGAGATCGAGGCGACGATCAGCAGGACGAGCGCCGCGCCGTAGTCGGCATTCGGCAGGTGCAGTCCAAAGAAGGCCGCGACGACGCCGAAGAGCAGCACCGCACGCACCACGCCGTAGACGATCGCGAAGAGTCCCATCCCGAGCAGGTGCACGGGCCGCGAGAGTGGCGCCATGAAGGTGTACTCGATCGTTCCCTCCCAGCGCTCCCACGCGACGGTCTCCGTGAGGATCTCGAAGATGATCCCGAGATAGGCCCAGATCACGGCGCCGACGAGCAGGATCGTCGTGATGCGCTGGACGTCGATCTTCCCGCCCACCGCCGGAATGCCCTTGGCGATGAAGACGATCGTGAGCGTGTTCGCAACGGTCCAGAGGAAGAACGCGATGTCCCACCAGATGTAGCGCTTGACCAGGTAGACGTTGCGCTCGAT
>DATHAF010000002.1:0-24168 GCA_035296785.1 Gaiellaceae bacterium
ACGCGGCGTCGCTGCGTCAGGCTTTCGCCCATTGCGCAAGATTCCCCACTGCTGCCTCCCGTAGGAGTCTGGGCCGTGTCTCAGTCCCAGTGTGGCTGATCGTCCTCTCAGACCAGCTACGGATCGTCGCCTTGGTGGGCCGTTACCTCACCAACAAGCTAATCCGCCGCGGGCTCCTCCTCGACCGGAGGCCAAAGCTACCTTTTCCAGCCGCTCCGAAAAGCGGATGGGCTATTCGGTATTAATCCGGGTTTCCCCGGGCTATCCCGATGTCGAGGGCAAATTACCCACGTGTTACTCACCCGTTCGCCGCTGTCCCCTAGGCCGAAGCCTAGGTTCTCGCTCGACTTGCATGTGTTAAGCGCGCCGCCAGCGTTCGTCCTGAGCCAGGATCAAACTCTCCGTGAAGATCGGCTGTCTTCCGAAGAAGCCAACCGACTACAACATTGAGCTTGGAGCTCAAAGTGTCTCGCCCCCGAAGGGACGTGACGGGTTTTTTAAGGCCTCTTGCCAAAACGGCACCGCAAGCGATGCCCTCGAGGCTCGAGGTCTCGGCGTGATCGCACTGCTGAGTTTTCAAAGACCAGCGCCGCGGCCTGCGCATAAAAAAGCCTCCGACTCGCACCAGAGGCCTACGTAGCTCGGATCACTGTCGTATCCGTCTGCGTCCGAAGGCGCTCCTGGTCGAGGTACAGGGACGTTCTTACACGCCGCCCTTTCGAACGGCTCGGAGATGATAGCGCAAAGTTCGAGCGCTTGGCGTCACGCGGGACTGAAGCGAACGAAGCGCCTCTTCCCGGCTTGAACGAGCGCTCCTCCGAGTCTGGCGCGTGGCAGATCGAGGTCGTTCACGACCTCGCCGTCGACCTTCACGGCTCCCTGCGCGATCAGTCGTCGTGCTTCGCTCGTGGAGCCCACCTCCAGCAGGTCGACGAGCACGGCAGGCAGGTGCACCGGGTCGTCCTCGGGGAGCGGCGCCTCCGGAACCTCCTCCGGAGCCTGGCCCTCCCGGACCACGCGCGTGAAGTGTTCTTCTGCCTGCCGCGCCGCCTCTTCTCCGTGCGAGCGCTCGACGATGAATCGCGCCAGCGCCAGCTTCGCCTCGAGCGGGTCGGCAGCCGCCGGCAGCTGCCGCTCCCAGACAAGCGCGTACCACTCGGGCAGCAGCGAGTCGGGGAGGCGCATGGTGCGGCCGAACATCTCTTCCGGAGGCGCGGTCAGCGGAATGTTGTTCGCGAGCGACGAGCTCATCTTGTCGCCGTCCCAGGAGACGAGGATCGGCGTGGTCAGTGCGACCTGGGGCTCGACCGCGTAGGCCTCCATCACCTCGCGCCCCGCGAGTAGGTTGTAGAGCTGATCGGTGCCGCCAAGCTCGACGTCGGCCTCGACTGCGACCGAGTCGTAGGCCTGCATCAGCGGGTAGAGGAGCTCCGAGACCGAAATCGGCTCCTGCGCCAAATAGCGCTTGGCGAAGTCGTCGCGCTCGAGCATGCGGGCGACCGTAATCGTCCGGGCGAGCCGTACGACCTCGGCGTAGGACAGCTTCCCGAGCCACTCGCCGTTGTAGCGGATCTCGGTTCGCTCGGGATCCAGGATGACCGTCGCCTGGTCGAGGTAGGTCTTCGCGTTCACCTCGATCTCCTCGTCGCTCAGCACCGGCCGCTCGGACGAGCGGCCCGACGGATCGCCGATCCGGGTCGTGTAGTCGCCGACGATCAGCACTCCAACATGGCCTTCGTCCTGGAAGGCGCGCATCCGCTGGAGGGGAATCCCGCGGCCGAGGTGGATGTCGGGCGAGGTGACGTCGATGCCGAGCTTCACACGCAGCGGGCGGCCGAGGGCCAGCTTCCGCTCGAGCCCTCCCTGCGGCAGTACGTCCACCGCGTTGCGGGTCAGCTCGGCGACGCCCATGTGACGGGCGAGTCTATAGCTACAATCCTGCGGTTCTCGTGCCGCGTTCCGGCCCCCCGCAGGTGTCCAAGAAGCCGCGGCGCAGGATCCGCAAGCTGCGCCTGTTCGGCCTCCTCCTGATCCTCTTCATCCTAGGGTCGCTCTCGTTCACCTTCGGGCTGGTCACGTCGATCGCGAGCGAGGTTCCTTCCCTCGACCCCTCGCGGCTCCAGCAGCGCGAGGTGGACGGCTACGTCTACGACACGAAGGGCCAGCGGATCCTGGCCGTGCTACGAGGCTCGCAGAGCCGGATCCTCGTGTCCTCGGCCCACATCGCCCCGTTGATGAAGCAGGCGATCGTCGCGATCGAGGACAAGCGCTTCTACGAGCATCGCGGAGTCGACCTGCACGGGATCATGCGCGCCGTGTGGCAGGACGTGCGCAACAAGCGGGTGGTCGAGGGCGGCTCGACGATCACCCAGCAGTTCGTCAAGAACACCTACGTCAAGAGCCAGCGCTCGATCGGCCGGAAGCTGAAGGAGGCAGCGCTCGCGTGGCAACTCGAGCAGCGCTGGTCGAAGGACCGGATCCTCACCGCCTATCTCAACACGATCTACTTCGGGAACGGCGCGTACGGGATCCAGCAGGCATCGCTCACCTATTTTCAGCACTCCGCTGCCGAGCTGAGCCTGGCCGAGGCGGCGCTCCTGGCCGGGATCCCGAGCGATCCCGCGCGCTGGGATCCGGTGACGAATCCACGGGCTGCACGCCGCCGGCGCGACGTCGTGCTGCGGGCGATGCTCGACCAGGCAGACATCACCTACGGCGACTACGCGAGCGCCACGCGCGCGCGTCTACCGATCGCCGAGGACGTGCACCTGTCCGGCAAGCAAGGCCCCGCACCCTACTTCACCAACTACGTGAAACAACAGCTGATCGACCGTTACGGCTCGGGCCGCGTCTTCGGCGGCGGGCTGCGCGTGAAGACGACGATCGATCTCAACATCCAACGCTTTGCGAGGCAGGCGATCACGAAGTGGCTGACCGACCCCAATGGGCCCTCCGCCGCGCTCGTCGCGGTCGACCCGCGCGACGGAACCGTGCTCGCGATGATCGGGGGAAATAACTACCGCAGGAGCCAGTTCAACCTCGCGGTGCAGGGCGAGCGCCAGCCGGGGTCGTCGTTCAAGCCGTTCGTGCTGGCAACCGCCCTGCGGGACGGCATCTCGCCGGACTCGCAATTCGAGTCCGGGCCCGTGGAGATTCCCCTCGGCGACAAGGTCTGGTCCGTGCACAACTACGAGAACTCCGACCTCGGGCGGATCTCGCTGGCGACGGCGACCGAGTTTTCCGACAACACGGTCTACGCACAGCTGACGCAGCTGGTCGGACCGGGTGCGATCGTGCGCACCGCGAAGCGCCTCGGGATCACGAGCCCACTGAAGAACTACTTCGCGATCGGGCTCGGCGCCGAGGCGGTCAACCCGCTCGAGATGGCCCGCGCGTTCTCGGTCTTCGCCTACCGCGGCCGGCGCATCGACGGCGCGGCGTTCGGCAACCGCCCGCGGGCGGTTGCAACGGTTCGCAACGAGTCCGGTCGGATCGTCGACAACAATCTCCCGGTCGGTCGGCCGGTGCTCACCGAGAACACTGCAGCGCTTCTGACCTCACTGCTCCAGAGCGTCGTCACCGGCGGAACCGGCCGGCAGGCCCAGCTCTCGGACGGGCGCCCCGTCGCCGGCAAGACCGGCACGACCGAGAACTACGGCGATGCCTGGTTCGTCGGCTATACACCGCAGCTGGTGACAGCAGTCTGGGTCGGCTACCCGAACTCGCTGAGGCCGATGCTGACCGAGTACCATGGCGACGCCGTCGCAGGCGGCACGTTCCCTGCGTTGATCTGGAAGAGCTTCATGGAGCGTGCGCTCGAGTATCGGGGCAATCCGCCGCAGGACTTCCCGTCGGTGTCCCAGCCCTTCGCCGTTCCGAAGCAGGTCGTCTACCGCAACGGGCAGCTCCAGCTCGACAACGGCAACTGCAACAACACGAAGCAGCTTCTCTACTTCGAAGGCGAGGGCCCCGCGCGCACCGCCGGGTGCAAGGTGAACGAGGTGGAGGTTCCGCGCCTGGTCGGGCAGACCGTGGCACGAGCGAGGTCACGGCTCGCCGCGCAGCCGCTCACGCCGCAGTATGTCTACGAGCCGGCCAAGCCCCGCCAGCGCCTGGGCATCGTGCTGCGCCAGTTCCCGGCACGCGGGACGCTCTCCTCGTACGACAAGGTCACGCTCGTCCTGCCGAAGGCACTGCACGGAATCGTCCCGCGCCTGATCGGCCTGAAGCTGGCGCGAGCGCAGGCGCGACTCGAGCGGCTGCACTTGAAGTGGGAGGTGAGGGGGAACCCGTCGCCCAGGGCAAAGGTGATCGCTCAGAGTCCCGGCTCGAGCAGGGCCGCGGGGCGCGGACTCGTGGTCACGCTGGTCGTAACGGGCGGCTGAGAAAGCGCGAGCCCGCCTCGGCGTAGCGCCACGGCAACTCGGTGGCGCGCGTGATCCCCACGCGCGCGCCCGCGTGAACCTGGACCGGCTCGGCCCGGGCAAGCAGCTCGAAAGGCGGCCGGTCGAGAGGCAGACCGTCGTGCTCACGCGTGATCCCGAGGGCCTGACAAAGCCGGCCGGGGCCGCTTGCGAGCAGGCGCAGGTCGTCGAGGCCTCGGCGCGTCCGCATCTCGTCGAGCCCGCGCGTCGGCTCGAGCGCGCGCACCAGCACAGCGCTGGGAACGCCCTCGCTCTCGCAGACGAGGTTCAGGCACCAGTGGATCCCGTAGGAGCGGTAAACGTACGCGTGGCCGGGCGGCCCGAACATCGACGAGTTGCGCTCCGTCCGGCCGCGATAGCCGTGGCTCGCGGGGTCTTCCCGGTCGTAGGCCTCGACCTCGACGACGCGGCCGCCGATCCCGTCCACGAGCAGCGTCGCGCCGATCAGCTCCGGAGCGACCTCGTGCACGCTGCGCGAAAAGTCGATCACGCGTCGGGGTCCTTGGAGTCGTACCGCAGCAGGGCCGGCACCGCCGCTGCAATCAGCAATGTGCCGACGACCGAGGCGATCCCGCCGGAGACGACCGAGAAGCGCAGGCTCGTCGCCGAGGCGACCGCGCCGGCCTCGACGTTGCCGAGGGACGGTGCGCTCGCGACCTGCGCGAACTCGATCCCGGTCACGCGCCCGCGCATCTCGTCGGGAGTCGCGGTCAGGACGATCACGCTGCGGAGGATGGCGCTGACGTAGTCGGCCGCGCCGGCCAACGCCAGCATCACGAGTGCGAGCCAGAGGGCGTCTGCAAAGCCGAAGAGGACAAGCGACACTCCCCAACACGACGCGGCGACGACGACCCCGAGACCCTGTCGCCGGACATGACTCGTCCAGCCGGAGACCAGCGAGGCCAGCAGCGCGCCGATGTAGGGGGCTGCGTACAGCAGGCCGACGATGCGCGCGCCCCCGCCGAAGCTCTCGCCGATCGCAGGGAAGAGCGCCATCGGCATCCCGAAGATCATCGCGTTCGTGTCCACGAGGAAGATGCCGAGGAGGATGGGGCGGCTGCGCACGTAGCGGAAGCCCTCCACCATCGAGCGGACGCTGGCTCGCGGGGCGCCCTCGGCAGGCGGAAGCGGCGGCAGCAGCCAGAGCGCAGCGAGCGAGGCGGCAAAGGTGCCGACGTCGATCAGGTAGGTCATGGTCAGCCCCACGAGCGAGATCAGAACGCCGGCGAGGATCGGCCCCGCGGCGGCGGCGAGGTTCCCGTAGATGCCCTCCAGCGCGGAGGCCGCGGCGATCTGGTCTTGGGCAACGATTCGCGGTAGAAGCGACCGTAGCGCCGGAGTTCCGAGACTGAAGGCGGTCGTCCCGAGGGTCAGGAGCACGTAGAGCGCCCAGACTTGCGGGTGCGGCAACGCAGCGTTCACGGCCAGGAGCACCGTGATCAGCACGAGCGCGACTTCCGTCTGGAGCAGCAGCTTCCGCCGGTCGACCGCGTCCGCGAGCGTTCCTCCGACCAGCGGCACGCATACGAGCGGCACGAGCGTGCAGAAGCCGAGCAGGCCCACAGCAAGGGTCGAGTGGGTCAGCTGGAAGACCTGGTATGGGATCGCGACGAAGCTGAGCTCGCCGCCGATCACGGAGATGGTCTGACCGATCCAGAGGCGGCGGAACGCGGCCGACTCCCGCAGGGGCCTCGTGTCGAGCTTGAGCCGGCCGAGGAAGCCGAAAATGCCTGGGCGCTCGGCCCCGGCGAGCGGCTCCTCCGCCAGGTCGGCGGGGTCAGGCGGACGCTGCTCGGACAGGCCTAGAAGAGCTTCTCGCCGTCGTCAGGGCGGGCGGTGGCTTCGAGCAGGCGGCGGGCGCGGCGTCCGAGGTCCGGCAGATCCACCTTCCCGCTCTGCGACTGCTCGGCCAACCGCTGGGCCAAATCGAGCGCTTCGTCCAGGAGAGGCTTGCCCAACGCGGCTTCCTGGCCCATGTCGGCGAGGATCGTGCGCTCGGTACGGGAGGCGACGATCGGCTCGGCGACACCCTCGACCCAGACGAGCGTCCGCCGCCCGTGCCCGCGTCGGTCGTCGCGGATCGGCTCGATCGCATAGATCTTGTCGGCGCGCGCGTACTTGCCGAAGCCGAGAAAGACCATCCTGTTGCTGTCCATGAGCCGATTATGCAGGGTGCGTAGGCTGCGTCCGTGCGTGGTGTTCTGTGTCTCCTCTGGGCCTCGTTGCTGCTGGTTGCTGCCGGCTGCAGCGGGTCGGCAGAGCATTCGACGGAAACGGACCGTGGCGCCTTCGCGTACGACGCCGCGCAACCATTGCGGTACGCCGATCGTGGGCGAGTGAACAAGGCCTACCCCATTGCGATCGACGACGTCTCGTACAGGGCGGGTCGCGACCGGATCGACGCCTACCTTGTGCTGCCCCCGCGGAGCGGAAGGCGTATGCCCGCGGTGCTGTACCTCCACGGCTCCGGCGGGGATCGCTCCCAGTTCGTCGTACCCGCGACCTGGCTCGCCGCGCGACACGCGATCGGCCTCGTCATCACCGCACCCTCGGCCACGGCACGGTCGACTGCGGGCGGATCGGCGCGAGCAAGGCTCCGACGGCAGGTTCGGCTCGAGGAGCGTGACGTGATCGCCGTCCGGCGAGGAATCGACCTGCTCCGGCGGCGGGTGGATGTCGACCCCGGCCGCATCGGCTTCGTCGGATGGAGTGCCGGCGCGCGCGCAGGTGCGATCCTCGCGGGCGTCGAGCCCCGTCTCCGCGCCGTAGTCCTGATGTCAGGGGGAGCAACCCCGATTTCGTCCTACGCAGCGCGTGCACCTGCTTCGCTGCGTCCTACGATCCGGCGCTACCTGAGGATCGTAGACCCGCTGCACTACGTGGGACGCGCGGCACCCTCCAGGCTGCTCCTGCAGAACGGCCGCCGCGACCAGGTCGTGCCGCGGCCTGCGCTCGAGGCCATGGTCCGCGCCGCGCCGAAAGGGGCGACCGTTCGATGGTACGACGCAGATCACGGCCTGAACCCGACGGCGTACCACGAGCAGCTGGACTGGCTCGCGCAGATGCTCCGGCTCGTCGCTCCGCCTGTGAAGGGTGCCCTCACCGGACCCTGATCAGGCTAGCGCGGCGCGCAGAACCTCGGCTACGCGTTCCTGGTCTTCGGCCTCGAGCTGCGGGAAGAACGGGAGCGCGAGGGTTCGGCTCGCCACCTCCTCGGCCACGGGGCAGGTCCCCTCGCCGAAACCGTACGTCTCGCGCATGTACGGCTGCAGATGGACGCAGGGCACGTACTCGGCCGTTCCGATCCCGTTGGCCCGCAGCTCCGCCATTACGCGATCCCGGTCGGCACCGGCCGGTAGAGCGATCACGTAGACGAACCAGGAGCGCCGGTGCGCCGCGTCGTCGGCGCAGAGCGGTTCGACCTCCACGTCTTCCAGCAGCCGGGCGTAGCGCGCCGCCACGTCCGCGCGCAGCGACAGCAGCCGCTCGAGCTTCTCGAGCTGGCCGATCCCGATCGCCGCCTGCACGTCGGTCCAGCGGTAGTTGAAGCCGAGACGCACGTGGTGGAACCAGGATCCACCACGGTAGTCCCGCCCCTGGTTGCGCAGGCTCTTCAGGAGGTGCCATTCCTCCTCTGAATGCGTGAAGACGATCCCGCCTTCGCCGGTCGCAAGCTGCTTGTTCGGGTAGAACCCGAAGACGCCGGAAACGCCGTGGCTCCCCACTGGGCGGCCCTTGTACTCCGCCCCGAGGGCTTCGGCCGCATCCTCGATCAGCACGAGCCCGCGCCGCTCGCAGATCGCGCGGATCTCGTCCAGCTCGCACGGAAAGCCGAACATGTCCACAGCGATCACCGCTTTCGTGCGCTCCGTGATCGCCGCCTCGAGCGCGTCCGGATCAATGTTCAGCGTTCGCCGATCCACGTCGACGAAGACGGGGGCCGCACCCTCGAACATGAAGCAGTTGGCCGAGGAGACGAATGAGAGTGGCGAGGTGATCGCCTCGTCCCCCGGCCCGAGCCCGGCGATCCGCGCGAGCAAGTGCAACCCCGCGGTGCCGCTCGAGACCGCGGCTGCGAAGGGCGCGCCGATCCGCTCCGCGATCAGCTCCTCGAAGCGCTCGATCGTCGGCCCGAGCGAGAGCCGCCCGGAGCGGAGCACCTCGAGGACGAGCTCTTCCTCGCGCTCGTCCAGCAGAGGCCGGGCGAGCGGTATCTCCCGCGTGCCGGTGCTCAAGCCTCGGCCGGCGCGGGCGTGGCGTACTCGAGCCACTGGGCCCAGCGCTCGCTGCGGCCGCGCGCGGTGTCCAGGTAGGCCTCCTGGACCTCGAGCGTGATCGGCCCGACCCCGATCTCCACATCGTCCACGCTGCGAAGCGGGGTCACCTCGGCCGCGGTCCCCGTCATGAAGGCCTCATCGGCGAGGTAGAGGTCGGAGCGGATCAGCGACTTCTCGTGCACGCGGTACCCGAGGTCTTGGGCGATCTGGATCACCGTGTCCCGAGTGATCCCCGGGAGGATCGAGGTCGCGAGGTCGGGCGTATAGAGCTCGCCGTCCTTGACGATGAAGACGTTCTCGCCCGAGCCGTCGGCGATGTAGCCCTCGGCGGTGAGGAGGATCGCCTCGTCGTAGCCGCCGCGATTGGCCTCGGTCACCGCGAGCATCGAATTCAGATAGACGCCGGTCGCCTTGGCGACGTGCGGGATCACGTTCGGGCCGATCCGCTGCCAGCTCGAGATCTTCGCGCTGATCCCGCTCTTCAGGCCGTCCTCGCCGAGGTAGGCGCCCCAGGGCCAGCTCATGATCGCGACGTCCACGGGGTTGCCGACCGCAGAGACGCCGAGCTCGCCGTAGCCGAAGAAGGCGATCGGGCGCAGATAGCACTCGGGGAGGCCGTTCACCCCGATCAGCTCGTGGCAGGCCGCGCGCAGCTCCTCGATCGAATACGGCAGCTCCATGTGCAGGAGGCGCGCTGAGTTCTCGAGGCGCTTGAGGTGGTCGGTGAGCCGGAAGACCGCGCTGCCCTTCGGGGTCTCGTAGGCACGGATCCCCTCGAACACGCCGGAGCCGTAGTGCAGGCCGTGCGCACCAACGTGGATTCGGGCGTCGGCCCAGTCCACCAGCTCCCCGTTCATCCAGATCTTCTCGGTCTCACGCATGCAGCGAACCTCCTCCGGTTACGTCAGATGGTAGGCGGCCTCGTCGACGGCGTCCATCGGACGGGCTCGCGAAAGGCGTAGAAGCTCGGTGGGCGCCAGCGCAGCCATATGCCTGCTGGAGCCGGCGCCGATCCAGAGCACAGGCTGTCCGAGCAGGGTCCGCTCGATGAAGACCGAGGACACGCGCCGGAGCGGGAACGGCGCGACTGCGCCCGCTTCGAAGCCGGTCGCGTCCCGCACCTCCTCGGTGCCGGCGATGCGGGCGAATGGGCTCCCGGCGGCGCGGGCGACCTTCTCGGAGTCGGCGCGCCGATCTCCGGGAACGAGCACGAGCACGGGCCGGCCGCCGCAGTCGAAGAGGAGCGACTTGACGATCTGGCCGAGGTCACAGCCAACCGCCCTGGCGGCGTCCTTCGCGGTCGGCGTGCCCTCCGCGAACTCTTCCACGCGGACCTCGGCGCCGGCCTCTCGCAGGTAGGCAATGACGCGCTCGACCGGCTCGGGCCAGGATCTGGTCGCCACCTCGAAAGGGTACCCGCGCAACCGAAATCGCCGCCGGAGCGTTACCCCCCCGATGCCAGCCGTCGAGGAAATCGCACGGAACGAAACGTTCTTCCGCGCCGTCAACGAGGGCATCGCCGAGGCTTCCGAAAGATTCGAGTCGGAGAAGGCCGAGTTCCTCTGCGAATGCGGCGACGCGCACTGCACGCACCGGGTCGAGGTTCCCCTCGAGGAGTACGAGGCCGTGCGGGAACATCCGACACGGTTCCTCGTCCGGCGTGGGCACATCGAAGCGGAGATCGAGGACGTCGTGCAGCGCCGGCGGCGCTACACGATCGTGGAGAAGGTCGATCGGGTCGCCGCGACGATCGTCAGGCGCCTGGACCCGCGCCCAGCGAGATAACGCGCGCGTCGTCGAAGCCCTGCGCCCGCACGGCCTCGACCAGGTCTCGAGGAGGCGCCGTGTCGAGCGAGAGCGCCATCAGCGCCTTGCCGCCGCGGCGGGTGCGCGAGACGGCCATGTTGGCGATGTTGACCCCGGCCTCGCCGAAGAGCGTGCCGACGCGGCCGATCACGCCAGGCACGTCGTCGTAGCGGAAGAAGACCATCAGCGGCGCGAGCTGCATCTCGAGCTCGAAGCCGAGCGCGCTCACGAGCCAGTGGTGGTTGTCGTTGCCGATGATCGTGCCGGCGGCGCGCACCTGGTCGCCGTTCGAGCGGACCTCCACCCGGACGAGGTTCGTGAAGTCGCGTGACGCTCGCCGCCGTTCCTCGGCGACCTCGATTCCCCGCTCGGCCGCGATCAGCGGCGCGTTCACGTAGTTGACATGCTGATCACCGCGTCCCTGGAAGGCCCCGTTCAACGCGGCCGCGGTCAGCAAGCGCGTGTCGTAGCCGGAGAGCGCGCCGTAGTAGGAGAGCGTAATCGTCTCGGCGCGGCCGCCCGCGAGCTCCATCGCCAGGCGCCCGAGCTTCGCGGCGAGCGAGACGAAGGGGCCGAGCACCTCGAGATCCTCCGCGCCGATCGCGGGAATGTTCACCGCGTTCGTCACCACCGCACCGTCGAGCGCCGCAGCCACCTGCTCCGCAACGATCAGCCCGGCACGATCCTGCGCTTCCTCGGTTGAGGCGGCTAGGTGCGGGGTGACCACCACGTTGTCGAGCTCGAGCAGCGGGCCGGAATACGGTTCCTGTGAATAGACGTCGATCGCGGCCGCGGCGATCTTCCCGGAGCGGAGCGCCTCGACGAGCGCATCCTCGTCCACGAGCTCGCCGCGGGCGGCGTTGATCACGCGAGCGCCGTCACGCAGCTTCGCGATCGCCTCTCGGTTCAGGAAGCCTTGCGTCTCGGGCGTGAGCGGCAGATGCAGCGTCAGGAACTCTGCGGCGGAGAGCACCTCGTCCGGACTCTGGACGCGCTCGGCCCCAAGCTCGCGGAAACGCTCCTTCGAGACGAACGGGTCGTAGGCGACGACGCGCATGCCCAGCCCGAGCGCACGTCGCGCGACCTGCTGGCCGATCCGTCCGAAGCCGAGCACGCCCAGCGTCTTGCCCTCGAGCTCCACGCCCCCCCACGCCGAGCGCTCCCAGCGGCCCTGCTTAAGAGCGGCATGGGCCTGCGGGATGTTGCGCGCGAGCGCGACCAGGAGGCCGACCGTGTGCTCGGCGGCCGAGGTGACCGTGGACTCCGGAGCGTTGGCGACGATGATTCCACGGCGAGTGGCCGCCTCGACGTCCACGTTGTCCACCCCCACTCCGGCTCGGCCGATCACCTTCAGGCGCCCGGCCCGGTCGATCAGGTCGGCGGTGAGCCTCGTCGCCGAGCGAATCACGATCGCGTCGTAGTCGCCGATCTTCCCGGCGAGGTCACCGTTGGCGTCGACGTCCACGTCGAAGCGATCGCGCAGGAGCTCGACGCCGGCGTCGGCGATCGGCTCTCGCACGAGGACGCGCGCTCGGGTCACGTCACTACGTCCGATCCTCGCGCACCCGGCCAGCGGCGCAGACGGCAAAGCCAGCAAAGCCGGCTCGGCCTGAGGGCAACATCGCAAGCGAGGTCGCTCAAACGGGGGTGTGCTCGAAGGCCTCGAGCGCGCGGGTGACGGCGGCGCCACGCTCGATCTCCGCGCCCAGCTCGACGAGCGCGAGCTCGACGGCGGCGAGCGCGGTCGTAATGTCGAACACGTCGTAGTAGCCGATGTGGCCGATGCGGAAGATCTTGCCCTTGAGCTCGCCCTGGCCCGGCGCCAGCGTCACGCCGTGGCGGTCGCGCAGCAGGAGCACGAGCTCGTCCGAGTCGATCCCCTCCGGCGCGCGGGCGGCGGTGACCACCGCGGAGCTGTCGTCGTCGGGCGAGAAGAGTTCGAGGCCCATCGCCTTCAGTCCTTCGCGGCAGGCGCGACCGAGACGCACATGGCGGTCGAAGGCGCCCTCGAGGCCCTCCTGGAGCAATATCCCGAGGGCGACGTTCAGGCCGGCGACGAGCGAGACCGGCGGCGTGACCGGGGCGTCGAGGGTCGCCTGGCCCTTGCGCGTCCGATCCCAGTCCCAGTAGAAGCGCGGCGAGGAGGCTGAGGCAGTCTTATCCCAGGCCGCGGGCGAGGCCGAGACCATCGCCAGGCCGGGCGGAGTCATCAGCGCCTTCTGTGCGCCGGAAGCGACGACGTCGATCCGCCACGCATCGGTCTCGAGCGGGACTGCCCCGAGACTCGAGATTGCGTCGACGACGCTGAGCGCGCCCCCTTCGCGGGCGGCGGCGGCAAAAGCCTGCGGATCGGAGACGACGCCGGTCGACGTCTCCGAGTGCGTGAAGAAGACGGCCATGGCTTCTCGCTCACGCACGCGCGCCGCAGTCTCCTCGGCCGACGGAATCTCACCCCAGGCGTAGCGCAGGTGGTCGACCTCGGCGCCGTAGGCTTTGGCGAGCGAGGCCCAGCGCTCGCCGAAATAGCCGGCCGAGACGACCAGCACGGGCTCGCCGGGTGAGCAGAGGTTCGCGACCGCCGACTCCATCGCGCCGGTGCCCGAGCTCCCGAAGAGCAGCACTTCCTGCTCTGTGCGGAAAGTCTCTCGCAAGCGGCCGAGGCACTCCGCGTAGAGCCGCTTGAAGTCGGGACCGCGGTGGTGGAGCACGGGCTGAGCGATCGCCGCCAGCACCTCCGGCGGCGCCGGCGTCGGCCCGGGAGTCATCAGGTAGCGCTTCTCGGCCACTTGCAGCCAGGGTACTAGCTCGGCCCGCTATTGCCGTCGCCGATCCAGCGACCGGAACCTTTCTCCGCCGCGAGGTGTAGGAATTGCCGATGCAGCACGTTTCGAGAGAAGCCGTTCTCGGCTCGCTCGCCGCCTGTGCGGCACTGGTCGCCCCGGCTTGGGGATCGGAGACGACGATGAGCGCGAGTTGCCCGACTCCATCACGGCGCACGGCCGTCCGGACGCTGCCCTTGCCCGGTCCGCCGCACCAGGTGCAGGCCCGTGGTGACGCGCTTTGGGTCACGCTGCGAAAGCCCGGCGGGCGCGCGAGGGTCGTTCGTCTGGACGCACGCACTGGCCGAGTCGACCGGAGCTTTCCGCTCGAGGGGGTCCCTGACAGGTTGGTCTACGGGTTCGGCTCGCTGTGGATCGTCCAAGAGATCCGTGGCAAGCCTGGAGGGACGCTGGTTCGGCTCGACCCGCGCTCGGGACGCGTCCTGGCCGAGATCCGCGCTCCGAGGCCCCGGCTCTTCGGGGCGACGGTGACGGTGACTCCGGCTGCTGTCTGGATCGGCGGTGCCGACACGCGGCTGGACACGAGCTCGATCTTCCTCGTCGACCCGCGACGCAACGCCGTCGTGCGCCGCCTCGGCGTGAAGGGGACGTCGGTAGTGGCGCTCGTCGCGCGGGGGCCGGCGGTCTGGGCGTCGGGCTGGGAGTCGATCGTGAAGCTGTCGCCGACGGGCCGTCTTCTTTTCCAGCAGACAATCGGCGGGGTCGCCTTCTCGATCGCGCTCGCGCCCGACGGCGTCTGGGGCGCGCAGCAGTTCTTCGGGAACAAGTACCGGAAGCCTCAGCCGCTGGCACGCCGGCTGGTGAGGGTCACGACCAGCCCGCGCCACCTCACGGTCGTTCCGCTCGACGCTACGCCGGGCAGCGTCGCCTCAGCCGCCGGCGCGGCGTGGGTCGTGTTCTTCCCCGACCAGCGCCGGCGCGCCATCATTCGGGTCTCCGGAACGCCGCCTAGCCCGGAGACGGTGCCGGTGCGCGGCGTCCCAGGCGCGATTGCGCCGGCGTCCGACGGCGTCTGGGTCGCGACGCACGACCCGAACGGGCTCAGCAAGGTTTGCTAGAGAAAGTCACCGTCTACAGCAAGGCGCTGCGCGGGTCGACCGCCGCGCCGCGGACGCGGACCTCGAAGTGGAGATGCGGTCCGCTCCCGTTTCCGGTCGCGCCGACGGTTCCCAACCGGGAGCCGATCGTGACGGGCTCTGTGCGGTGAACCGTGATCTTGGCGAGGTGCGCGTACATCGTCCTCACGCCGTTCGCGTGGGCGACGATGACGAGCTTGCCCCAGCCGCCGGCGGCGAATCCGGCAAAGACGACGCGGCCGGCTGCTGCGGCGGCGACAGGCGTCCCCTGTGGGGCGACCAGGTCGAGCCCGGCGTGAAAACGGTTGCCGCGGGGGCCGAAGACATCCCCGACCGGCGCGTTGACCGGCCAGGTGAGAGCTATCGGGCATACCGCGGCCGCCCCACGCAACGCGGCGTAGGTGCTGTCGCCGGCGACGCCGTCGGGCTCGAGGCCGGCCCAGCGCTGAAAGCGACGGAGAGCACGCACGGTGCGATCGCCCAGACCACCGTCGATCGTCGCCGAGGGAAAGCCGTGCCAAGCGAGCAGGAACTGGAGCGCGGCCACATCCCAGCCGGCGGCTCCGCGGGTAAGCCGACGGCTGCCGAGGAGGTGTTTACCGTACGCGCCGAGCGCCAGGCGCGTCGTCGCCCTCGGAACCCCGTCGGCGGGAAGGCCGACGCGGCGCTGGAAGCGCTTGATCGCCCGCGTCGTAGCAGGGCCTCTGATCCCGTCGATCGAGCCGGTGTAAAGGCCGCGTGACTGGAGCGCGACCTGAAGGGCCGCGAGCCCCGCGTCGCGAGAGCCAAGCGCCGGCGAGGCGAGCACGAGGGCGGCAAGGACGATTGGCAAAGCCGCAAACCTGAGGCCGCAGGTACGCATACCGCAATCTTGTCGGATGAAACCGGCTTCGGCTTGAATTGCGCTAGCGGAGGACGAACCAGACGACAAGCGCGACCCCCGCCACCAGCCCCACAAAGACCGCTATCGAGACGACCACGGCCAGGCCGACGGCGGCCGGCGCAGACTCCTCGCGGCCCCGAGCCGCCATGCGCGCCAGGCGCTCGAGCCGGGATCCTCGGCGCTCTTCCACGGCGCTGAGATTCCGCTGTGGTGCGAAAACAAACGTGTTGCATAGTCCCTGAGGGACTAGTAGCCTGGGCAAGCATGGCGACGCAACTCTCCGACACCGAGTACGCCGTCCTCGGCCTACTGACCTTCGGGGAGCGGTCGGGCTACGAGCTGGACAAGCTGGCCCGGCGGAGCATCGGCTACTTCTGGCAGCCGGCGAAGAGCAAGATCTACGCCATCCTGCCCCGCCTGGTCGAGCGAGGGCTTGCAGTCTCCTCGCCGGTGGCCCAGGATGGGCGGCCGGACAAGAGGCTCTACCGGATCACGGCGAGCGGCGAGGAGTCGCTGAGGACCTGGCTCGTCTCCGAGGAGCCCGTGTCCCGGACGACCCGCGACGGTCTCCTCGTGAAGCTGTTCTTCGGCGGACTAGGCGAGGTCGAGGGGCTACGGGCGCAGCTCCTGGAGCGCAAGCGAGAAGCGGAGCAGAAGCTCGCCGAGCTCGAGGAGATCGACCGGCACCTCGACCGTGAGGAGGATTTCTTCCCGTACCTGACGTTGCTCCATGGCCTCGAGGTCACACGCGCGATGATCAGATGGGTCGATGCTGCCCGCCGCGAACTGGACCGCCATGAGACGCGGACGAGATCGCGTGCGCGGGGCTAGACGGGTCGGCGCGTTCGCCGGTCTCGCAATCCTGGCGCTGACCGCTTGGTACGCGGCGGCCTCGGCTTCGAGAGCCGTCACGAAGCCGCGAGTGCTCGCGCAGGTTCGAGTCGGCTCGCAACCGCTCGGGCTGACCTCCGGCGGCGGCTCCATCTGGGCGGCGAACTACGGCAGCCGCGAGGTGGCACGTATCGACCCGGGCAGGAATCGGGTCGCAGCACGAGTCTCGCTGAACCAAGGCGTATACGGCCTGGCCTTCGGTGCCGGGGCGATTTGGGTCAGCGCGTTCGACAGTCCATTCCTCTCGCGGATCGATCCCGCGACCAATCGGGTCGTCGCTCGCATCGAGGTCGGGATGCAACAGGCCGAGGTGACGGCGAGCTCGACCACCGTCTGGGTCGCGGTCTTCGGCCAGGGCGACGTCGTCAAGGTCGACCCGGCCACGAACCGCGTCGTGGCACGGATCCACGTGGGCGGCCAGCCGGAAGAAGTGATCGTGGCCGCCGGGGCGGCTTGGGTGCCTAACGAGAACGGCACGGTCGCCCGCATCGACCTGGCAACGAACGCCGTCGTCGCGCAGATCCGCGTGGGCGCGGATCCCGATTACGCCGTCCTCTGCAGGGGCCGGCTCTGGGTCTCGAGCCTCCGCGGCCCGCGCATCTCCCTGATCGACCCGGCGAGGAACCGGGTGGTCAGGCAGCTGAAGGTCGGGCGCGGCAGCGCCGGGATCGCCTGCGGGCGCTCGGTCTGGCTGGCGAACTACGACACCGGCCGCTTGCTCCGGATCGATCCGGGGACGCGCAAGGTGACGGGGCAAATCGCCCTCGGGGGGCAGCCGCGGTCGGTCATCGTGGCCGCCCGAAGCGTCTGGGTCTCGAATCAGCGCCTGGGCACCGTCACCCGGATTCGCGGCGGCTGACGGCTAGGTCTTCAGCTTCTCGCGCAGTCGGTCGCTCACGACCTTCGGGTTCGCCTTGCCGCCGGTCTCCTTCATCACCTGACCCACGAAGAAGCCGAGCAGGCCTTCCTTGCCGCCTCGGAACGCCTCCACCTGCGACTCGTTCTCGCTCAGGATCCGGTCGATCACCGGGTCGAGCTCGGAGGCGTCCACGATCGCCGTCTCCGCCAGATACCGCTCGGCCGAGAAGTCCGGTGACGCGCTCGCCGCGAGCGCCTCGGTGAACGCCGCGCGCGGGATCTCGATTCGGCGCTCGATCACCTTCGCCAGCTCATCCGCGTTCACGCTTGCCGGATCAACGCCGGTTGCGGCGAGCTCGTTCATCACGACGTTGGCCACGGCCGCGCGTTCGCCCGGGATGCGCGAGTAGAGCTCGTCGCGGCCACTCGTCACGAGCCCCTCGGCGAGCGAGAAGCCGATCTCGCCCTCCAGGCGCCGGATTCGAGCCGCCGGCGATTCGGGCAACTCATCGCGTAGCCGCTCGACCAGCGTGCGGTCGGGCTCCAACGACACGAGGTCGGGCTCCGGGAAGTAGCGGTAGTCCTGCGCCTCCTCCTTCGAGCGCAGCGGAGGCGCGTCGACCCGAGACGGGTCGAAGTGCAGCGTCTCCTGCTCGACCGTCCCACCCGACTCGTAGATCCCGATCTGCCGTTCGATCTCGCGCTCGATCCCCCGCGCTGCGAAGGCGAAGGAGTTCATGTTCTTCAGCTCGGTGCGCGTGCGGAACGCCTCGCCCTCGGGCCGCACCGAGACGTTGACGTCGAAGCGCAACGAGCCCTTCTCCATCTCGGCGTCCGAGATGCCGAGCTCGACGACTGTCTGGCGCAGCAGCTGGAGGAACCGCCGAGCCTCGTCGGCCGAGCGGATGTCAGGCTCGGTCACGATCTCGACGAGCGGCGTGCCGGCCCGGTTGAAGTCGATCAGCGAGCGATCGGCGCCGTGGATTCGCCCTTCCACGCCGCCCACATGGATCGTCTTGGCCGCGTCCTCCTCGAGGTGCGCACGCTCGATCCCGACGACCGTGTCGCCCTCGGTCCCCGGCACAGCGAGCCGCCCGCTCACGCAGAGAGGCTCGTCGTACTGGGAGATCTGGTACCCCTTGGGATTGTCGGGGTAGAAGTAGTTCTTGCGGTGGAAGATCGCGCGCTGCGGCACCTCGCAGCCGAGCGCCAGCCCGAGCAAGATCGTCCACTCGACGGCCTTCCGGTTCGGCACCGGCAACGCGCCGGGGTGCGCCAGGCAGACCGGGCACGTCTGCGTGTTCGGCCCCTCGAAGTAGGCGACCGGGCAGCGGCAGAACATCTTCGTCCGTGTCTTCAGATGAATGTGGATCTCGAGCCCGATGACCGGCTCCCAGCTCACTTCAGCCGCTCCGGGACGACGTCGAACTGGAGTGCCTGCTCCAGTGCATGACCGGCACGGAAGAGCAGGTTCTCCGAGAACTGGCGGCCGATCAGCTGAAAACCGACCGGTAGGCCGTCGGAGAGGCCGCAGGGAATCGAGAGCCCAGGCAGCCCCGCCATGTTCGAGGGAATCGTGAGCACGTCTGCCGCGTACATTGCAAGCGGGTCGGCGGTGCGGGCGCCGAGCTCGAACGCGACCGTCGGCGAGGTCGGGCTGACGAGCACGTCGAACTGCTCGAAGGCGGCGGCATGCTCGTCGCGGATGACCGTGCGCACTTTCTGGGCCTGGCCGTAGAAGGCCTCGTAGTACCCGGCCGAGAGCGCGTACGTGCCCAGCATGATCCGTCGCTTCGGCTCGTCACCGAAGCCCTCACGGCGGGTGCGCTCGTACATCGCGCGGACGTTGTCCGCCTCGACCCGCAGGCCGTAGCGGACGCCGTCGTAGCGGGCGAGGTTGGACGAAGCCTCGGACGGGGCGATCAGGTAGTAGCACGGCAAGCCGAACTCGACCGAGCGGGGCAGGTGGCACTCCCCCACCTCCGCGCCAAGCGCGCGCGCGAGCTCGATCGTTTGGTTGACGGCTGCGCTAACGCCGGTCTCGATCCCCTCGGCCTCGTTCATCTCTACGGGCACGCCGACGCGCAGCCCCTTCAGGTCCACTGCCTCCGGCACCTCGATGGGTTCGGGCAGCTCGACCGTAGTCGAGTCGAGCGCGTCCCGGCCCGCGATGATCCGATGGAGGAGCGCGCAGTCGCGGACGGTCCGCGCGATCGGGCCAACCTGGTCGAGGCTCGAAGCGAAGGCGACGATCCCGTAACGCGAGACCGTGCCGTAGGTCGGACGCAACCCGACGACTCCGCAGAGCGCCGCGGGCTGCTTGATCGACCCGCCCGTGTCGGAGCCGAGCGCCCAGGGGGCGAGCCCGGCGGCGACGGCAGCGGTCGAGCCGCCGGAGGAGCCACCGGGCACACGACTCGGATCCCAGGGGTTCCGGGTCGGGCCGAAGGCTGAATTCTCGGTGGACGAGCCCATCGCGAACTCGTCGAGGTTGGTCTTTCCGAGGAGCGGCAGGCCAGCCTCCTTGCAACGCGCCGCGACGGTCGAGTCGAAGACGGGCTTGTAGCCGCTGAGGATCTTCGAGCCGGCGGTCGTCTCGACGCCCTTGGTCGAGATGACGTCCTTGAGCGCGATCGGCACGCCTTCGCCCTCGGGCTCCTCGACCGTGCAGAGGTACGCGTGCAGCTCGGGATCGTGGGCGGCGATCGCCTCGCGGTAGGCGCCGCTGAGCTCGGCGGCGGAGACCTCGCCCCGCTCGAGCAGCCCCGTCGCCTCTTCGGCGGTCAGCCGCAGCGTGTCGATCACGCGACCGCTCCCCAAACCGCCCCCAGGGGTCCCCCGGAACCCCTACGGACACCGTAACCGCGGGCGGCGCACGTTTCTGTGACTGGGCCGTGCCGAAAGCGGAACGACTCGAGAAGCCGCATCACGGTCACGCGGCGGGCACGCGGAATGCGTCGCCTTCGCGCTCGGGCGCGTTCGCGAGCGCTTCCTCGACGGGCAGCGAGGGGCGCGGCTCGTCCTCTGCCCACACGTTCGAGAGCTCGAGCGGGTGCTGCGTCGGCTCGACGGAAGCGAGGTCGAGCTCGGAGACCTTCCCGACCGCCTCGAGGATCGCGTTGAGCTGCCCCGCAAAGCGCTCCAGCTCGGCTTCGGTCAACTCGAGCCGAGCCAACTTCGCCACGTGCACCACGTCGTCTCGTGTGATTGCCATCGCGTCCAATCCTTCCAAAAGAAACGGGGCCCCATCCGGAGCCCCGCATGTTGTTGGTTCCGGGAGGGTCTAGCCGGGCTGGACGTTCGAGGCCTGGAGCCCCTTGTCGCCCTGCACGACCTCGAACTCGACGGGCTGACCCTCGGTCAGCGACTTGTAGCCTTCCCCCGAAATCGCCGAGAAGTGAACGAAGACGTCCTCGCCGCCCTCACGCTCGATGAAGCCGTAGCCCTTCTCGTTCGAGAACCACTTGACGGTGCCCTTCGGCAAAACGGTACTCCCTTCGTGCTGCGAAACCGACGGACAGAGCCGCCGACCTACTGTGAAGCGGCGCGAACCTTAGCGCCGGGTTTCTGGAAACGCAAGCAGGCCACGGCGGTAGCGCGCGGCGCGCAGTGTGTTGCGCAAAAGCATGGCGATCGTCATCGGTCCGACCCCGCCGGGAACCGGCGTAATGTGCCCGGCGGCCGCCACTGCCCCGGGATCGACATCGCCCACGAGGCCGCCTTCGGTGCGGTTGATCCCCACGTCCACCACGGTCGAGCCCGCCTTCACCATGTCGGCCGAGACGATGCCTGCGACGCCCGCCGCCACAACCAGGACGTCGGCGTCCAGCGTGTGCCGGCCGAGCTCGTCGGTGCGCGAATGGCAAATCGTCACCGTCGCGTTCGACTGCAGCAGCAGGTGCGCGATCGGCTTCCCGACGATGTCGCTCCGGCCCACCACGACCGCCCGGGCTCCTTCGAGCCCGATCCGGTGCTCCGCCAGCAGCGCCATGATCCCGAGCGGTGTCGCCGGCACATGCGTCGGGCGTCCCAAGTAGAGCTGCCCGGCATTGAACGGGTGGAACCCATCCACGTCTTTCACCGGATCGACGGCTGCGATCACGCGAGCCTCGTCGAGCCCCTCGGGCAGGGGCAGCTGCACGAGGATGCCGTCGATCGCCTCGTCGGCGTTCAGCTCCGCCAGGATCGCGAGCAGCTCATCCTCTGAAATGTCGGCACGGAGCTTGCGGTCGACGGAACGAAGCCCGGCCTCGGCGGCGGCCTCGTGCTTCCTGCGCAGGTAGATCGAGGAAGCCGGGTCTTCGCCTACCTGCACGGTCGCCAGCCCGATCTCGCCGAGCTCGCGCACCTCGTCCGCAACCTCGGCCCGAATCCGCTCGGCGAGCGTCCGGCCCTCCATCAGCACCGCCGTCAAAAGATCAGGGCACCGGCAGCTGAACGTCGCTCACGTCCAGGCCGAGCGATTCGGCCAGCCGAACGCCGATCTCGATGTCCTCACGCAAGCGCTCGATGTCGCGCGAGCGCATCGTGTTGCCGATGAACGCGCGCTCCTTCGGTCGCCAGAGCGCGTGCTCGACGAAAATCGGCAGCAGCCGATTGGCCGCCTCCACGAGCTTTCGCTTCGTCTTCTTGTCGGCATTCTGGAGCAGCACTTTCTCGTAGGCCATCCCGGCGCCGTGGTGAACGCCATCGTCGGTCGCGAGCCGGTTGCAGATCTCTTCGAGGACCGTTCCGCGCGAGGCGCGCGCGATCAGCCGGAAACGCGAGATGATCAGACGCTCGTAGAAGACCTGCATCTGGAAGACCTTCTCCTCGAGCGTGTCCGCCTCGAGGGTCATGTGCGCCAGCTCGTCCAGGTAGGGATCCCGCTCGGCGGTGCCGCCCGACTCGGCGATCAGCTTCAGCCACGCCTCGGTGTGGCGCGACTCGTCCTGCACCATCGTCGAGTAGTAGAGCTTCGCCTCCGGGTCGGGGGCGATGTTCAGCAGCTGCGAGGCCATCTCGCAGGCGAGGATGTCGGCCTGGAGCTGCTGCGTGAGTACGGAGCGCCACATTTCCCGACGCCGTGCCTGACGCTGCGGGGAGCCCTTGCCCTGCGGGATCGGCGGCAGGTCGCCCCACGGCAGGTCGCGCACCTGCCACTCCTGGCGCTTGGCCAGCTCGTAGAAGCGCAGGACGCCGGCGAACGCCTCGCGCTCGTGGGCTTCCTGGTCGATCACCTGCCCGGTCGACATCAACAGGAGCTTAAGCTCAACCTCGTGGACGTGCGCAGGTGGCCCCGCAAGAACGATCCGGACTCGATCAAAGCGCGCCAGGAGACGCTCGGCCTCGACCGCGAGGTGACCGGGATCGAGCTCGAGCCTTGGGCCCGGGCTCAGGAGATGCTGACCGGCGTGGCCGTGATCCCGGTCTCGGTCGTCGGCCCGATCGAGCTCGAGCTGGGTGAGTACGAGCTGCGTGAACCGGGCGGCGAGCTTGCCGAGACCGGACGGAGACAGGACACCGTGTTCGTCCCGCTCGGCCACACCGAGGGCGGGCTCTCGGCCTCCCTCTATCGCGGCGCCCGCGCCGTTGCCGAGTCCGGCGGGTTTCGTACCTTCGTGCTCGCCGATCGGATCACGCGCGCCTCCTGCTTCGTCTTCGGCTCGGCGGCAGAGGCCGTCGGGTTCTCGCGCTGGCTCGAAGAGGAGCTCGACTCGATCCGCACGTGGCTCGCGGAGCAGGACGACCCGGCGCTCTCCAGGCATGCGCGCCTCCGCGAGGTGAAGACCCACGTCGTCGGGCCAATGTGCCACGTGCTCTGGCGCTGGACGACCGGAGACGCGGTCGGCACGAACATGATGACCCGCAATGCCTATGTCCTGAACATGGGCTACGTCATGGAGCGGGCGCCCGTCAAACCGGAGCGCGCGATCCTCGAAGCCAACATGGGCGGCGACAAGAAGCCGTCCTTCCAGTATTTCCAGAGCGGTCACGGCAAGACGGTGCTCGCGGAGACGACGCTCGCGGAGGAGGCGGTGCGTCGAGTGCTGCGCACCGGCCTCGGCGACCTTCAGGAGCTGGCCTGGACGGGAACCCACGGGGCCATCGCCTCCGGGATGCAATCGGTCGCATTCACGCCCGCGTCGGCAATCGCCGCTCTCTTCGCCGCCACCGGGCAGGACCTCGGCATGGTCGGCACGAGCTCGATGGCGCACGGGACAGCGCGGCGCGTCGAGGCCGGCCTCAACGTCTCGATCCGGCTTCCCGGACTGGAGGTCGCAACCGTCGGCGGCGGCACGGCTCTCCCCTACGCCCGCTCCTGGCTCGAGCTGCTCGGTTGCGCCGGGGCGGGCAAGGTCTACCGCTTCGCCCAGATCGTGGCGGCGGCGACCCTCGCGCTCGAGATCTCGGCCTCCGCCGCGATGGCGACCGCCGGGTCGGCGGAGTTCTTCCGGGCGCACCACGAGCGCGGCGGCCTGCGCTGACGCGAGCGATCAACAGATCGTCCTGAAAACGCCGATATTGCGCGAAAGCAACGTAACTGCGCCCGCACAAGAGGTGACCGAGCTTCGACTCTGGCTCGTGGCGATGCTCCTGGGGCGACCCTTTCGCGCAGCCGCGAGTCCGCCCCGAGTCCCTTGTCGCGAATTACCGCCACCCTGGCCGTACGAATCGATCGGCGCAGCGTCCCGCCAGCCCGGGTGGATTCGGTCAAGTTCGGCTCCGGTCACGTCGCAAAGCGTCTGGACGTGGTCTCTGAGCGCTTGTTCCGTTTCGTCCGGCAGCTTGGGAAGTGCATCGAGCGCAACGTGACATGCGACTTCAAGCCGGATCAGGGCCTGAATGTGTCTCTTCTGCGGCTTGGCGATGCCTAACGTCCGGTGGATCTCATGGCCTCGCGCTCCGCGATATGCGTCGTCTCGGCCTCATCCTTGTCGGGCCAACCCGCAGCCGGCCCCGGCTCGTGCTCCGCCGCGCCGAGAGCCTGCTCCAGACGTTGCCGATTGACTAGGGGCGACCGTGTAGTCCGCGGGTTTATGGCCGAGTGTTGATCGACAGCGTGCCGGTCGGACTGCGAATTGCGCCCTCGCGCTCGAGTCCATAGCGCGAGTAGGCGCGGCCGCGAAGCTC
>DATHAF010000003.1:0-70577 GCA_035296785.1 Gaiellaceae bacterium
AAGAGCCGGCTCACTCCGACCAGCGTGCTCGCAGGCGGATGCTCCGTGTCGACGTACTCATCCCGGGTCGCCCGTACGGCGGCGATTTGACCGACGTCGACGAGGTAGTAGTTGAGCTTGACCACGTCGGCCCAGGACGCATTGGCCGCCGCGAGCGCGGCTGTCAGGTTGTCGAAGACCTGACGCACCTGGGCGCCGAAATCGTCGTCTCCGACCAGTTGGCCCTCCGAGTCCAGTGGCACCTGCCCGGAGATGAAGATGATTCGGTCCGCCGGCGAGTCGACGATGTGGCTGTACCCGAACGGCGGCGTCAGAGTCGCCGGCGAGAGGAAGCGGCGTTTTGGGTTGTCCTCGCCCACCTCGCGATCCTAGTGGGGTTTCCGTCGGCTGCGCCTAAACTGTGCCGTGGCTGAGATCGACCAGAAGGCACCGGTGAAGAGCGGGACCGAAGTCGAGATCGAGGCCTCGCCGGAGGTCGTGTGGGACGTGCTGACGACATTCGAGGCTTGGCCGAGCTGGAACCCGGACGTCAAGTCAATGGACTTTCAGGGCGGTCTCGCGCCCGGCTCGGAGTTCCGCTGGAGGGCCGGCCCCTCGAGACTCGTCTCGACGCTCCAGCGCGTCGAGGCGCCGCGCGCGATCGAATGGACGGGGCGGACGACGAGCATCAAGGCGCTCCACATCTGGAGGCTCGAGCCGAGGAACGGCAACACCTTGGTGCGAAGCGAGGAGTCGTTCGACGGGCTCCTCGCGCGCCTCCTGCGCGGCCCGCTGCAAAAGACGCTCGACAAGTCACTCGAGAAAGGCCTTCAGCATTTGAAGGCAGAGGCCGAGCGGCGGGCTCGCTCTAGCGACTGACGTCAATGGCCAAACATATCGTCCTGCTTCGCGGCATCAATCTCGGCTCGCGCAACCGGATCGCGATGGGCGAGCTGCGCGAGGCGCTGGAGGAAGCCGGCTTCGAGAACGTGCGGACGTACCTGCAGAGCGGCAACGTGGTGCTCGAGAGCGCCGCCAAGCCTGAAAGCGTGGCCCGGAAGTGTGAGCGCGTGATCAAGAAGCGCTTCGGCCTCGAGATCGCGGTTGTGGCGCGGACGCGGGCCGACCTCGCGAGGATCGTGAAGCGCAACCCGCTCGGAAAAGTGGCGAAGGACCCCAAGCGCTACCAGGTGAGCTTCCTGTCGGCCAAGCTGACGTCCAAGGTCGTGCGCGAGCTCGAGGACGCCCCCGCGGAGTCGGAGCAGGTCGTCGTGATCGGCCACGAGGTCTACGCGTGGCACCCGAAGACGATCGCCCGCTCGCGCCTCTGGACGCTGCTCGCCGGCAAGGGGCTGGGGGTCACCACCACCTCACGCAATTGGGCGACTGTTGAAGCGCTACTTGCGCTGGCCGACGAATAGCAGTTTCAAGTGTGGTTTGATGCACGTTCAAGTGCGGGTTGACACGAACTATCCGAGCGCGAGATACTGGACCGCGTTCGGTATTCCCCACGCCTCAGGCGGATTTGGAGGGGAGGCCTGGCGACCGGCTGAGGCGACATCCTGATCGCCGGCGGAGCAGCAGCTTCGCACTCATCGAGCGAACAACTTACGAGGGGAGAGGGCTAAATGCGGAGAACCTGGCTCGCAGCGTTCGTCGTAGCAGCCGCGCTCATAGCCCCAGCGGCGGCGCAGGCGAACGAAGTCACGAATTGGAATCGGATCGCGATGAGCACGCTCGTCACCTTCCCCGGGCCGGCGGGAGGAGCCCCGCCAGCCCTGCAGATCAACATGGCGATGACCCAGGGCGCGGTCTACGACGCGATCAATGCGACCGAGCCGAAGCACCATCGGCCGTATCTCCTCAAGAGGCGTTTCGGCTCGACGGCCTCGAAGGAGGCAGCAGCCGCGACCGCGGCCTACCGCGTCCTCTCGAGCATCGTCTCGGGCGTGCCTCTGGGCATCCCGTTCCCGAACCGGGGGAGCCTGTTGACAGGGCTCGCGGCGCAATACGCCTCCTCGCTCTCGGCGATACCGGACAGGCCGTTCAAGCGAATGGGATCAACGCTGGGACCGCGGCGGCCGACGCGATGATCGCCGCACGGCTGAACGACGGACGGTTCGGGCCCTCGCAATGGGTGCCGAACAGCACTGCGGGGCACTGGCAGCCGCTTCTGGATCCGACGCATTCCTCCCGCTGCTCGACCCGACCCCATGGGTCGGCGGAGTGCGGCCGTTCATGCTGCAGAGCTCCTCGCAGTTCCGCACCGCCGGCCCGAACGCGCTCGGTAGTGCCGCGTTTGCATCGGAACTCAACGAGGTGAAGGCGCTCGGCTCGGCGACCAGCGCAGTCCGCACGCCGACGCAGACGCACAACGCAATCTTCTGGCAGAGCACGGGCGGGCCGGCCCTGCTCTGGAACGACGTCGCCTCGGACCTCGTCGAAGCGGGCTCGGTCGATGGGCGAGACCGCTCGCCTGCTGGGAATGCTGAACCTCGCCGGTGCCGACACGGCGATCAACTGTTGGAACGACAAATACTACTGGGACTTCTGGCGGCCGTGGAACGCGATCCAACCGACGGACCCATCCTGGACGCCGCTCTTCACCGCGCCGTATCCGGAACATCCATCGGGACACCTCTGTCTCGATAGTGCGCATCTGGGCGTGCTGCAGATGTTCTTCGGGAACAACGTCTCGTTCGGCGTGACGAGTAGCCGTTTCGGAGGTGAGACGCGGTTCTTCAATCGCTTCTCGGATCCGCTCGAGGAGATCGTCGAGGCCCGCATCTGGGCGGGCTTGCACTTTCGCACTGGAGACGAGCAGTCAGTGACTCTCGGCGGGAACGTCGTCCGCTACATGGCGGAGCACTACTTCCAGCCGGTGGGCAACCACTGAAAGAAAGGGACGGCTGCCCTCAGGCAGCCGTCCTCCCATACCGCGGGTATGAGTGCTGGCGGCCGAACCGTTCGTCAGCAGGTTGAGCAGAACGGGCTGGATCTTGGCGGCGACATCATCGCCCGGGATCCGCATGTTGGCCGTGACCGGCTTGTCCGCCGGGAATGGAGAGAGCATGGCCGCAAACTAGGTCTCGTGCTGGCCGGGGCTCCGCTCGCGCGCCCCGGTCACGCCGCTCGCGAGCCACTCGGAGACGGCGGCTGCCACTGCGCCCGTGCTTCGAAGCGAGTGGTTCCCCGGGACGCGGACGACCGTTCGGCGCGGGCCGTCCGGAGGCATGCCGAAGGGGTCGCGCTCGCCCTGCACGACGAGCGTCGGGACCTCGACGGCGTCCAGCTCGTCGACCCGGCTTTTGGTCGGATCGTCGGCCTTGCCGGGCGGGTGCACCGGGAACGCGAGGCACAGCACCGCCACTGCGCCCACCTCCGCGGAGGTGCGGCAGGCGACCCGGGCGCCGGCGGAGCGACCGCCGGCGATGAGCGGAACCTCGAAACCAAGCTGCTCGATCACGTAGACCCAGGCCGCGTCGAGTAGCTTGGCCGGCGCCGGGCTGCGGCGTCCCGCGACTCGGTAGGGCTGCTCGACGAGGGCAACGGTCAGCCCCGCCGACTGCGCGGCGCTCGTCGCGGCAACGAGGTCAGGCGCGTTCACGCCGCCGCCTGCGCCGTGTCCAAGCACGAGTGCTGCCGCCGGCCGGTCGGCCGGATACAGGTGGGCTCGGGCGAGGCCTTGGGGCGTGTCGACCTCGCGGATCTCGTCGCGCAATTCGTACGGCACAAACCCATTGTGTCGGGCGAGGCGAGCGGGAGGACGGTTTCAGCAGCCCGTCCTCCCGCTTATCGTCAACGCCGGAGCGGTTGGTCTCTTCGCTCGACCTTCCTATGCTTCGAGCGTGCGACCTTCACGGTCACGACGCGCTGCTTGCATGGCGGACGCGTGTGCGACGAGCCGCTCCGAGCGCGAGGAAGACCAGCAGCATTCCGGCGCACGCCGCCGCGAAGCCGATTCCGGCGTCCGCCCAGCGGAACCCGTCGGAGCTCGAGACGAGCTCCGTCCGGACGAGCGAACGGGCGGCCGGAGCCTTCTTCTGCTCCCGGATCGGAGTGACCGTGCCGCAGTACTGGTGACAAGGCCCGTACGACCGCTGTTGAGTCATTGCCTCGTGTGGCGGCCCCGCAGGCCCCCATCGCCCGGCCCCCGCGGCGGGCACGAGGATCGCCGCGGCCAGCAGAGACACCGTTGCGAAACAGGCTGTATGGCGGATTCGAGCGAACATGAGGTCTCCTTTCGTCCGTGTGTGTCGTGCGGTATTTCGGACTGTCGTCAGCGGCGGTTGAGGATCGGTTGACCGCGGTGGACCTGTGGTGAACGAGCCGCTCCAATTCCGCATCCTTGGGCCTTTCGAGGCCAGCAAGGGCGGGCACACGCTCGAGCTTCCCGCCGGCAAGCCACGGGCGCTTCTGGCCGTTCTGCTGCTCAACCCCGGGGAAGTCGTCTCCGTCGACACGCTCGTGGACACGCTCTGGGGCGATCAGCCGCCCTCGACCGCCGCGAAGAACGTCCAGGGCTACGTCGCCCGGCTGCGCAGAGCGCTCGGCAGCGATGTGCTCGTGACGCGCACACCCGGCTACGCCATTCAGGTCGACAGCGGTGGGCTCGACGCCGCCCGCTTCCAGGCGCTCGTCGAGGAGGCGCGTCACGAGGAGCCGGCCGAGGCCGCCGACCGGCTCCGTGAAGCGCTCGCCCTCTGGCGCGGGCCACCGCTGGCCGATTTCACCTACGAGTCGTTCGTTCAGGAGGAGATCCGGCGGCTCGAGGACTTGCGGCTGGCGGCCCTCGAGGACCGCATCGAGGCCGACCTCGCCCTCGGCCGACACGAGAACGTATTGCCGGAGCTCGAGTCGCTCGTGCGGGCGCACCCATTGCGCGAGCGGCTGCAAGGCCAGCTGCTCGTCGCCCTCTACCGCTGTGGGCGCCAGGCGGAGGCGCTCGAGGCCTACAGGGCAGCGCGGCGCCGTTTCGTCGACGAGCTCGGCGTCGAGCCCAGCCCGGAGCTCCAGGGCATCGAGCGGGCGATCCTCGAGCACGATCCCTCACTCCAGGCACCGCCGCGCAGCGATCGTCGGGCTCCCGTACCCGCAGCGCCTCGAATCGGCCGCAGGGGGCTGCTGGCCGTCGCCGGCTTGTTGGTCGTGGGAGGGGCCGCGGCGCTCCTCGTCACGCGACTTTCTTCGGACACGGACGCGCTCACGGCGGTGCCGAACAGCATTGGCGTCGTCGAGGGCACCAAGGTGCGCGCGGTGATCACGGGCGTCGGCGAACCGGGCGGGATCGCCTACGGCGCCGGAGCCGTCTGGATCGTGGACACCGCGGAGGATCTGGTGCTGCGGATCGACCCGGACAGTCGCACGGTCGATCGCATTCCCGTCGGCCACCGCCCGACCGCCGTGGCCTTCGGAGGCGGTCAGGTCTGGGTCGTGAACCAGCTCGACCGGAACGTCTCGGAGGTCAACCCCCAGGCGCTCAAGCAGGTCGGGACGATTCAGGTCGGAAACGGCGCGAGCGCCATCGCCTACGGACACGGGTCAGTCTGGGTGGCGAACGCGACGGATTACTCGCTCTCGCGGATCAACGTCGCGCGCGCGAAAGTTGTCGCGACGATTCGGCTCGCCGGCGTGCCGGCCGGAATCGCCGCCGGCCAACGCGGAATGTGGGTGACGAGCAACTCGACGGGCCAGCTGCTGCTCGTCGACCCCCAGGAGAACAAGGTCTCGCAGTCGATCCCGATCGGCAACGGCCCGCGCGGCGTCGCGGTCGGCGGCGGCAGCGTCTGGGTCGCGAATGAGCCCGACGGGACCGTCTCGCGGCTCGACCCGCGCACTGGGCGTGTCCGCAAGGTCACCGTGGCTGATGCGCCTGCCGGCGTGGCTTACGGCGACGGCACGATCTGGGTCGCAAACAGCCTCAGCGGCACCGTCTCGCGCGTCGATCCGCAGACGGGCTCGATGCAGCTGGTCAAGGTCGGGAACCGGCCGACCGATGTTGCGCCGGTCGGCGGGAACGCATGGGTGGCCGTTCTCCCCGGAAGGGCGAGCCACCGCGGTGGCACCCTTCGCATTTGGCCGAGGGATCTTCCTGAGTCGGCCGACCCGGCCTCCTTCGGTGGGTTGGAACAGTGGCAGATGCTTAGCCTGACGAACGACGGGCTCGTCACCTACCGGCGCGCCGGCGGCCTGGCCGGGGCCGAGCTCGTGGCCGACCTCGCGACGGCGATCCCACAGCCCACGGACGGGGGGCGGACCTACACGTTCCAGCTCCGCAGCGGCATTCGCTACTCCAACGGTGATGCCGTCGAGCCCGAGGACATCCGGCGCGGGATCGAACGCGTCTTCCGGCCCGAGAACGAATTCCTCGAGTCGCAGTACGCGGGGATCGTCGGGGCCACGGGTTGCATGCGCAGCCCCGGTCGCTGCGACCTCAGGCGCGGGATCGTCTCGGACCGCGACGCCGGTACGGTCACGTTCCGCCTGACCCGACCCGATCCGGAGTTCCTCTACAAGCTCGCGTTCGCGATGGCCTCCGCCCTCCCGGCCGGAACGCCCCGCGCCGACGTCGGCCGAAAGCCGCTCCCGGCGACCGGCCCGTACATGACACGGTCGTTCTCGCCCGGCCGGTCGTGGGTGCTCGTCCGGAACCCTCGCTTCCGCGAATGGTCGAGAGAGGCTCAGCCCGACGGCTACCCGGACCGGATCGTGTTCAATGCCGGCCCGGCACCCCAGGTGGCGGCGCTCGAGCGCGGCTCCGTCGATGTGCTGCTCGCCCCGCCGGTCGGCCGCGTCGACGAGCTTGCCAGGCGCTTGGCGAACCAGCTGCACATCGACCCGCTCGGCGCGACGTTCACGCTCGTGATGAACACACGAGAGGCGCCATTCGACCGCCTCGCCGTGCGCCGGGCGCTCAACTACGCGATCGACCGCAACCGCATCGCGGCCCTCACCGGCAGCTCGCTCACGGCGCAGCCGACGTGCCAGATCCTCACGCCGACGCTGCCCGGCTACCGCCCGTACTGCCCGTACACGCTCGACCCGAGCCCGAGCGGATCCTGGACGGCGCCAGACCTGGCCAAGGCCCAGGAGCTGGTCGCATCCTCCGGCACACGGGGGATGAAGGTGAGGCTACTGCTGAGCAAGCCATTCCCGACCGCGCCGACGCTGCTGATCGGGCGCTACGTCGTCTCCGTGCTCGACCGCCTCGGGTACCGGGCTTCGGCCAAGGTGATCGATTACAGAGATCCCGACAGCTTCGGCGCACTCGCGGATTCCCGCCGGCGGCCTCAGATCGCGTGGTTCACCTGGTTCCAGGATCACCCGACCCCGTCGAACTTCATCGACCTGCTGCTCAGCTGTCGATCATTCGTCCCGAGGAACCCGGCGAACCTCAACCTCGCGGAGTTCTGCGACCGCGCCATCGACGCCGATATCCGGCGGGCTTACTCGTTGCAGCAGAGCGACCCCGCCGCCGCCGGTGAGGCGTGGAGTCGAATCGACCACGAGCTCGTGGATCGAGCGCCGTGGGTTCCGCTCTACAACCCGCGCACGGTCACGGCGTTGTCCGCCCGCGTCGGCAACTACCAGTACCACCCGTTCTGGAACGTGTTGCTCGATCAGCTCTGGGTTCGCTGACGCTCTGAAGCCCGGCAGGTTGCGTCGCCGACGTCACTTCGATTCGATAGCGCGGTGACAGAGCTCGCCGCCGCCTCGCCGGAGCCGCGCTCCTACCGCTGGGTCGCCGCCCCGCTGCTCGCGTTCGCCCTCTTCTCGCTGACGGCTGGGCTGCTCGCGGCCCACGACCCGCGCTCGAAAGGCTACTTCCGGCTGTTCTTCAGCGACCCACTGCACCTGAAGGCCGGCTTCGCGACCGCTGCGGCTGTACTCGCGTGCCTCCAGCTCCTCACCGCGGCCTGGATCTTCAGGAAGCTGCCCTGGGAGAAGCCGGCCTGGGTCAACCCGGTGCATCGCTGGTCGGGCCGCCTGGCGTTCGCGTTCACATTGCCGGTTGCCTACCACTGCATCTTCAAGCTCGGCTTCCGCTCGCCCTCGACCCGCGTGCTCGCGCACTCGCTGTTCGGCTGCGCCGTCTACGGCGCCTTCGCCGCAAAGGTGACGATCGTCCGGCTGCATCGCTTTCCGAGGCCGGTGCTCCCGATCGCGGGCGGCCTGCTCTTCGCCGTGCTGATCGGAGTCTGGTACACGAGTGCCGTCTGGCTCTACAGCCAGAACACCGCCGCCGCAGCGCCGGCGAAGAGCTCATCGATCCCGGCTGCTGCGAACGCCGCCGCCGGCGCGACGGTCTTCAGGACCGCCGGCTGCGGCTCGTGCCACACGCTCGAGGCCGCGGGAGCCGACGGCCAGATCGGGCCGAACCTCGACGCGGCTCGGCCCGACTTCGCGACCGTCCGCGCGAAGGTCGAGGCGGGCGGCGGCGGAATGCCGTCGTTCAGAGGCCGGCTGAGCGCGGATCAGATCCGAGACGTCGCGGCTTTCGTCGCGAAGGAGGCCGGCCGGTGAGCGAGCACCCGGTCTTCAGGGTCGGCGGGATCTCCTACCTCCGCATCCCCGCGCCGGACCCGCAGGCCTCGGCCGCCTTCTACGAGGCGGTCTTCGGCTGGAAGACGAGGCGCGACCGCGACGACCCAGGCTTCGAGGACGGCAGCGGGCACGTGATCGGCCACTTCCGCGCAGACCACGCGGTTGCCGGCGAGGGTGGCGTGCGGCCCTACCTCTTCGTCGAGAACGTCGACGAGACCCTCGAGAAGATCGCCGACGCCGGCGGCGAGGTGGTCACGGATCCGTACCCGGAGGGCGACCTGTGGGTGGCGCTGTTCCGCGACCCAGGCGGGAACGTGGTTGGCGTGTGGCAGCAGGGCCCGCGCGAGGCGGCCGGCTCGGCCTAGCCGTCGAAGGCGGTCACGCTCAACACGAGCGTGGCGGTGCCGAGACTCGAAGCGGTTCGAGTCCTGCGGTCAGCATTCTCAGCTCGGCGACCGCTCGGGCGGGGAAGCGGTACCACTTGCCGCGCTCGAAGCGGCCGCAGAAGAAGCCGTAGGCGCGGAAGCGGTTGAGCCAGGTCGAGGCGACCAGGCCTGAGGCGTATCCGTTGCGAAATCGCAACTCGAACGCGGGAGCGCCATTACGCACCGGCCCGGCACGCAGAACACGCCCCGGGCCCCAGTAGTAGGCGCTCAGGGCCCGCATGACGCCCGGGTTCATGATCGCCCTGCAGCGTTCTCGGCCGCAGACGCGGAGATCACCCGGGCCGAAGTCCTTGGCCACGGCTGCGGGCACCGCGAGCAGTGTCGCCGCGACCAGAACGCCGGCGATCTTCAAAGCAGGGGCCATTCGACGCTTGTACGCCCTGAGTCGCCGTACGGTTCCCTGTCCCGGGCTCGGGCTACGCTGGGTCCGCATGCCTGCCCACAGCGACACGCTCGTCTTCGTGCCGGCCTGGAACGAGGAGGAGAACCTTCCGGCCGTGCTGGATGAGCTTCGGCGAGAGCTTCCGCAGGCCGACGTGCTCGTGGTCGACGACGGCTCGACCGATCGCACGGCCGAGGCCGCGCGAGATCACAGTGTCGAGGTGATCTCGTTCGGCGCCAACCGCGGCCTTCCGGCCGGCATCGCTGCCGGGTACGGGTACGCCGATGAACAGGGCTACGCGTTCTGTGGCCGCGTCGACGCCGACGGCCAGCACCCCGTCCAGGAGCTGGCGCGCCTACTGGAACGCGTGCGGGCGGGAGAGTGCGACGTCGCCGTCGGCTCCCGCTTCGCCAGCGGTGACGGCTACGCGGCCTACCGCTACGAGCCGAGCCGTCCGCGCCGGTTCGGCACCGCGCTGTTGCGGCGCTCGATGAAGGTCGCTCTCCGGCGTCCCTTCCTCGACGCCACCAGCGGCATGTACGCCGCGAACGCGAAGGCCCTACCGATCCTGGCGCGCCCGTACACGAGCGAGGCGCCGGAGGTTCAGGCCCTCCTGAGACTGGAGGAGGAGGGCCTGCGCGTCGAGGAGGTGCCGGTCGACATGCGGGCGCGCGCGAGCGGTGAGTCCAAGCTCCGCGGCAAGAAGGCGGTCATGGTCGTGCTGACGATCGCCGGAACGCTCCTCGCGCTCGAGCGCTGGCGGCGATGAGCAGGCGCCTGGTCGCCGTCCTCGGCTACTCCGGTCGTCGGCACCACGGCCTGCACGACGTCTGCGCCCAGCGGCTCCGACACGCCGAGCAGGTCGCCGCCGCCGGCGACACCGTTCTCCTCTCCGGCTGGGCGCGGCACACCGAACGCACAGGCGAGGGCGAGCTGATGCGGGCTGCCTGGCGAGGCGCCGAGACCGAGCTCCTCGCCGACGCGACGGCGCGCAACACGAGCGAGAACGCCCGCGCTGTGGCAGAGGCGGCCCGCGAGCTCGGCGCGGACGAGGTCGTGGTCGTCACCTCGGCCTGGCACGCCCCCCGCGCGAGAACGCTGGTCCGGGCCGCGCTGCCGGGTGTGGCGGTCGAGGCGTCGTCGGCACCAGGGCGCCGCCCGTTGACGCTGATCGTCCGCGAGTTGGCCTGTCTCGCCGCGCTTCCATACCACCTGTTCCGCATCCGCATTCGTTAGCGGAACGGCTCAACCATGGGAAAATGCGCGTTTGCACGGGTAGACGAATAGGCGAACCCGAGCTCGAGGCACACAACCTCGAATGGGAGGTGTGGTCATTGGCGACCATCGAAATGTGGACGTTCGTAGTCGAGGCACCGCTGAACCTGGATCTGACCGGCTTCAACGTCGAGGCGACCGACGGCGGCATCGGAAAGGTCGACGAGGCGACCAAGGAGGCCGGCGGCAGCTTCATCGTCGTCGACACCGGCCCCTGAATCTTCGGCAAGAAGGTCATGCTTCCGGCTGGTTTGATCCGCGACATCGACCCGGACACGGAGACGATCTTCGTCAGCCGCACGAAGGACGAGATCAAGAATGCCCCGGAGTTCGACGAGAAGCGGTACCGCGAGCAGGGATATCGCGACGAGCTCGGTGAGTACTACGGCCGGGCCGGCATGCGCTCGTAGCTCTCGTTAGCTCCCCGCCAAGCCCCGCCTCGGCGGGGCTTGGCGCTTTTCGGGTGTGCCGCCTGCCTCGATCGAGGGATGGATTGCGGAGCCCTCGGCCGAGCTGGAAACCCACATGAGTACTGCGCCCACGTAGCCGGATCTCCTCCCTTGAGCGGTGCCTTTCCCCTTAAGGACGATCGGGTGGTGCCGATGCAGGCCCGATGCGCCGCCCGCTGTCCGTGCTTGTGCTGGCCGTAACCATCGCCGCCGCCCACGCTTCGTCCGCTCGTTCGGCTGCCGTCTGGCCGGCTCCGCCTCCTACGACGAGCCACGCCTCCCGTGCCCAGAAGCTTGCCCGCCAGGTCGTCGCCTACGCCCGCCGGCAGGTGGGCGTGCCTTACAGCTGGGGCGGCATCTCGCCCAGCTCAGGCTTCGACTGCTCGGGCCTCGTCTATGCCGCCTATCGCTCGATCGGGAGAGAGATTCCGCGCTCTTCTTGGGACCAGCTCCACGCGGGCCAGCCCGTCGGCTTCGCGCGGGTGCGGCCCGGCGACCTGCTCTTCACCGAGGGCGGCGGCCATGTTCAGCTGGTCGTCTCGAAGAAGGCCGTGATCTCGGCGCCGCAGACCGGCGAGCGCGTGCACTACGTGCCGCTGGCAGAGCTCCGCCCGCAGTTCGCCGGCGCCCGGCGCTTGCTCAGATAGCCCGGGTGCTAGAGGTGCTGCGCGAGCCATTCGCGCACGCGGTTCCACGCGTCGATCTGGTGCTCGCGCTCAGTCCAGCCGTGGCCTTCGCGCGGGTAGACGACGAGCTCCGTCTCGCACCCCGCCTCGACGAGCGCGTTGTAGAACTCGACCGCCTGCGAGAGCGGCGTGCAGAGGTCGTCCTCGCCGTGGAGGATCAGCGTCGAGGTCTTGCACTTGGCCGCGTGGTAGAGCGGCGAGCGTTTCGTGTACTCGCCGGCGGGGTCGAGGGGGTCGGCCTGCAGGTAGAGCCGGTCGAACTGCCCGATGTTGGTCGTGAAATGGAAGCTGACCCAATCGGTGACGACTGCGAACGGCATCGCGGCCGCGAACCGGTCGGTTTGCGTGACCGCCCAGCAGGCCATGAAGCCGCCGTAGCTCCCGCCGCTGATCGCGATGCGGTCCGACTCCGCGATCCCGTCACGGACGAGTGCGTCGACGCCCGCGAGGATGTCCTGCAGGTCTCCGCCGCCCATGTCTCCCAGGTTGGCCTCTGCGAACTCCGGGCCGCGCCCGACGCTGCCGCGGACATTCGGAAGGAAGGTCGCGACCCCCGCCGAGGCGTAGAGCTGTGGGGAGCCCTGGGCAGGAGCGAACTGCCACGACCAGCAGCCGGTCGGCCCGCCGTGGACGTCGACGACAAACGGCAACGGCCCGTCGCCGCGCTTGCGTGGCAGGGTGAGCAGGCCTTGGATCTCGAGGCCGTCGAACGACGTCCAGCGGTAGTCGCGCCACTCGACGTTCGCAAGCTGCGGCGCCAGGTGGGCATTGAGGCTCGTCAGCGAGCGGCGCTCGCCGTTCTCGATCAGCACGACCTCTGCGGGCGCGTCCGGCATCTCGAGCGGCATTGCGATGCGCGAGCCGTCGGCGCTGGCCGCGAAGCACGGGTTGTGGCGGTCGCCGAGGCTCAGGTTGCCGCCCACGAGCTCCAGGTACGAGCCGTCGAGCGAGAGGCGACCGGCGAAGGAGCCGGCCTCGCGCCAGCCCGCGACCCAGAGCGTGTCTTCGTCGGCCCACTCGACCCAGGTCGCGTGCAGCTCGGCCTCGATGGCGCCAATTCCGAGCACATGGACGGTCCCCGCCAGCGTCCCTCGGTCGGACGAGAAGCCCTCGACGAACGCGACCTGCCCGCCGGCCGAGATCCGCGGCGCCTGGAGCTGCCACTTCGGCGTGTGCACGCGCTCGAACGTGCGGGCGTCGAGGTCGATCAGCCCGATCCAGGCGTCGTACCAGGCGCTCTCCGACGGTTCCTCGGTGCAGACGACTACGGCCCTGCCGCCTGCCCAGCCGACCTCGAAGACGTTGACGCCCTCGGGCGTCACGTCTTGCGTCTCGCCGCTCGCGGCGTCGATGAGCCACAGCCGCCGCCAGAACTTGGCGGGTCGGACGACCTTCGGATCCGGCGCCTCGGCACCGGCCTCCTCGATCTTCGTCGCCGAATCCGCACCGGCGCGGTCGGCCCCGATGTCCGCGGCGAGTACGAGCAGGCGCGTGCCGTCGGGCGACCAGTGGATGTCCTCGATGGAGCCCGCGACCTCGCCGAGCTCCTGGTCGTCAAGCCAGAGCGAGAGGCGCCCCTGGTGCCCTCGGTCAGACGCGAAGGCGAGGCGCGACCCGTCCGGCGAGAAGCGCGGCAGCGTGCCCGGCTCGCCCGGTCGGAGCTCGCCGTCGACCTCACCCGTCCAGAGCCGAGTCTCGATCGGCTTTTCCCGCTCGCGGAACGAGGCCGAGACCCCGAACGCGATGCGCGACCCGTCAGGCGAGAGCGCGACCTCGCTCGGCCGCAGGAGCTCCATGACGAGCTCAGGCGTGACCTCACCGGCGGTGATGGCGACGGCATCCATACTCGGCGATGCTAACCGCGCGAGCAGCTCAGGATTGAGCGAGGAAGCTGATCCCGTCGAGCCAGAGCGAACCGCCGGCCGATAGGACGCCGTTCGTCATGGAGACCGAACCGTCCGCGGCGGCGGAAAAGCCCGAGCCCTGGATCGAAACGATCGTCGTCTGCGCCGTTGTGCACTCGCAGGCCGCAGGGAGCGAGGTGGACTTGCCGGCCGCCGGCCGGTAGCCCGCTGGCAACTGAAAGATGACACTGTTCCCGCTCCCGTTGACGATGCGGCCCACGAGATGCACGACCCCTACCCGGTCCTTGTAGAACCCTGCGGGGTAGCCGTAGGTGGTCATGGCGTTGTTTTGCCAGGAATTCCGGAAGGCGGGCTCGCCGGTCGCGCCGACGTTGTGGAACGCCTCCGGCGCGGCAAGGTTTTGTGCGGTGGTGGCAGTGGTTGCGCTCGTCGCGTTGGTCGCTCTGTCCGCGCTCGAGGCGTGGATTGCATTGAACACGGTGCCAAGCGTGCCCTCGTTGATCTGCGTGCCGGTGAGCGAGTTGCGCGCGACCTTCCCGGCGGTCACGGCGGCGCGCCCCAGCTTCTTGTTGGTGACCGCGCCGTTCTTGAGCTGCTTGGTCCCGACGCTGTTGCGAGGAAGCTTCAGCGCCGCGTAGCCGGTGCCGCTCAGCGCGACAGCCAGCGCGGTGCAGGCGACAACCATCGCCGGCGAGGGCCGATGGCGAATGACGTAAGCCAGCATGGCTTTCCCTCTCTTCCTCGGGTGAATGAGTCGCTTGACCTCGACACGCCTGCGACTTGTAACACGGTCTGAGCGTGGCCGAACGAGTATGGGCCGAGCGTGAGAGGATCGGCGCGGGGTGGAGTGGACCGAGTTCACCACGCAGGACGACCGGCCGCTGATTGCGGGCCGGCGCGCCGGCAGTGGGCCGCCGGTCCTCTTGCTGCACGGCGGGCCGGGGCTCGGCTTTGACTATCTGCGGGACCTCGCCGAAGAACTCGCGCAGGAAAACGACGTCGCGTGGTACCAGCAGCGAGGGCAAGAGCCGTCGGCGGCGGCACCGCCCAACACAGTGACGGCGGATGTCGGGGATGCCCGGCGTGTGCTCGACACGCTCGGGTGGGAGAGGGCATACGTGGTCGGCCATTCCTGGGGCGGGCACCTCGCCCTCCACGTTGCCGAGGCGATGCCGGAGCGGCTCCTCGGCGTGCTCGCCGTCGACCCGCTCGGCTCGATCGGCGACGGACGCTGGCCGGAGTTCGACGAAGAGCTCTTCCGCCGAACGCCTGAGGCCGTGCGCGCGAGGGCGCGCGAGATCGACGAGCTCGCGATGGTCGGCGCGGCCGACGACGAGCTGGCGCTCGAGGGGATGCGGCTGGTCTGGGCGGCGTACTTCGCGGATCCCGAGCAGGCACCGCCGATGCCCGAGCTGCGAATGGCGAGCGCGCGCTCGGCCGAGATGGTGCCGTCGATCCTGGCCGAGCTGCCGGCGCTCGAGGCGGGGCTGCCGCAGATTCGCGTTCCCGTCGGCTTCGTCCATGGCTCACGGAGCCCGATGCCAGTCGCTGCCTCGACGGACGCGGCTGAGCGGATTCCGGGCGCCTGGGTCGAGGTGGTCGAGGGCGCCGGGCATTTCGTGTGGTTCGAGGCGCCCGGCGCTGTTCGCGCATCGCTTCGACGCCTCACCGCCAATTAGCGGCCCTAAGCAGCTACCGCGTCGGCCGATTCTTAGGCGAAACCGCCGCCGCCCGCCCCCGGCTAATCGCCATCAGCCAACGGGACGATCGTGTCCGTCTGCTCGGGGTCAGGGGCGAGGCGTTCGGCTGCGACCGCCTGCTTCCGCTCGCGCTTGAGCCTGCGCTTCTCCTCAATCGCGCGTTCGCGGGCGTGCTTGCCGAATGTCTGCCGCTTCTTCTTGCCCATCAGTCCTTGTCCGTGTTGAGCCGTAGCATCTTCCTGCGCATTACGTTCTTTTGGAGAGAGGCCGCGCGCGCCGCTGAGCGGCGCGCGCAGGCGCTCGGTTAACCGGCCTGCTGAACGACGTTCTTGGCCTCTGGGCCCTTGTCACCTTGGGCCGCTTCGTACTCGACCTTCGCGCCCTCGGTCAGTGACTTGAAGCCATCGCCCGCGATCGCGCTGTGGTGGACGAAGAGGTCCTTGCCCGAATCCTCGGGCTCGATGAACCCATAACCCTTCGAGTCATTGAACCACTTCACTGTTCCTGTCGCCATAGAAAAACACCTCCTCGTACCTTTACGAACGGTAGATGGGAGGCGTTTGCCGACCAGGTACTCGCTCTGTGGAGATTCCACCGTAGCAGTGCGTGTCGGCGCTGCCTCTAATTCAGTCAGTCTCTGACTCGAGGCACATTGTTCTTTGACGTCGGTGCCTCGGCGCCGGCCTCCTCGATCTTCGTCGTCGAATCCGCGTCTGCGCGATCGGCCCCGAGGTCGGCAGCGAGCACGAGCAAGCGCGTGCCGCCGGCCGACCAGTGGATGTCCTCGACCGAGCCCGCGACCTCGCCGAGCTCCTGGACGTCGACCCAGAGCGAGAGGCGCCCTGCTGCCCCGCGGTCGGACGTGAAGGCGAGCCGTGACGCGTCGGGCGAGAAGCGCGGCAGCGCGCCCGCCTCGCCCGGGCGGAGCTCGCCGTCGACCACACCCGTCCAGAGCCGAGTCTCGATCGGCTTCCCCTGCTCGCGGGACGAGGCCGAGAGCCCGAAAGCGATGCGCGACCCATCAGGCGAGAGCGCGACCTCGCTCGGCCGCAGCAGCTCGATGACGAGCTCGGGCGTGACTTGGCCCGCGGTGATGGCGACGGCATCCATACTCGGGGATGCTTCCGCGCCGGCTACCGTCTGGGGCGGTGCCTGGGGTGCTCTTCAACTAGGCCGCTCGCAAGCCGCCAGCCGCCACGACGAGTAGCGGTCTCCACGCAGGCGCTGGAAGCGACGCATGGTGGGCCGGAGGTGCTTTCGCGGCGGCGCGCTGCTGTTTCAGGACTTGCTCGATCTCGAATCGGAGCCAGCCCGCGCCGCGATGGCTCTTGATGGCGAGCCAGTCGACGAAAGACGCCTTCCACGACCGGATAAAGCTCGCGTCTCTCGCGAGTTGCACGAAAGAGCCGATCAGGAAGTGGAAGGCGTTCGCCCCTTGAAGCTTCGACCAATGGCGGAGCGCCTCGAGGACGGACCCGACCGAGCTCCAAGCGCGACGCATTCTCGTGCCGGACCTCCCTACTGGAGGCAGGCTCTTAGGAGCATCCCGTGTTCGTCCCGCAGTCCCTGCACGTGTAACACGACCCGGTCCGAACCATCCGTCCGCCGCACTTGGCGCACTCGACTGCGTCTTCCCAGTTGTTGAAGAGGGCGGTCTGGCCCGGAGGCGCGGCCTCCGCAGCATCGAGAGCAGCAACCGGCTGGTTCTCCAGCGCTGCGTACGACTGCGCTAGCCGGGCTCGTACCTCCGGCGAGAGGATCCCGACCTCTTCCTGCTGGTCGGTGGTGAGGAACTTCTTGCCCATCCAGCGGAAGATGTAGTCGACGATCGACTTCGCGACTCGGATGTCCGTGTCGTTCGTGATCCCGCTCGGCTCGAACCGCATGTGGGCGAACTTCGAGACGTAGACCTCGAGCGGCACTCCGTACTGGAGCCCCAGCGAGACCGAGATCATGAACGAGTTCATCAGGCCGGCCAGCGTCGTGCCCTCCTTGGCGATGTCCACGAAGATGTCTCCGGGGGTGCCGTCCTCGTAGAGGCCGACGTGGATGTAGCCCTCGTAGTCGCCGACGCGGAACTTGCGGCCGACCTCGACGCGGTCTTCGGGTAGCCGGCGGCGCTGGGTCAGCGGAACGGGCGGCACGGCCGCAGCCTCGAGCTGGTCGCTCTTGCCCGACAAAGGCTGCGCGACCTTGCAGTTGTCGCGGTAGATCGCGATCGCCTTCACGCCGAGCTTCCAGGACTGGAGCAGGAGGCCGGAGACCTCGTCCACCGAGACCGACTCGGGCAGGTTGACCGTCTTCGAGATCGCGCCCGAGATGAACGGCTGGGTGGCGCCCATCATCTTCACGTGACCCGTGTAGTGGATCGCGCGGTCGCCGATCGCGCAGTCGAAAACCGGGTAGTGCTCGGTCTTCACGTACGGCGCGCCGACGATGGTGTTGCGCTCGTCGATGAACGCGACCACCTCTTCGATCTCGGTGGGCGCGTAGCCGAGCTTGTCCAGCGCCATCGGCACGGTCTTGTTCACGATCGTGATCTCGCCGCCGCCGACGAGCTTCTTCGACTTGACCAGCGAGAAGTCGGGCTCGACCCCGGTGGTGTCGCAATCCATCATGAAGCTGATCGTCCCGGTGGGCGCGAGCACTGTCGCCTGCGCGTTGCGGTAGCCGTGCAGCTCGCCGAGGTTCAGCGCGTCGTCCCACGACTTACGGGCCGCGGAGAGCAGGTCCTTCGGCACGACGTCGGTGTTCTCGATGTTGCCCACCGCCGCGCGGTGCATCGACATCACGCCGATCATCGCGCCGGCGTTCGGCTGGTAGCCGGCGAACGGGCCCATCCGCGCAGCGATCTCCGCCGACTTCCGGTAGGCGCGGCCGGTCATCAGCGCCGTGATCGCGGCCGCGTAGGCGCGGCCCTCGTCCGAGTCGTACGGGAGCCCCCGCGCCATCAGCAGCGCGCCGAGGTTCGCGTAGCCGAGACCCAGCTGACGGTAGGCCCTCGCGTTGCGCTCGATCTCGGGCGTCGGGTAGGACGAGTAGCCGACGAGGATCTCCTGCGCTAGGAAGACGACGTCCACCGCGTGCTCGAAGGCCTCCACGTCGAGCTCGCCGTCCTCGCGGCGGAACTTGAGCAGGTTGAGCGAGGCGAGGTTGCAGGCGGAGTCGTCGATCGACATGTACTCGGAGCACGGGTTGGACGCGTTGATGCGGCCCGTGTTCGGGAGCGTGTGCCACTTGTTGATCGTGGTGTCGTACTGGACGCCGGGGTCGGCCGACTTCCAGGAGGCCTCCGCGATCTGGCGCAGCAGCTCGCGCGCCTTGAGCGTGTCGACGACGGCGCCGTCGGTGCGGGCGGTCAGGTTCCAGTCGGCGTCCTGGTCGGCTGCATCCATGAAGGCGTCGGTGACGCGGACCGAGTTGTTGGCGTTCTGGTACTGGATCGAGGCCCAGTCGCCCGAGTCGAGCGACATGTCGTAGCCCGCCTGCTCGAGGACGCGCGCCTTCTCCTCTTCCTTGGCCTTGCACCAGATGAACTCCTCGATGTCGGGGTGGTCGACGTCGAGGACGACCATCTTGGCCGCCCGCCGCGTCTTGCCGCCGGACTTGATCGTGCCTGCGCTGGCGTCGGCGCCGCGCATGAAGCTGACCGGGCCGGAGGCGTAGCCGCCCTTCGAGAGCTGCTCCCTGGAGGAGCGCAGGCGCGAGAGGTTGACCCCGGAGCCCGAGCCGCCGCGGAAGATGACGCCCTCGCGGCGGATCCAGTCGAGGATCGAGTCCATCGAGTCCTCGATCGAGAGAATGAAGCAGGCGGAGCACTGCGGCTTCTCCTCGAAGCCGACGTTGAACCAGACCGGCGAGTTGAACGCGGCGTACTGGTTGACCAGGATCGCCTTGAGCTCGGCCTCGAACGTCTCGGCCTCTTCCTCGTCGGCGAAGTAGTGGCCCTCGCGGCCCCAGGTGCCGATCGTCGAGACGACGCGGCCGATCATCTGCTTGACGCTCGTCTCGCGCTCGGGCGAGGACATGCGGCCGCGGAAGTACTTCTGCGCCACGATGTTGGTGGCGGTCTGCGACCAGAACTTGGGGAACTCGACGTTCTTCTGCTCGAAGACGGCGGAGTCCTTGCCCGGGATCAGGGCGTCGCGCGTCTCCCAGTCGATCTCCTCGAAGGGATCGCGGTCCGGGATGGTGAAGAACCGGCGCACGCCGAGGCCTGCGGCCTCGTCTGCGACCACGTTTCCGAGTTGCTCCTCGGTGAGCTCGACGGTCGCGATTTCCTTTGCTGACGCCATTTTCCTACCTCCCGGGACTCCGACTAATGGTAGTTACTTGTGCCCGGGCCAGCGCGCCTGCGCGGGTCGAGCGGACCCGCCAATGTAGAGAGCGCTCCGGACGGATCATCGGCCCGGAGCCCGCGTCGTCTCAGGCCGAGAGCGCCGGCAGGTGCCGCGCAATCAGCGCGTAGCCGAGCTGCCGCTGGCTCTGCCCGAGCAGGAGGCGGTTCTGTTCCAGCCACTGCCGGCCTGCGCCGACCGCACGCAGCTGCTGCCGCTCGGCCACCAGTGCGGCGATCCGGTCCTCCAGCTCCTCGACTGCGGCCTCGTGTTCCTGCGTTGTGACGGGGTCGACACCGACGAGGCTCATGGTTCATGTTCCCTCCGATTGCCTGTCGATCGCATGTGGAAAAGACCGCGAAGTTCGCGCAACGTGCGGACGAATTTTCCACCGTTCGGCTGTGGAGAAATCGGGCCTGTGCACAACTGCGCCCTGCAGCCATACTTGCCTCGAGATGGGCGTGACCGAACGACTCGCGCGCGCGTCGAGCCGCCATCCATGGCGCACCTTCGGCGCCTGGCTAGGCGCGATCGTCGTCGCGCTCGTCCTTGCCGTCCTGTTCCTGCCGGGCAACCTGACGACGACCGGGCACGTGACCGGAAATCCGGAGTCGAAGCAGGCGGAGGATCTGTTCGCGCGCTTCCCGCGCGACCGAAACGCGGTGGACGAGCTGATCGTCGTTCGCTCGCCGGCAAGGACGGTCACCGACCCCGCCTTCGAGGCGTTCGTGCGGAACCTGCTCTCGCAGGGCGAGGCGACCGGGGTCGTCTACCGCGCCTCGACGTATTACGACAGCCACGATCCATCGCAGCTCTCGCGTGACCGGCACGCCACCCTGATCGCCGTGCAGCGGCAGGAAGATGTCGATCCGCTCCTGAGCGTGGTCGACCGAAACGACGGACGCGACGGCTTCAGCGTCGTGATGACGGGCGAGGGCACCCTCGACCACGACTTCAACGAGCTCTCCCAGCACGACCTCAAATCGGGTGAGCTCCAGGTCGGGTTGCCTGCCGCGCTCGTGATCCTCATCCTCGTCTTCGGCGCAGTGGTCGCCGGGCTCGTCCCGCTCTTGATGGCGCTCGTCTCGATCGTCGTAGCGCTCGGGCTCTGCGCGCTCGTGGCCGGAACGTTCACGCTCTCTGTCTTCTTCGTGAACATGCTCAGCGGCATGGGCCTCGCGCTCGGGATCGACTACTCGCTGTTCGTCGTCTCGCGCTACCGCGAGGAGCGCACCGGCGGGCGGCCCGAGCTCGACGCGATCGGGGCTGCCGGCGCGACCGCGAGCCGCGCCGTCCTCTTCAGCGGCACGGTTTTCGTGATCGCGCTGACCGGAATGCTGCTCGTGCCCTCGAACATCATGAAGAGCCTCGCCGTCGCGGCGATCACCGTCGGCATCGTCTCGGTGCTCGCCGCGCTGACGCTGTTGCCGGCGTTGCTCGGGCTCCTCGGCGACCGCGTGAACGCGCTGCGCGTGCCATTCCTCGGACGATCCATCGGCAGCGTTCAGGAGGGGCGGTTCTGGGGAGCGATAGTGCGCGCCGTCATGCGCCGCCCGCTTGTCAGCCTGCTCAGCTTCACTGCGTTGCTCCTGCTCGCGGCCGCGCCGGCCATCGGCCTCAGTCTGGGTGCGAGCGGTGTCAGCACTCTCCCCGACCGCCTCGAGTCCAAACAGGGCTTCGAGGCACTCTCGCGCGACTTCCCGCAGACCAGCTCGAGCCCGGCGTTGATCGCGGTGGAAGGAAACGTGAACTCGCCGCCGGTGCGAGCCGGGATCGCGCGCCTGCGTCGCGAGCTCGCGGACGACCCGGTGTTCGGGGGCAGCGACCTGCGCGTTGCACCGAGCGGCGACGTAGCCGCGATCGGCGTGCAGGTCGGCGGCGACCGCACCGGATCGAAGGCTCTGGCGGCGGTGCGACACCTGCGCTCGGTTGAGATCCCGCAGGCGTTCAACGGCACGGACGTGCACGTGGTCGTCGGAGGCGACACGGCCGACAACGTCGATTTCATCGACGCGATGAACACCTGGCTGCCGATCGTGTTCGTCTTCGTGCTCGGCCTGAGCTTCGTGCTCCTGACGGTGGTGTTCCGCTCGATCGTGATCGCGGCCGCGTCGATCGCGCTAAACCTGCTTTCGGTTGGGGCCGCCTACGGGCTCGTCGTGCTCGTGTTCCACCACGGAATCGGGAGCGGGCTGCTCGGCTTCCAGCGCATCGACGCAATCGAGGCGTGGGTGCCGCTGTTTTTGTTCTCGGTCCTCTTCGGTCTCTCCATGGACTACCAGGTGTTCCTGCTCAGCCGGATCAAGGAGCGCTACGACGAAACCGGCTCGACGACCGACGCCGTCGTCCACGGCGTGTCGTCGACCGCTCGGCTGATCACCGGCGCGGCGCTGATCATCGTCGCGGTCTTCAGCGGCTTCGCGATGGGCGACCTGGTCATGTTCCAGCAGATGGGCTTCGGGATCGCGGTTGCGCTCCTGATCGACGCCACCATCATCCGCTCGGTGCTCCTGCCAGCAGCGATGCGCCTGCTCGACTCCTGGAACTGGTATCTGCCGAGCTGGCTGGAGTGGCTGCCGAGGATCGAGATCGAGGCTCAGCGCCGCGACGGGCAAGCGCCGCTGCCGAGCCCCGGCAGCTGAGCGCATTGCGCGAGCTTCCAGCCGGCACCGTCACGTTTCTCTTCACCGACATCGAGGGCTCGACGGCGCTGCTGCACGAGCTCGGCGCCTCTGGGTACGCGGAGTCCCTGCATTCGCATCGACGGGTGCTGCGCCGGGCGTTCGCGGCGCACGGCGGCGTCGAGGTCGACACGCAGGGGGACGCGTTCTTCGTCGCCTTTTCCCGACGCCGAGGAAGCGCTACTGGCCGCGAGAGAGGCTCAGGAGGCGCTGGCGGCCGGATCGGTGCGCGTGCGGATGGGGGTGCACACGGGCGAGCCCTTGCTGACCGGCGAGGGCTACGTGGGAGTCGACGTGCACAAGGCGGCTCGCATCTGCTCGGCGGGCCACGGCGGCCAGGTTCTCGTCTCGGAGCGGACGCAGCTCGCCGTCGATGCCGCGGACCTGCGGCCGCTCGGGCTGCACCGCTTGAAGGACCTGACGGCTCCGGAGCCGCTCTACCAGCTGGGCGTCGCGGAGTTCCCGCCGCTCAAGTCGCTGAACCAGTCGAACCTGCCGGTGCAGCCGACGCCGTTCGTCGGGCGGGAAAAGGAGCTCGGGGAGCTGCTCGTCCTCGTGCAGCAGGAGGAGCTGCGGCTGCTCACGCTGACGGGTGCCGGCGGCTCAGGCAAGACGCGGCTCGCTGTACAGGCTGCCGCGGAGGTCGTCGAGCAGCACGAGCACGGGGTCTGGTGGGTCGGGCTGCAGGCCGTTCGCGACACTGAGCTCGTCCTGCCGGCGATCGCCTCGGCGATCGGAGCGAAGGACGAGCTCGCCGAGCACATCGGCGGCCGTCGCATGCTCCTGGTACTCGACAACCTCGAGCAGCTGGTTGAGGCGGCGCCGGGGCTCGGGTCGCTGCTTTCGTCCTGTCCGCGGCTGAGGCTGCTCGTGACGAGCCGCGAGCCGCTTCGCCTCGCCGGCGAGCAGGAGTACCCGGTGCCGCCCTTTGTCGAGCAGGAGGCGGTGGGCTTCTTCTTCTCGCGCGCGCGAGCAGTCCGGCCCGGTTTCGAGGACGACGGCTCGGTGCGCGCGATCTGCGCCCGGCTCGACCACCTGCCGCTCGCCCTCGAGCTGGCGGCGGCTCGGGTGAAGGCGCTCTCGCCCGCGCAGATCCTCGAGCGGCTGGAGCAGAGCCTGCCGTTGCTGACCGGCGGCGCCCGCGACGCGCCCGAGCGGCAGCGCACGCTGCGCGGGACGATCGGCTGGAGCTACGAGCTGCTGGCTCCCGAGGAGCAACGGCTCTTCAGCTCGCTCTCCGTGTTCGCGGGTGGCTGCTCGCTCGAGGCGGCCGAGCAGGCGTTGGGCGCGGATCTCGACGGGCTGCAGTCGCTCGTCGACAAGAGCCTCCTGCGCTTCGACGAGGAGCGTTACTCGATGCTCGCGACGATCCTCGAGTTCGCGCGGGAGCAGCTCGAGGACTCGGGGGAGGCCGTGCGGCTCCGCCGGGCCCACGCGGACTTCTTCCTCGCGCTCGCGGAGTCGGCTGCGATGTCCGCCGAGCACGACTACGGCCGCCGCTACGACCTACTGCCGCCGGAGAAGGAGAACCTGCGGGCGGCGATCGACTGGCTTGCCGCCGCGGGCGAGATCGAGCGCGCCCTCCAGCTTGCGATCGCGCTCGAGAACTTCTGGGTGATCCTCGACCCGTTCGAGGGAATGCGCAGGTTCGAGACGCTGCTCGGCGAGGGCGGTGTCCCGGACATCGTTCGCGCCCGGGGCCTCCGCTGCTTTGCGGGATGCTCATTCCTGGCCGGTAAGTTCGAGCAGGCGCAGCGGGCCAACCAGGAGAGTCTGGCCATATTTCGGGCGGCGGATGACGAAGCGGGGATCGCGGAGCTTCTCCACCGCATCGGGATCAACACGCTCATGCTCGGCGACCGCGAGCGTGCACGGGAGCAGCTCGAAGAGAGTCTGGCGCTCTTCCGGAAGCTCGGCTCGGCCCGCGGAGAGGCCGAGGCGATCGGCGCGCTCGGGTACGTCGCACACGACGCGCGCGATTTCGAGTACGCGCTCGAGTTGTTCGGCAAGAGCGAGGAGATGTCCGCAGAGGTCGGCTTCACCTGGTGGGAGCTGAGCATGGTCGCCTATGGGGCCGACTGCGAGTTCGAGCTCGGCCGGATCGAAGAATCCGAGAGGAGGGACCGTCGTGCGCTCGAGCTGGGGCAGCAGATCGACGACAGGCAGTCGCTGATCTACACGCTCGCGCACATGGCGCGCAACGCGGCGTTCCGTGGCGACGCGGACCGCGCGGGACGTCTCTGGGGCGCGCTCGAGGCCGAGGCGGAGCGTGCGCCCGTAGGCCAGTGGGAAGCCGAGCGCGAGAAATATGCAGGAGGCGTTTCTGCGGTCGACGGACCGGAGTTCGAGCGCGCATGTGAAGAGGGTCGCCGGCTGTCGTTCGAAGCCGCGATCCTCGAGGCGCGCGAGGGCGTGGACTAAGGCGCGGGCGGCGGCTTCGAGCCGCGTCGGGCGGCTCTGAAGCGCTTGGCGCCGGCGAGGCCGCCGGCGGTCAGGAGCAAGAGGCTGCCGAGGCCGGCGAGCACGAGCAGCGGAATCGGCAGCGAGTCCGCCTTCGTCGTGCCGAGGCTGTCGATACCCCTGCGGTAGTACGAGGCGGGAGGCACTCCCTGAGGCGTGCGGGGCTTGTCGCCCGTGTCGCCGGTACCTGCGCCTCCCGGGCCGCTACCTGTGCCCGTCTTCGATGGGTTGCTGAGGGCATCCTGCATCGCCGCCTGGATCACATCGGTGACGTTGGAGTAGTCGCGCAGATCCTCTGGCACGTTCTTCAGCGCCTGCTGGTAGCACTTCACCGAGTAGGTCCCGTCGATGCCGCCGTCCTTCAGCCAGTCGTTGATCACGCGCTCCCAGCACGGCGTTGCGGCGGCCGCTTGTCCCGGCAGCGCCAGGAGAAGGACGACGCCGGCTACGAGGGCAGTGAGGAGTGAGAATGTGGCGGCGGGACGGTTGTGCATGCGGGTGTTCGGCCGAAGGCCGTCCATTGAGTCTGACGACCGTCCTTGTGGCGGGCGTGTTCCTCGCGTAAACAATTTGTAAACACGAGATTCGGCGTGGGTGGATGTTAGCCTCCGCGCCTGATGCGCAGGGCCTTCGATCGCTGGGCGGCGCCATCGCTGCTCGGTGCCGGAGGCCTTCTCGCGGCCGTCTCAACGCTGTTCTCGGCGGGCTCGTCGAACGGACGCCTCGTCTGGATCGGGCTGGCGGCACTGGTGGTGGCGGCTGCGTTGGGAGCCGGCGCCTTCCTCGGGCTGCCGCGCCTGGCGCTCGGCCGGGAACCGGCGGTGGCGTTGGCGCTGCTCGCGGCCTTCGTCGCCTGGAACGGGGTCTCGGTGCTCTGGTCGATCGAGCCCGACCGGTCGTGGGACTACTTCAACCGCGGGCTCGTGTACCTGGCGTTCGCGGTCGTGGGAGTGGCGGTCGGCTCGCTCGTGTCGCGGGCGACGCGGCCGTGGGCGTACGTGCTGGCGGCCGCGCTCGCCTTGCCGCTCGGCTGGGCCCTGCTGACGAAGGCGGTGCCCGGGATCGGATCGGACACGGGGCGGGTGGCGCGGCTGAGCGCGCCGATCGGATACTGGAACGCGCTCGCGCTGCTCTTCGCCATGGCGCTGCCGCTGGCGCTGTGGCTCGCGGCCCGGAGGGAGCACGCGCACTGGTTGCGGGCACTCGGGGTCGGCTACGCCTACGCGCTCGTGGTGGGACTGCTGCTCACCTACTCGCGTGGCGGAGTGCTCGCGGGTGGGGTCGCGATCGTGCTCTGGCTCGTGCTCGGCCGGCCGCGAGTGGAGAGCGCGGTGGCGTTGCTCCTCGGCGGCGGCGCAGCCCTGGGCGTGGCCGTGTGGGCCTTCTCGCGGCCGGGGCTCGCGGAGGACGGGCAGGCATCGGCGGTCCGCGCGCACGACGGCAAGTGGTTCGCGGTCGTGTTCCTGTTCGCGGCGCTCGCCGTAGGGGCGCTCGCCTACCTCGGCTCGCTCGTGGAGGAGCGGCGGCCGCTGAGCGACCGGCGCCGGCGGCTCTTCGGTCAGGCTGCGCTCGCCGTGCTGGTGATCGGCGTGGCGGCCGGGTTGATCGTGCTCGCGGTCGAGTCCAAGCCGCAGGGGTGGTTCAAGGAGTTCACCGCGCAGCCCACGAACGCGGGCGCGCAGGAAGGCCCCGGCCGGATCATCAACGCGAGCTCGTCGAGCCGTTGGCTGTGGTGGAAGGAGGCCTGGCAGGCGTTCGAGAAGCAGCCCCTGCACGGGACGGGCGCAGGCACCTTCGCAGTGACGCACCGGCTCCTGCGGGAGAACAGCATCGTCGTGACCGAGCCGCACAACGTGCCGCTGCAGTTCCTGAGCGAGACCGGGATCGTCGGATCGGGCCTGTTCCTCGCGTTCCTGGCCGCCGCCGCCGTGGGAGTGGTGCGCGCCGTGCACCGCTTGGAGGGGATCGAGCAGGCGGCGGGAGTGGCGCTATCCGTGCTCGCGGTTGCGTACCTGCTGCATTCGCTGGTCGACTTCGACTGGGACTTCGTCACGGTGAGCACGCCGTTCTTCATGAGCGTCGGCGTGCTGCTCGGGGGCGGGGTGGTGCGGGAAGCGCCGCGGCCGTGGCTGGCGCCGTTGCCGGTCGTGGGGGCCCTGGCGATCGCGCTCTCGCTCCTGACTCCGTGGTTCGCTCAACGCGACAGCGATGCCGCGATCTCGGCGCTCGCCGACGGGCGGCCGGCCCGGGCATACCGCGTTGCGGGTGATGCGCGCTCGTTGAATCCGCTCGCGCTCGACCCGTTGTTCTGGCAGGCGGCGGCGCTCATGCAGCTCGGCGACTTCCAGGGAGCGCGGAAGGTCTACATCGACGCGGTGCGGCTCCAGCCCCTGAACTGGCGTGCGTGGCTCGAGCTCGGGAAGTTCGAGAAGGGCCAGGAGGACTACGGCCGGGCGATCCCACCGCTGAAGCGCGCGGTTGAGCTCGACCCCCAGAGCGCTGAGCCGCGGGCGGTGCTCGCCGAGGTGCAGAAGCTGGCCGGCTAGCTCGCGCGCGCCCTGAGCCAGATCTGCGTCCAGAAGGGCGCGAGCAACCGGTAGACGAGCGGCTCGGCGAGGTGGGCGGCGGTCTCGCGCGGGGAGTTCGAGAAGAGGCGCTTGCGGTTGTTGTGAAAGCGGCGGATGTCGGTGAAACCGGCCTCGCGCAGGAGCTGCTTCAGCTTGCGCGGGCTGTAGCCGAGCTCGCTGACGCCGTACTCCGCGGAGGCGTCGCGGCCCTGGAAGCGCTGCTTCCAGTTGGGCTCGGCGAGCAGCAGGCGGCCGCCGGGCTTGAGAGCCCGGTGGGCGCTTGAGAGCACCAGGTCTGCGCGCGGGCTGTGGTGGAGCGCGTCGTAGAGCAGGCACGCGTCGAAGCGGCGGCCGAGGTCGAGCTGCTCCATGTCGGCTGCCTCGAAGCGGACGTCGAGGCCTTCCGCGGCCGCCTGCTTGCGCGCGATCTCGATCATCTCCGGCGAGATGTCGTAGCCCTCGGCATGGACGCCGTGGCGGGCGGCAAAGCGGGTCATCCAGCCGGAGCCGCAGCCGAGCTCGACGAGGCTCGTGCCCGCGTGGAGGTCGAGCAGCTGGAGGACGTAGCCGAAGTCGATCAGGAAGCGGGCCGACTCACGCGGGTCGTTCCCGAACGGCTTGCCGCGGATCCAGTCGCGGCCTTCCTCACCGACAGCGCGGGGGTAGTCGATTTCGGCCTGCTTGCGCTCGTCCCCCGCCACGCGGGGATGCTAGCCGCCGACGACGACTGCGAGCTGGGCGCCGAGCAGGTCGCGCGGGCGCAGTCCGTCGAGCGGCGAGACGAGGCGGATCCTCAGGTCCCGCGCGAGGCGCAGAGCCTCAGGGCGGCGGCCGATCCGGTACATCACGACGCTGCGGCCGTAGCCAGTCCGCGGCGCGTTGCCGACCTCGCCCACGACATATCCACGCGCGCGCACGCGCGAGGCCTGCGCTGCGGCAGCTCCCGCTAGGCCGTTGCCGTTCAAGACAGTGACTGAGATCGAGCTCCGCGGGAGCAGGGGTCGATTCGGCGTCTTCTCCTGCTGGTGCTTCGCCGGCACGGCGGCGGCCTCGGACTGGGCACGATTCATCACCGGCTTCGCGATCAGCGCGACCCCGACGATGACGAGCCCGAGCAGCTCGAGCGTGGCGATCCCGGCGGCCACGACCGCAATCGTGCGCCAGGGATGATCTCGTGGAGTAAGGGCGTGCTCCATCAGGGAGCGTTCGATTCGCCGCGCTCCAGCCCGATCCTTCTCGCCAGCAGCCTCTTAAGCCACGGATTCCCAGGTGCGGCGCAGACCGTCTTCGAGGCCCACCTCGGGGCGCCAACCGAGCTCCCGCTCCGCCCGCGATACGTCCAGCACGCTGCGCTGGAGCTCCCCGAGGCGCGGAGGCGCCTGCTCGGCCTCGAGCTCGGATCCTGCAACGCGCCGGCAGAGCTCGTACAGCTCGAGCACCGAGGTCTCTCTGCCGGTGCCGACGTTGAACACGCCTCCGTCCTGCCCAGCCGAAGCGAGCGTCGCCCGTGCAACGTCGCCTGCGTAGACGTAGTCGCGCGTCTGGCTCCCGTCGCCGAAGATCGTCGGCGGCTCGTTCGCCGCGAGCTTCCCGAAGAAGATCGCGACCACGCCCGCCTCGCCGTGCGGGTCCTGCCTCGGTCCGTAGACGTTGCCGAAGCGCAGCGACACGTGACGCGTGCCGTAGAGCCGGTTGTAAGCCGCCAGGTACTCCTCGCCCGCCAGCTTCGAGACGCCGTACGGGGCGAGCGGGCGGCGCTCCGCGTCCTCCGGGGCAGGTCGGTCGCACTCGCCGTAGATCGCGCCGCCGGTCGAGCTGAAGACGACCTGCGTGTCGTGGCGGCGCGCCGCCTCGAGCACCCTGATCGTGCCCCGGACATTCACGTCGGCGTCGTGCGCGGGCTGCTCCACCGACACGCGGACGTCCACCTGCGCGCCGAGGTGGAAGCAGACCTCGGGGCGCACGTCGTCGAAGTCCTTGTCGAGCCCCTCGCGCAGGTCGGCCACTACCAGCCGCGCGCCTTCGGGCACGTTCTCGCGCTTGCCGTTCGAAAGATCGTCCAGCGCGAGCACCTCGTCGCCTCGCGCGAGCAGCGCCTCGACGACATGCGAGCCGATGAACCCAGCGCCCCCTGTGACGATCGCCCGCAAGGCCTCATATCCTAGGCGCGCAGTGTTCATCACGTTCGAAGGGCTCGACGGCTCCGGCAAGACCACTCAGGCGAATCTCCTCTCCGAGGCGCTCGCCGCCGACGGCCGTGACGTGGTGACGACGCGTGAGCCGGGCGGCACCGAGCTCGGCGAGCGGATCCGCGAGCTTCTGCTCGCCGACGCGAAGATTGTGCCCTGGGCCGAGACGGCGCTGTTCCTCGCTGCGCGCTCGCAGCTCGTGGAGGACGTGATCGCCCCTAGCCTCGAGCGCGGAGCCGACGTCGTCTGCGACCGCTACCTCGATTCCTCGCTCGCCTACCAGGGCATCGCGCGCGGCCTCGGCCTCGAGCGCGTGCTCGAGCTCAACCTGCAGGCGATCCGCGGCCTCCTTCCGGACCGGACGTTCCTGCTGCTGGTCAATCCGCAGGAGTCGGCGCGGCGTGTCGGTAAGGGGCGCGACCGCATCGAGCGCGAAAACGACAACTTCCGCGAGCGGGTCGACACGGCCTACCGCGAGCTGGCGGAGTTCTTCCCCCAGCGGATCACGACCATCGACGGCACGCGGCCGCCCAGGGAGATCGCGGAGAAGATCATTGGCGAGCTTCGACAGCATTCCTGAGCAGGCCGAGGCCAAGCGCCTCCTCGCGGCGGCGCTCGGCGACGCGCCGGCGCACGCCTACCTCTTTCACGGCCCGGCGGGCGTCGGCAAGCGAGCGACCGCGGTTGCGTTCGCGTCGGAGCTGCTCGGCGGGGACGCGCGCGTCGAGCGCGGCTCGCATCCCGACCTGTACGTGCTCGAGCCGCTCGGCGACCTGATCCGGATCGACGCGGTGCGCGAGATGCGCCGCGACCTGCACATGCGCCCGTTCGAGGCCGACCGCCGCGTCTACCTGCTCTTCGGCGCGCACCTGCTGAACGAGGAGGCCGCCGACGCGCTCTTGAAAGATCTCGAGGAGCCGCCGGAGTACGCGGTGATCGTGCTCGTGGCCGACGAGGTCGGCTCGCTGCCCGAGACGATCCGCTCCCGCTGCCAGGCGATTCCGTTCCGGAGGCTCTCAGAGCGGGCGGTGCGAGAAGCGGTGCAGGCGCGCGCGCCGCAGCTGACCGCGGAGCAGGCGACCTCGATCGCGCGGGTCGCGAGTGGACGGCTCGACCGCGCCGAGCGGCTCCTGGACCCGGCGGCAGCCAAGCGGCGCGAGGTGCTGCTCGAGACGGCGCGCGCGGTCTACGCGACCGAGAGCTTCGATGCGGCCAAGGCCGCGGCGCGGCTGCTCGAGGGCGCGCGCAAGCGCGGGGCGGAGGCAAAGGAGCAGGAGGAGGCGGCGATCGAGAGCTTCGACCTGACCGCGCGCGAGGCGGAGCAGCGCGTGCGCCGCGCCGGCCGTGGCGCCGAGCGGGAAGAGTTGCTGGCCTCGCTGGAAGAGCTCGCGTCCTGGTACCGCGACCTGGTCGCTGCCGCCGCCGGCGCCGGCAAGGCGCTCGTGCACGTCGACCTGGCCGAGGCGCTGCAGGAAGACGGAACCCTCGAACGGCTGGAAGGCGCCGAGCGCGCAGCCGAGCTGGTGCGTGAGGCGTGGCGCTCCTTCGAGGAGTTCCAGCTCGCGCCGGCGCTCGCGCTGGAGGCCCTCTTCATCGAGCTGCGCCGGGCCTTCAGCGGTGTCCTTTCGCCGGCCTAGGCCAGGCGGGCGCGCGGGCTCTCGAGCTCGTCGAGCGCCGCTTGGGCGACCCAGTTGACGAGCCAGACGATCACGACGGTGCCGACGTAGGTCCAGAAGCCCGTAATGGAGAAGTCCGGCGCGATCCACTCGGCCAGCGCCACCATCGCAACGTTGATCACGAGCATGAACAAGCCGAGCGTGAGCACGATCAACGGGAAGGTGAGGAACATGAGCACGGGCTTGATGATCCCGTTCGCGATCCCGAGCACCGCGGCGCCGATCAGGTAGGCCTTCCAGCCGTCGATCCGAACGCTCTCGAAGAGCGCGTCGGCGACCCAGAGCGCGGCCGCGTTGATCGCCCAGGCGACGATGAGGCGGAGCATTGGACGGGAGTCTAAGCGCCGCAGGCCCGCGCTAGCCTGAGCCGACCACGCCGAGGTAGCTCAGTTGGTAGAGCACTCCAGTACCCCGTGCGTCATCGGTGCGTTATTGCGAGCGGCGCCGCCACCTAAGCGCGCCTTGTCGGCGGGGTGCGATCAGTACACGGTTACCCCGTAGGCGCTAGCGGCTTCGCGGACGGGCTGGAAGAAGGTGGTGCCACCGGACTTGCAGTCGCCGCTGCCTCCGGAGGTGAGTCCCAGCGCCTTCGTCCCGTCGTAGAGCGGGCCGCCGGAGTCGCCTGGCTCGGCGCACACGTTGGTTTGAATCAAGCCGTCCACGACACCATGGAGCTGACCGACGTAACGGACCGAGACGTTCAGCGCGGTGACCGTGCCTGAGTGTATTCCGGTGGTGGACCCGTCGCGCGTGACCCGCTCGCCGCGGAAGGCGTCCGCGACGGTGAACCCACCTGGGTGGGGCAGCGAGAAGTTGGCGTAGCGGACCAGCGCGTAGTCATTGCCCGGGAAGCTGTAGTTGACGGTCGGGCCGATCAGTGTGGTGTGCCCCGAGTTGGTGTACCAGGTGTCGGCGATCTTCCCGCAGTGTCCGGCGGTCAGGAAGTAGTAGGTGCTTCCACTGGACACGTTGAAGCCGAGCGAGCAGCGGTACCGGCCGCCGTAGATGGCATCCCCGGCCGACAGCAGCGGTCGGAACGCACCGCGCACGTGCTTGATCCGGATGGCCCCGGCGTTGGCGCCCGCGCTCTTCTTGATGGTGGCCACCTCCGCGGCCGAGACGGTGCGGTCAGCGGTCACCACCACTCGGTCGGCGGCGCCGTCCACGTACCACGCGATGCCTCGGACCCCTGACTGCTCGACCGCCTGGCGGGCCGCGGAAAGCTGGGCGTTGCTGACGTGGCTTGTGGCCGCGGGCGCGGCTCCGGACAGGATCAACACCCAGGTCGCCGCCAGGGCGATGGCAACGGCGAGCAACTGGGCGGCTCTCGTCACAGGACGTCGCGCAGGAAGGGCGTTCATAACCACGGGTCCTCCTCTCCTAGTCACAGTGGACTTCCTGAAGGGGGAGTTCCGAACCTGACGAGAGAGCGCGCGCGCTGGCTAAGCCGGACGGCCCCAGGCGTCGGATCTCTGCGCCTGGCTCGGGCTCGATAATCGGCCGCAGCAACGATGTTTTGCCTCCGCGGTCGCGTCGCGGGCCCCCCTTCGTTGCTGGAAGGGTGTTACTACTACGAACAGTCCGCAATTGTCAACCAGTAGAGACCCGACTAACGCATGGAGAATCTGGCGGCCGCGGGCCAGCACCGGGCGATTCATCGGTAAGGGGGTACCGGGCGGTGGGGTCGTGTTGGTCTCAGCCGCATCCCGAGGTCAAGCGAGCGCATCTTCCGACGACCCTCCGATGGCGGAGACTGGACGGACGCCAGCTACCGCAACTGGCGCGCCCGGATCTTCAAGGATGAGGCCGGGAGAGCTGGCCTTCCCAAGTTCACTCGGCCGTACGACTTACGGCACGCCTTCTGCTCGCTTCTGCTGGCAGAGGGCGCGAGCGTTGTCGAGGTCGCGGCACAGGCGTCGCCCACAATGACTCTGAACACGTACGGCCACGTCATTGATGACCTGATAGGCGCGAGGCGCACGGACGCCGGGACGGCGATCCGTCAGGCCCGTGCGTCACTGGTGCGTCATCGGCTCCTTGGGGGCAGATCGGACGCCCCGGAAGCGGCTACAGTAGGCGTCTCGCCGACGTAGCTCAGCTGGTAGAGCACTTCACTCGTAATGAAGGGGTCCGCGGTTCGAATCCGCGCGTCGGCTTCAAGTGATTTCCAGCGATTTCGCACAAAGAGACGTGTTCTCAACCGCTGCTTTCGCTGTCCAATGGGTGCCCAAACGTGCCTGACGAGAACTCGGAACCGCAGCCCCCTGCACAGCCTCCGCCGCCGCCCAAGCCGAAGCGACCCCTGCGCCCAGAGCGCGAGGAGCGCACAGCGTCACGGGCCGCGAGCGAAATCGTCCGCTCAGGTGGCGATCAGGGCGCTAACAACGAAGATGACCTCAGTGGCAGTGGCAAACGAGAGCAAGCCGTAGCGCCCATCGCTTGGTCACCAGGTGCTGGCGGTTTTCGAGATAGCCGTCGCTTACGTCGTCGATGATCGCGTGCTTGATGTCTGCGACGCACTCCTGCCAGAACTCGTTCCAGAGCTGGTCCGGATGACGCGACACGCGTAGCTGACGGACCCAGAGACCGTAAAGGGCGGAGACCGCGAGCACGGTGTAGGCGACGCCCGCCGCGACCAGTAATCCGGCGTTTCCGTTGCCTGGCTATGAGTGCGACCCACATCCCAGCAACGACCTGACCGCCGATCATGTGGTTCCGGTCAGTCGAGGTGGAAGCGAAGAAGGCGGCCACCTTCGCGTTTTGTGTCGCTCTTGCAACAGCAGACGCGGTGTGGGAGGGGCGGGGCATCCAACGCGTGATGCTTCCGACATGACTCCAGCCCAATCAGGATTTCTCTCCCCGCAGGGGGCGACCCCTCGCCTCGAAGACGATGGCCCGAGCCTCCCCAGCCCAGCTTCCGGCGAAACACACCGCGAAGCTCTGGTTCGGGAACCCAAGCGCAAGACGACGAACCACTGGTGGCCTAATTGGCGCGAGGCGCTACCAAAAGCAGCTCAATAAAGGAGCAAAAGGAGGCCTACTGCCGAGGTAGGTGTTGACCATGTGCTGTTTGGCGCATAGTCTCGGCTTGCCGTGCGTGTGGCAATGCTCCACCGACTTCTCCTCCTCGCCCCCATCATCCTCACGATCCTGACCGGCGCGTCGACTGGCGAGGCGAGGGGAGTCGCCCCGGCAGCGCTCACCATGAACGGCCCGCTGACGATCCTCAGCGGAGACAACATCTCCACCATCAAGCCGGACGGGAACCTGCGAACGCTCTTCCAATGCTCGTTCCGCCGCGGCTGCGGCCTGCTTGAGAGCGTCGACTGGGCCCCGGACGGGAGACGGTTCGCCTTCTCGGTCACGACCCTAAACTTGTCCAGCCGCTACAACGGCATCCACGTCATCAACGCGGCGACCCGGCGAGACAACCACATCGCCGGTGACGGGTTCGATCTGGATTGGTCGCCCGAGGGGAAGCGGCTCGCATACATCGAATATTCCCCCGGCTCCTCGCGACCGTATGGAACGATGTACGTGGTCGCTACCGACGGATCACAACCCGAGCGCATCACTGGAACCAGCGGCTTCGATTACTCCCCCTCGTGGTCGCCGCGGGGAAATCGCATCGCATTTGCCACCAAGCGAAATGGTCGCTCATGGATTTCCGTGACCACGCTTCGGGCGGGGCTTCCCAAGCTGCTGGTCGCGAATGGCTGGGCACCGGCCTGGTCGCCTGCCGGTGGCAAGATCGCCTACCGCTCGCGCTGCGGCATCAAGCTCGTCACTCCGGGTGGCAAAGACGTGACGCCGGTGGGCACCCGCCGCTGTGTCTCGATCGGAATGGCCGGCAAACCAATCTGGTCGCCCGATGGGAAGAAGATCGCGATTCAAACGAGCCGCGGCATTTACACGATGAACGCCGACGGAAGCCAGGTAGCCCGATTGACGAAGGAGACCGGACGAGGATCTTTGGGCGTAGGGCGCCCGACCTGGCGCCCGCTCCATTGAAAGCTTAGAGCTCAGTGGCCGGACTCGGCCACCTCCTCAACGACCAGCACTGGCGGCTGGTCGGCATCGTCATCGCGCAACCGCACCACGCGCAGTGTGCGCCGGCCCAATGGAATCTCGTCACCCGACCGCCAATTGGGCACAGCTGTGTCGAGCATCGGCGGATCGGCAGGCACTCCCTCTGTCGTCTCCAGCTTGAAAAGAAAGGCCATTCAGTTCTCCCTCCGCGTCGGTTGGGGCCGAACGGCAAAGGCGAGCCTATCGGGCGAGAGGGGCGAAACGAGCGCTGGGAGACCTCCGCCCGCTCCCGGCCGCGCAAAGCCCGCGTCGCCTGACCTCGGCGTTGGTCTTGCGTGCTCAACGCTTGAACGCCGGCGCTACACGGCCCCGGGGCCGGGCGGAGGTACACTCGGTTGGCCGAGGCGCCTGATCTCCGCGAGTCCATCCGTAGAGCCCTCACCCCGGTCGCCAGACGTTCTTCCCGCTACGTGACCGGAGACGAGGTGCTCGTGATGACCGACGGATCCAATGGATGCGACTTCAGCAAGGTCGAGAAGGCTCACTGGATCGAGCAGGTGGAAGAGGCCGCAGCCGCGGTCGAGGAGCTTGATCCGCGGGATCGCAAGACCCCGCTGAAAACGTAGCCGTGGCGGTTACAAGCCCCTGGCACTGCATCCGGTGCAAACGGAAGCGTGAGTTCAGGGACTTCGCCTTTGCCTGGCTTCAGCTAGCCGAGGGATCCGTTTGCCCCTCGTGCATGACGCCGGACGAGCAACGCGACATGGCGGCCTCGCCGTCATAAGGATCGAGACGCGCCCGACACACAACGAACTGGCCCTGTAAGTCGAATCCTGTTCGCCTAGGCTCATCGCCTCGCGCGTCGACGCGTGTTGGCGGCCATCGGGCTTTCGGCCGGGGTTCTGGCCACAGGGCCAGCTAAAGACACTCTAGCTCATGTGCGAGCGTGGGGCCGGCAGAGCGACGACGCGGGGAGCGTGGCTGGGTGAAGGTGAAGAATCGGCATTACTGGCGCTACGAGCTTGAGCGCGAGGGAGCAATGCGGAGTCGTAGGGTTGCGCCCTCGCTCACGGCCTAGGGGAGCGCGGCGAGCTGACCGGGATCTTGGCAGCGGCGATCCAGCGCCGGAACGTGCTCGAGACCGACGCCGGATGGCTTCTTGCACTCCATCTCGTGATAAAGGGGCGTAGGGTCCGTGGCACAAACAACGCGTTCGAACAGAGGAGGAGACAATGGTCCTGGCAACGGCGAAGATCGAGGATTTCGACCGCTTCTGGAATACCTTCTCAACCAAGGGCGCTGAGAAGCGAAAGCAGCACGGTTGCAACGGGTCGCACGTCTTTCGGGATCCAAATGAGAGCGACCGGGTTTGGGTGGTCTTCGACTGGGACGAGGCGGGCTGGCAAAGCTTCACTTCGGACCCCGAGGTCCCGGCGATCTTTCAGGAAGCTGGGTTTACGCAAGGTCCCCCCAAGTCGGCGGAGTTCGTCCGCCAGCACGACGCCTAGACAGGCCTGCGCGACTCGGACGCAACGATCAAGGGGCGCAGCCACACCTCGCCGCACTCGGCGCACTGAGGGATGACGGCGACGCCCCTCGGTGCTCTTGCGCAGAGTGTAAAACGGATGCCCAATCCATGCCCAAACGCCAGAAAACCACCTATGGGGGTAAGCGGCGACGCATCGTATGAACCCCACGTTCTCCCCGCTAATCGGCCACTTGGGGCCACTTGACGGCAGGCCTCGCCGGAGCGGTCGATTTCGCTCGTAATGAAGGGGTCCGCGGTTCGAATCCGCGCGTCGGCTCTACGTTGGATCCGGGCCGTCGAGGTCAGCGACGACATCGGGCTCAGGCCTCACTTCGCCTCGACTGCCGCGAGCGTTCGGCGCGCGGCCGCTTCACTGCGATAGCCGATGCCCCACTGGGACTCGACCCGGCGGTCGACGTGGATTAGAACGCGGAGCGCTTCGGCGCCGTGCCACCAGCCGAACTTCGCGCCGGCGACAATCCAGGCGTGTTGGTAGAGCCAATGGCGCTGGTTGGCGGCGGTGGGGCCGCGGGCCGGGGTCAGCCAGGCATCGAGGCGTCTGGCGCGGGCCGGGAGGGTGATCTCGTCGAGCGGCTCCTCCGGCGCGCCCGGCACGTGGAAGGCCGCCGTTCGCGGTGGCCTGAGAGCTTGCTTCGGTGCTCGTGACCTCGTCGTTTCACTGCGCTCGCTCCTGGCAGGCATCAGCAACTGCTCGAGCTGCGCGTGTGTGGCGGGCTGAGCCAGGCCTCCGGAGCTAGATGCGTTGTCGTCGTAGTGAACCCAAATCGCACCCGCCCCGCCCAGCCCGGCCGCGAGCGCAACCACCAAGATCGCCCTCCGCCAATTGCTCGGTCGGCGATGCGTGGCTTTGACCGCTGCCGAATGCGTGTGTTCGGGCTTCGTCGAAGGACGCGGCGGTGGCAGCGTCTGCTCCGGCTCCCTCGCAGGGGCCGGTCGCGTCGCCGCCTCGCCGGCGTCGACCAGGTTCGCGCGCGCCCGTTCGGCCAAATTGGGATCGACGAGCGCCAGTTCCGGAGTAAGCGGCTCGACAGGGAAGAGCGTACCTGGCGCATCGGGTGGAGGTAGTCAGCGTTGAGGAAGACCAACGTAGAGGTCAGTAGACGAGGGCGAGTGCGAGGAGGAAGCTGTGCACGCGAGGGTGGCCGATTCCCGCCGAAGTCCTTCCCCTCTGGCCACTCTCGCCCCATCGGCGATGGCGCCCCGGCTGTCCCGAGCGCTACGCCGGAGTGAAGCCGATTGCAGGCGTCTGAGCGTGCCGGGGGACTTCAGCGACCCATGCGGGCGCCGATCGCATAGGTGCCAGGCCGCGGATCGCCTTGGAGTAGTGCGGTCGCACATCTCGTGCGAGCCGTGCCCAGCGGGTGCCCAGGAACGAGCGCGCGACCGCGCGCACGATCTGACGCCTTGCTTCATAGACGATCTTCCAGCCGGCTGGTCTCCCGTTGAGTTCTGTCCGTAGCGACACTGTGTAGAAGCGGCCCGAACGAGGAACCGAGACGCGGCCGGTCAGGGTCGCAATCCCGGAGATGCCGTCAGTGACCGTTCGGCAGCGATCCCTTCCACACGTCGTTGTCGTGACTTCCTTCGACAGCGGACGCCGGCAGACGCAAGCGCGGCGACTGCAGCGAAGCAGACGATCCAAGCTCGAGAACGCGGCGAGCTCGCCTCCGCATCACGATCGGTTCCCACGAGGAGCCACGTCCTCGACGATCAGCACCGGTGGGTGATCAACGTCGTCATCGCGAACGCGTACGACTCGGAGTGTTCGATGCCCCACGGGGATCTCGTCCCCCGAGCGCCAGTTGGGAACGGCGGTCGCGAGCGACGGCGGCTCGGCAGGCACTCCGTCCTCGGTCTCCAGCTTGAAGAAAAAGGCTATTCGACTCTCCCTTCCGTGATCGGTAGGGGCCGAACGGCATGCTGAGCATAATCAAAACGAGCCTCAGGCACCGTGAAGGCCGACGGCTCTCGCCGGTACGACGCAAGTCTTGCCCTGCGCCAGCATCTTGTTCGTTTGGGGGAGATGAGGAAAGCGGTATGGGGGCGGCGTGGCGGCAACCAGCCGCCCCCGTTACCGCTTAGGGGCCATTGCCAAAGGCGTCAACGGGGGAGAGATGTTGCGAGGGGTTTCCTCGGGCGGGGCTATCCATCACCACGCCTGTGGCGGCATCGGCGGAGTTTGACGCAGACAGGAGAAAAGTCAAGGTCGTCTTCACGGCGAAGGGGCTAGAGGCCCCATGGCCGACGCTGCGAGCGCGACAACTACGAAGACCATGTTGACCCTGAGGAAGATCACCGGGCTGCGCGCCGTCTGGTAGTAGCCGGGACGCGGCAAGCGGGGGACTGCGGATTCCACCAACTTGCAAGGCGCCCCGGCTCCGACGACGTTAGCTGGAATGGCTCGGTCTTTCAGGCCGACTCACTCGGGCCAGTTCGATACTGCTCCCTGCACGAGGCCTCTCCGACCCCTTTGCCGCCAGTCGAACCGCGCGCGGGTAGACGGCTCACGCCGCGGGACGCTGTTGATCTGCAAAGCGTTGGGCGCGCGCTAAACGATCCCCGAAATACCATTCCTATTCGGGTCCGGATTGATTGCCGAACCTTTTATCTCGTGCCGCGGAAAGGATTCGCGGAGGGCAGCGACTCGCAGGCTGCAAGTTGGGATCCCACGCAGCGTCTATGCAGAAAGGGCCGGGTGGCCGTCCCTGGAGCTAGGTGGCCTAAACCACCCAGGGGAGAGAGAGAAACCACCCGGCCTTCTTATTGTTGCGAACCTGCCCATCCTCAAGACGGCCTGCCTGCTTTGCTAGCTGGCAGCCTTGGGCTTGCGTCCGCGTCGGGCCTTCTTCTCACCCTTGCTCGCCAGGTCGTCTACCTCGGAGGCGAGCACGTCCAGCTCGATGCGGCCGCGTCTCGCGTCTCCATAGGTGATGGCCACCTTGGCTGCATCCTTCTCGTCCCGGATCTCACGCCCTGAAATATCGCTGACGATGATCGATTTCCGCGCCATAGCGTCCTCCCTTTATCGGAGGCGATTTCCTATCACAAGTGACCTTACTAGGAAGGACACTCCAAACAGCACGTTCGGTTTTTTATTCCAGCGGGTATCGGCCTTAATCAGCACCGAAAGGAGGTTGCGGATGTATATCGGTGGTGGCGTTCTCGCTGTAATCATCATCATTCTGCTGCTCATCTGGCTCCTCTAGTGACGGTCGGAAACGAGGGGCCGGGCTGCGAGAAGCGTGACGATGCTTCCCATGGCACCCGGCCCCGGAGCCTCTAGCGAAGCGGCTTCTCCCAGACCGAGACGTGCTTGCGGCTCGCGCTCGTGAACGGCTCACGCTTCCAGCCGCTCCAGCGGTCCTGCAGCGTCATCCCGGCGAGCTGCGCCATCAAGTCGAGCTCAGCGGGCCAGACGTAGCGGAAGGGAACCGAGACGCGATCGGCTTTCCCGTCGATGATCCGGAAGTGATGGGAGGTGAGGCCCTGGGCGGCGACGTCGTACTCGTCGAACCCCATCTACCCTCGCTCACGGGGAAGGCTCGGAAGGTCTCTCCGGGCGGGAGGCGCTGGAGATCAGGCACTCCGACCTCGATCACGAAGCACCCGCCGGCCTCGAGGTGGTCAGCCACGTTGCGGAAACAGGCAACCTGCGTGTCCTGCGCCGTCAGGTTCATGATCGTGTTGAAGACCACGTACGCGACGGAGAACGTTCCGTTCACCGACGCCGTTGCGAAGTCGCCGATCGTCACACCGATCTCGTCGCCGCCCGGCTTCGCGCGCAACCTCGCAACCATCGCCTTCGACAGCTCGATCCCGTGCACCTGCACTCCGCGCCCCGCGAGCGGTAGCGCGATCCGGCCCGTGCCGATCCCGAGCTCGAGTGCATGCCCGTTTCCGGCGAGCTCGACGAGGAAGTCGACGACCGGATCGACGACCTCCGGGTCGAACATCTCCGCCGAGGACTCGTCGTAGCTGGCGGCGACACGCTCATCGAAGTAGCCGTCGTGCCGGTGCACAGGCCGAATCTATCCCACCTAGGAAGGGATATTGGACGCTCGATGCAAGGGCCGTCTCCCCCCAGCGCTCGATCAAGCTTGTTCTCTTCGTGGCAGGCTTCGAGGGCGGTGTCAACACCGACTTCTCCTTCACGCTCGAAGGCGTCACTCGTACCGACCACGCGGACTGGTTCTGCGCCGGAATCGGGGCACGAGCGAACGCTCGATGGAGCACGCGCTGGGACGGGCGCTGCGGCACCCCAGCTACACGGGCACTCTCGTGAACAAGTTCGGGCTGGCGCTCGCGTTCGGCAGCTGGCCGGGCGCGACTGTGGCGCTCGCGATCGCGACGCTCGGCCACCTGCCGCGGATCCGGGTCGAGGAGGCGGAGCTCCGCGCCGGCTTCGGCGAGGCTCACGCGGGCTACGCGAGTACTACCGTCCGGCTCGTGCTTCGCCTCTGGTAGTACAGGCCGCCCGAGCTGCGGGCTAGCTCGCGGCCAGTTCGACGCGCTCGATCACGACCGGCTCGCGCGGCTTGTCCTGCGTGTCCGTGTCGACCTGCTCGATCGCGTCCACCGCGTCCATGCCCTCGGTGACGCGCCCGAAGACGGTGTGCTTGCCGTCGAGCCAGGGCGCGGCCGCGGTGGTGACGATGAAGAACTGGCTGCCGTTCGTGTTCGGGCCTGCGTTCGCCATCGCGAGCGCTCCACGCTCGACCTTGTGGTCGTTGAACTCGTCGTCGAAGGTGTAGCCGGGACCGCCCATTCCGGTCCCGGTCGGGTCGCCGCCCTGGATCATGAAGTCGGGGATGATCCGGTGGAAGACGACGCCGTCGTAGAAGCCGTCCCGGGCGAGCTTGCGGAAGTTCTCGACTGTCTTGGGCGCGTCGTCGTCGAAGAGCTCGATCGCGATCGCGCCGTGATTGGTGTGCAGCGTGGCAGCTGTCATCGGGTGAGTCCTTTCTCCGCCAGCTCAGCGGCGGCTTGGTCGAACCGGTCGGGAGTCTGCTGGTTTGCGAGCCACTCGGTCAGCTCGGCCAGGCCGGCCTCCAGCACCACTTCTGCGTCGAAGCCGAGCAGCTCGCGCGCGAGGGCCACATCCGCGAAGCAGTTCCGGATGTCGCCGGCGCGGTAGGCGCCCGGTAAGTCGGGCTCGATCTCCTTGCCGAGCCCGCGGGAAAGCTCGTGCGCTATCTCGAGCACCGAGGCGCTGCGGCCACTGCCCACGTTGACGGCTCGCCCGTCGGCGCCGTCCCGCTCGAGCGCAAGCCGGCAGGCGCGGGCGACGTCGGTCACGTGGACGAAGTCGCGCCGCTGACCCCCGTCCTCGTACACGACTGGAGGTCGGTCGTTCAGCAACCGCGCGGCGAAGATCGCCAGCACGCCGGTATACGGGTTCGACAGGGCCTGCCGTGGCCCGTAGACGTTGAAGAAGCGCAGCGCCACCGCCGGCACGTCGTATGCGGCGCCGTAGAGGAGGCCCATCCGCTCCTGGTCGTACTTGGTCAGGGCGTAGACCGAGGCGAGCGACGGCCGCTTCGTCTCGGGCGTCGGCACGGGGCGAAGCTCCTCGCCGCCGGGGCCGCGCGGCTCCCACTCCCCGCGTTCGAGCTGCTCGGGCGAGCGCTCGACCGCGGCCGCGGGCTCGTACGCCCCCTCGCCGTAGACGCTCATGCTCGACGCGACTACGAGCTTTCGCACCGGCCGCTCGAGCAGCGCCTCGAGCAGAACCGCGGTGCCGACGGAGTTGACCGCGGCGTACTCGGCGGGCTCGTACATGCTCTGGCCGACCCCGACCCGGGCAGCGAGGTGGACGACGGCGTCGACTCCGTCGATCGCGCTGCGCACGACCGCGGGGTCGCGCACGTCGCCGGTGAGAAGCTCGACGTCCGCGTTCAGGTAGTCGGGTCGCTCGGCGCTCCCGTGCACCTGCTCGACGAGGTTGTCGAGCGCACGCACGTGGTACCCGGCGCCCAGCAGCTCGTCGGCGAGGTGCGAGCCGATGAAACCGGCGCCACCGGTGATGAGGACGCTCTCGGCCAAGGCCGGGAACGTTACGCGAGGGCTTGCCGGGTCGTCGCGCGTCCTGGAGGCACAGCCGATCGCTCGTCAGGCGCTCGCTAGGCCAGGCGAATCCTCGGGTCGACCCAGGCGTAGAGCAGGTCCACGATCAGGTTGAACAGGATGATCATCGTGGTGGCGAACACCACGACGCCCATCACCGTGGGCAGATCGAGGTTGTTGAGCCCCTGGAGCGAGACCCTGCCCAGGCCGGGGAGTCCGTAGATCGACTCGGTGAAGATCGCTCCGCCGAGCGCGGTGCCGATGTCCATTCCGAGAATCGTCACGACGGGCAGGAGGGCATTCCGCAGGACGTGGACCCGCATCACCCGCTGCTCGGTGGCGCCCTTGGACCGCGCCGTGCGCACGTAGTCTTCGTTCATCGCCTCCATCACGTTGGCGCGGATCATCCGCACGTACAGCGCCGCATACAGCGTGGCGAAGGTCATCCAGGGCAGAATCATGTGGTAGGCCCATTGCGTCGGCCCGCCGCACTCGGCGCCGACCGAGGGGTTGATGAAGTCGCAGTAGCCGGCAATCGGCGTGAGGTGGAACCTGAAGCCGAGGAAGTAACTGAAGATGAGCCCGATCCAGATCGGATGCGCGGAGACCCCGATCAGCACGAAGGTCATCGAGGTCCGGTCTAACAGCGAGCGCGGCCTCAGGGCAGACAGGATCCCCAGGGGGAGGGCGATTATCAGCCACAAGACCGCGCCGCCGATCACGAGGGAGGCAGTCACGGGTGCCGCGGAGAGGACGAGGTTGTTCACGGGCTCACGGTTCGCGAAGGAGCGCCCGAGCGAGTGGTGATACGTCAGCCGCCAGACGAAGTTCGCGTACTGCACCGGGACCGGCTTGTCGATCCCGAGGTAGTGCCGCGCCCGAACGATCTGATCCTCGGTGGGGTTCTTGCCCGCGAACGCGCGAGCGGGGTCAGCCGGGATGATGAAGAAAATGATGTAGGTGACGATCGTGACCGCAAAGAACAGGACAATCGCCCACAGGAACCGCCTGATCAGGTATCGGAACACCGCTGCCTCCTTCGGCCTTCTCCGTCAGGAGCTAAGACGGCTACGCTACTGACGACGTTAGCATGAACGGAGGACATCTGCAGCAGCGGGAGATCGACCTGGCCGTGGGCCTCGTGAACACGTGGGACGTCCTCGACGACGAGCCCGAGTTTCTGACCGGCGTCGGCAAGCTGCGCAACTTCCTCGAGCAACACGGGCTCGAGCGGGAGGCGCGTGTGGCCGCGGAGGGCGATCTCAAGCGCGTGCGCTCGCTGCGCCGTCGGGTGCGCAGCGTCTTCGAAGCGGAGACCGAGGCCGAGGCCGTCGAGATCCTGAACGACCTGCTCGCGGACTCGGTGCCTCAGCTCCGGCCAGGAAAGGAAGGCTGGCGCTTCGACTACGAGCCGCGGCGGGCACGCGACCTCGCCGACCGGCTGGCGCCGCGGGTCGCCGCAGCGCTGCTCGTCGCGATCCAGACCGAAGGCTGGGAGCGCTTCGGCGTCTGCGACGCGCTCCCGTGCCGCTGCGTCTACCTCGACCGCTCCCGCAACCGCAGCCGCCGCTACTGCTGTCAGCTTTGCGCCGACCGGATCGCGGCCGCCGCCTACCGCGAGCGCGCTAAGGAGCGAAGCGCGTGAGCAGGAGCACGAGCCCGACGTTGGCGGCGAAGCCGAGTACGGCGAGCGGCGGATAGCGGAGCCAGCGCGGCCCCTCCGCGATCGCCCAGAAGATGGGGAACGCGAACAGGCTCTGCCGGCCGAAGCTCTGCATCGTTCCGGAGAAGAGCAGTAGGCCGACGATCACCGTCGCGAAGGCCGCCCACGGCCGGTAGAGCGGCCCGAGCCGCCAGAGGACGACGAGCAGAGGCAACACGAGAGCCGCCCTCACGCTGTCGACGAAGCCCTGAAGGCTCTGCGTCGCGGCCAGCAGCAGCGAAACCGCGCTCGCATAGGCGATCACGGCCGTGGGCCAGAGACCGAAGCGTCGCCAGGCAACCACGATCGCGGCCGCCGCGAGCACCGCGGCCAGCGCGATCAGCAAGCCGTGGCGTTCGAACACGTCCCAAAGGTGGCTGCTCCAGTCGCCGAATCGGCCCGGTCCTCCGCGTCCCCACTGGCGTTGCGCGTCCAGGAACACCCTCGGATTGCCGCTATGCGACCAGAAGTAGGCTTCGACGGCAGCCGCGGCGGCGACCGGAGCGGCCGCGCCGAGCCATGCCCGCGGCCCCTTACCCCGGGAGAGCCAGGCGAGAGGCAGAGCGATCAAAACGCCGTTCGGCCGGGCGAGCGCCGCGATCACGCCGACCAGGCCCGCCGCCAGCAGCCGCCCGCGGAGCGCCAGCACGGCCGCCCAGGCCGCGGCCGCCAGTGCCAACCCGTCGGGGTAGGCCAGTGCCAGGACGAAGGAGCCGGGCCAGCAGGCCAGCGCGAGCGCAGTTCGCAACCGGGCGCGCGGAGCCCCCTCGGCCACGCCGAAGAACGCCGCTGCGCTTGCCGCCCAGGCCAGCGCTCCAGCCGCGACCACATCCGGGATCGAGCCCGACCAGCGGATCAGCTCCGGCCAGAGCGGGAAGAACGCGTACTGCCGTCCGCCCTGGCCGTCGGGATAGCCGCCGTAGGAGACCAGGTGGTACCAGTTGTAGTCCCAGGCGAAGAGCGGCCAGAGCCCGTGGTGGATCGACCACCCCACTTCCAAGGTGTACGCACCGGCCGTCAGGCCGATCGCGACCGTCAGGAGGACGGCGCCGAGCCAGACGAGCCAGACGAGGCCGACGGCGAGAGCTTCGCGGCGGCCCTGCACGGGGCCGAGCTTAATTGGAGAGGTCTAGGCTGCGGGAACCCTCGGCGTGGGGTTGACGATAGGCCGTTTGACGAGTTGCATGGCTGGGCGCCATGGTTTGTCGGTGGATCCGGCCTCCGCCAGCGCGGTTGCAGCCCGTGCTCGCACGGAGAACTTCCCCGTCGCGTCGCTGCTCCTTCCGCGCGCGTTGCGTCCGCACCTGCGAGCGGTGTACGGCTTCGCGCGGCTCGCGGACATCCTCGGCGACGAGCTCGAGGCCGACCGGCTCGCCGCGCTGGACGAGCTCGAGGCCGAGGTCCACGCCTGCTACGAGGGCGAGCCGACGTGGGAGGTGATGCGGGTGCTGCAACCGACGATCCGAGCCTGCGACCTTCCGCGGGAGCCGTTCCTGCGCCTGATCGAGGCGAACCGAATCGACCAGCGCGTGGCCGAGTACGAGACGTGGCACGAGCTCAAGGGCTACTGCGTGCACTCGGCCGACCCGGTGGGTCGGCTCGTCCTCGGCGTCGTGGGCCGGGCCGAGCCGGCGCTCGTCGCTCTCTCGGACGACGTCTGCACCGGGCTGCAGCTCGTGAACTTCCTCCAGGACGTACCACGCGACCTCGCGCTCGGACGCGTGTACCTGCCCGTCGAGGACCGGCGGCGGTTCGGGGTCAGCGACCTCACCGCGCCGAACGAGCCGCTGCGGCGGCTGCTGGAGTTCGAGGCCGGGCGGGCGCGCGGGCTGCTGGGCTCAGGCGAGGAGCTCGGCCGCCGGCTCGGCGGGCGCGTGGGCCGTGGCGTGGCGCTCTTCGCACGGGGTGGGCTCGCAGCGCTCGAGGCGCTCGAACGAGCCGATTGGGACGTGTTCACCCAGCGCCCGCGTCCCTCGCGCGCAAGACTGGCTCTGGCGGCGCTTCGATGAGACGACGCTTGCGTCGTCGCTTTCAGGCCGTGCGGGTCCCGGTTTCCCCCTTCCCCTTCCCCACGACGGATGAGCCGCAAGTGGTATGCAGGCCGGACTGATGACTGTCGAAGCGGCCTACGCGGAGGTCGAGCGGCTCACCCGTCGCGAGGCGCGCAACTTCGCCTACGGGATCATGGTGCTGCCGCGCCCCAAGCGGCAGGCGATCGCCGCCATCTACGCCTTCGCGCGACAGGTGGACGACCTGGCCGACGGCGAGCTGCCCGTGGTCGAGAAGCGAACCCGGCTCCGGGAGCTGCACGCGGCGCTCGACTTGGCTCCCGGCGAGGACGCCATTCTCGTGGCTCTCGCGGACGCGCGCTCGCGCTACCCGATCCCCGATCACGCCCTGCACGACCTCGTGGACGGCGGCCTCCAGGACACCGAGCAGGACCGGTACGCGGACTTCGTCGAATTGCACGGCTACTGTCAACACGTTGCGGGCGCCGTCGGCATCGCCTGCGTCGCGGTCTACGGCTCGGAGGAGGTCGAGCGGGCCGCGACGCTGGGCGTCGCGCTCCAGCTGATCAACATCGCGCGCGACGTACGCGAAGACTGGGAGCTCGGCCGTGTTTACCTGCCCCAGGACGAGCTGTCGGCCTACGGGGTCTCGGAGGCGGACATCGCCGCGGGCCGAGTAGGAGCCGAGTGGCGCGCGCTGATGGCCTTCCACGCCTCGCGCGCGCGCGCCTATCTCGACGACGGGCTCCAGCTCTTGAGCTCGCTCGACGCGCGCAGCTCGGCCTGCGTCGCGACCTTCGCGGGGCTCTACCGGGCAACGCTCGACCGGATCGAGGCACGCGGGTTCGACGTCTTCGAGAGCTCTGTGCGCCTCTCGCCGCTGACCAAGCTGCGCATCGTGGGAGCCGGGCTCCTCAGGTGAGGGTCGCGGTGGTGGGAGGCGGGCTCGCCGGGCTCAGCGCGGCGCTCGAGCTCGTGGACGCGGGCCACGAGGTGACGCTGCACGAGGCGCGCCCGACTCTCGGCGGAGCGGTGCAGACCCTGCCGCGCCGCGAGGGCGACCCCGAACCGCCGCCCGACAACGGCCAGCACATCGCGCTCGGCTGCTTCACCGAGTACCTGCGCTTCCTCGGACGGATCGGCGAGGGCGGCTCGGTCCGGCGGCTGCCGCTGACGCTGAGCGTGATCGACGAGCGCGGCCGGACCGCGGCGATCCGCTCCTCGCCGCTGGCGCTGTTGCGCTACCGGCACGTCCCGTTCGGCGACCGGCTGCGGATCCTGCGCGCCCTCGCGCGCTGGGGCGACGCCGAGGGCGCGACGTTCGCGGAGGCGCTGAGAGCGCGCGGCCAGTCGCAGCGCGCGATTGACCGCTTCTGGGACGTCTTCATCCGACCGGCCCTGAACCTCCGGGCGGAGCAGGCGAGCGTGGCCGCCGGAAGCTTCACCGTCGAGACGACGCTGCTCGCCGGCAAGCGCGCCTCCGACCTGATCCTGCCAACGAGGCCGCTCGGCGAGATGCACGGCGAGGCGGCGGCCCGCGCGCTCGAGGCCGCGGGAGCGACGATTCGCACCGGCGCACGCGTGGAGGAGCTGGCCGGGCTCGACGCCGAGGCGCTGGTCGTCGCCGTCCCGCCGGCCGAGAGCGCGCGCCTGCTCGGAGAGCCGGAGCCGGTGCTCGGCTACTCGCCGATTGTCAGTGTGCACCTGCTCTTCGACCGGCAGCTACTGCGCCCGCCCCTCGCGGCCCTGCTCGACAGCTCAGCGCACTGGGTCTTCGACCGTGGGCGGCTGACCGGCCACGAGCCGGAGCGCGGCCAGTACCTGACCGTCGTCTCGAGCGGCGCGCCCGAGCTCGAGGCCCTGCGCGGGCGCGAGCTGGTCGAGCTGATCGTCGGAGCCGTGACGGAGCGCCTTGGCGTGGCGGAGCTGCTCTGGTCGCGCGTCAGCCGTGAGCCGGAAGCGACGATCGCCGTCCGGCCGGGCAGCGAGGCGCACCGGCCCGGTCCGGAGACAGCCAGGCCCAACGTCACGCGGGCGGGCGCCTGGACCGGCACAGGGTGGCCGCCGACGATGGAGGGGGCGGTCCGCAGCGGCCTCGCCGCGGCGCGGGCGTTGAAGGCGATGCGGCAGGAGGTGGCGGCGTGACGATCGCACCGGAGCGGATCGAGACCCGGCTCGACGGAGCGATCGAGGCGGCCACGACACGCTTGCTCGAGCTCCAGCATGCCGATGGCTACTGGGTCGGCGAGCTCGAATCGAACGCGACGATGATCGCGCAGCACCTCTTCTGGCACCACGTCCTCGGCCTGCGCACCCCCGAGCTCGACCGCAAGATCGCGAACGAGCTACTGGCCCGGCAGCGCGAGGACGGCACCTGGTCGATCTGGTTCGAGGGGCCGCCCGACCTCTCGACCTCCGTCGAGGCGTATGCGGCGCTGAAGCTCGCCGGCGTTGATCCGGGCAGGAACGCGCGCGATTTCATTCGCTCTCAGGGTGGGATCGGCCAGACGCGCATCTTCACCAAGTGCTTTCTGGCCCTGATCGGCCAGTGGCCGTGGCAGCGCATCACCCCGATCCCGGTGGAACTGGTGTTGCTTCCTCCAAGTGCCCCGCTCTCCATCTACGACTTTTCCTGCTGGGCACGGGGCACCTTCGTGCCGCTCGCCGCCTGCCGTGCGCTGCGACCGGTACGCCCCGCCGGCATCGAGCTGCGCGAGATCGGCGCGCGCCCGGGGCAGAGCAAACCCGCGCCTCGGCCTTCCGGTCTGCGAAGAGCCGGGCTCAGGGAGGCCGAGCGTTGGGTGCGGGCCCATCAGGAGGCCGACGGCTCGTGGGGAGGGATCCAGCCGCCATGGGTCTGGTCGATCCTGATGCTCGTCGCGCTCGGGCACGGTTTCGAGGACGAGGCGCTGCGCCGCGCGGTCGACGGCTGGGAGGGGTTCGTGATGGACGAGGGCGACCGCCTGCGTCCGGAGGCTTGTCAGTCGCCCGTCTGGGATACCGGCCTGGCCGTGCTCGCGCTGCGGGACTCCGGCCTCGGCCCCGAGCACCCCGCGCTCGTGCGCGCAGCCGAGTGGCTCGAGCACGAGGAGGTCACCGTGCCGGGCGACTGGGCGGTGCGCCGTCCGCAGCTTGCGCCCGGCGGCTGGGCCTTCGAGTTCGAGAACGACCTCTACCCGGACGTGGACGATACGGCTGTGGTCGCCCTGGCATTGCGGCGCTGCCACCGCGGTCGCGACGCGGTCGACCGCGGGCTTGCCTGGACGGCCGGAATGCAGTCGCGTAGCGGCGGCTGGGGGGCCTTCGACGTCGACAACGACGCCTTCTGGCTCTACAAGCTCCCGTTCTGCGACTTCGGCAAGGTCACCGACGAGCCGACCGCCGACGTCACCGCCCACGCGCTCGAGGTCCTAGCGCCTGAGGGCGGCTACGACGACGAGCTGCGGCGCGGCCTCGAGTGGCTGCTGGCCGAGCAGGAGCCCGACGGCTCCTGGTTCGGGCGCTGGGGGGTCAACCACATCTACGGCACTGCAGCGGCGCTCCCCGCGCTCGAGGCCTGCGGAGTCGAGGCGGGCCATCCGGCCATGCGGCGCGCGATCGCGTGGCTCGATTCCGTGCAGAACGAGGACGGTGGGTTCGGAGAGGACATCCGTTCCTACTCGGAACCCGCCTTCCGTGGCCGTGGTGCGAGCGCACCTTCCCAAACGGCCTGGGCACTATTAGCCTATGTCGCTGCAGGTGAGGCGGCGTGTCGACCCGCCCGGCGCGCCGCAGAGTGGCTCTGTAACGCACAACAAGAGAACGGCGACTGGGAGGAAAGGCAGTTCACCGGCACAGGCTTCCCTCTTGATTTCATGATTCGCTACCACCTGTACCGTCTCCACTTTCCGCTGCTTGCTCTCGGCCGTCTACGAGAAAGGCTCAGTCGATGAAGTTTCCGCTCGCCCCCACGGTTCAGATCGCCCGCTACGTGACGCAGCAGCAGCGCAAGGGCGAGCGGTACCCGCTCGTCCTGATGCTCGAGCCGACGCTCGCCTGCAACATCGCCTGCATCGGCTGCGGGAAGATTCGCGAGTACGAGTCGAACAAGGCCCGGCTCTCTGTGGAGGAGTGCATCGACGCCGGCGAGCAGTGCCCTGCGCCCGTAGTTTCGATCTGCGGCGGCGAGCCGCTCGTCTTCAAGGGCATCGAGGAGGTCGTCGCGGGCTTCCTCGACCTCAACAAGACGATCGAGCTCTGCACGAACGCGCTCCGGCTGGAGCAGTTCCTGGACGTATTCAAGCCGAACAAGCGTCTGACCTTCGTCGTGCACCTCGACGGGATGCGCGACATCCACGACTACATCTGCGACTACCCGGGCCTGTGGGACGTCGCCGTGGACGCGATCCGGAAGGCGCGCGAGGCCGGCTTCCGCGTCACCACGAACACCACCATCTTCAAGGAGACGGATCCCGCGGAGGTGGTCGAGATGATGGGCTACCTGACCGACGACGTCGGGATCGACGGAATGCTCGTTGCGCCGGGCTACCAGTACTCGCAGATCGATCCGAACTTGACCATGACGCGCGCCGAGCACGAGGAGAAGTTCCGCGTCATACGCTCGGCCGCGCGCCGGAACGGCTATCGCTGGCTTGCGAGCCCCATCTACCAGGACTTCCTGACCGGCGACCGCAAGCTGGCCTGCGCGCCGTGGGGCTCGATCACGCGGAACCCGTACGGCTGGAAAGGCCCGTGCTACCTGCTCACGGACGGGATCTTCCCGACCTACGAGGCGCTGCTCGACGGGATCGAGTGGGAGGAGTACGGCCCGGGGCACGACGCGCGCTGCGAGCACTGCGCGATCCATTCCGGCTTCGAGCCCTCGGCTGCCTTCGAGGCGACCGGCAGCGTCAGGGAGACCGTGCGCAGCGCGGCGTGGACACTAACGGGGTGACGTTCGCCTGCGCCACCACGGCCGAGCTGCGGGTCGCCCGCCGCGCCGGTGCACGCTCGGCCCTCGTCGGGCTCGGCGCGGCGAACGGGGTGCCCGAGGGACCTGTTGTCTCGTTCGGCCTCGCCGGCGCCCTGCGCGACGGCCTCGCATCCGGGACCGTCCTGGACGCGACACGCGTGGTCGACCGCGAGGGCTCCGTTCTCTGGGAGGGCGAGCCGCTCGGCGTCTCTGGCGCAGAGGCCGTGACGATGCTCGCCGCGGACGAGGTCGTGGACGACCCGGTCGAGCGGCGGCGGCTGCACGAGCTGACCGGCGCCGACGCGGTCGACCTCGAGAGCGGGCCGCTGGCCCGGAGCGGGCGGCTGCACGGCGTTTTGCGCGCAGTCAGCGACACCCCCGAGCGGACGCTGCACGGAATCTGCAACTCGGTGAAGCCGGCCGGCACCTACGACTGGCCCGGCCTTGTGCGCGCGTTCGCCCGAGAGCCCCGCGGCTTCGCCCTTGCCGCCTCCGACGCGAAGCGCGCGCTCGACCGGCTCGGCGGGGCCGCAAGGGTGTGGTCGTCGTAGGCCAGGTCCTCCTCGCTGCCCCTCGCTCCTTCTGCGCCGGCGTGGATCGCGCGATCGAGATCGTGGAGATCCTGCTGGAGAAGCACGGCGCCCCGGTCTACGTCCGCCACCAGATCGTGCACAACGACCACGTGGTCAAGCGCCTCGAGCGGCTCGGGGCGGTCTTCGTCGACCACGAGGATAAGATTCCATCCGGGGCGATCTGCGTGCTTTCCGCGCATGGTGTCGCGCCGTCGGTGCGGCAGAACTGCGAGAGCCGCGGGCTCGTCGTGGTGGACGCGGTCTGCCCGCTCGTCTCGAAGGTGCACGCCGAGGCTCGGCGCTACGCCGACAGCGGCCACCTGGTCGCGCTCGTGGGCCACGCCGACCACGTCGAGGTGATCGGCACCCGCGGCGAGCGGCCGGACCACACCGTCGTGATCGAGTCGCCCGAGGATGCGGCGAAGCTGGACTCGGGCGGCAAACCGATCGCGGTCATCACCCAGACGACGCTCTCCCTCGACGACGTCGCCGAGACCGTGGACGCGCTCGGCGAGCGCTTTGGCGATCTCAAGCGGCCTGCCGCCGACGACATCTGCTACGCGACGCAGAATCGCCAGGACGCGGTCAAAGCGCTGGCGCAGGGCGGCGCGACGCTGATCCTCGTGATCGGCTCCGAGACGAGCTCGAATGCCCGGCGCCTCGTGGAGGTGGCCGAGCGCAACGGAGCTACCGCGCGGCTGATCGAAGGCGAGAGCGGCCTCGACCCCGACCTGCTCGTCGAGCACGAGACCATCGGCCTGACCGCGGGCGCTTCGACCCCCGAGGAGCTCGTCGCGGCGGTGCTGCGCAGGCTTGCCTCCTTCGGGTTCGACGAGCTTGGTGAGGTCGAGGTGGCCAGGGAGAACGTCAGCTTCCGCCTTCCTCGAGAAGTGACCACATCGTGACCAGCGTCGAGGTCCCGTTTTTGATCGCCTTCGCGCTCCCGTCGCTGACGGTGCTCGACATCACCAACGACGTGAAGCGGGAACTGATGGGGTCCGGTCACGAGAGCGGGATCGCCTACGTCTCGCCTCTGGACGACATCGCTCTCGTGCGAGTTCAGGAGCGGGAATCCGGCTTTTTCTCGGATCTCGAGGACCTGCTGACGCGCCTCGTGCCCCAGGAGGAGCGCGAGCGGGAACGGCTGCTCTGCGCGCTGCTCGGGCCGCGTAGCGAGCAGATTCCCTTCCGCGACGGCGAGCTCAGCCTCGGCCAGTGGCAGCGAATCCTGCTGATGGGCTTCGACCGCCCGTCACGCCCGCGCTGGAACCTGAGCGTCCTCGGCTGATCCGAAAGCTTGTTGTCTCAAGGGTTCTTCAGGCACACTGAGCCCATGCAACGAGCGCGGCGGCATCAGCGCGCGTCGGCCGGACTGGCCTTCGCGCTGCTTGCTCTCGTCGCTGAGCTTGCCGGCCGCAGCCTGATCCACCGTCTCGATTTCGGCCGCCACGTGGCCACCCCGAGCTACTCGGGCGCCGACTACTACCCGTTCCTGCTCGCCGCGGTGAAGCTCGGCGTCGCGCTGCTCGTCGCCCGCCTCGCGTGGCGCTTCGTCCGGGCGCACGCGGCTGCCCGGGCAGGGAGGCGCGTCCTGGCGGCCGCCGGCTCCCGCCCTGCGCCGGCGCCGCGGGTGCGGCTCGACCTCTCGCCGCGCCTCTGGCTCGCGGCCTTCCTCGCGACCTCGGTCTTCTACCTCGTCCAGCACGACGCCGAGCAGGCCGCGGTCGGGCGCTGGCCGCTGCTCTCGCCCTGGCTGCACAGCTCGGCGCTGCCGGTGTTCGCCGTGCTCGCCGTCTTAGTGGCGCTCGCGTGGAGCGCCGTCGCCTGCTGGTTGAGCGCGTACGAGCGGTACGCGCAGGACACGTGCGCCCTTGCCGGGCGCATCCGGACGGCCGCACCATCCCCGCGCAACCAGCGCACGGAGACCGCCGTCGCGCCTCCGCGCAAGCTCTTCGGCCTCGCCTTCGAGAGCCGGCCGCCTCCCGCTCCCGCCTAGCCCGCGGTCACAGCCCAGCGCCGCGGGCCCCGTGAGTGTCCCAACGACAGGGAGGTGGAGATGAGTACGCAACTGATCAGCGAGCGCGTCGCCGCCGGTCATCGGTCGCTTCGCGCACGAGCCGTCGGCGCACTGGGCCCGTTGACGATGCTCGGCGGTGTCGCCTGGGCGTTCCTGCAGCCCTATCGGATCACGCTCCTGCATCCGCGCGGTCAGGGGTTCTGGTGGCTGCTCGTCGAGCCGCCTCTGCTCGCGATCGCCGTGGGCGTGGTCTTCGCGCTGTTCGTGGCGCCCGGCGTGATCGAGGACCTCGAGGCGGAGGAGCACTGATGGAACCCCCGGCAGAGCACGTCCACTGGCTCTTCGCGACCGGCTTCCTGCTTCTCGGGCTCTGCTTGCTCGCCCGCGCGATCGTCGGAGAGGGGGTCTGGAGCCGGCGACCGTGGCGGGCCTACCTCTGGCCCGCCCTGCTCTTCGCCCTAGGCGTCCTGATGTGGCCGGTGATGGTCTTCTACACCAACTCGACGATCCACATGATCGCCCACGGCGCCTGGGCACAGACGATGATGCTGGCGGGGGCCGCGGAGCTCGGCCTCGTTCGCGGCAAGCTCCACCAGACCGCCTGGCGACTCGCGATGCCGCTGGCGCTTGCCGCCTCGGGAGTGGCCCTTCTGATCCACGAGCAGAACGGTTGGCTCTTCGCCCGGGCAGCGTTCCTTCATCACGCGCTCGGCTGGACGGCGCTCGTCGGGGCGATCTTCCCCCTCGTCGGAGCCTTCCGTCGCCGCTCAGCCGTGTGGAGCTCCGGGTTCGCGCTCACGCTCGTGGTGATCTCGGTGCTGCTCTACTCCGACCGCGACGTCGCACCGATCTTCGGCCACCTGTCGCCTCTCGCCGGGGAGCCGCACAGGTGAGGCGCACGCTGCTCGTGGCCGCCCTCCTGGCGCTCGCCCTTCCGGCCGGAGCGTCGGCGCACGCGACGCTGGTGCGGTCGACGCCGTCGTTCCAGCAACGCCTGAAGGGCTCGCCTGCGCTTGTGCAACTGCACTTCGACCAGAGCGTCAAGGCGCTGCCCGACGCGATCCGCGTCTATACGGCCAAGGGGCGCCTGGTCTCCGGCGAGACGCTGACGAGTCCGGACAAGCGGACGATCGACGCGCCGGTCAACCGGCTTCCGCGCGGCGCGTACACGGTCAGGTGGACCACGCTCTCCGCCGACGGGCATGTGATCGCCGGCGTCTTCACCTTCGGCGTCCGCCACCGGGCGCCGCCGGCGACAGAGGCCTTCGGCGCCTCGGGGCCGACGACACAGGAGCACGTGGTGCGGTGGCTCTACTTCCTCTCGCTCGCGCTGCTCGCGGGCGGGCTCGGCTTTCGGCTGCTCGTCCTACGCGGCCCGCTCGGCCCCGCAGCCGAGCGCCGCTTCTACCGGGTGCTGGGCGCCGGGGCGGTTGGTGCAATCGAGGTGGGCATCCTCGCGTTCCTGTTGCGCGCCGAGGATGCCCTGCAGCTGCCTTTCGGGAAGTTCCTCTACGGCGACCTGACCCCCATCGCAGCCGGAACCAGGTTCGGCACGGCCTTCGTGGCGATGACCCTGGGCTTCGCTCTGGTCAGCGCGCTTGTCTTCCTCGCGTGGTTGACCGACCGTATCTGGCCGCTCTGGCCGGCGCTCGCTCTCACGCTCGCGTTTGCGTCGGGCCTTTCGCTCTCGGGCCATTCCGCCGCCGACGCCGGCTCGTCCTGGCTGTCGCAATTCGCCGACTGGGCGCACCTCGCGGCGGCGTCGCTCTGGGTCGGCGGGCTCGTGCAGCTCGCCTTCGTGGTCTGGCCGCTCGAGCCGGAGTTGCGGCGGCGCGCCTTCCTGAACTTCTCGCGTTTCGCCACCGGCCTGATCGTCGTCATCCTCTCTGCCGGGATCTATCTGAGCGTGCTCCGGCTGCCGCGGCTCGACGATCTCTGGAACGAGACCTACGGCCAGGTGCTGCTGGTCAAGCTCGCGCTCGTCTCGCTAGCGCTGCTGTGGGGAGCGGCACATCACTTCCTCGTCCGGCCGGCGCTCGAGCGCGGGGCGCCGTTGTTCGCCCGCCTGCCTCGAAGCCTCGCCGGCGAGAGCGCCGTGGGGATGGCGATCCTGCTCGCGGCGGCCGTGCTGGTGGACTCGAAGCCGCCTGCGCAGCCGGTGCCGCAGGCGCCTCTGGCTCAGCAGAAGCCCTAGACGCCGCGGTCCCGGAGCGCCAGCACGTTCGCGACGAACTGCCGCGTGACCCGGAACTGGCCGTGGCGCTTGACCGAGCTCGGGCCCTGGTACCAGCCCGCGAGCGCTCGCAACTCGTTCCCGTGGAACTCGCGCAGGACCTGGCGCAGGTACACGACCCCGATCTGGATATTGCCCGAGACCGAATTCGGCACGCGTTTGCGAAGCAGCACCGTCTCGACGTAGTTGCGTGTGATCGGGAGGATCTGCATCACGCCGCGTGCTCCCGCGGACGAGACGAGCCCAGGCTGAAAGCCCGACTCCATCCAGGCGAGCGCTCGAACGAGGCTCGGGTCGACGCCGTAGATGCGGGCCCAGTGCCCGAGCAGGCCGCGCACGCCGATCGGCGGCGCCGGCACGCTGCGGCTCACGAGCGTGAGCGCTGGTCGCCCGCGGCCGAGAGCCGTCAGGGTGCGCGGGCCGGCGATTCCGTCCGTCGTCAGCCGCCGCGCGCGCTGGTAGCGCCGCACCGCCCGCTCGGTGGCGGCGTCGTAGAAGCCGTAGACCGGTACGAGCGCGCCGCGGCGGGCAAGCATGAATTGGAGCACGGAGACATCCCAGCCGAACATCCGACGTCGTAGCGTCCTCCGGCCGTAGAGCGGGCGACCAAGCGGCCCAAGAGCCCGCCGCGTGGCAGGCCCGGCGCGTCCGTCCACCACGAGGCCGGCGCGCCGCTGGAAGGCCTTCGTCGCGCGCACCGTTGCCGGCCCCGCGATGCTGTCGATCGGCCCGCCGTATAGGCCGTACGCGCGCAGGGCGACCTGTAGCCCCGCGATCTGGGGGTTTGCAGCGTTCGCGGCCGCGCCGAGAACAAGCGACGCCAGCACGGCCGCGCACAGGGCGACGGATCTGCCGGCCATGGACGGACCCAGTTCGGCCGTCGTCCCGGGATTCCTCCCGCCGAGGCGCCGCTTGTCGGTTTCGTTGACGCTGTAGCGTGGTTCGTCATGCGGTGGGCGATCTCCGGCGGCGCCGGCTTCCTCGGGCTGCACCTCGCGCGCCGGCTTCTGACGGACGGGCACGAGGTGCGGACGCTCGACCTCGCTCCCCTCGACGACGCCGAGCTCGAGCAGGGGGTCGAGGAGCTGCGCGGCGACGTCCGCGACCCGGCAGCGGCGGCCCGACTCGTGGACGGAGCCCACGTCCTCGTGCACGCCGCGGCGGCTCTGCCGATTCAGGCCTCGCGTGAGGCGATCCGCTCGAGCAACGTGGACGGCACAGCGATCACCTTCGCGGCGGCCCTCGAGGCAGGCGTGGACAGGGCGGTGCTGATCTCCTCGACCGCGGTCTACGGGCTGCCGAAGCACCACCCGCTGCGCGAGGACGCGCCGCTCGTCGGCGTCGGGGCCTACGGCGAGTCGAAGATCGAGGCCGAGCGCGTCGCGCGCCGGGCCGGCCGCCGTGGGCTCGACGTGGTCGTCCTGCGCCCGAAGACCTTCATCGGGCCGGAGCGGCTCGGCGTCTTCGAGATCCTCTTCGACTGGATTCGCGAGGAACGCCGCATCCCGATCCTCGGAGACGGCTCGAACCGCTATCAGCTGCTCGCGGTCGAGGACCTCGTGGATGCGACAGTTAGCGCGGCCGGCGCGGACGCCGCCGGCGAGACCTTCAACGTAGGCGCGACCGACTTCGGCACCGTGCGCTCCGATCTGGAGGGCTTGATCGCGCACGCGGGCTCCGGCAGCCGCCTGCGCCCGGTGCCCGCACGACCGGCCGAGCTCGTGCTGCGTGCGCTCGAGCTCGCGCGGCTCTCACCGCTCGCGGAGTGGCACTACCGCACCGCCCACCGCGACTCGTTCGTGGACGTCTCGAAAGCGCAGCGGCTGCTCGGCTACGCGCCGCGGCTCTCGAACAAGCTGGCGCTTTGTGAGACCTACGACTGGTACCTCGCGCACCGGGAAGGGCTCGCCGCAGCGGGCCTCACCCACCGCGTCCCCTGGGATCAGCGCGCTCTCCGGCTTTTGAAGCGCTTGAGCTAAGCGAGGTCTGTTCGAGTGACCGGGAACGACGCCGAGGCGCCCCTATACTCGCGCCCGGTGGCGGAACTCCTCGACTACCGCAAGCGCTTCCCGATCCTCGCGGAGACGACCTACCTGATCAACCACTCGCTCGGGGCGATGCCCGCGGCCGCCGAGGAGCGCGTCCTCCGCTACGCGCGCGACTGGAACACGCGGGGCATTCGCGCCTGGGGCGAGGGCTGGTGGGAGCTGCCGCTGACCGTCGGCGACCAGATCGGTCGGCTGATCGGCGCTCCGCCCAGGACCGTCTCGATGCACCAGAACGTCACCATCGCCGAGGCGGTTGTCCTCTCGTGCTTCGATTTCGACGGCCCGCGCCGACGGATCGTCTACGAGGAGGGCAACTTCCCTTCCGTGCGCTACCTCTACCAGGCACAACGGGGTGTCGACATCGTCGTGGCCGCTGATGGCGACGGCGTGGTCGAGGCGATCGACGACCGGACGCTGCTCGTGCCGGCCACGCACGTGCTCTTCAAGACCGGCGAGATTCAGGACGTCGAGGCAATCGTGGAGCAGGCTCACAAGCACGGCGCCCTGGTCGTGCTCGACGCGTACCAGTCGGTCGGAACCGTGCCGCTCGACGTGACCGCGCTCGGCGTGGACTTCGCCGTCGGCGGGTCGGTCAAGTGGCTCTGCGGGGGGCCGGGTGCCGCGTGGCTGTACGTGCGGCCTGACCTCGCCGCGAGCCTCGAGCCGTCGCTCACCGGCTGGCAGGCGCACGCGCGACCCTTCGACTTCGAGCCCGAGCAGGAGTACGCCGACGGAGCGGCGCGCTTCCTCACCGGCACGCCGAACGTGCCCGCGCTCTACGCCGCGACGGCCGGCTACGACGTGATCGAGGAGGTCGGTGTCGAGCGGATCCGCGAGCGCTCCGTCCAGCAGACTGCGCTGCTCGTCGAGCTCCTCGCCGAGGCGGGCTTCCAGGTCGGCAGCCCGCGTGACCCGGCCCGGCGCGGCGGCACGGTGGTCGTGCGCACGCCCGACTTCCCGCGCGTCGGCGAGGAGCTCGGCGCGCGCGGCATCCTCTGCGACTACCGTCCCGACGTCGGCCTGCGGCTCGGGCCGCACTTCTTCAACAGCGACGACGAGCTGCGCTACGCGGTCGAGCAGATCTCCGAGATCGCCGGGAGTAGGATCGCCGGGACCCCGAGCTAGGAGGAACCGACATGGCGAAGTACGCTGCACTGACGGTGCGCAAGCTCAAGGCCGGTAGCTACGACGAGTGGCGCGCAGCATGGGAGGGCGATCCGGAGAACTGGCCCAAGGGCGTCCACGCCTACATCCTCAGGAACCTGAACGACCCGGACGAGATCATCGCCTTCGGGCTGACCGACCGAACGCCTGACGAGCTTCGCTCGGAGGGGCTGGAAGAGGAGCAGAAGGCACGCAACGAAGAGATGGCTCCGCACATCGAGTCGATCGGCGCAGACGGCTTCTACGAGGTGATCGACGAGATCACGCACTAGAAATTTGATCGGTCGCACTGCACCGCCGGGCTCCACGATCGGCGTTGTCGCGCCCGGAAGCCCGCCGGAAACGCGCGCCGAGGTGCAGCGCGGCATCGCCTGGTGGGAGGCGTGCGGATACCACGTCAAGCTCATGCCCGGAGCGCTCGAGCAGGACGGCTGGCACGCCGGAAGCCCGGAGGTACGAGCCCGCGACGTTCAGGCCGCTTTCGCCGACCCGGAGGTCGACGCGATCCAGACCATGCGTGGCGGCTACGGCTCCGCGCAGGTGATCCCGCTGCTCGACTTCGACGCCATCGCGCGGACACCGAAGGCCTTTGTCGGCCTCTCCGACATCACCGCGTTGCACGCGGCGCTCCTCGCACGCGCGGGCTTGGCCACCTTCTACGGGCCGAGCCTGACGATGTTCGGCGAGCCTTCACCTTCGCAGTTCACGGCCGAGCGGCTTCTGCAGGTGCTCGCCGGTGAGACGACCGGTCCGGTGCCGGAGGACCGCGACCGCCTGACGGTGATCTCGATCGCGGGCGGCAGTGCGACCGGTCGCCTGGTTGGTGGGTGCCTGGTCGACTTCATCTACACGATCGGCACCTCTTGGGAGCCCGACCTCGACGGCGCGATCTTCTTCTTCGAGGAGACCGGTAGCGCCCCGATTCGGATCGACCGGGCCCTGCTCTATCTCGAGCAGGTCGGCAAGCTCGAAGGCGTGCGCGGCATCGTCGTCGGAGAGCTCGCAGGCTGCGAGTGGTACGAGTACAGCTCGGCGCCTCGGACGAAGACGCTGGAGAACGTGCTCGAGGACCGCCTCGGCGGGCTCGGTATCCCGGTGCTCTACGGTCTGCCGCTGGGGCACGGCGCGAGCCTCGCCACGCTTCCGCTCGGGGTTACAGCGACGGTCGACGCGGACGCGCTGACGCTCACGATCGACGAGGCTGCACTCCTAGCGTCCTGAGGCGTCGAGCAGCTCGAGCAAGCGCTCCGCGTAGAGCGGCGCGGTCGGCTCGTCCTCGTGCTTGAAGTAGCAGTAGACGCGCAGGCCGTCGTCGAGCAGCGGTCGTAGTCGCTCGGACCAGGCGGCGAGGGACGCCTCCTCGTAGGGCGGCTCGCGCAGGCGCAGGTAGCGGAACGGTGCGTCGCCTTCGAGCGAGTTGACGCGCACGGGAACATCGGCCTCGGCCCAGGACTCGTGCCGGAACTCGAATGCGTACTCGAGCTCCGGGTCGAGCGAGTCGAGCAGGAATCGGAGGAGCCCATCGTCTCGCGGTCGGGTCGGCGGAAACTGGATCAGCACCGGGCCGAGCCGGTCGCCGAGAGCCCGCACCTGCTCGCAAAAGGTGCCGACCCCCTCGAGCCTGCCGAAGTGCGTGATCCGGCGGCTCATCTTGACCGCGAAGCGGAATTCCGGCGGCGTCTGCTCGGCCCAGGCGCGAAACTGCTCCTCCGCGGGGAGCTGGTAGAAGCTGGTGTTCAGCTCGACGGACGGAAGCCGCTCCGAGTAGTGCTGCAGGAAGTCCGCAGACCGGGCCTTCGCCGGATAGAACCCGCCGCGCCAGGGCGGGTAGGACCAGCCGGAGGTTCCGACATATGCCCCCGGTACACTCGCCCGCGTGGCGGTCACCACTCCCGAAGTGATACCCGACAACACCGTCCCCGTCCTCGATCACGGTTTCGTGCGGCTCGACGACTCGATGGCCGACGACCTGTCAGTCGTGAACGGCGCTCGGGTCAGCTTCGCCCGGCGCGTCGACGAGATGGACGAGGCCGACGAGGGCTTGATCCGTTTTCTGATGCGCGAGCGGCACGGCACGCCCTTCGAGCACAACTCGTTCCGCTTCCACGTGCGCACGCCGATCTTCGTCGCGCGGGAGTGGTTCCGGCACCGGATCGGCTCGTTCAACGAGTTCTCGATGCGCTACGCGCGGGCGACCGACGAGTTCTACGTGCCGGCGTCCGAGGACGTGCGGACGCAGGTCGGCAAGCCCGGTTCGTACTCGTTCGAGCCGGTCGAGCCCCAGGTAGCCGAAGCGACGCGACAGCGGTTGCGGGAGGTCTACGAGACCGCGTATCGGGCCTACGAGGAGCTGGTCGAGCAGGGCGTCGCGCGGGAACTGGCGCGGGCCGTGCTGCCCGTCGGGGCCTACACCGAGTTCTACTGGACGGTCAACGCGCGGGCCCTGATGAACTTCGTCTCGCTGCGCAATTCGGAGACGGCGCAGCGTGAGATCCGCCGCTACGCGGAGGCTTGCGAGCTCTTCCTCGAGCAGTGCATGCCGGTCACCTACGCCGCGTTCGTCGCGAACGACCGCACCGCGCCTTAGACGTTCTTCGTCTTCAACACGACGGGGTGCTTGCCGGTGCCCGGCCGCTCGAGGGTAACGACCCAGCCGTCGAAGCTGCGGAAGTTGTACGGCGCGTTCAGACGCACGCTGTCGCCGCTCTGGGCGGTTCGGAAGGTGCCGCAGGTCGCGGCCGCCTTGTGCTTTTTCGTCAGGAACATCTCGTAGTACTGGCCCTTCGGCAACGGTTTGAGGCCGCGCACCACGACCTTCAGCGGCCAGTTTCCGGCCCCGTCGGCCTTGCCGACGTGGATCGTCGCCGACGCGGTTGCGGCCAGTGCCGTTCCCTGCATGGGCACGTCGAAGACCTGCGTGAACGGCTCCTTTGCGCGGCCGGCGAGGAAGCCTCCGAGAAACGCGGCTACCCCGACCGCGGCGGCGATACCCAGCACGAAGCCGGCGCGGCGGCGAGGGAGGAACGCGACGTTCTCCTCCCGCGGGTCGAGGTCGGGCTCGACGAGCTCAGGCGGCAGCTCGGGTGGCGGGCCCGCGGCGATCAGCAGCTCATGGACGCGCTCGAGCCGCGCGCGCTCCTCCTCGGGCAGGTCGCCGACGAGCTCGCGGAAGTCGGGCTTGTCGGTCATTCCAGCTCCTCCTCGAGCTGATCGGCGAGGCGCGCGAGTGCGGCACGCGTGCGCGTCTTCACGGTGCCGAGCGGGATCCCGAGGTAGTCGGCTACCTCGGACTGCGAGAGGCCGCTCCAGTAAGCCAGCTCGATCACCGCACGCTCGTTCTGCGAGAGCTCTTCGAGCGCACGGTGCACGCGCCATGCGGTCCAACCCGCCTCGACCCGCTCGGGCGGGCCCGCCTCGGGCGAGGCCTCGTCGGGCGGATCCGCTGGGGGCTCGTTGTGCACTCGGCTGCGGTCGATGATCGCGTTGCGCGCGACCGCGTAGAGCCACGGCGCGCCGGGGCCGCGCTCCGGCCGGTAGCTGCGGGCCGCGCGCCAGATCGACATGAAGGTCTCCTGCACCGCGTCTTCGGCCCGGCCGCGGTCGCCGAGCCGGCGCAGCGCGAGGCCGAACACGGGGCGGGAGTACCGGCGGTAGAGCACCTCGAACGCGCCGCGGTCGCCGTCGCCGGTGCGGCGGATCAACTCTCCATCGGTCAAGTCTTCGGCCGCCACGGCGGCCATCGTGGCTGCTACCGGCGTGCGCGGCAAGCTATGACTGTCGAGCACAAGCTCCATCGAAAGGTTCTACGCCCGTGGAACCAAGCCGGTTTTGAGCAATCGACCGCCATCCACGAAGAGTGTCGAGCCGGTAACGAACTTCGCTCCGGCAAGGTAGGCGACGGCGTCTGCGACGTCCTCGGGCGACCCGACGCGCTCGAGCAGAGTCTCGGCCGCGCGCCGTTCCTCCTGGGCCGGCTCGACCGCCACTGGCCCGGGCGCGACGCCGCAGACCCGTACCTCGGGCGCGAGCGCGCGCGCGAGCACGCGCGTCAGCATGGCCTGAGCCGCTTTGGCCGCCGAGTGGGCGGCGAAGGACGGCCACGGCTGGTGGCCCGCGACGTCCTCGATCATCACGATGCAGCCTTTCGAGGCCCGCAAATGCGGCGCGGCAGCCTGCGATACGAAGAACGTCCCTTTCGCCGTCGCGCCGAAGGCCGAGTCCCAGTCGCGCTCGTCGAGCTCCTCGAGCTGCTTGGGCACGAAGCCCTCGCCGGCGGCGTTCACGAGCAGGTCGAGGCCGCCGAGCTCCGCGACCGCGCGTGCGACGAGCGCCCGCGCCTGCTCGATCTCGGCGAGGTCGCCATCGGCGCGTCCTGGCGCGAGCACCGACCAGCCGTCCCGCTCGAGGCGCCGGGCGATGGCGGCGCCGACCCGCCCGGTACCCCCGGTGATCAAGGCACGCATGGGCCAGTGATAGCACGCCGCAAGATCTGTCCGGGCACGGCGTCTTCTCGAGGCAATGCTGAAGATTCTCGCCACGACGTTGACCGCGGGGGCCGCCCTTGCGGCGGCGGCTACCGCAGCGGCACCGGTCACCGTGACTCTCGCCGCAAGCGCCACCGTCGTCAGCTACGGCAAGCCCGTCACGCTGAGCGGCGCGCTCTCGACGAAGAGGGCGAACCAGCCGATCGCGATCGAAGCCACCGAGTGCGGCAGCACCAAGGCGGTCAAGCTCGCAACGATCAGGACGGCGGCCAACGGCGTCTTCAGCACGCCGGTCACGCCCGCCGCCGCCACCACGTACCAGGCAACGTTCAAGAACGTCAAGAGCCCGACTGTCGCGGTCGCCGTGAAGCCCGTGCTCAAGCTGACGAAGCTCGCCCGCGGCTCGTATACCGCCAAGGTCACGGCCGGCAAGACGCTCAAGGGCAAGGCCGTGCTTTTCCAGCGCTACTCGACGTTGCGCAAGCGCTGGGTCCAGGTCAAGAGGGTCGTGCTCACCACTGAGGCGGCCGGCCCGACGAAGCCGACCGTGATCGATTCCGCCTCCTTCCGCGCCAAGGTCGCACTGAGGATTCGAGTGCGCCTGCTGATTTCCACGGTGCAGGCGGCGCCCTGCTACCTCAGCGCCACCAGCAACGTCGTCCGGGCCTAGGTCGCCGGCCGCCCGATCTCCTCAGCCACGCGGTCGAAGCGCGCGGAGACGGCGTCCCAGTTGACGACATTCCACCACGCCTCGAGGTACTCCGGGCGACGGTTCTGGTATTTGAGGTAGTAGGCGTGCTCCCAGACGTCGTTTCCGAGGATCGGGAAGTCGTCGTTCAGGATGGGCGAGTCCTGGTTGGCCGTCGAGTAGACCGCGAGACCGGTGCCGTCGTGGACGAGCCAAATCCAGCCTGAGCCGAAGCGCTTCACGCCGGTCTCGTTCACCAACTGCTTGAACGCGTCGATGCTGCCCCAGAAACCGTTGATCGCATCGGCCAGCGCGCCGCTCGGCTCGCCGCCGCCGCCCGGGCTCATGATCTCCCAGAACATGGAGTGGTTGAGGTGCCCGCCGGCGTTGTTCTTGACCAGGGTCTGCTTGTCCTCGGGCAGGATTTCGAGGTTCGCGAGCACGTGCTCGACCGGCTTGTCGGCGAGCTCCGTCCCCTCGAGTGCCTTGTTTGCGTTGTCCACGTAGGCCTGGTGGTGCTTGTCGTGGTGCAGGCGCATCGTCTGCTCGTCGATGTGCGGCTCGAGGGCGCCGTAGTCGTAGAGAAGAGGGGGAACCTCGAAGGCCATTTCGCTCCTTTCCTAGCTTCGGCTGAGGCTAGCGGGTTCGGCTCAGCGATGGGCCGTTATGCTCCTGCGTCCGCGCCCGTCCGAGAGGAGTCGATGATGTCGGAGCTTGCCTTGAATCGAGAGGAGATCACGCCGCGGCAACTCAAGCCGGCCCTGCTGGAGCTCGACGGCATCTCGCGCGAGTCGGTCGAGGCGCACTACAGGCTGTACGAGGGATACGTGAACAAGCGGAACGAGATCCTCGGCAAGCTCCCCGGGGTGGACGTCTCCGCCGCGAACCAGGTCTACTCGGAGGTGCGGGCGCTGAAGGTCGACCTCGCGTTCGCGATCGGCGGGATCAAGAACCACGAGATCTACTTCGAGCACCTCGGCGGAGACGGCGGCAAGCCCGACGGCCTGATCGCCGATTTGATCGCACGCGACTTCGGCTCGTTCGACGATTGGCGCGCCGACCTCAAGGCGACGGGCATGGCCGCCCGCGGCTGGGCCTGGACGGCCTACGACTGGGACGAGGGGCGGCTCTTCAACTACATCGGCGACACCCAGAACACGTATCCGATCTGGAACGCGACGCCCCTCGTCGCCCTCGACGTCTACGAGCACGCGTACTTCCTCGACTACCAGACAGACCGTGCGTCCTACATCGAGGCGTTCTTCAACAACCTCGAGTGGGACGTGGTGAACGACTGGGTGCAGCAGTACCAGATCACCCCTTAGAGCTCTGGGTACAGCGCTTTCCGTAATCGGCGGCTACCTCGCCGGAAGCATCCCCACCGGGTACTGGCTCGTGCGCGCGCTGCGAGGCGACGACATCAGGAAGACCGGCAGCGGAAACATCGGTGCGACGAACGTCTGGCGGATCTACGGGGCGCGCTTCGGTGTGCCGGTGATGTTCCTAGACACCCTGAAGGGGTTCGTCCCCGCGCTCCTGGCCACGATGTACGTCGGCCATCTGGCCGGCGTGCTCGCCGGCGGCGCGGCGATGCTCGGTCACTGGCGGCCGCTGTTCCTGCGCTTCGAGCGTGGGGGCAAGGCCGTGGCGACGTGCGGGGGTGCCTTCTTCGGCGTCGCAGCCGTGGTGGGTGGGATCGGCGCGGGGGTCTGGATCCTCGTCTTCGTCCTCTTCCGCTACGCCTCCGTCGCGTCCATCGTCGCCGCGGTCTCGCTGCCGCTGATCGCGGTGGCCCTCGGCGAGCCGTGGCCGGTGATTGCGTTCGGGTCGATCGCGGCGCTGGCGGTGATCCTGCTGCATCGGCCGAACATCGCCCGGCTGCGCTCCGGCACCGAGACGCGCTTCCGCTTCCGTCGCCCGGCGGAGCCTGTCAGGAACTAGGAACCAAGCCACTCGCGCAGCTCGGTGTGCCGGGCCGCGACGCCGCGGCCCTCGAGCTCCCCGCGCAGCTCGCCGACGGTCCCGTAGCGCTCCGCGACGACGTCGTGCGAGTGGATGGTCTCCAGGTTGACCTGACGAGCGTGCAGGAAGTCGGCGTCCTCCAGCTCCGGATAGCTCTCGAGCGCGTCGCGCAGAGAGATCCGCACCGAGTCCTCGACGAAGCGCGGCTGCAGGTGCGCGTGCTCGACGACGAAGAGCTCGTCGGGCCGCTTCAGCAGCTCGTAGACCGGCGAGCTCATCGAGCCTTCCACGATCCGCACCAGCTGCTCGGCGTTCACCGGCGACTCGCTCCCCACGAAGAGCGTCCCGCGCCCGCGCTGGTTGTGCGTGGCGAGCGGGACGAGCTCCAGGATCCGTCCGACGTCGAGCTCGTCGAAGCCCGCCTCGCCGAGCCGCTCGGCGGCGTGCTCTCGGACGAGCCCCTGCGCGCACGGGCAGGCGTTGATGCCCGCCGCCTCGACCCCGATCAGCCGGCGCGTTCGCTCAGCCGAGGCAGCGGCGAGACCGATCAGCGAGACCATCTCCTGCGTCGGCAGCCCCGTCACCGGGGTTTCCCGCTCGAGCGGGTAGTGCGCGACGATCCGCACTTCGGCCCGCAAGGCGCTCTGGCGCCGGACGATGTGGGAGGCGATGTGCTCGGCAAGGTTTTCGACGAGCAGCGCCTCCCCGATCACGACCTCCTCGATCGCTTCCGCGAAGAGCTCGGGGAAGCGCGACATGTGCACGCCCTTCTGACCTGGAACGAGGTCGACGGTGCATTCGATGTCGGCGGCGATGAGCTTCTCGCTGCCGCCGTAGCTGATTCGGATGGCCTTTTGCACGCCCTTCACGCCCGCGCGCGAGAGCCCCAGGGGCACCTCGGACGGCGCGGCCTGCAGGTCGTGTGTTAGAAGCTGTCGCGGCTCGTCCACGCCGCCAACGCTACCAACCACCCCTTGACCCAAGACTCGCAGTTCGCGCGACTCGTGATGCTGGCGTGCCATGACCTGCGCACGCCGCTTGCGACCGTGCATGGATTCGCTCAGACGCTCGTGCGGACCGGGGACCACGACGAGACCACGCTTCGCTACCTGGAGATGATCAACTCGGCTTCGGCCCAGCTCGCCGAGCTGATCGACGAGCTCTCCCTCGGCGCGAAGATCGAAGACGGACGCTACGACCCGCTGCTCGCGAGCGCCGACACGATCGAGCTCGCGCGCGGCGCCGCCGAGGAGCTGGGAACCGAACGCGTCGCTGTCACGGGAGAGGGAACGGAGGTCGAGGTGGACGTCGCGGCTAGCCGGCGCGCGGTCGCCTCGCTCGCCCAGTGCGCCTTGCGCCATGGCGGCCTGGAGCGCGTCGAGTTGACGGTGAGGGGCGAGGAGCTCGCACTCGCTCCGATCACCCCGGCTTCGGCCCCGGTCGTGCTCGGGGAAGACCTGCGTGACCTGGGAGCAGCTATCGCCGTGCGCTTGATCCGCGCTCAGGGCGGGTCGGTCACCCTGGACGGCGAGATGCTCAGAGTCCGGCTCGTGTGACGGACGGGCCGGTCAACGTCGACGATTTCGAGGAGGCGGCGCGCGCCCGTCTCGAGCGCGGCGCCTACGGCTACATGGCCGGCGGCGCCGGCGACGAGCACACGCTGCGCGCCAATGCGGCCGCTTTCGAAGGCTGGAACCTGCGGCCTCGAGTCCTGGTCGACGTCGGCGCGGTCTCGACTGCGGCGACGGTGCTCGGGACCGAGGTTGCGTTCCCGCTGCTCGTCGCGCCGACCGCGTTCCAGCGCCTCGCCCACCCCGAGGGCGAGCTCGCAACCGCGCGTGCCGCTGCGGCCGCCGGGACCGTCATGACCCTCTCGACGCTCTCCAGCGTCTCTCCCGGCGAGCTCGCCGCAGCGGCGCCGGGCTCGCCGCAGTGGTTCCAACTTTACTGGTCGACCGACCGCGGCTTCACGAAGGAGCTCGTCGAGTCGGTGGCGGAGGCGGGGCATCGCGCGCTCGTGCTCACAGTGGACTTCCCGGTCGCCGGCCGGCGCGAGCGCGATGTCCGCGCCTCGTTCGCGCTGCCGGACGACCTGCCGCTGCCGAACCTTCCGGTCAGGCTCGAGCGAGAGGACTTCCACGCGAAGCTCGGCGGCATCGTCGATTCAACGCTCACCTGGCGCGACCTGGAGTGGCTGCGCTCGTGCAGCCCCCTCCCGCTCGTGCTCAAGGGGATCCTCACGGCGGAGGACGCGCTCTTGGCAGCCGAACACGGTGCGGCCGCCGTGATCGTCTCGAACCACGGCGGCCGGCAGCTCGACGGGGTCCCGCCGACCCTCGAGGCTCTGCCCGAAGTGGTTGAGGCGGTGGGCGAGCGGGTCGAGGTGCTCTTCGACGGCGGCATCCGACGCGGCACCGACGTCCTGAAGGCCCTGGCACTCGGCGCGCGCGCCGCGATGTCCGGCCGGGCTGTGCTCTGGGGACTCGCGGCCGGTGGAGAAGATGGCGCGCGTCAGGTGCTCGAGCTGCTGCGGACGGAGATCGAGGTGGGCTTGAAACTCCTCGGCTGCGCCTCTCCTGGCGAGGTCACACGAGCACACGTGCGCAGGGCCGGATCGCCCGTATGATCCCGCGCGTGGAGCGCGAGGGGACTCTCACGACGAAGGACGGCCGCACGCTCGCCTACTTCGAGCGCGGGAGCGCGGAGGGCATGCCGGTGATCGTCTCCCACGGCACACCGGGGAGCCGCCTGGCCCGCCATCCCGACGCCGGCATCTACGAGCGTCACGGGATGCACGCGGTCGTCTACGACCGCCCGGGCTACGGGCGCTCGGACCCCAAGCCCGGCCGCTCGGTCGCCGACGCGGCAGCCGACATCGAGGCGATCGCCGACGAGCTCGGCTTCGAGCGCTTCGTGGTCCTCGGGGGCTCGGGCGGCGCGCCCCACGCGCTCGCCTGCGGAGCGCTCCTCGGCGAACGGATCATCCGGGTCGGCGCGCTCGTCACGCCCGCACCCTCGGACGCGAAGGACTTCGACTTCTTCGAAGGGCTAGCCGACCTGAACGTGAAGGAATTCGGCGCCGCCCTGGAGGGCAAGGAGGCGATCGACGCCTACCTCGCGCCCTACGTCGACGGCATCCGCGCAAACCCTGACGGGGTGCTGGACGAGATCGCGAGCGAGCTGCCGGAGGTGGATCGCGCGATCATGAACCGCAAGGAGTACCGCGACGTGATGAGGCAGCAGTTCGTCGAGTCGGTCCGCCAGGGCGTTCGTGGCTGGGCCGACGACGACCTCGCATTCGCGAAGCCGTGGGGCTTCGAGCCGGAAGAGGTGCACGCGGAGGTGCGGCTCTGGCAGGGCGAGCTGGACGTGCTCGCTCCGCGCAGCCACGGCGAGTACGTGGCGAGCCGTCTTCCGAACGCGCAGTTCGAGCTGCTCGACGGCGGCGGCCACTTCCTCGACGAAGAGTGGTCGGTCGTCTACGACTGGTTGACCGTCGGCGATAACGTGGGGGAACCCGTGGTTCCGCCACGAGCCTCCTCCTCGACGACGTAGGTGCGTCGTTTCAGAAGCCGGCCGGTCGAGCCGCGATTCAAGTGTTTCTGTCGCAGGGGGCTCCCGCCGGCCAAGGCCCGGCTCCGCCGGTCGAGCGAGTGACCCGAAAGCGGTTACCGCAGGAGGCGTGAGAGGCGTCGGTCTTTGAGCAGCCGGCCGCCGGTCTGGCACTGCGGGCAGTAGAAGATCGTGTGCTGGTCGAAGTCGACCTGCTCGATCGGCGTGCCGCAGGCATGGCAGGGCTCGTGCAACTTCTTGTGGATGCGGTAGACGCTCGCATCCTTCGCGCCGCGCTCGCGTAGCTCGAGCCCTCGC
>DATHAF010000004.1:0-58668 GCA_035296785.1 Gaiellaceae bacterium
GCACGGACGGATATCTTAGCTAGGGGCGCTGGTGCCCGCCGACGACGGGCCTAGACTGTCTCGCCTGTGCCTGAGGCGCCGTTCGTCCACCTGCACGTCCACTCCGAGTACTCGATCCTCGACGGGGCGTGCCGCATACCCGGGCTCGCGGCCCGGGCGGCCGAGCTCGAGATGCCGGCGGTCGCGCTCACCGATCACGGCTCGCTCGCCGGCGCGGTCGAGCTCTACCAGGAGGCGGGCAAGGTCGGGATCAAGCCGATCCTCGGCTGCGAGCTCTACGTCGCCGAAGACCGCCACGCTCAGAAGAAGGGCTACGCACACCTCACGCTCCTGGCCGAGGACAACACCGGCTACGGGAACCTGATCAAGCTCGCCTCGGCCGGCTACCTCGAGGGCTACTACTACAAGCCGCGCGTCGACTGGGAGCTGCTCGAGCGCCACTCGCAGGGGCTGATCGCGCTCTCCGGCTGTCTGTCGGGCCGCGTCTGCAAGGCGCTCGAGGAGAACCGCGCCGACGACGCCCGCAGCGACCTCGACCGGCTCGCCCAGATCTTCGGTCGCGACTCGACCTACGTCGAGATGCAGAACGCGGGCCTCGAGATCCAGACGCGCATCAACCCGGGCCTGGCCAAGCTCGCGGGCGAGGCGGGCCTGCCGCTCGTCGCGACCGGCGACGTCCACTACCTCCGGCACGAGGACGCACAGGCGCACGAGGCGCTGCTCTGCATCCAGTCGGGCGACTCGCTCAAGAACCCGAACCACTGGCGCTTCGACACCGACCAGTTCTTCTTCAAGTCGCCCGAGGAGATGGCGCTCGACTTCCCGGGCCACGAGGAGGCGATGCGGCGCACGCTGGACATCGCCGAGCGCTGCAACGTCGAGCTCGAGCTGGGGAAGATCCTGCTGCCGCGCTTCCCGGTCCCAGAGGGCAAGGAGGCCTTCGAGTACCTCGTCGAGCTCTGCGAAAAGGGACTGCAAAAGCGCTACGAACGGGTGACGCCGGAGCTGAACGAGCGCCTTCGCTTCGAGCTCAAGACGATCAAGGAGATGGGCTTCGCCGACTACTTCCTGATCGTCTGGGACTTCATCGCCTTTGCCAAGCGAGATGGGGTCGCGGTCGGACCGGGGCGCGGTTCCGCAGCCGGGTCGCTCGCGGCGTACTGCCTGGACATCACCGATGTCGATCCGATCCGCTACGGGCTGCTGTTCGAGCGCTTCCTCAACCCGGGCCGCAAGTCCATGCCCGACATGGACATCGACTTCGCGGTCGCCGGGCGCGATCGGGTGATCAACTACGTCGCAGAGAAGTACGGACGCGACCGCGTCGCCCAGATCATCACCTTCGGGACGATGATGGCCCGCGCCGCGGTGCGCGACGCCGGCCGCGTGCTCGAGGTCCCCTACGGCGTGGTGGACAAAGTTGCGAAGCTGATCCCGGAGGGCCCGAAGATCTACCTCGACGACTGCCTGAAACCGGGCGCCGAGCTGAAGCAGGCCTACGACTCGGATCCACAGGTGAAGGAGATCGTCGATCTCGCCAAGCCGCTCGAGGGCCTCGTCCGCCAGGACTCGATCCATGCGGCCGGAGTCGTGATCTCCGACCGGCCGCTGACCGACGTGGTGCCGCTGCAGCAGAAGGGCGCCGACCAGGAAGTCGTGACCCAGTTCAAGATGGGCGACGTCGAGACCCTGGGCCTGCTGAAGATGGACTTCCTAGGCCTGCGCAACCTCGACGTGATCGACAAGGCGCTCGAGCTGATCGGCGATGCAGGCAGTTCGCGCGGGCAATCGCCGCCGCCCAGTCGGCGCCTCAGCGACATCACCAAGCTGCCGCTCGACGACGCGGCCACCTACAAGATGCTGCAGAAGGGGGACGCGGTCGGGGTCTTCCAGTTCGAGTCGTCGGGGATGCGCGAGGCGCTGCGGCAGGTCAAGCCGACCGAGTTCGAGGACCTGATCGCGCTCGTCGCGCTCTACCGCCCGGGGCCGATGGGCTACATCCCCGGCTACGCGCGACGAAAGGCGGGGCAAGAGGCGGTCGCCTATCCCGATCCGCGTCTGGAGCCGATCACCGGCCTCACCTACGGCATCTGCATCTACCAGGAGCAGTACATGGAGATCGCCAAGCAGCTCGCCGGCTTCTCCCCCGCCGAGGCCGACGACCTGCGCAAGGCGATCGGCAAGAAGATCCACGCCCTGATGGCGTCCCTGAAGGACAAGTTCCTCGAGGGCTGCGCCGCCAACTCGGTCACGCCCGCGGTGGCGAACCAGCTCTGGAAGGACATGGAGCAGGCGCAGGACTACTCGTTCAACAAGTCGCACGCGGCGTGCTACGCGCTGATCGCCTACCGCACCGCCTGGCTGAAGGCGCACCACCCGAAGGAGTACATGGCCGCGCTGATCTCCTCGGTCATGAACACGAAGGATCGCGTGCCCTTCTACGTGGCTGCCTGCAACGAGATGGGCGTCGAGGTGCTGCCGCCCGACGTGAACGGCTCCCAATACGACTTCGCGGTCGTCGACGGGAAGATCCATTTCGGGCTGAACGCGGTCAAGAACGTGGGCGACTCCGCTGCGCGCGCAATCGTTCACGCGCGCGAGGACGGCGGGGCGTTCGCCTCGCTCTGGGACTTCACCGAGCGGGTGGACCCTCAGGTCGTGAACAAGCGCGCGCTCGAGTCGCTGGTCAAATGCGGCGCGCTCGACTCGAGCGGGGGGACGCGGCGCGGGATGCTCGAGGCGCTGGAGCACGCGTTGTCGCACGGGCAGCGCGCACAGAACGATCGGCTCAGCGGTCAGAGCTCGCTCTTCGGCGAGGCCGAGGCAAAGCCGGAGAACCCGGCGATCGGCGCGGAGGAGTTCGAGAAGAACGAGCTGCTACGACTGGAGAAGGAGACGCTCGGGCTCTACGTCTCGGAGCATCCGCTGGAGGCGATTCGCTCCCAGTTGCGGCGGAAGACCGACACGACCCTCGCCGAGCTCGAGCGGCGGCGGGACGGCGAGATCGTCACCGTGGCGGGCATCGTCAGCGCGCTCAGGCAGCTGACGACCAAGAAGGGCGAGCCGATGGTCTTCATGCGGCTCGACGACGTGATCGGCAGCGCCGAGGTGGTCGTCTTCAACTCCGTCTACGCGGCGGCGCGGGAGCTGCTCCTCGTGGACGAGGTGCTCGTCGTCAAGGCGCGCATCGACCACAAGGAGGGCGAGACGAAGCTGATCGCGCTCGAGGTGGCCGGGTTCGAGGCGACTCCCGAGCGCAGGGAGGTGCGGCTGAAGCTGGACGCACGCAAGGCGGGGGCGGGGATCATCCGCGAGCTCGCAGCCGTGGTGAAGGACTTCCCCGGCGAGGCGCCGGTCGTGATCGATCTCGTCACCTCGGAGGGCCCGCGCACCTTCCAGTTCGGCTCGGAGTACAAGGTGAAGCCCGAGCCGGACTTCTTCGCCGAGGTGAAGGCCTTGCTCGGCGAAGCCGCCGTGGCCTAGGCGAGCCCGTTCTCGCGCAGCTCGGCCAGAGCCCGCTCGGACTTCGGCAGCTCGAGGCCCATGCCTCGCATCACCTCGGCCGTCTTCGACAACTGGATGTCGCCGTATTCCACGACCTGGACGCGGTTGCCCCAGGGATCGAGGAAGTCGAGGCCGCGACCGGGCACGATCTCCGCGCCCGCTGCCTCGAGTGCCTCGCGCGTCGCCTGCTTGTCGTCGACGACGAGCCCGAAATGGCGTTCTTCGTCGGGCGTCTGCGTCCGTCCCTCGGTCAGGTTGAGGAACTGGTCGCCCATCTGCAGGAAGGCCATGTGCGGGAACTCCGGCTCGCGGACGATGTCGAACTCGAAGATCCTGCCGTACCACCCCAGCGCCCGCTCGAGATCGCCCACCTCGAGCGCAACGTGGTTGATCCCCACGAGCTTCGGCATGGGTCGAGCCTACCGGCGGCTAGACGCCGGTCGTGCGCGAGGTGAGCTCCTGCGTGACTTCGAACTTCTCGACCGACAGGACCGAGCCACCGACGTCTGCCGACGCCTTGTTCCGGGCGGAGCGAGCGGCCTTCTCGCTCTCCTCGAGCGCGGCGTCGTTCTCCCAGAGCGTGATCGTCATCGTCCGGCCATCCTCGTGGTCGACGAGGATGTAGCCGCCGGCGAATCCGTCGAGCTGCTCGATGTCCTTGGCCGCTTCTCCGAAGGCGTCGATTGCGTCCTGGATGCGATCCATGCCAACTTCGTACCGTGCAACGCGTGCCTGCATGGGGCGGAACCCTACTGCACTTGGCGGTGTAGATCGGACAGTGGTGGACCGACCACTGGACGACGCGGAGCTCGTCGAGCGCGCCAAGCGGGGCGATCTTCGCGCGTGGGAGACCATCGTGCGCGGATATCAGGGACTCGCCTTTCGCACCGCCTACCTGCTCAGCGGGAGCGCCGCCGATGCCGAGGAGGCCGTTCAGGACGGCTTCGTCAAGGCCTACCGCGCGCTGGGCCGCTTCCGCCGCGGCTCTCCGCTTCGGCCCTGGCTGCTGCGCATCGTCTCGAACGAGGCGCGCAACCGCCGCCGCTCGGCCGGCCGGCGCGAGGCTCTCGCGCTGCGCGTGGCCGCCGCAGACCGCCCGGGGGACGCGGTCCCGTCCCCCGAGGCGGCTTTGCTCGGCGGCGAGACCCGGGCCCGGCTCCTCGGGGCCGTGAACACGCTCTCCGAGGAGCATCGCCTGACGATCGCCTGCCGCTACTTCTTCGAGCTCTCGGAGGAAGAGACAGCGGCCGTGCTGGGAGTCAGACGAGGCACGGTCAAGTCACGCCTCGCGCGCGCGCTCGCGCGCCTGCGGGACGAGCTGGGGGAGGAGGACGAATGAGCTCGCTCGAGCGGCAGCTGCAACGGCTGGGGCAGGAGCTCGCCTACCCGCGGGAGCCCGACGTAGCCTCGGCGGTTCTCGCGCGGCTCGACCGGCGGCCCTTCCCGTGGAGGCTCGTCGCGGTCGCGTTCGCGGTCCTCGCCGTGGCGGTCGGGGCGGCCTTCGCGGTGCCCCAGGCGCGCACGACGATCCTGAAGTGGTTCCACCTGCGCGGCGTGACCATCGAGCGGGTCGAGACGCTGCCATCCGCAGCCGAGCGCTCGCAGGCGGGTGGGCTCGGCAGGCCGCTCTCGCCCGACCAGGCGGCGCGAGTGGTCGGCTTCCAGCTGGCGCTGCCGCCGCGGACGAACCCGAGCCGCGTCTACGTGCTCGAAGGCGCCCTGGCGTCGGTGGTGCTACGCGCCGAGGGCCGCCCACTGCTGCTCTCCGAGTACCGCTCCGGGAACGTCGACCTGCTGAAGAAGTCGGTAGGCGGGAAGACCGTAATCGAGCCGGTGCGGGTGAGCGGCGAGCCGGGTCTCTGGCTCGAAGGCGGACCGCACACGCTCACCTACTTCAACCAGCGAGGTGAGTTCCGCCAGCGCACCGTGAAGATCCGCGGCAACGTGCTGCTCTGGGTCGACGGGGAGCTCACGCTGCGCCTGGAGGGCGAGCTGACGAAGGCCGAGGCGCTCCGGATCGGGCGGCTCATCCGTTCAGGGTGAGTCAGATCCCCCAGCAGGGGGAGATCCGCTCAGCCGCGATCACCGAATACGAAAGGATGACTGCGGCTGAACTTCAGATCTCCCCCGAGACCGAGCTGGATCGGATCGAGCGTTGGCGGGCCGAGGAGCTCGTTCGCGCCGGCTACGACCCGAGTGATGCCCTCGCACTGGCTGCCAGGCACGACATCGACCTGCACTTCGCGGTCGAGCTGATCAAGCAGGGCTGCCCGTACGAGACTGCGCTCGACATTCTGATCTAGGCACGTCGGGTAGGCAGGCGTTGCGGCGCCGGGGCAGAATGTGCCCCCGGTGATCCTCGCCTCCATTCCCTCGCCGCACACCGGCACAGTCGATCTCGGGCCGCTGACGATCCACATGTACGGCCTGATGCTGCTGCTCGCGATCGCGGCGGCGATCTGGCTGACCGGGATTCGCTGGATACGCCGGGGCGGCGACTGGGATCTCGTGCTGAAGGTCGCGGTCTGGGGGGTGGCCGCCGGGATCGTCGGCGCCCGCGCCTACCACGACATCACGAACTGGGGCGAGGTCTCCAGCCCGAAGTGGAAAGGGGTCTTCGCGGTCTGGGAGGGCGGTCTCGGCGTCTGGGGCGGGATCCTGCTCGGATGCCTCGTCGGCGCGATCATCGTCCGCCGCGAGGGCGCCCGCGTGCGGGACTTCATGGACGCCGTCGCGCCGGGGCTGCTGCTCGCGCAGGGGATCGGCCGCTGGGGGAACTGGTGGAACCAGGAGCTCTACGGCAAGCCGACCGACCAGTCCTGGGGCGTGGAGATCGACTTCGAGCACCGGGTCTCGGGCTATGAGGACAACACCACGTTCCAGCCGACCTTCCTCTTCGAGTTCATCTACGACCTCGTCGGAGTGGGGCTGCTGCTCCTGCTCGACCGCCGCTTCCGCTTCCGGCCGCCGGCGCTCTTCGCGCTCTACGTCTCGTACTACACGGCGGGGCGCTTCGTCGAGGAGCTCTTGCGCATCGATCCCGCGCACCATTTCGCCGGGCTGCGTCTGAACGCGTGGGTCTCGATCGTCGTCTTCTGCGTCTCGACGGCCTTCTTCGTCTGGTGGCAGTTCCTGCGCGGCGGCGAGCACGAGCCGAGACGCCCACGTCGCCAGGAGCCGGAGGGCCCGGCAATGGCGATCCCCAAGAGCCGCGTCCGGCCCTCCCGCTAGGTTCATGTTCGTGGCTCCCCCGGCACCATCCTCCGGGCCGCTGGCGCGCGATCAGACGGCGCCATGCCGCGTCCTCGGTCGCGCCCGTAGCACTGCGGCTACGAACGCGACCTGCGTCCTTGCCTGGCTTGCTGCTCGCACCCCAGCAGCGCGGCAATGGCCCCGGGGGGACCACACGTGATCGTGCGTGAGCTCGAACTGAACCTCGACGCCTTCGAGGGCCCGTTCGACCTGCTCCTGACGCTCGTGCTGAAGGAGGAGCTCGACCTGGCCGAGGTGGACGTGGCGGGGATCGTCGTCGCTTTCTGCGAGCGGCTCGCCGAGCGCGGCGAGCTCGATCTCGAGGCCTGTGGCGAGTTCCTCGTGCTCGTCGCGGCCCTGTTGGAGCTGAAGGCGCGCGGGCTCTTCCCGGACGAGGAGGCGGAGCTCTCGGAGCTCGAGCCCGAGGAGGCTGCGGAGGAGCTGGCCCGGCGCCTGGCCGAGTACCGGCGCGCGAAGGAAGCTGCGGCCTGGCTTGCGGAGCGGCTGGAGGCCGAGGGAGATCGCTTCTTCCGGCTCGGGCCGGCGCCGCTCGCGCCACGCATCGAGCGACGGCTTGCCCCACAGGAGGCGGAGTCGCTGGCGGTCGCGCTGCGCTTGCTGGCGGCCGAACCGCCGTCGGTCTCCCTGGCGCACCTCGAGCTGCGCTTCCCGCCGGTCTCGCAGTTCCTGGATCGCTTCCGTGCCGTGCTGCGGAGGCGGCGACGATTCGATCTCGACGCCGAGGTGGGCGGGCTTACCCGCATCGAGCAGGCGGTCGCGTTCCTGGCGTTGCTGGAGCTCCGCCGCTCGGACGAGGTTTCCCTGGAGCAGGCGGCGCCCCTTGCCCCGATCCGCGTTCAGCGGGCCGAAGCCCTCGAAGAGAGGAGTCAGGAATGGATCGCCCGCTCCGCCTGATCACCGCGAGCCCGGTCGACCGGCTCGCGCTCACGCTCGAGGCGCTGCTCGTGGTCGCCTCACAGCCGCTCTCGGTCGAGGATCTGGGAGTGGCCGCAGACGACGACGTCGAGCGGGTCGAGACGGCTCTGCGGCTGCTGACGGAACGATTCGCCGAGGGCCGCAGCGGGATCGTGCTAGAGCACGTGGCGGGGGGCTGGGCGTTTCGCGCCTCGCGCGAGGCGGCCGAGGCCTGCGGACGGCTATTCGAGCGGCCGGTCGAGCGCGGGCTCTCGGCGGCGAGCCTCGAGACGTTGGCGATCGTCGCCTACCTCGGCCCGGTGAGCCGCCCGGAGATCGCGCGGATCCGTGGCGTCGCCGCCGACTCGGTGGTCGCCGGGCTGGTCGAGCGTGGGCTGATTGCCGAGGCAGGGCGCGAGGAGGGTGTGGGCGGCGCGGTGCGCTATCGGGCGACCCCGCTCTTCGAGCGTGTGTTCGGACTTCAGTCACTCTCCGAGCTGCCGCGCCTGGACGACCTGGGCGAGCGCACCGACGAGATTCGCACCCGGCTCGAGTCGGTGGCGGAACGCCGCCCAGCATAGGGCGCTCGGATAATGGGCGCGCATGCGCCTGAACGCCTACCTCGCTCGCGCCGGGGTCGCCTCTCGCCGCGGGGCCGATGAGCTGATCAAGGCAGGCCGCGTCACGGTCAACGGCGAGCCTGGGCAGCTGAACACCTTCGTGGAGTCGCGTGACCGGGTGCAGGTCAACGGCAATCCGATCGAGCTGCGGCCGCTCGCGTACGTGCTCCTGCACAAGCCGGCCGGTGTCGTCACCACCGCCCGCGACCCAGAGGGCCGAAGAACGGTCGTCGACCTGGTCGAGCACCCGTCGCGGGTCGTGCCGGTCGGCCGGCTCGATGCCGACACGACCGGCGCGCTCCTGCTGACGAACGACGGCGAGCTCGCCCACAGGCTGGCTCACCCGCGCTACGAGGTCGAGAAGGTCTACGAGGCAGAGGTCGAGGGGGAGCCGTCCGACGCGGCCCTCGATCAGCTCCGTGCGGGGATCGAGCTCGACGACGGGCCGACCGCGCCCGCAGAGGCGCGTCGCCTGGGCTCGAATCGGGTTGAGCTCTCTATCCACGAGGGCCGCAAGCACCAGGTGAAGCGGATGCTCGCCGCGGTCGGCCACCCCGTCAGGCGGCTTCACCGAAGCCGCTACGCGGGACTCACCCTGGACGGCCTCGAGCCTGGTGATTCGCGTGAGCTCGAGCTGCACGAGCTCGAGCAGCTTCGCGAGACTGCGAAGCGATGAGACGGGCGCTCTCCTCGCTTGCGCTGGCCGCGCTGGCGCTTCCTGCGACCGTGAGCGCGCATCCAGGCAGCACTCTCACGGGCTACGTGTCGACGGTCTCGGCGGTCGTCCCGAACGTGCTCGGCGTGAACGCGCTCGTGCTCGGCGGCGACGACCGTCTGCGCGTCAGCAACTACAGCGGCAAGACGATCGTGATCCTCGGCTACGAGGGCGAGCCCTACCTGCGCTTCGACAAGACCGGCGTCTATGCGAACACGCTCTCGCCGGCAGCGCACCTGAATCGCTTCCGTCTTCCACGGCCGCTCAAGCCGGGCGTGATCGACCCGAGCGCGCGCCCGCACTGGCGTCGCGTGGCGCCGGGCGCCACCTACGAGTGGCACGACCACCGGATCCACTGGACCGGGCGCCAGCCACCCCGGGCGGTGCAAGAGCATCCGGACCGGATTCAGCGCATCTTCAGCTGGCGCGTGCCGGGCCGCGCGGACGGCGCGCGCTTCGCGATCACCGGCTTCCTCGGCTACGCGCCGGATCCGCTGAGGGCGAAAGACGGCGGCGGCACGAGCGGCTGGCTGCTCGGCGCAGCGATCGCGACCGGTGTGCTCGCGGCGGCCGCTCTCGTAGGAGTGGGAGCCCGCCGCGTGGGGCGGCGGGCTCCCTAGGCTGGGTTGCTTACGGAGAACCGGTGGTGCAGTTGACGCCTACGCCGGGGTTCGGGTCGAAGCAATGCACCCGTCCCTGGATCGCGGGTGAGATGACGCCGCCCTGCGCATCGAGGTAGTCCGCAACGTCTTGGTCGAGCAGGTCCTGCGTCGCCGCTCCGGGCCCTCTCACGTCCGGGTACCCGTCTCCGCCCGCCAGCATGAAGTCGTTGATGGTGAGCGTGTAGTGGTCTGCGGCCGTCAGGCCGACCGGCGTGCCGGTCGTGAAGTTGCACTCGCCACCCGGGCCTTGTCGCACAACGCGGGTCACCCGGCTGCCGGTTCCGAGAATACCGACCCCGGCCGCGGTGAACGTCTTCGCGGGCGCCTCGACGTTGTACTCGACGCAGAGGCCTGACACCTGGCCGAAACGGCCGATGGTGACGTTCGGCGGCGTCGAGACCGCGGTCTCGAGGAACTCCTTCAGGAGCACCCCGTCCACGTTCGTCGTCGCCGACTGGTTTCCGAACGGAAGCACCGCGAGCACCTGCCCGCGGGTGATCGGGAAGTGACCGGCCGCGAACGGATACAGAGACGGCGGGCAGAAGTCCGTCGCGCTGTCCACGATTGGGCAGGTCAGGTTGTCACGGAGCCCGCCGGAGTTGGTGATGGCGAAGTCCGTGCCGTACTGCTGTCGCATCGCGTCGGTGACGACGTCGCCGACGAGCGACTCGCAGGCTCGGCCGTCGATCCGGCCCGTCGCGGCTGCGCACGCGTCACTACGCGGGATGGCCACGTTCGATTCGCCGACCTTCGTGCCGAGAATCGGCAGCAGCGCGGCGTTGAGCTCGTCGATCCTTGCCTGGATCGCCGGATCGGGCGCGAGGCCGATGTTCCACGGCTTGTGGAAGTCGGCCGTCTTGTAGACGACGCCCTGCTTTCCAGGCCCGATTACCATCCTGATCCGCGTGAAGCGCAGACTCTTGCTGCGGTTCTCGGTCGCGAGCACACCGTTCGGCCGCGTCGTGATGACCTGGAAGTCGGTGTGGTCGCCGACGACGACGTCGACGTTCGAAACGTTGTCGGCGAGATCGATCAGCGGCCCGGTCGGGTTCGAGAGCGTTCCGCCCGTGGCGCCGTAATGACCCATGGCGACGATGGCGTCCATCTTCTTCGCGAGTCGTGCGGCCTCGGCGTTGACGGCCGGAATCGGGTCCGGGATCGGCACGACGAACGGGTCGAAGGAGCCCGGCTTGGTCAGCGTGTGCGCGTCGTCGTTCGTGAAGCCGACGAAGGCCACTTTGACGCCGTGGCCGAAGTTGAACACGTGGGACTTCGACCACTCCGGCGGCGTGTTCCCGTCCGCATCCACCACGTTCGCGGAGACGAACGGGAAGTTGGCGATCGGGATCAGCGTGTGGCGCAGGTAGTCGGCCCCGCGGTCGAAGTTGTGGTTGCCGAGCCCGTCTATGTCGATGCCCATCAGGTTCTGCATCTCGATCGTCGGGATGTCGCCAAAGGAGTTCGAGATCGGCGGAGTTGCGCCGGTGGAGTCGCCGGCCATCATCTCGATCACCCGCCAGGAGGCGTTCTTCCCCGACAGGGCGGCTTCCGCCTCGTAGATCTCGAACCACTTCTTCAGGAACGCTGCCCCGCCGATACCGAACGTCGGCCCCAGCGTGTCGGCAGCCTCGCTCAGCGGAATCAGCTGGCCGTGGTAGTCGCTCACGTCGAGGATCGTGACCTCGCGCAGTTGGCTCGTTCCCTTGACCGCCTTGTAGAGGATCCGGCCGCGCGCGTTCTGGGGGCCGGGGATGTTCATCAGGAACGCGAGCGTCGGGGCGATGTCGACCGCCCGCAGGCCCTTCATGCCGTCCTTCTTCCGCACACCCGGGCCGCCCAGGACGAACGTCGCGCGCATGTTGACGTTGTTGGCGAGGTTGACCAGGTTCGGCTCGAACCCGTGCTGTCCGAAGAAGTGCGACAGCGCGATCGTCTGGCCGGGCGTGCCCGCATCGGACTGGTACGGGGGCCGCAGGATCACGACGACATCGCCGCTGCGATTCGGGTGCAACGAGTCGGAGCCGTCTACGTTCCTCAGGGCCTCCTTGTCGAGCACCCGGGCGACGACGTGTTGCGTCGGCGTGTTCAGCGCGAGGAAGGCATTCCGGACAGCTGTCCGCGTCTCCTCATAGGTCGGGAACGATGGGTTCGCCGCACTCTTGAGGCGGGCGGGGTTGATGTAGATCTGAATCGTCCCGCCGGCCCAGCACGCCTTCGTCAGGTCGGTGTTGGTCGTCGATACCGGCGTCGGGGGTGTCGTTGTCGGGGCAACGATCGCACTGCAGTTGGAGGCGCCTGAGCCCCCGACGTGCAGGGAGACACCGCCGACGGTCGCGTCGTTCAGCACCTTGTTCGCGTTGACCGCATACCACTGCGGTGCGAAGCCGTGGTCGGAGCCGGCGAAGGTGGTCGGGTTGCCGCCCATCAGGCCACGCGTGATCTCGAGCTTCTCATCGGCATCCACATAGGCGCTGCGGATGTAGCCCTCGCGGACCGCGACGCGATGAGCGGTGCCCCGGCCGGTGCACGTGACGTCGTCGAACTTCGGGCTGACGTCGTAGCACGGGTTGGGGTTGCCGTCGATGTCCGTCGGGCTGACGAGGGCCATGAACTGGTGCGAGACCTCGTCGGTGAACGGGTAGCCGACCATCGCCAGGTCGGTGTCGGGCTGAAGCGTCCCGAGGATGTAGTTGATCACCTGGAGGCTGTACGCCCGCTCGAGATCGCGGCCCTGCTGGATGTAGGTGTCTTCGTCGACGACGCCGGCCTCCTCGGGCGCGAAGTCGGCTGCCGCCCACGGGAGCAGGTTGTCGGCGATGTACTTCTCGAGCCGGTCCTCACCGGCGCCGCCGGCCGGCAGGCTGCTGCACGGCGAGCCGCATTTGGCGATCGCACGGGCGAGCGAGGTGTCGTAGAGCTTGAAGTTGCTCAGGTTCGGCTCGAGCGAGATCAGCTTGACGTAGTGGCCGACGGTCTGCCCGGCCCGGGTGCCGATCAGTCCGTTGGCGCCCATCAGCTTCACCGGAAGGAAGTCGCCCACTCCCAGGTCCACGGACGGGGCTGCGCCCGTCTTGCCGACCGGGCTCACGATTGCATGGTCGTAGCTCGCGCCACCGCCGGTGACGCTGTCGTAGAAGTAGACGTTGTACGTGCGGCTGGGGTTCTGCGCCGCAAACGTGGACGGAATCGACCACGTCGTCTCCTTCGGTGGCGCCGCTGGGTCGCCCGTCGGGACGCCAATCCAACCCGCGGCCGGGACTGGCGCGGACGCGACCTGGTACGTGACGCCGAAGAAGGCTGATCCCGCCTGCTCGACTGCGTTGGCGGCGCCGACGAGCACGCCGCGGTTGGAGAAGAAGTTCGTGAAGTCGACCGTCGGGCCGTCGATGTTCGCCGCCGCGCCGCCGACCCAGTCGATCTGGGCAACCTTCTTGCCGGCGCGCTCGGCCGCATTCGCAATAGTGTCCGCCTGCAGCACGCCCGCAGCCGAGAACGAGGTGCGACTGGAGAACGCGTCGCCGCCGCGGAAGAACGTGTTGTTGGTCGAGCCGTGCTCGGACGGGTAGGTGCCGGTGGCCATCGTGTACCAGCCGACGCCGGTGTTGGGCGGGAAGGAGTGAACCATCCCGTTCTTGCCGGTGACCCCGTGCTTCATCAATTTCTTGTAGGTGGGCATGTAGCCCGCCTTGGCGTAGCGCTCCATCAGGTCTGGGCGCATGCCGTCGGATGAGAACATCACGACGCGATCGACGGGCCTCCCGTCATGTTTTGCAATCGCGCTTCCCGCCGTGACCGTGAGAACGAACGCAGTCGCGCCCAGAAATGCCGGCGCGAGCCAGCGGGCCCAACGTTTCATGAGTACTCCTCTCCCCGGGTAGTCGTACAAGTATGAACCTATACGCCCGGTGCGGTCGAAGGCAACACGACAGGTCAGAGCCGGGCGAACCCCATGCGCTCGTACATCTGTTCGAGCGTGGGAGCGGAGGCGGCCTTCGCCTTTTCGGCGCCTCTCGCGAGCAACGAGCGGAGCTCGCTCTCGTCCGCTCGGAGCTCCTCGTAACGCTGCTGGATGGGGCCGAGCAAAGCGACGACCGCCTCGGCGACCTCCTCCTTGAACGGGCCGTAGCCCTGGCCGTCGTAGCGGGCCTCGATCTCGGGGATCGCCTCGCCGGTCGCGACCGACATGATCTCGATCAGATTGGAGATCCCGGGCTTCTCCTCGCGGGAGTGGCGCACCTCGGTGCCCGAGTCCGTGACGGCGCTCTTGAACTTCTTGCGCACGACCTCGGGCGGGTCGAGCAGGCCCACCGTGCCCTGCGCGGTACCGCCTGTGGTGGACATCTTCTTCTGTGGTTCCTGGAGATCCATGATCCGCGCACCGACCTCGGGGTAGATCCCCTCGGGGAGCTTGAAGATCTCGCCGAAGCGAGCGTTGAACCGCTCCGCGACGTCCCGGGCGAGCTCGAGGTGCTGGCGCTGGTCGTCGCCGATCGGGACGAGATCGGTCTGGTAGATCAGGATGTCGCCCGCCATCAGGACGGGATAGGTGAAGAGGCCGGCGGTGACCGACTCCTGCTGCTCGCCCTTCTCCTTGAACTGCGTCATGCGGCGGAGCTCGCCGAAGGTGGCGACACCCGAGAGGAGCCAGGCCGACTCCGCGTGCGCCGGCACATGGCTCTGGAGGAAGACGGTCGAGCGCTCGGGGTCGAGCCCGGTTGCGAAGAGCATCGCCGCGAGATCGAGCGTGGTCTCGCGCAGCTCCGCCGGTTCGTAGGCGACGGTGATCGAGTGCAGGTCGACGACGCAGATGAAGGCTTCGCCCTGTTCCTGCGTTGCGGCGTACTGGCGGAAGCCGCCGCTGAAGTTGCCGAAGTGCTTCGCCCCTGTGGGCTGGATGCCGGAGAAGATGCGCGCCATTTCTGGCTCAAGTATCGCAACTAGACTCAGCCGGACCGTGGCCGTGAACGGTTCTCCCGAGCTCATGATCGTGATGGCGGTCGGTGCGACGGCGGACCAGACCGAGCACGTGCTCGCGCGGCTGCAGGAGGCCGGCGTGGACGCACGCGTGACGCGCGGCCGCGAGTCGACGGTCATCGGCGCGATCGGCGAGCGGGAGCTGCTGGCGACGCTGCCGCTCGAGGGCTACCCCGGGGTCGAGCAGGTGCTGCCGATCCTCAAGCCGTACAAGCTCGTCTCGCGCGAGGTCTCGCCCGATCCGACCGTGATCGAGGTGGACGGAAGGCGGATCGGCGACGGGTTCTTCGGACTGATCGCCGGGCCGTGCACCGTCGAATACCGCGAGCAGACGTTGGAAACGGCGAGGGCGGTCGCAAAGGCGGGCGCGACGATGCTGCGCGGCGGCGCTTTCAAGCCACGCACCTCGCCGTACACCTTCCAAGGGTTGGGCGACGAGGCGCTGACGATCCTGCGGGAGGCGAGCGAGGAGACGGGCCTGCCGGTGGTGACGGAGCTGATGGACCCCCGGCACGTCGAGGCGGTGCTCGGCACGGCGGACGTGATCCAGATCGGCGCGCGCAACATGCAGAACTTCATGCTGCTCGCTGAGGTGGGCCGGGCGGACAAGCCTGTCCTGCTGAAGCGCGGGCCCGCGGCCTCGGTCGAGGAGCTGCTCATGGCCGCCGAGTACGTGGCACGCGAGGGCAACGAGCGGATCATCCTCTGCGAGCGCGGGATCAAGACCTTCGAACAGACGACGCGGTACACGCTCGACCTCGGCTCGGTCGCCGTGCTGAAGCGCGAGACGCACCTGCCCGTGATCGTCGATCCCTCTCACGCCGCCGGGCGGCGCGACCTGGTGCTCCCCTTGGCCCGGGCAGCCGCGGCGGTCGGAGCGGACGGTGTCATCGTGGAGTCGCACCCGTCGCCCGAGCAGGCACTCTGTGACGGGCCGCAGCAGATCCCGACCGCGGAGTTCGGCGAGTTCGCGCGCGAGGTGCGCGAGATTGTCGAGCTGCTCGGCAAGACGATCGGCTGAGCCCTTCGGCGGCTCGCCCCTGGCATGAACCGAACCGATCTGGTCACACCCGCGTCACCCACGGGTGACGCTTCAGCCCCTACCCTCGATCTATTCCCCTGGGTGGGTGGGTTAGGGATGGGACCCGCCTGCGGTCATCCCGGCCCCGGATAGCCTGGGGCTCGTGGAGATGCGGCGCCTCGCGGTGATCGGCACGGGCCTGATCGGCGCGTCGGTCGCCCTCGCCGCGAAGCGCGCAGGTGCGGCCGAGCTGGTCGCCGGCTTCGACCCGGATCCGACCGCCCTCGAGGCCTCCGAGAAACGTGGCGCTGTGGACGTGGCCGCTGCTTCGCTCGGAGCGGCGGTCTCCGGCGCCGAGCTCGTGGTCGTCGCGGCGCCGGTCGCACAGATCGCAGCTCAAGTGCTGGCGGCACTCGAGGCCAGCGGCGACGAGACGACCGTCACCGACGTCGGCTCCACCAAGGGCAGCGCCTGCGAGGCGGCCCGAGGCTCACCGCGGTTCGTCGGTGGTCACCCGGTTTCCGGCTCCGAGGCGCGAGGGGCCGAGCACGCCAGCGCGGAGCTCTTCGACGGAGCGACCTGGTTCCTGACGCCGCTTGCCGAAACCGATCCAGCGCGCTACCGGCTCGTCCACGGCTTCGTCTCCGCGCTCGGCGCTACCCCCGTAGCGGTCGATCCGGAGGCGCACGACCGGCTGGTCGCGCTCACGAGCCATCTCCCGCACGCGCTCGCGAACCTGCTCGTGAACCATGCCGGCGCGACCCGTGTCGAGGGCCACGAGCCGCTCGCCGCTGCCGGGGGCTCACTGCGAGACATGACGCGCGTGGCCGGCTCCAACCCGCGCATCTGGGTGGACATCTTCGTCGAGAACGCTGCCGCGCTGCGGGAGTCGCTGGCCGAGCACCGCCGCCGCGTGGAGCAGCTCGAGGCGGCCCTCGGCGCAGGCGACGCCGGCTTCCTCGCCCGCTGGATCGGCGAGGCGGCAGGCAACCGGCGCCGCATGCTGGCCGACGCGTTCCCGGATCCGGGTGAGCTGCAGCAGCTCCGCGTCCACGTCCCCGATCGGCCGGGCGTGCTCGCAGGGATCACCCAGGCGCTCGGCGCGGAGCGGATCAACATCGAGGACTTCGAGTTGCAGCATGTCTCGCCGGACCGCGGCGGCACGCTCACGCTCCTGGTCACGGGCGAGGACGAGGCGCGACGGGCGGCGACGCTGCTCGAGTCGCAGGGCTACGGCGTCGTGGTCTTGCCGGTGCTGGCCGCGTGAAGATCGAGCCGGCCACCGCATTGCGCGGTCACATCTCCGTGCCCGGCGACAAGTCGATCTCGCACCGGGCCGTCTTCGTCGGGGCGATCGGCGAAGGCGAGCTGCGGATCGAGGGCTTCGGCCGCTCGGCCGACACCGAGTCCACGCTGGCAGCGGTGCGCGCGCTCGGGGTGACCGTCCACGAGGACGACGTCGACACCGTTCGGGTCGAAGGCGCCGGGCTGCGGGGCCTCCGACAGCCGGCCGCGCCGCTCGACTGCGGCAACTCGGGGACGACGCTCCGGCTCCTGGCCGGGATCCTCGCCGGTCAGGCCGGGCGGTTCGAGTTGACCGGAGACGATTCGCTCCGGCGGCGGCCCGTGGGTCGCGTGGCCGAGCCGCTCTCGCAGATGGGAGCGAAGGTCGAGACCGAGGACGGGAGGCCGCCCCTCGTCGTCGAGGGTGGGGAGCTGGAAGGCATCCTCTACGAGCTGCCGATTGCGAGTGCCCAGGTCAAGTCCTGCGTCCTGCACGCCGGCCTCTACGCGCTGGGACGCACGACCGTGGTCGAGCCGGTTCCGACGCGAGATCACACGGAGCGTCTGCTCGCCGCGGCCGGCGGGCCGGTGACGAGTCGCCCCGGGCGAGTGTCCGTCGGTCCGGCCGAGCACCTGGCTTTGGCCGAGCTCTCCGTTCCCGGTGACTTCTCGGCCGCCGCGCCGTTCATCGTCGCCGCCACCCTGCTACCCGGCTCCGAGCTCACGATCCACGACGTCGGCCTGAACCCCACGCGAACCGGTCTGCTCGACGTGCTCGAGCGCATGGGCGCGCGCCTCACCACCTTTCACCGGCAGCGCAGCGGTGGCGAGCCGGTCGGCGACGTCGAGGTTCACTCGGCCGAGCTGACCGCCACCAGCGTGCGGGCCGACGAGATCCCCCGGCTCGTGGACGAGCTACCGCTGTTTGCCCTCGCCGCCGCTTGCGCGCGCGGGGAGAGCAGAGTCGAAGGCGCACGGGAGCTGCGCGTGAAGGAGACGGACCGGATCGAAACCGTGACGACTGCGCTACGGAGCCTCGGCGTCCGGATCACCCCGCGCGACGACGGTTTCCGCGTGCGCGGCGTGCCGACGCGGCCGAGGGGAGGGGCGGTCGACTCCCAGGGGGATCACCGAATTGCCGTGCTCGGGGCGGTGGCGGGGCTGCTTTCCTCCACGGGCGTCGATCTCGAGGGAGCGGAAGCGGTCGCTGTAAGCTTCCCCGGGTTTTTCGAGCTGCTCGACTCGGTCACACAACGATGATTGTCGCCATCGACGGGCCCGCCGGGGCCGGCAAGAGCACGGTCGCCCGGCGACTTGCCGAGCGGTTGGGTTTCGGCTACCTCGATACCGGCGCGATGTACCGAGCGCTCACCTGGCTGGCCCGGCAGCGGAGCGTGCCGCTGGCCCAGGGCGAGCAGCTCGGCGAGCTCGCGGCCGACAACCCGGTCAGCTTCGACGAGCAGCGGCGCGTGTGGATCGCCGATACCGACGTCACCTCTTCCATCCGCAAGGCCGACATCGACAGCCTCGTCCCCGTCGTCGCGCGGCACCCGGCGGTGCGGGCCGTGATGAGAGCGAGGCAGCAGGAGCTCGCCGACGACGGCGACGTCGTCATCGAGGGCCGCGACATCGGCACCGTGGTCGCCCCCCAGGCAGAGGTCAAGATCTACCTCAACGCCGAGCGGGGCGTGCGCGCGAGCCGGCGGCTGAGCGAACGGCCCGAGATCGGCGCCGACGCTCTCGCAACCGACCTGCGCCTGCGCGACCAGAGCGACGCCGCGCGCATGCGCCCGGCGGAGGACGCCGTCCAGATCGACACGACCGACCTCGACGTCGAGGACGTGGTCACCCAGATCGAGGAGCTGGTCCGGGCGCGGCAGCCGGCCTGATCAGGGCCATGCAAGACGAGCTGGCGGGAACCGTGGCGGTGGTGGGGTTTCCGAACGTCGGTAAGTCCACGCTGGTCAACCGACTGACCGAATCGCGTGCGACGGTCGTCCACGAGACACCGGGCGTGACGCGTGACCGCAACGAGCTCGTCGCCGACTGGAACGGCCGGCGCTTCCGCGTGATCGACACCGGCGGCGTGGACATCGCCGATCCCTCGCCGATCACGCGCTCGATCGCCGACCAGGCCCGGACGGCGATCGCCGATGCCGACCTCGTGCTCTTCGTCGTCGACGCGCGCGCGGGCGTGACCCCGGGGGACGAGGAGCTCGCCGGGATCCTGCGCCATTCCCACAAGCCGGTACTGCTGCTCGCCAACAAGATCGACGATCCGGATCAGGACACGCTCGCGCTCGAGTTCCACCGCCTCGGCCTCGGCGACCCGGTCCCCGTCTCGGCCCACCACGGCCACGGCACCGGAGACCTGCTGGACGCCGTCATCTCCATGCTCCCCGGGGCCGGCCCACGGGAGGTGGGAGAGGATGCGATCCGCGTCGCGATCCTCGGCCGCCCGAACGTGGGCAAGTCGAGCCTCCTGAACGCCTTGTTGGGCGAGGAGCGCGTGATCGTCTCGGAGGTCCCCGGCACCACCCGTGATTCGATCGACACGGTGCTCGAGAGAGGGGAGCGAAGGTTCGTGCTCGTGGACACCGCGGGCATTCGGCGCAAGCGCAGGCAGCGCCAGGGGATCGAGTACTACTCGGAGCTGAGGGCACTCGCTGCTGCCGAGCGCGCGGACGTTGCGCTCGTGCTGGTGGACGCGAGCGAAGGGCTCGTCGATCAGGATCTCGCCGTGGCGGACATCGCCCGCAAGGCGCAGAGCTCGACGATCGTCGTGCTCTCGAAATGGGACATCGGTCAGATCGTGCTCGAGGACGTGCGGGCCCGGCTTCTCTCGCGGCTGCGCCAGCGGCCGCCGATCGTCACGGTCTCCGCGAAGACCGGCCGGGGGATCAGCCGCCTGCTCGACCGGGTCGAACAACTCTTCGAGAAGCACACCAGCCGGATCGGGACGCCCGAGCTGAACCGGTTCCTGGCCGAGCTGCGGGAGGCGCGCGAGCCGCCCTCGAAGGCGGGCAAGCGCCTCAACCTCCTCTACGGAACGCAGGTACAGACGCGCCCGCCACGCTTCCGCTTCTTCGTCAACGATCCCGCCTTGATCACGCGGGACTACGGCTATTGGGTGGAGAACCAGCTGCGCGAGCGCTTCGAGCTCGAGGGCGTGCCGGTCTCGATCGACTTCGTGAGGAAGTCATGAGGCGCGCTCGCGTCGTCTCCTTCAGGTTCTGCAGGCGTTGCCCGCTCGGCGTCTGAATCGACCGTTCGCCGCTTCACCGTGAGAGTGTTGGCGCGTGAAGGCGGTAGTCGTTGGCGCGGGGGCGTGGGGAACGGCCTTCAGCAGCCTGCTCGCCAATCGCGGGCACGACGTCACGCTCGCCTGCCGCGACCCCGAGCAGGCGCGAGCGATCGAGGAAACCGGTTACAACCCGCGCCACCTGACGAGCGCAGACCTCTCCGGCGTCTCGGCGACCACGGTCGACGATCCCTCGCTCGCAGGGGCCGACCTGCACGTGATCGCGGTGCCGAGCCGGGCCTTCGGTCAGGTGGTGCGGACGCTGCCGGGCGCCGCGCCCGTACTGAGCCTGACCAAAGGGCTCGACCCCGAGACCGGCGCGCGCCTCTCCGAGCTCATCGAGCGCCGCGGCGCCGCGGTGCTCTCCGGCCCGAACTTCGCCGAGGAGATCGCCGACGGCCTGCCCGCGGCAGCCGTGATCGCCAGCAAGGACCAAGGGCTCGCGCTCGAGCTTCAGGAGGCTGTCAACTCGCTCACCTTCCGGGTCTACGTGAACGAGGACGTCGTCGGCGTCGAGCTCTGTGCCGCCGCCAAGAACGTGATGGCGCTCGCCGCCGGAGGCGTCGACGGGCTCGGCCTCGGGGACAACGCGAAAGCGGCGGTGATCGCGCGCGGCCTCGCGGAGATGGCGCGCCTGGGCGAGGCCTGCGGCGCCCGCAGCGAGACCTTCTCCGGCCTCGCCGGCATGGGCGACCTCATCGTCACCTGCTGGAGCCGCCACGGCCGCAACCGGCAGGCGGGCGAGCTGATCGCCAGGGGCACCTCACCCGACGATGCGGCGGGCCAGCTCGGCACCGTCGAAGGGTTGACCACCGCCCCGGTCCTGCGCGATCTCTCCCGGCGGCTCGGGATCGAGCTGCCGATCACCGAGGGGGTTTGCCGAATCCTTGACGGGGAGAACCTGAACGAGTTAGCTGGGAATCTGATGGGCCGCCAACCCACTCGCGAATGACGTACAGGTCCCGATCTCTGCCCGCCGGGCTCCTGGCGACGCTTGTTGTGGCCCTGGTCGGCTGCGGCGGTGGATCCGCGACGACCTCCGCCTTCGGCGAGTCCGGCTCGAGGCTCGTGCGGGCCGGTGCCCTCGCCTTCGTCGCGGTCGACAGCGACCTCGGCTCGAGCCAGTGGCAGCAGGTCGACACGCTCTCAAAGAAGTTCCCGGGCCGCGACCAGGCCCTAGCTCGGCTGAGGCAAGGGCTGGCCGACAACGGTGTCGACTACGACAAAGACGTCAAGCCGGCGCTTGGGCCCGAGGTCGACATCGTGGTCATCTCCGGTCCGGGCGCCAATCAGACGTCGGCCGTTGGGCTGACGAAGCCGAAGGACCCGGCCAAGTTCAAGGCGCTGATCGCCAAGTTGAACGCCAGCGACCAGGATCTGTCCGAGGAGCCGGCCGTCTACAAGGAGATCGACGAGGGCTGGTATGCGGTCTCCGAGAGCCAGGCACAGATCGATGCCGCGCTCAGGGGCAGCGGCGGCGAGGGGCTTTCCGACGACAGCATGTTCAAGGCCGCGCTGGAGAAGCTTCCGGGTGAGGCGCTCGTGAAGGCGTACGTCGACGGCCGGCAGCTGAGCGAGCTGATCCAGGCCCAGTCGCAGAAGAGCGCCACGCCGTTCGACCCCTCCACGCTCGGCCTGGACAAGCTCGAGTTCGTCGCGGCCTCATTGAGCGCGGAGAGCGACGGCATCCGCGCGCGAGGAGCCTCGAGTGGGGGTAACCTCGGGAGCGGAGAGTTCTCCTCGAAGCTGCTGGACGGCGTTCCCGGCGACGCGCTCGCGTTCCTCAACTTCCGCGGCGCGGGCACGAGCGACCAGCTGAAGAAGCTCGAGTCCAATCCGACCTTCGAGCAGGCGCTGCAGCAGATCCGGGCTGCGCTTGGAGTTTCCTTCGACGACATCCTCGCGCTGCTCCACAACGAGGTCGCGCTGTACGTGCGCCCCGGTGTCGGGATCCCCGAGGTGACCCTCGCGCTCGAGACGAAGGACGAGGCCGCGGCTCTCTCGACTCTCGACCGGCTCGCCGCTCGGCTCGCCGTCGCCACGAACGGGGGCCAGGTGCAGCCGGGTAGCCAGGGCGGCCACGACGTGAAGACGATCCATCTCGGCCAGATAGCGATCCACTACGGCGGGCTCGGCGACAAGGTGCTCGTCACGAGCGGGGTCAACGGGATCGCCGACTATGGCACCGGATCGAAGCTCACCGGAAGCGCCGACTTCGAGCAGGCGAAGTCCGCGGCCGAGATGCCGGACTCGACAGGCGGCTTCTTCTACATCGACTTGAAGGACGCGATCCCGCTGCTGGAAGGCCTGGCGGGCCTCGCCGGCCAGACGCTGCCGGCGGAGGTGACCGAGAACGTCCGGCCCCTGCGCTCGTTCCTTTCCTGGACGGAAGGGACCGGCAGCGAGAGATCCTTCGACGCGTTTCTAGAGATCAAGTAGCCTCCCGCGCGTGGGGACACGCGACTTCTTCTTTAGCTCGGAGTCCGTCACCGAAGGCCATCCGGACAAGATCGCCGACCAGGTCTCGGACACCGTGCTGGACGCGGTGCTCGCCGACGACCCGACCGGCCGGGTCGCCTGCGAGACGCTGATCACCACCGGCCTCGTCGTCGTCGCCGGCGAGATCACGACCGAAACGTACGTCGACATTCCCTCGCTCGTGCGCAAGAAGGTCGCGGAGATCGGCTACACGCACTCGGAGTGGGGCTTCGACGCCAACACCTGCGGCGTCGTCGTGGCGATCGACGAGCAGTCGCCCGACATCGCGCAGGGCGTCGACTCCTCGTACGAGACGCAGCACGACCCGTCCGACGACGATCCGCTCGACCAGGTCGGCGCGGGCGACCAGGGGATGATGTTCGGCTACGCGACGCGCGAGACCCCGGAGCTGATGCCGCTCCCGATCATGCTCGCCCACAAGATCTGCAAGCGGCTGGCCGAGGTGCGCAAGGTCGGCGACCTGCCCTATCTGCGTCCCGACGGCAAGGCGCAGGTGACCGTTCGCTACGAGGTGGACGACGAGGGGCGGCAGTCGCCGGTCGAGATCGAGCAGATCCTCGTCTCGACCCAGCACGCTGACGGCTGCGACGCCGAGACGCTGATCAAGCCCGACCTGATCGAGCGCGTCCTGCACCCGATCCTCCCGCGCGACCTCTACGACGAGAAGCGCCTCGAGGAGCGCGAGTTCGTCTACGTCAACCCGACCGGCAAGTTCGTGATCGGCGGGCCGATGGGCGACACCGGCCTGACCGGCCGCAAGATCATCGTCGACACGTACGGCGGCTCGGCGAGGCACGGCGGCGGCGCGTTCTCGGGAAAGGATCCGACCAAGGTCGACCGCTCGGCGGCCTACGCGGCGCGCTACGTGGCGAAGAACGTCGTCGCAGCGGAGCTCGCGGACCGCTGCGAGGTCAACGTCGCCTACGCGATCGGGGTCGCCAAGCCCGTCTCGATCGCCGTGCGGACGTTCGGCACCGAGCGGATCCCCGTGCCGCGGATCGAGGAGCTGATCGCCGAGCACTTCGACCTGCGCCCCGCTGCGATCCTGCGCGACCTCGACCTTCGTCGCCCGATCTTCGCGAAGACCGCGGCCTACGGCCACTTCGGCCGCGACGACCATGACTTCACCTGGGAGCGGACGGACAAGGCCGAGGCGCTCCGCTCCGCGGCCGGCGTGACGGCGAACGCCTCCGCTTAAACCGGCCGCACGAACAGGCCGGCGGCGGCCTTCTCCCCGATCGACTTCTCATCGCCGTCGAGGCGAACGGTCAGCTGTTCGGCCGCCGGCTGCGCCTCTTGTACCTCGACCTCGGTACCGGGCACGAAGCCCTGGTCGTAGAACCAGTGCAGGAGCTCGCCGTCGTGCTCGGCCAGGCGGACGATCGTGGCGCGGCTGCCGGGGCCGAGCTCGGACAGCGCCGCCAGTTCCCGGTTCTCGGTCTGCTCGAACTCGGTGTCGACCGGCCAGCCGTGCGGGCAGCGCTCCGGGTGGCCGAGCTTCTCGCTGACCCGCTCGATCATGTCGTCGCTGAAGCTCTCGCCGATCTCGTCGGCGTGGACGTGCGCCTCGGCTGCGGTGTAGCCCATGAAGTCCGTCAGCAGGCGCTCGACGAGCCGGTGCTTGCGCACGACCCGCTCCGCCCGCTCGCGCCCGGACGGCGTCAGAATCGCCTCCTTGTGCTCGCCTCGCTCGACGAGCCCTTCCGCCTCCAGCCGCTTCAACATCTCGCCGGCCGACGCGCGCGAGACTCCGAGCATCTCGGCCACTCGGGCGGAGAGCGTCGGCGCGCCCTGCGTTTGCGGACGGTACTCCCCGATCGGAAACGCGAGGAAGTAGATCGTCTCCAGGTACTCGTCGACTGAATGTCCCTGGGCCACGGCGCAACTCTACTCACGGTACTTGTAAGGGCACCCTTACATTGCTGCTAATGTGGCCGCGCATGTCGACGGGCCAGATTCTTCTGCTCGGCGCCCTCGCCGGGTTCACGATCTTCATCGGCCTCCCGCTGGGCCGGCTGCACGATGTCGGCCAGAGCTTCAAGGCCTTCCTCAGCGCGTTCGCGACCGGGATCCTGCTCTTCCTCTTCTGGGACGTGCTGGCGGAGGTCGTCCATCCGATCGAGGAGGGGCTCGAGGAGCACGCGTGGAGTGAGTTCTCGCTGTACTCCGCGCTTGCCTTAGGCGGGTTCGCGGTAGGGCTGCTGTCGCTCGTCTACTACGACAGCTGGATGAAGACCCGGCGGCGCAAGAGCTTCCTTGGCCCGGGCGCGGCTTCGGCGACCGAGCTCGAACGCTCGCACTTCGTCGGGCTGACGCCGGCGCGCTGGCTCGCCCTCTTTATCGCGACCGGGATTGGCCTGCACAACTTCTCCGAAGGCCTCGCCATTGGCCAGGCCGCGGCGCTGGACAAGTTCGGCCTCGCCTATGTGCTGGTGATCGGGTTCGGGCTGCACAACGCGACCGAGGGCTTCGGGATCGTCGCGCCGCTCTCCGGCGACGCCGAGCGTCCGAGCTGGCGCTTCCTCGCCCTACTCGGTGTGATCGGCGGGTTCCCCACCTTTTTCGGCACCCTCCTCGGGCAGGCGTGGACGTCGACCTCGGTGTCGATCGTATTCCTGGCCCTCGCTGCGGGCTCGATCCTCTACGTCGTGATGGAGCTCTTGAACGTCTGCCGGCTCTTCTCGACGAAGGTGATCACGGCTTGGGGGATCACGATCGGGCTCACGCTCGGCTTCGCCACCGACTTCATCCTCGAAGCCGCCGGCGTCTAGAAGTCCGACTAGCCTCGGCGGTGTGCGGTACGGCACCGTCATCCCGCTCGTCACGACCCGTGCGCTTGCCGGGCGCGAGTTCACCTACGAGCTGCCCGACGGTGCGAGCAAGGGAGCAGTCGTCTCGGTGCCGTTTGGCCGCTCGCGCGCGCGAGGCGTGGTCGTGGACGTGGTGGACGCGCCCCCTCCCGGCGTCAAGGCGGTGCCGGTCGAGCGGGTCGTGCACGAGCTGCCGCCGGTGCTCGTCGATCTAGCGCTCTGGCTGGCGGAGTACTACGGCTCGACGCGGGCGCGGGCGCTCGAGCTGGTCGCCCCGGTGCGGCGCGCGAGGCGCAAGGAGCAGGCCCCGCCGGGAGAGCGCCAGTCATTGGAAGGCGAGGCCGCTCCCGATCGTCTGAGCGAGCCGCAGGTCGCGGCGGTGTCGAAGGTTGTCGAAGCGCTGGACGCGGGCGGTGGTCACTTCCTCCTCTACGGGGCCACCGGCAGCGGCAAGACCGAGGTCTACCTCCAGGCCGCGGCCGCCGCACTCGAGCGTGGGCTGGGGACGATCGTGCTCGTGCCGGAGATCGCGCTGGCACCGCAGACCGTCGGACGGTTCCGGGCTCGCTTCGGCGACTCCGTCGCGATCCTGCACTCCGGGTTGACCGACGCGGAACGGCGCGACGAGCGCGAGCGCATCGCGAGCGGCGAGGCCCGCGTGGTGGTCGGTGCGCGCTCGGCGATCTTCGCCCCGATGGGCGGGGTCGGCTTGATCTGCGTGGACGAGGAGCACGACGCGTCGTACAAGCAGGAGTCCGACCCGCGGTACGACGCGCGGACGGTGACCGCCAAGCGGGCGGCGCTCGAAGGCGCCGTGGCGCTGTACGGCAGCGCGACGCCGAGGCCGGAGAGCTGGCAGCGGCTCGAGCGGCTCGACCTCGGGACCCGCCTGGGCGGAGGCCTGCCGCCGGTGCGCCTCGTCGACCTGCGCCGTGAGGCCGGATACCCGCTCTCGGCCCCGCTGCTCGCCGAGCTCGGAAAGGTCGCAGAGAAAGGGGGCAAGGCAATCCTTCTCCTGAACCGGCGCGGTATCGCACCGGCGCTGCATTGCCGCGCCTGCGGCACGACGTTCCGATGTCCGGATTGCGATGTCGCGCTCGTGCTCCACCGCGACGAGTCGCTGCGCTGCCACCACTGCGGCCACTCGGAAGCCGCTCCCGAGGAATGCTCCGTCTGCCGCTCGGTCGACCTTGCTCGCATCGGAGCGGGCACGCAGCGCCTCGAGCGGGAGCTGGCGGCGAAGGTGCCCGAGCTCGAGCTGATCCGCCTCGATGCCGATACCGCGTCGGACCCCGAGCAACTGGCGGCCGCGCTTGGGCGCTTCCGCGAGGCCGACCGCGTCGTCCTGCTGGGCACGCAGATGGTCGCGAAGGGCCATCACTTCGCAGGCGTCGACCTGGCCGCCGTCGTGGATGCGGACACGGGCCTCGGGCAGCCGGACTTCCGCGCCGAGGAGCGCACATTCCAGCTCGTGACCCAGTTGGCGGGGCGCAGCGGGCGCGATGCGCCGGGCAAGGTGATCGTGCAGAGCTTCCAGCCCGACGCTCGGCCGCTCGAGCTCGCTGCGAGGCACGATGTGCCCCGCTTCCTGACCGACGAGCTCGCGCGGCGCAAGGAGCTCGGCTACCCGCCGTTCCGTCACATCGTGCGCGTGCTCGTCTCCGGCCCTTCGGAGGGTGGGCCGCAGGCGCTGCTCGAGGAGCTACGGGCCGGTCTCGAGGGAGCCGATGAGCTGCTCGGGCCCGCGCCGCTCCTGCGGCTGCGTGGACGCCACCGGGCTCAGCTCGTCGCGAAGACCGCGGAGCCGCGGCGCCTGGCCGGCCGGGCGGCGCAGCTCCTGGCCGCGGCCGCTCCGGCGATGCGGAAGGCCAAGCTGAGCGCAGTCGTGGACGTGGACCCACAGAGCCTCTGATCCCTACACTGCGGGCGTGGCGGACGAGACCGGCGAGGTCCGGAACGACAAGCTCGACCCTGAAGCCGAGGCTCGACGGCGGCTTGCGCTTGCGCAGATCCGCCAGTACCCCGACCCGGTTCTGCGAATGCAGGCGCGACAGGTCGAGAGCTTCGACGACGATCTCGCCCGGCTGATCGAGCGGCTCGAGCACCTGCTGCGCGACGCGAACGGGCTCGGGCTCGCGGCGACGCAGGCCGGCGTGCTGCGGCGCGTCTTCCTGTTCCTGCCCGACCCGGAGCAGGATCCGGTCGCGCTCGTCAATCCACGGCTCGCCGAGGGCTCGGACGAGCACGCCAGCGACGCCGAGGGCTGTCTCTCACTCCAGGGCGTGGTGATCCCCGTCGAGCGGCACGAGCGCGTCACGATCGAGGCAACCGACCCGGAGGGGAACGAGGTCAGGCTCGAGCTGGAGGGCCTTCCCGCGCGCATCGCGCAGCACGAGCTCGATCACCTCGACGGCGTCCTGATCCTCGACCGAACGACGCCGGAGGGACGCCGGGAGGCGCTTGCGATCCTGCGGCCACAGCCGGTTCTCGTCCGGTAGCGCATGAGCCTGGCCGTTGCCGCGTCGGCTCCGCTCGGCGCCGACGTGCTCGAGCGGCTCGCAGCCAACCACGAGGTCGCGTACCTCCTGACTCGCCCCGACCGGCCGCACGGCCGGGGTCGGCGCGTCGCTCCCCCTCCGGCCAAGGAGGCGGCTGAGCGGCTCGGAATCGAGGTGCGCCAGCCAGAGCGGCTCGACGATGCCTTCGATCCCGAGGTCGACACGGTGGTCGCCGCCGCCTACGGGCTCTTGATCCCTGAGGCGGTGCTCGAGCGGGCGCTCTGGCTGAACGTGCACCCCTCTCTGCTCCCGCGCTGGCGCGGCGCCGCGCCGATCGAGCGGGCGCTGATGGCCGGCGACGCGGAGACGGGCGTCTCGATCATCAGGCTGGTGCCAGAGCTCGACGCAGGCCCGATCGCGGCGCAGCGCGCGTTTCCGGTGGGCGAGGAGGACGACTTCGGCTCGGTCTCGGCACGCGCCGGCGAGCTCGCGGCGGAGCTCCTGGAGCAGGCTCTGCCGGAGCCTGAGCTGACCCCACAGGCCGACGAGGGGTTGACGTACGCGGCCAAGATCGGCCCCGAGGATCGCGAGCTCGACTGGAGCCGTCCGCCGGAGGAGTTGCTCAACCGGATCAGGGCGCTCTCGCCGCACATCGGCGCGCGGGGCGAACTCCACGGTCGGCCGGTGACCGTCTGGCGGGCGCGAATCGAGGACGGGGAGCTCGTGCCGCTCGAGGTGCAGGCCGAGGGGCGGCGGCGGATGAGCTACGACGAGTTCCTGCGCGGCCTCAGGTGAGCGCCTCCCCCGCGCGACGGGCGGCGTTCGAGACCGTCCAGCGCGTGTTCGAGCAGGAGGCGTACGCGGATCGCGCCTTCCCGGCCGCGGCCGCCGGACTCGAGCCGCGCGAGCGGGCACTCGCCCAGCGCCTCGCCTACGGGACGATCCAGCGTGTCCGCACGCTCGACCACGGAATCGAGGCTCTTGGCCGACGGCCCGTGAGCAAGCTCGACCCGCCGGTTCGATCCGCTCTCCGACTGGGCGCCTACCAGCTCGCCTACTCGGAGGTGGCGATGCACGCGGCCGTCAACGAGTCGGTCGAGCTGGTTCGCGACGCGGGGCTCGAGCGGGCGGTCTCGTTCGCCAACGCGGTGATGCGACGGTTGACCCTCGAGCTGCCGGAGCTCGTCGAGGCGCTTCCCGAGGGAACGCCGGAGGAGGCGGCGCTGAAGCACTCCTACCCGGACTGGGTGGCGCAAACGTGGTGGCACGAGCTCGGCCCGGAGGAGGCGCTGGCGCTCATGCGGGCACAAAACGAGCCCCCGGAGACGGTCGTGCGGCGCAACGGTCTGAAGCAGGGCGAGGTGGCAGGCGAGCCGGATCCGGAAATCCCAAGAGCGCTGCGAGTAGCCCAAGTGGACGAGCAGGCGCTCGCAGCGGGCCTGATCTGGCCGCAGAGCCGAGGCTCGCAGCTCGCGGGCCTCTGTGTCGGTGCGCGCGAGGGTGAACGGGTGCTCGACCTTTGTGCTGCGCCCGGGGGCAAGGCGGCCCAGCTCGCCGAGAAGGCGGCGGAGGTGGTCGCGGTCGAAAAGCATCCCGGGCGCGCGCGGGAGCTCGAGGCGAACTGCCGCCGGCTGGGCGCAGCGAACGTGCGCGTCGTGAACTCCGACGCGCTCGGGCTGCCCGGCGATCTCCGCGATTTCGACCGCGTGCTCGTCGACGCGCCCTGCTCGGGGCTGGGCGTGCTCGCCTCGCGCCCCGACCTCCGCTGGCGCGGCAAGCCGCTGCCGGAGCTGCAGCTCGCCCTGTTGCGCGTAGCTGCTGAGCGGGTGAGGCCCGGCGGCTCGATCGCCTACACCGTCTGCACGCTGAGCGTGGAGGAGAACGAGGCCATCGTCGATGCCTCCGGGCTGGAGGCCGACTCTCTGGGAGAGGAATGGCCGCAGTTCGCGCACCCGAGACGTCCCGAGTTCCTGTTGACTCTGCCGCACCGCGATCGAACGTCGGGGTTCTTCATCGCCCGCCTAGGATCCCGGGCATGAGCTGGCAGGACTGGATCCGCACCGCGGAAGTCGAGCCGTCGCTCTACGCCGCCGACTTCTCTCGGCTCGGCGAGCAGATCGAGGTGCTGCTTCGCGCCGAGGTCCGTGTCTTTCACTTCGACGTCGGCGACGGCCACTTCGTCCCGCCGATCACGACGGGGCCGATCGTGCTCCAGGCGCTCTCCCCGGTCGTCCATGCGGCGGGCGCCGTGCTCGACTGCCACCTGATGGTCGAGGCGCCGGAGCGTCACTTCGAGCAGTTCCGCGAGGCCGGCGCCGACAGCGTCACCGTCCACTACGAGGCTTGCCGCGACCTGCGCAGCGTCGTCGCCCTCGCACGCGAGCAAGACCTCGAGGTCGGGCTGGCCTTCAACCCTGAGACCCCACCAGAGGCGGCTGGGGAGGCTGCGCTCGGGGCAGGCGTCGACTTCGTCCTCTGCATGAGCATCCATCCCGGGTTCTCCGGGCAGCAGTTCATGCCGGAAGCGCCCGACCGCATTCGCGCGCTTCGCCGGCTTCTGCCCGAGTCGACGCCCATTCAGGTGGACGGCGGCATCGGCCTTGCGAACATCCGCGACGCACAGGACGCGGGCGCGAACCTCTTCGTCGCTGGCACGGCGATCTTCGGCTCGGAGGACCTGCCGCGCGCGTACCGCCGGCTCGTCGAGGCATTAGCGTGAGCCTCGAGCGGGCGCTCGCGCTCGCCGAGCGGGGCCGGGGGCAGGTCGAGCAGACGCATCCGCTCGTCGGCGCCGTGCTGGTGCGCGACGGTGAGGTTGTGGGGGAGGGCTGGTACGTGGGGCGCGGTTCGCCTCACGCAGAGGTCGCTGCACTCGAGGATGCGGGCGAGCGGGCGCGGGGAGCGACCTTGTACGTGTCGCTCGAGCCGTGCTCGCATCACGGCGATACGCCGTCCTGTGCCGACGCCGTGGTCGCTGCCGGGGTGGCTCGCGTGGTTGCTGCTGCCGGAGACCCGAACCCGAAGGTGGATGGCAAAGGCTTCGACCGCCTGCGCGACGCCGGCCTCGAGGTCGTCGTGACCGACTCGTGGCAGGCCAGGTTACAGAACGAGGCCTGGCGCATCTGGATCGCTCGAGGCCGCCCCTTCGTCACCTACAAGGTCGCGATGACGCTGGACGGCCGGGTGACCGTGCCGGGCTCGCGCTGGGTCTCGGGGGAGGCGAGCCGCCGGCGGGTGCACGAGCTGCGCGCGGCCTCCGATGCCGTTGCCGTCGGCATGGGCACGGTGCGGGCGGACGATCCGGCGCTGACCGCGCGCGACGTGGGCGCCCGGAGCCAACCCCGGCGGTTGGCTTTCGGCGGCGGCCCGCTCCCGGAAGGCTCGGTGCTCGAGCTCCGCTCGGGGCCGCTCGAGGAGGAGCTGACGAGTCTTGCAGGAGAGGGTGTGCAAACGCTCCTCCTGGAGGGCGGACCAACCCTGGCCGGCGCCTTTCTCACAGCCGATCTCGTGGACAAGCTGCTCATGTTCGTCGCGCCGACGATCTCCGGTGAAGGTGCCGGGCCGGTTGCCGCGCTACCGGAGCCGAAGGCCGTGTCCCGTTTGGCGGCCGAGCCTGTTGGTGAAGACCTGTTGCTGACGGCCTATGTCCACGAACCCTGAGACCACAGCCCGAGCCGACGACCGCCTGGTCACCGTGATCTCGCGCTGGCTGGCGAGGCATGTCTCGGACGACGAGCTGCAGCGGGAGCTGGAGCAGGTGGGGTGCCGGGAGCTGGCCGCCGAGCAGGTGGAGGCCGTCGAGGAGCTGCGAGCGGAGCTCAGCGAAGATCGCAAGCGAGCCGAGCTCGAGATGGTTGCCCGCGAGACGCTCGAAGCGCTCGCCCTCGGCGGCTCCTGAACCGCGGAGCCGAGCCTGCAAGGACGGGCTCACGCGGGAATCAGGGCCTCTCTCGTGTTACCTCACGGTTACCCTTCGTGCCATGTTCACCGGCATCGTCCGCGAGCGCGGCCGGGTCACAAGCGCCGAGCAAGGCGAGAACGGCCGCGGCGTGAGCCTGCGCATCGAAGCACCCGCGACGGCGGCCGCGACCAAGCCCGGCGACTCGATCGCCGTCGCCGGCTGCTGCCTTACCGCGACCGCGGTCGAGAACGGCAGCCTCGCCTTCAACGCGGTCCCGGAGACGATCGCCCGCTCGAACCTCGGCCGCCTCAGGGCTGGCGCCGAGGTCAACCTCGAGCCGGCCCTCCGCGTCGGCGAGCCGCTCGGCGGGCACTTCGTCCAGGGCCACATCGACGGCCTCGGCCGCGTCCGCTCGGTCGAGCCCGACGGCGACGGCGCGCGCCTCCGGCTCGCGCTCGACCAGGAGCTTCTACGCTACTGCGTGGAGAAGGGCTCGCTGACCGTTGACGGCGTCGCCCTGACCGTCGCCGCGCTCGACGACAGCGGCGTCGAGATCGCACTCGTCCCGTTCACACTGCAGGAGACCACGCTCGCCGTACTCGAACGAGGCGATGACGTCAACGTCGAGGTCGACCTGCTGGCGAAGTACGCGGAGCGGCTCGCGCCGTCCTGAGGGATACGATCCGACCCGAGATGGACGCAACCGAACTCGCAAACGCCTTCTCCACCGTCGAGGAGGCGATCGAGGACATCCGCCAGGGCAAGTTCGTGGTCGTGGTGGACGCCGCCGACCGTGAGAACGAGGGTGATTTGACGATCGCGGCGCAGTTCGCGACTCCTGAAGCGATCAACTTCATGGCCACCCACGGCCGCGGCCTGATCTGCCTCTGCCTGACCGAGGAGCGCTGCGACGAGCTGCGGCTGCAGTTGATGACCGACCGAAACGAAGCTCCATTCGGCACTGCCTTCACGATTTCGATCGAGGCGCGGGAAGGCATCACCACCGGCATCTCGGCGCCCGATCGTTCGCGCACGATCCAGGTCGCGATCGACCCGAGCAAGGGCTCGGCGGATCTCGTCCAGCCAGGCCACGTCTTCCCGCTGCGCGCGAAGCAAGGTGGCGTTCTGCGCCGTGCCGGCCAGACGGAAGCCGCGGTCGATCTCGCCCGCCTCGCGGGGCTCAACCCCGCAGGCGTCGTCTGCGAGGTGATGAACGACGACGGCACGATGGCGCGCGTGCCCGACCTGATCACGTACTGCGACGAGCACGGCCTGAAGTTGATCACCGTCGCCGACCTGATCGAGTACCGCCGCCGTCACGAGAAGTTGGTCGAGCGGACGACCTCCGTGCGCCTCCCCACCGGCTATGGCGAGTTCACGGCCGTCGCCTTTCGCGAGACACTGACCGACAAGCACCACCTCGCGCTCGTGAAGGGCGAGGTCGACGGGATGCCGGACGTGCTCGTCCGCGTGCACTCCGAGTGCCTGACGGGCGACGTCTTCCATTCACTCCGCTGCGACTGCGGCGAGCAGCTCGACCAGGCGCTGCTGCAGATCGGCCGCGAGGACCGCGGCGTCCTGCTCTACATGGCTCAGGAGGGCCGCGGGATCGGCCTGCTGAACAAGCTGCGCGCCTACGAGCTGCAGGAGACGGGGCTCGACACGGTCGAGGCGAACCTCGAGCTCGGCTTTCCGGCCGACGCGCGCGACTGGGGGATCGGGAACCAGATCCTCGCCGACCTCGGCCTCTCGACGATCCGAATCCTGACCAACAACCCCAAGAAGATCAGCGGTCTCGAGGGTTTCGGCCTGACCGTGGTCGAGCAGGTGCCGATCGAGACGCCGCCGCATGCCGAGAACCGGCGCTACCTCGCGGTCAAGCGCCAGAAGCTCGGCCATCGGCTCCACCACCAGGATCTCCGCTTCGAGGCGGAGCCCAAGACGTGAGCGACGGACTCGACCGGCCCCGGCTGCGTCTCGGACCGGATCCCGACGAGGAGCGCCTGGAGGACGTCACGCAGGTTGAGCTCGAGAACGAGCAGGCTCAGCCCGAGAACGAGGCGGAACCGGAGTCGGAGCCGGAGCTCGAGCCGGACGAGGACGTCCCGGCCGAGGAGGACGAGCTGCCAAGGCTGCGCTCGCCCGAGCACGCTTCCGGCGAGCTCCGGATCCCCGACGGCTATGGCGTGATCGAGGGAAAGCCGAGCGGCTCGAGCAGGGCGGTTGGCATCGTCGTCGCCCGCTTCAACGGCGAGCTCACGCGCGAGCTGCTCACGCGGGCGCTGGACGAGCTCGAGCGCTCAGGAGTCGGTCGGGAGGCGGTGACCGTGATCCCGGTCCCCGGCGCCTTCGAGCTGCCCCTCGCGGCGATGGCGCTGGCCAAGACACGACGCTACTCCTGCATCGTCGCCCTCGGCGCCGTGGTGCGCGGCGAGACGCCGCACTTCGAGTTCGTCGCGAGCGAGGCGGCCAGCGGTCTCCAGCTCGCCGGCCTGGAAACAGGCGTGCCGGTTGCGTTCGGGGTGTTGACCACCGACACGGAGGAGCAGGCACGCGAGCGGCTCGACAAGGGTGTCGAGGCGGCTCGCACGGCCCTCGAGATGGCGGACGTCTTCTCGCAGCTTCGGGCGGCAGCCGGAAGCGCACCGGCGTAAACGGCCGCACCGGCAAGCCGGAACGGCCTCCAATGGTGGGCGTCGACAAGCGACCGCCTTGAGCTAGTATCCGCCGCCGTGTCCAAGGTCTGTGCCATCTGTGGGAAGAAGCCTTCGTTCGGCCACAACCGGAGCCATTCGATGGTGGCCACCAAGCGGCGCTTCAACCCGAACCTGCAGCGCGTTCGCGTCTTTCTCGGCGGGAAAGCGACTCGGGCGTACGTCTGCACGCGCTGCATCAAGGGCGGCAAGGTCCAAAAAGCCGTCTGAGCAACCGCCCGAGGCGTCCCCCGCGTCTAACGCAGGGCGTGGACGAAAGCTCTCTCACTCTCCCGTCCGAGCTTGGACGGATCACGATCGCGCCCGAAGCGATCGCACAGATCGTGGGACGGACCGCCGCCGAGTGCTACGGCGTCGTCGGCATGTCGCTGCGAGCACCGGGCGCGGCGCGAGATCGCGTTACCCGGCTCTTGCCAAAGGGGAAGGCGCTGCGCGGGATCGTCGTCCGCAGCCTCGACGGCGCGGTCGCGCTCGAGCTCTACGTGGTCGTCGCCTACGGGCTCAACCTGGCCGAAGTGGCCGCGACCGTTCGCTCGCAGGTCGCCTACGAGGTCGAGCGCCTGACCGGCCTGGAGGTTGCCTCGGTGGACGTGCACATCCAGGATGTAAAGCGGTCCGCATGAACGATCTCGACACCGCCCGCGAGCTCGCCCGTGGTGCGCTCGCCTCGCTCGAGCTGAGCCGCCGAAGGATCGACGACCTCAACGTCTACCCGGTTCCGGACGGCGACACGGGTACGAACCTCGCGCTGACTGCGCGCGGGCTCGTCGAAGCCCTGGACGCCACGAGCGCCACCGACCGCCCAACTCTCGGGCGCGAGGCCACGCGGGCTGCGCTGATGTCGGCCCGCGGCAACTCCGGCGTGATCCTCTCGCAGATCGTTCGCGGTGCGGCCGAGGTGCTGGGCGCTGCGGAGACGATCGACTCGACGGCAGTCGCACGTGCGGTCCGCGGGGGGAGCGACGAGGCCTACCGCGCCGTACGCAAGCCGGTCGAAGGGACGATGTTGACGGTTATCCGCGAGCTCGCCGCCGCCGCAGAGGAGAGTGCAGGCGCCGAGGTCGAGCCAGCGGCGCTGCTGAAGCGGCTCGTCGAGCGCGGCTATGAGGCGGTGGCGCGCACCCCCGAGCAGCTCGAGGTCCTGCGCGAGGCCGGCGTGGTGGATGCAGGTGCCGCGGGTCTCGTCGAGCTCGTTCGCGGGCTCGCCGCTGTGGCCTCCGATGAGCCGCTTGTCGAACCACCTGCGCGCGACGAGCCGGCTGTCGAAGCCGTGCACCTGGAGCCTTCGCGCTATCGCTACTGCACCACGTTCGTGGTCGAGGGCGACGGCCTCGATGCCGAGGAGCTGGAGGCCGAGCTCGACCGGCTCGGCGACTCGCTGCTCGTCGTGGGCGACCCCGAGGCGCTCAAGGTTCACGTCCATACGGACGACCCGGGCGCGGCGCTGTCGCTCGGAACGAACGTTGGGACGATCGAGGGCATCGAGATCGCCGACATGCACCGCCAGACCGAGCAGCGCGAACAGCGGCTTCTCTCCGCGCTTCCCGGCGGCGCCTCGCGTGCCGGCGTGGTCGCCGTGGTCGCGGGCGAGGGAAACCGCCGCCTGTTCAAGAGTCTCGGCGCCGAGAAGGTGATCGAGGGTGGGCAGACGATGAACCCCTCCACGGCCGACCTGCTCGAGGCGGTGGATGCGGTCTCCGCGGACGAGGTCGTCCTGCTCCCGAACAACAAGAACGTCGTCATGGCCGCGGAGCAGGCCTCTCGGGTCGCGGGCAAGCCGGTCCACGTCGTGCCGACCGAGTCGATTCCCGCCGGACTGGCCGCGCTCGTCGCCTTTCACGGCGAGCGGTCGGCCGAGGAGAACGCCGCGGCGATGAGCGAAGCCGCCCAGCAGGTGGCGACCGGCGAGGTGACCGTCGCCTCCCGTGACGCGAGCGTGGACGGTATCCGGGTGCGCGCAGGCAACTATCTCGGGCTGCTCGACGGCAAGGCCGTCGCGGCGGACGCGAGCCTCGACGAGGTGACGCGCTTGCTGCTCGACCGGCTGCTCGCCGCGCGGCGTGACGTGCTCACCGTCCTCACCGGCGAGGGCGCACCGCCACTGAACGGGGTCCTCGACGAGCTCGCTCGGAACCATCCCGACCTCGAGCTCGAGGTACACGAGGGCGGCCAGCCGCACTACCCGCTTCTACTGTCCGTTGAGTGATGGCATCGTGAACGAGCCGATCCGCGTCGTTCTGGTCGAGGACAACGAGGTCTTCCGCGAGGCACTCGAGCTGCTTCTCGGGCTGCGCTCCGACATGGACGTGGTCGCCTCGGTCTCCGACGGCGCCGCCGCCGCGGCGGTTGCCGCCGAGCTGAGCCCCGATGTGGTGCTGATGGACTACCGGCTGCCCGGCCTGGACGGCGTGCAGGCCACACGGGCGGTCCTCGGGGCCTGTCCGGAGACCGCGGTGGTTTGCCTCACCGCCTCCGCAAATATCCGCGAGCGGGACGCGTTGACCGAGGCCGGTGCGGTTGCGTGCCTGCGCAAGGACGACGGGCTCGACCCGATCGTCGCTGCGATCCGAGACGCGGCGCGCGCGGCGGTCTGATGGAGCTGACCGCGCAGAACACCGCGGTTGTGGTCGACTCGACCACCGACTTCCCCGAGGCGCCGCAGCGCTTTCCGAACTGGCGTGTGGTACCGCTCTACGTGCGCTTCGGCGACGACAGCTATCGGGACTACGTCGAGCTCGCGCCGGAGGCGTTCTATGCGCGCCTGCGCACGGCGACGGAGACGCCTTCGACCTCGCAGCCGACTCCGGGCGACTTCCTCGCCGTCTACGAGCAACTCGCCGGCTACGAGAGGATCCTCTCGCTGCACATTGCCGGGAAGCTCTCGGGGACGATCGAGAGCGCGCGGGCGGCGGCGCGGCTGCTCGGCGACGAGCGCGTTCGCACGCTGGACTCGCAGAGTGCCTCTGCGGCGATCGCGATGCTCGGGTTTGCGATTCAGCGCCGGCTCGAGCGCGGCACGAGCGACGACGAGCTGGATGCCCTCGTCGAGCGCTACCGGCGGGAGGCGGGCTTGATCTTCACCGTCGAGACACTCGAGTACCTGGCACGTGGCGGGCGGATCGGCCGGGCTCGCGCCTGGGCGGGCGAGCTGCTGAACATCAAGCCGATCCTCACGATCACGGACGGCGAGGTCATCCCGGTGAAGCGGGTGCGCGGAAACCGGAAGGCGTTCCTCGAGTTCGAGTCAACGTTCACGGGCTCGACGCGCGACGCGCCGACCCTGCGCATCGGGATCGCGCAGGCTGAGGCCCCCGAGCGCGCGAAGGCGTTGACGGAGCTCGTGCGTCGTACTCGCCCCGCGGCGCAGCTCGAGCTGGTGACCACCCTTGGTCCGGTGGTCGGCGCCCACGCGGGGCCGGGCACGATCGGCTTCTTCTGGTTCGACGACGTCGAGTAGCCGCAGCGGTTCCTAGACTGGCCGGGTGCCCAAAGGCTTTGCCGGAGAGGATGCGCCCGCGAGCTGGCCCAAGCTGCCCGGGACTCCGCGACCCGAGAGCGCGGAGCGGCCGGTGGCCTCGCTTTCCGGGGTCGGCCCTGCGCTCGAGCAGAAGCTGGCGAAGCTCGGACTGCGCAGGGTCCGCGACCTGCTCGAGCACCGGCCGCACCGCTACGAGCAGGCGGTGCCCGAGCGGCCGATCGCCGATCTCCTGGCAGGCGAGGAGGCGGCGATCGCAGGTGAGGTGGTGCGCGTCTCGGTGCGGCGGCCTTCGCGGCTCGCCATCGTCCAGGCCCGCGTCGCCGACGGAAGCGACGAGATCACCGCGGTCTGGTTCAACCAGGCCTGGCTAGCGGAGAAGCTGCAGCCTGGGACGCGCGTCCGGCTGCGCGGCCAGCTCAAGCGGAACGAGTTCGCCGTCCGCTCGTACGACCTGAACGGCGTCTCCGCGACCGCCGACTTCGCGCCGGTCTACCCGGCCAGCGAGGAGGTGCCGCCCAAGCGACTGCGGGCGCTCGTGGAGCGGGCGCTGCCGCACGCACGTGACGTGCCCGATGCGCTGCCGGCGCCGCTGAAGGTGAGCGAGCGGCTGCCGCTGCGCGCGGATGCGCTCGTTGCGCTGCACCGGCCACGTTCGGAGGAGGAAGGGGAGGAAGGCCGCCGCCGGCTCGCCTTCGACGAGCTGCTCGTGCTCCAGGTCGGCCTTGCGAGGGCACGGGCCGGACGCGAGGCCGCCGTTGCGCCGGCACTCGGGAAACCGGGCGGGCTCGTGCGCCGCTACCAGGAGCTGCTCCCGTTCACGCTGACGCCGGACCAGGAGCAGGCGATCGAAGAGATCGACGGCGACCTCGCGCGGGCCGCTCCGATGCAGCGCCTGCTGCAGGGCGACGTCGGCTCGGGCAAGACCGTGGTCGCGCTCTACACCCTGCTGCGGGCGGTGGAGGCTGGACAGCGGGGCGCGCTCATGGCGCCGACCGAAACCCTAGCTGAGCAGCACTTTCTTACGGTCGAGCCCCTGTGCACGCAGCTCGGCGTGAGCGTGGTCCTGCTCACCGGATCGGTCAAGTCGGAGATCGAGGGCTCCCAGATCGTGGTCGGCACGCACGCGCTGATCCAGGAAGGCGTCGTGCTGGAAGGACTCGCCGTTGCTGTCGTGGACGAGCAGCACCGCTTCGGGGTCGAGCAGCGACGTGCCCTGGTGGAAGGGCGTACGCCGCACGTACTGCACATGACCGCGACTCCGATCCCGCGCACACTCGCGCTGACCGTCTACGGCGACCTGCACGTAACCGAGATCGCCAAGCCGCCCGCGAGCCGGAAGCCGATCGTCACCTCCTGGGTGACGGCGGAGCGAAGCTCGGAGGCCTACACCCGGCTGCGCAAGCACCTCGAGGCCGGACGCCAGGCCTACGTCGTGTGCCCGCTGATCGAGGATTCGGAGACCTCCCAGGCGCGGGCCGCAGAGGGGGAGGCCGAGCGGCTGCAACGGGTGGAGCTGAAGGGCTATCGCGTCGGTCTGCTGCACGGTCGCTTGCGGCCTGCCGACCGTCGCGAGCTGATGGGCCGCTTCAAGGCGGGCGAGCTCGACGTCTTGGTCGCGACGACGGTGATCGAGGTCGGCGTGGATGTTCCGAACGCGACGATCATGATCGTCCAGGAGGCGGATCGCTTCGGGCTTGCGCAGCTGCACCAGCTCCGCGGGCGAGTGGGGAGGGGGGCCGAGCAGTCTTACTGCCTGCTCATCTCGCGGCAGCGCGAGGAGCTGACCGACAACGCTCAGGAGCGGCTGCAGGCGCTGGTCGAATCGACGGACGGCTTCGAGCTGGCCGAAAAGGATCTCGAGCTGCGCGGGGAAGGCCAGCTGATGGGCACGAGGCAGGCTGGGATTTCCGAGTTCCGCTTCACGCGGCTACGCGCCGACCGGCCGCTGCTCGAGCGAGCGCGCGCCGCCGCCGAAGGGCTCGTCACCTACGAGGGGCCCTTGGTGGACGAGGTCGAGGCGCTTTTCCGGCAGAAGGAGGTGGCGGCGTGAGCTCGTTCCGGGAGCGGCGCCTCGTCCGGGCGCTGAAGGCCCGCGACGATGCCAAGCGCTGGAAGGCCGCCACGGAACTTGCCCAGGTGGGCGATCCGGGGACGCTGCGTCGCATCGAGCGCCTGCTCGAAAGCCGAGCTCACGAGGAGGGTCGCGCGACTGCGGCGTACGTGCTCGGATTCAGCGGCGAAGCGAACGTCTCGGATGTCCTCGCGAGGCGGCTCGCGGACACTGACGAGAGCCCGCTTGTGCGCGCTCACGCGGCGGAGGCGCTCGGGCATCTGCTCCAGTACCAGCCGGTGCTCGCGGGCATCCGGACGGCGATCGTCTCGTCTCTCCGGGATCTCGAGCCCGAGGTGCGCTTCTGGAGCATCTTTGCGGCCGGCGTCCTAAATTTGCAGGAATCCCGGCCTCAGCTCGAACGGCTGAAGGGTGACGAGGCAAACGTCGAGGGCTGGTGGACCGTTGGTCAGGAGGCCGAGTGGGCCCTCCGCTGCCTCGACGGCGAAGAAGACCCACCGCTGCCGGAGCCTGCCTAGGCTCAACTCGGCACGTCCCGGGGTCTGACCCCGGGGCATGTCCCTGGCGCCGGTCCTTTTGCAAAGAGTGAGCATGCAACAATTCGATGCGTGCAGGTGTCAGGCCCGAAACCGTCCCTTTCGGCCACGGCTGGGGCTCTGACCCCGGGTCAGCGCTCGAACGGCCTAGGCTCCCGGACCATGAGGATCATCGCCGGCTCGCGGAAGGGGGCGCGCATCTTCGCGCCCAAGGGCACCGAGACCCGACCGACGGGCGACCGTGTTCGCGAGGCCGCGTTCAACCTGCTCGGGCCCGGGGCGGCGGAGGGCGCGAACGTGCTCGACCTCTTCGCCGGCTCGGGTGCGATGGGCCTCGAAGCCCTCTCCCGCGGCGCCGAGAGCGCGACTTTCGTCGAGTCCGATCGGGACGCCTGCCGCGCGATCAACCGCAACCTCGACAAGCTCGACCTTAGTGGCGCCAAGGTGCTGTGCCGGGACGCACTCACGGCCATCCGCGCCGACGCCCGAGGAGGAAGGCGGTACGATCTCGTGCTCGTCGATCCGCCCTACCGGAGGTTTTCTTCCCTGCAAAACGCACTGATTCAGTACCTGCCCGAGATCCTTGGGCCAGGGGGCCTGCTCATCGTCGAGACCGCAGCAAGCGATGAGCCCGAGCTGCCGCTGCGCAAGCTCAAAAGCCGCCGGTACGGAGCGGCGCGCCTGACCCTCTTCGAGCGCGATGAGTGATCAGCACCCGCTGACCGCAATCTGCCCGGGCTCCTACGACCCGGTCACCCTCGGCCACCTCGACATCATCACGCGCGCCGCGGCCATCTTCGACCGGGTTGTCGTCGGCGTGGTGCGTGATCCGCACCACAAGGGGACGATGTTCAGCGTCGAGGAGCGCGTCGGCTTCCTGAACGAAGCGCTCGGCGGGCAGGACAACGTCGAAGTCGAGGTCTTCTCCGAGCTCGTCGTCGACTTCGCCCAGCGCTGGGGGGCCAAGACCATGGTCAAGGGCTTGCGTGTGATCTCCGACTTCGAGTGGGAGTTCCAGATGAACCACCTCAACCGCACGCTGGCGCCGGACATCGAGACCCTCTACGTGATGGCGAGCCCGCAATACAGCTTCGTCTCCTCGAGCGGCGTGAAGGAGATCGCGTCCTTCGGCGGAAAGGTGGACGAGCTCGTGCCCGAGGCCGTCGCACGCAGATTCAAGGAGCTCTTCCCGGACGGCCGGCCCGGAACGCCGGAGAATCCCCAGGAGTGATCGACACCGACAAGCTGGAGACCATGCTCGGCACGGGAGGCGAGGTGCGCCTCGCCCGCCGGGAGGTCCAGGACGTGCTCCAGAAGCTGCGCGCCCGCGGCGCGGCGAGCGATTCCGCGGACGGGCTCGAGGCGCAGCTGGGGCAGGCCAACGAGGTCGTCCTTGCACCGAGCGAGGCCCACGCGCTGCTCGAAGAGCTCCGCGCAAGCGGCCGCCGCTGGATCTCCGGCACCGACGCGCCGCGCGAGGAGCCACCGCCGCCGGCTCCCGAGCCGGAAGCGGAGTCCGAGCAACCGCCGGAGCGCCGTGGCGGCCTGCGCAGGTTATGGCGCCACTAGCAGCCGATACGCGCCTGTAAACTCCGCAAACCTATGGATGTACTGGTTCTGATCGACAAGCTCGACGATCTCGTGCACAACGCGAAGGCCGTTCCGCTCACCGACCAGGTGCGCATCGACCGCGAGGAGATCTACGACATCCTCGACCAGATGCGGGCAACGATCCCCGAGGAGATCAAGCAGGCGCGCTGGATCGTGAAGGAGCGCCAGGAGATGCTCGCCGAGGCGAAGCGCGAGTGCGACCGGATTCTCGGCGAAGCTCGCGAGCAGGCCGTGCGCGAGGCGTCTCAGACCGAGATCGTCAAGCTCGCGGAGCGGCAGGCAGGGGACATCGTCGACGACGCGAGGCGGCAGGCGCGGGAGACCCGCCTGGAGATGGAGGATTGGGCCGACTCGATCCTCTCGACCCTCGAGGTCAACCTCGACAAGTTCCTGACCGCGGTCAAACGGGGTCGCGAGCGGCTGCACGAGCGCTCACAGGAATCGGTGGTCGCAGGTGTGGCTGCCGAGAGCTCCAACGACGACCACCCGTTCTAGCGTGGTCGCGGAGTCGCTTGGGTCGACCGGGCATTTGCTGACGGCGTCGCAAGCGACGCCTTAGAGGGCCGCGTTGGACACCTACCTGGCCGTCGCGAGCAAGCGCGACTGGCGCAGCTACGCCGAGCGGCCGGTGCCACCGGAGGTGGAGCGGCGAATCCTCGACGCCGGCCGCGTGGCCGGGAGCGCGATGAACAAGCAGCCGTGGCTCTTCGTCGTGGTGGCGAGCCCGGGGGCGAAAGAACACGTCGCCCAGGCGGTCTACGCGCCCGACAACATACGCAACGCGCCGCTCGTGATCGCCATCGTCACGCAAGGCGGCGGGGCGGCCATCGACGTCGGCCGCGCGCTGCAGAACATGTTCCTGGCCGCCTGGAATGACGGGGTCGTCTCGTGCCCGAACGGGATGCCCGAGCCGGCCGCGGCCGCCCGCGCCCTCGGTCTCGACGACGGCCTGCTGCCGGTCAGCATCCCGAGCTTCGGCTACCCGAAACGGCCGCTCGACCCGGAGTCGAAGAGCGCGGAGGCGTGGAGCGCAGACGCCAACCGGAAGCCCCTCGAGGAGCTCGTCCGGCGCATCTAGGACCCGTTGCTACGGTGGTCACAATGACCACGCTGAACCTGCGCACGATCAAGCTCCGCTCGGGCGAGCAGTTCCGGGACGAGCTCGAGATCGAGCTCGAGCCGCTCGAGCTCGGCGGCCAGAGCTACCTGCCCGTGCCGCAGACGGTGCCGGCCGAGGTGACGATCACCCGCGCCTCGACCGGGACGGTGTTCGAGCTGAGCTACCGCGTGAGCCTGCACGGGCCGTGTTACCGCTGTCTCGAGGACGCCGCGCTCGAGCTGCCGATCTCCGCGCGCGAGTACCAGGCGACGACGCCGGAGTCGGACGAGATGCGGACGCCCTATCTTGACGACGACAAGCTCGACCTCTCCTCCTGGGCTCGCGACGCACTGGCGCTCGCGCTGCCCGACAAGATCCTCTGCAGGCCTGATTGCGCGGGGCTCTGCCCCGTCTGCGGGAAGGACCTGAACGCCGAGCCGCACGAGCACGACGAGCCTCAGGCCGACTCGCGCTGGTCGGCCCTGGCCGAGCTCAGAGACCGGCTCTAGTCGTCTCCGCCGCGGCCGCCGCCGCCGCCGTGGCCTGAGTTGTCACTGCCATCACCATGGTCGTCCACGGTCGTGGTCGTGGCCGTGGGGGTGGTTGGGGCCGTCGTCGTCCGGGCCCTCGCCGACCGGCCGGCGGTCGGCTTCGGGGTCAGCGTCCTGCTCGGCTTCGGCTGCAGCCGGGTGACCGGAACTGCGACCGAGTCGCGGGAGACGACGTAGGCGGCCACGCCGATCCCGGCAGCGCATAGCAGCCCGGTGAGGGCGAGGACGGCTACTACGAGGGCTCGACCCATGGCTCCTCGCTCACTGTAGCCGCGGCCGGAAAACGCACTTCTGCGCGCATCCCGCCCTCCAAGCGGTTCGCGAGCGCCGCGCGGCCGCGCCAGCGGCGGGCCAGCGTGTCGACGATCGCGAGCCCGAGCCCGGTGCCCGAGCGTTCGTTGCCAGCGCTACCCCGCGCGAAGCGCTCGAAGAGCCGCTTCTCCTCGCCGGCGGCCAGCCCGCGGCCCTCGTCCAGCACCGCGAGCCAAGCCTCCCCGCCCTCCTGACCCCAGTCGACCGTCACGCGGGACGGTGAGTAGCGGAGCGCGTTCTCGATCAGGTTGTCGAGCAGGATGGCGAGGTCCTCGTCGGAGGCATTGATCGCAGCGTCGCCATTTCCGACGAGCTCGAGTGAGCGTCCGTCCTGCTCGGCGGCTCCAGCCCAGCGCTCGTGCGCTCGCTCGGCCACTCCCGCCAGGGATACGAGCCGGCTGGGGCCCGGCTTGTCTCCTTCGCGCGCCAAGGTCAAGAGCGAGGTGAGCAGGCGGGCGAGCCGCTCGACCTCGCGCTCGGCCGCCTCCAATTCCGGCCTGACCGCCTCGCCGCCCTTCGAACGGGCGGCTTCGAGGCGCAGGCGCAGTCCGGTCAGCGGCGTCCGCAGCTGGTGCGAGGCATTGGCGACGAACTCGCGCTGAGCGGCCAGAACCGTTCCGAGCCGACCGGTCATGTCGTTGAAGGCGCTCGCGACATCGCGCTGTTCGCGCGCACCTGACCGTTCCGCGCGCGCGTCGAAGTCGCCCGCCTCCACACGGCGTGCCGTCTCGGCGAGGCTGCGGAGCGGCTTGAGAGCGAGCTCGCGAGCACCCATGCGAGTGCGAGCCCCAGCACCAGGGCGAAGCCGCCGATCGCGACGAGCGCCAGCACCGCCCGCCGGGTCCGCGCGTGAACGGCGTCGAGGCTCTGCGTGACACGGACCGCTCCGACCACGCGGCCGTTGTTCGTCACGGGCACCGCGGTGTAGAGCAGGTCCGCGCCGAGCGTGGCGCTATGGCGCTCCCCTTGCGCACGCCGTCCCGAAAGAGCGATTCGGAGCTCCGGCCGCGAGGGAGAGGCGTAGCGGAGAAGCCCCGGCGAAGGGTCGGTCGAGTCGGCCCGCAGACGCCCGCGCGGTGCGTCCACGATGATCACCCGGCCGCCGAGATCCCGCCCCGCGTCGTTCGCGAGCTCCCTGAGCTGCTTCGGGTTGTTCATTCGCCCGGACGCGCCCGCCGAGACGACGAACGCCTGCGCGGCGGACTCGTTCTTCACCTCGGCATCGATCCGGCGCGCCAGGTTGACCGCCAGCGGCACCTCGAGCGCGACTAGGATCAAGAGCAGGACGTACGCGAACGCCCCCATGATCTGCAGGCGGAGGCTCATTCAGCCTCGTCGGGCGAGGCGAAGCGGAAGCCGACGCCGCGCACGGTGTGCAGATAGCGCGGCTCGGCGGGATCGTCGCCGAGCTTGCGCCGGAGCCCGCTCACATGGACGTCGAGCGTCTTTGTCGAGCCGAACCAGTTCGGATCCCAGACCTCATCAATCAGGCGCTCTCGTGTGACAACGGAGCCCGCGTTGCGCATCAGCAGGTGCAGCAGCTCGAACTCCTTGCGGCTCAGCTCGAGGGACGCGCCGCGGTGGGTGACCTCGTGCCGGGCGGGATCGAGACGCAGGTCGCCGACCTCGAGGCGCACCCCGCCGGCGGGCTCTGGCGCATCCGCCCGGCGCAGGACGGCGCGGATCCTCGCCACCACCTCGCGCGCGCTGAAGGGCTTGACCACGTAGTCGTCGGCGCCGAGCTCCAGCCCCACGACGCGGTCGGCCTCCTCGCCGCGGGCGGTCAACATGATGATCGGCACCTGCGACCGCTTCCGCAGCTCGCGGCAGACGTCGAAGCCGGAGCCGTCCGGCAGCATCAGGTCGAGCAGGACGAGGTCGGGTTCGCGCCGGGCGAGCTCGAGCGCCTCTGCCACCGTTCCGGCCACCTGCGTCTCGAAGCCCTCGCTCCGGAGGGCCTCGGCCAGCGGCTCGGTGATGGAAACCTCGTCCTCGACGAGGAGAATCGTGCGCCTAGGCCTGCTCATCGTCCGTGATTGTTCCTGCTCACGCCGAAATCACGCGGAGGCGGCCAAGGTACTGGGGACGGCCGCCTCCGCTCTGCTGGGGAGAAGCCGGTGCTAGTCGTCGTGGCCGCCGCCGTGGCCCGAGTCGTCGTCGCCCTCGTCGTCGTGGCCGGAGTCGTCGCTCGGGCCGGAGTTCGGGCCTGGGCCGGACGAGCCGCGGGACGAATCGTCGCTGCCGCGGCGATCGCCCAGGTCGTCGGCGCCGTCGTCGTCGTCGTTGCGCGCGGCAGGCGCGCCGGTGCAGCGCGGGTCGTCCGCGTGCTCGGGCTCGTCGCAGGGGCCGCGGACGTCCTCGCCGGGCTCGTTCGCCCGGCCCCGCTGCTCGACGTTCTCCTGGCCGCGATCATCCAGCCGCTCCGTGCTGACGGCAGGGAGCGTCGTCGTCCCAATGGTCGGGCTGTTCGTGGAGTCGAGGCTCGTGAGGGTGCCGGCGAGGGCCACGCCCGCCATGAGCAGGACTCCTCCGATGATGGCTGCGAGCTTGAACATCTGTTTCTCTCCTTCCGTCGGTGCTCTCAGTTGGCCGCCGAAGGATCGCCCCAGGCCGGTTCTGCGCGGGCAAGACGAGGCGAGGAGAACGGAAAGCCTCGGTAAAGCCCCGGTAAAGCGGCCGGCAGGCGCTGGCTATACTCCGCCGCCAATGGCCGTCCCGAAGAAAAAAACCTCGAAGTCGCGCCGGGACAAGCGGCGCGCGACGCACCGGATCGAGGCTCCGCGCGTGAACACCTGCCCGCAGTGCGGACGGCCGAAGCAGCCGCACCGGATGTGCCCGAACTGCAAGACCTACGGCGGCCGCGAGATCGAGCCGCTCCGCACTCCCGCCCCATAGGACGGTTCCGGATGAGCTCGAGTCGGTCGACCGGTCATTTCAGACGGTCGCGCGGGCAAAGCCCACGCGAGCTGAGGTCGGCATCGCAAGCGACGCCTTAGTCTCGTGATTCGGGTCGCTCTCGATGCGATGGGCGGGGACCGCGGGCCAGAAGAGGTCGTCGCAGGCGCACTCGAGGCGCTCTCACCGGAGATCCAGCCGATCCTCTTCGGGCCAACCGGCCTCGATACCGGCGGGTTGGAGCTCGTTGCGACGACCCAGGTGATCGAGATGGACGAAAAGCCGGCCGAGGCCGTGCGGGCCAAGCCCGACAGCTCACTCGTGGCGGCGTGCCGCGCGGTCGGCGAGAGAAACGCCGACGCGGTCGTCTCCGCGGGGAACACCGGTGCGATGCTCGCCGCCTGCTTTCTGGAGCTACGGCGCCTGCCGGGAGTCACACGGCCGGCGATCGCCGTGGTGATCCCGGCCAAACGCGGCCCCTCGGTGCTCCTCGACTCGGGCGCGAACGCCGATGCGCGGCCTGAGCATCTGCTCCAGTTCGCGCATATGGGCACCGTCTTCGCCGAGGACGTGCTCGACGTGCACGATCCCGAGGTTCGCCTGCTCTCGATCGGCGAGGAGCCGGAGAAGGGCAACCAGCTCACGCTCGAGGCGCACGCCCTCTTGACTGCCGACGAAAGCCTGCATTTCGGCGGCAACACGGAGAGCCGTGAGCTGCTGGTCGGGGGGGCAGACGTCGTCGTCTGCGACGGCTTCACCGGCAACGTCGTCCTGAAGCTGATGGAAGGGACGATCCTGACCGTGCTGGAGGAGCTCCGCGCGGAGATCGTCTCGAGTCGGCGGGGCCGGATCGGCGGCCTGCTCGTGCGCTCGGCAGCACGAGGTCTACGGCAGCGCCTGGACCCCGAAACCTACGGCGGCGCCTACCTTCTCGGCTTGCGCGGGCTCGCCGTGATCGCCCACGGCAACTCGTCTCGGCGCGCCATTGCCAACGCGATCCGGCTCGCTGCACGGGGGGTCGAGCACGACGTTGTCGGTCGCCTCGGCCAGCGACTGCCGGAAAGAGTGTTAGCATCCGCGCGCTCTGAAGCCCCCGGCAAGTGAGGTGAAATGGCAGCGTCACGAGAGGAAGTGTTCGAGCGGGTCAAGGAAGTCCTGACGGAACAGCTCGGAGTCGACGAGAGCGAGGTCACTGAGGAAGCCTCGTTCCAGGAGGACCTCGACGCAGATTCACTCGATCTCGTGGAGTTGATCATGGAGCTGGAGGACCAGTTCGGGATCAAGATCTCGGACGACGACGCGCAAAAGATCCAGACCGTCGGGCAGGCCGTCGACTACGTCTCCACGCACCAGTAGCCGCGCTCCGGGCGGTCGGCCTGAGGAGCTGTCGAAGCTCATCGACCGGCTGCCGGACGAGCTGCTGGAGAACGTCTTCACGCACAGCTCGTGGGCGCCCGACCGTGCGTCGTCGTACGAGCGGCTCGAGTTCCTCGGTGACAGTGTGCTCGAGCTCGCGATCGCGAGGGCGCTGTACGAGCGGTATCCGGACTCCTCGGAGGGCGGGATGGCGAAGATCCGCTCGCACGTCGTCTCGCGCGCGAGTTGCGCGGTCGTGGCGCGTGAGCTCGGCCTCGGCCAGCGCCTGGCCGAACTCGGGACAAAGTTGGCGCCCCCGGACGAGCTCGACCGGCTGGCGCGAAACCGCAATGTCCTTGCCGCGCTGCTCGAGGCCTCGCTCGCGGCGCTCTACCTGCAGCATGGGTTCGAGGCGATCAGGGATGCGGTGGTCGCGGCGTTCGACGGACGTATCACCTACGCGCTGACGACCCATGTGGATCACAAGACCGAGCTCCAGGAGGAGCTCGCCCGCCAGGGGCGTCAGGTCGCCTACAGCGTCCTCGACGTGGCGGGCCCGCCGCACGACCGCACGTTCACCTGTGCCGCGGTGATCGACGGGGAGGAAGCCGGCGTCGGCACCGGCCGCTCGAAGAAGGACGCCGAGCAGGCCGCGGCGCGCGAGGCCCTCGACCGGCTCGCCCGCGCGGCGTGAGCGATCTTGGAGTTGACGGTGACCACGACGAACGCTCGAGGAGGTGCCGGATGGCGAAGGTGATCAACTGCGCCTGTGGTGAGACGATCCGCGGCGAGACCGAAGACGAGGTGCTGGACAACGCGGAGGAGCACGTCCGCAGCGCGCACGCCGAGGTGGCTGACCAGTTCCCGCGCGAGAAGCTCGCCGGTATGGTCGAGGACGGCTAGAGAAACCGAGGGCGCCGCCATCCGCGGCGCCCGCTAGCGTCCCTCGCGCGTGCACCTTCGTGCGATCAAACTGCGTGGCTTCAAGTCGTTCCCGGAGGCCGTCGAGGTGCGCCTCGAGCCCGGGGTGGCGGTCGTGGTCGGGCCGAACGGCTCCGGCAAGTCGAACGTCGCCGACGCGCTGCTCTGGGCCTCCGGCAGCCTGAGTCCGCACGAGCTGCGGGCCGAGAAGCCCGACGACGTGCTCTTCGCGGGGTCGCCCGGACACGCTCCGGCCGACTTCTGCGAGGTCGAGCTCCTCTTCGACAACGAGGACGGGGCGCTGTCCGAGCTGGACTTCAGCGAGATCTCGATCACCCGGCGGCTGCACCGTGGCGGCGAAGGCCAGTACCTGATCAACCGCGCGGCGGTGCGGCGGACAGACCTCGTCGAATTGCTGGCGGACGTCGGGCTCGGCGGCAGCCACGGCTCGGTGATCAGCCAGGGCAAGGTCGAGGAGATCCTCGCGAGCAAGCCGGAGGAGCGGCGCGCGCTGATCGAGGACGCGGCCGGCCTGGGGAAGTTCAAACGGCGCCGGCACCGGGCGGAGCTGAAGCTCGCGCGGGTGCAGGTGCAGGTCGAGCGGGCGCGCGATCTCGAGGCCGAGGTCAAGACCCGCTTGCGGCCGCTCGCGCTGCAGGCCACCGCGGCCGAGCGCGCGGAGAAGCTGCGCACGGAGATCGCCGGCCTGCGCGCGCGCCTCGCGGAGCTCGAGCTCGCGGAGCTCGAGGAGCGGCTCGGCGAGGTCGAGGAGCGCAGAACGGCGGCCGCGCTCGAGCGCAAGCGCACCAACGAGCGGCTCGAGGCTTTGCTCGCCGAGCGAAACAGGATCGAGGAAGAGCTAGCTGCCGCAGCAGGGCGCGGCGAGGGAGCGACCTCGGCGCTCTACCGGCTCCGCAGCGGTGCGGAACGGCTCGAACTCCGCCGCGAAGCGGCGCTCGAGCTCGCCGAGCGGCTGCGCGCCGAGCCCCTCCTTCCGCGCTCCCGAGCCAATCCCGAGCGCGAGGCGCTCCGTGAGCAGGCGCGGTTGACCCGCGAGCGGCTGCGCGCGCTCGAGCACTCGCTCGCCGAGCGGGAGGGCCTGCCGCCGGCGGCGCGGGCGCTGGCCGAGGAGGGAGAGAAGCTGGCGCTATCGCTGCTGGAGGTCGAATCCGGGTACGAACGCGCGGTTGCCGCGGCGCTTGCGGGACGGGCAGCCTCGGTCGTCGCGCCCAACGCCGGTGCCGCGCTGAGGCTCGTCGAGCGGGCACGCACGGCCGGGCTCGGCGATCTGGGGGTCCTGGTGCCGTCCCGTGGGAACGGCAAGCGGCCGTCCCGCCCGCCACTCGTGGGCGCCGAGCCGCTGTCGAGCCGTGTCAAGCCGCGAGCGGGCGGTGGGCGCGTGGCCGAGCTGCTCGCCGACGTCTGGCTTGCGGAGACGAGCGACCTGGCCCGCGCGGAGAGCGGCGTCCTCGTCACACGCGAGGGGCACTGCTACGACGCCGAGCGGGGCGAGCTCTGGTTCTCCGGCGACACGGCGGAAGCGATCCTGCTGCAGCTCGACGCGCGCCGGCGCGGGCTGGCCAAGGAAGCCGAGCAGCTCGAGCACGCCGCTGAGGAGCTTCCGGCAGAGGCGCCCGCGGGTCCCCTCGGGCCGTTGGTCGCGCTTGCCGAGCGGCTGGCTGCCGCGCTCGCAGGCGCGGCCGCGGCGGCGGAGCGGTTCGAGGCGCCTTTCCGCGCGCGCGTTGACGCGGGAGCCACGCGGGCCGGCGAGCTGGCCGCGGAGCTGCGGCGGCTGGGCGGCGAGGAGGCCGACGTCAGGCGCGTGACCGCCGAGGCCGGCGAGCGCGCGGGCGGAATCGACGTCGAGCGGGCGCGCCTGGAAGCCGAGACGGCCGAGGCTCGGCGTCGGCTCGACGAGGCGGGAACCAAGCCCTCGGAGGGCGACGACCGCGAGGAGCTCGCCGCGAGGATCGAGCTACTCGAGCGCCGCCGCGAGACTCTGGGTCAGGTCAACCCGCTCGCGAAGGAGGAGTACGAACGCGAGAAGGAGCGCCTGACGGAGCTGGCCGAGCAGCGCGCGGATCTCGAGGCCAGCCTGAAGGAGCTCGAGGAGCTGCGCACCGAGCTCGCCGAAACCGTCGAGCGCCGTTTCGACGAGACCTTTGCCGCGGTCAGCGCCCATTTCGAGGAGGTCGCGTCCACGCTCTTCCCCGGCGGCCACGGGCGCCTGCGGCTCACCGAGCCGCGAGAACACGGTGCGGACGCCGGCGCCGAGGCAGAGGCAGAGCACGGGGTGGAGATCGAGCTTCGCCCGGTCGGGAAGCGCGTCACTCGCCTCTCGCTCCTCTCCGGCGGCGAGAAGGCGCTCGGCGCGATCTCGTTCCTGTTCGCGCTCTTCCTCGCTCGCCCGTGCCCGTTCTACCTGCTCGACGAGGTAGAGGCGGCCCTTGACGACGCCAACATCGGCCGCTTCGTCGAGTTGCTGCGCTCCTACTCCGAGCGCGCGCAGTTCATCGTGGTCACGCACCAGAAGAAGACGATGGAGGCTGCCGATATCCTCTACGGCGTGACCATGGGCGGCGACGGCGTCTCGCAGATCGTCTCGCGGCGCCTGCCGCGTGAGACCGCTCACGCTGCTGCGTGAGCCGTAGCTGGGGAGAGCTTCTCGGCGATGACGAAGCCGGTGCGGACGCCGGTGCGTCGGAAGAGAGCTCGGGCCTGTTCTCACGCCTGCGGGACTCGCTCGGCAAGAGCCGCCGCGCGCTGACCGAGCAGATCGCCGTTGCGGCCTTCGACCCCGGCGATTCGGCGTCGTGGGAGCGGCTCGAGGAGGCGCTGATCGCAGCCGATGTCGGCGTGCCCGCCACCGCGGAGCTCGTCCGGCGGCTGGAGGCTCGTGGTGACGGTGCCGACCTCGCGGGGGCGTTGCAGGAGGAGATCGCGAGGCTGCTAGGGGAGCCGGCGCGCCTGGCGCTGGCCGCCCGCCCGAGCGTGATCCTGGTCGTCGGCGTGAACGGCACCGGCAAGACAACCACCATCGGCAAGCTCGCGGCCAAGCTCGACGAGCACGGTCGCAGCGTCCTCGTCGCGGCGGCGGACACCTTCCGCGCTGCAGCCGAGGAACAGCTCGAGATCTGGGCGAAGCGGGCCACTGCGGACTTCGTCGGCTCGGAGCGCGGCGGCGACCCGGCCGCAGTCGCGTTCGATGCCATCGCAGCCGCCGAGTCGCGCGGTCGCGACGTCGTCGTCGTCGACACGGCCGGCCGGTTGCACACCCAGGCGAACCTGATGGAGGAGCTGGCCAAGGTGCGGAGAGTGATCGCCCAGCGGCTCGAAGGCGCACCGCACGAGACGCTGCTCGTGGTCGACGCCACCACCGGCCAGAACGGCCTGCAGCAGGCGCGCCTCTTCAGTCAGGCCGTCGACGTGACCGGGATCGCACTGACGAAGCTGGACGGCTCGGCGAAGGGCGGAATCGCGATCGCGATCGCCCACGAGCTCGGCCTCCCCGTGAAGCTGATCGGGATCGGCGAGAGCTTGGACGACCTGAGGCCGTTCGATCCCGCCGATTTCGCGCGCGCGCTGGTCGAGCCCTAGCTCACGCTGCACCGGCCGACCCGGTGGTCCGATCGTCGCGCCTCGGGCACGAAGGCGCCCCACATTCACGCCAATTTCGCCGGTAGATTCACAAGCGGGGGCGAGGGGCCGCAAGGCCCCCGGGGGAATCTCTCGCGTGTTTTAGCGCTCGACGGCGAACGCGATGTTTACGGTCGTTCGGAACTCCGTGATGCGGTCGCCCTCGACGACGGCGCTCATCGAGATGACGTCGGCGCCCGTGATCCCACGCAGAGTCTTCGCCGCCTCCTGCACCGCCGCTTCGGCGGCCTTGGCGAAGCTCTCCGGGGACGAGCCGATGATCGTGATCACCTTGGCGATGTCGGCCATGTGATGCTCCTTTCGTTGTGATGGGTCGCTGACACTAACGCGTACTTCGCCAATCCGAGGTCGAGCAGCTCGTGCTTTGCGAACAGGTCGACCCAAAGCTCCGCAGGCGGTCTGCCACGATGCTTCGCCTACCCCGGCAACCGGCCTCGGGAAACCGCGGCGCTACACTGGCTGGCCGTGTTCGACACGCTTTCAGACCGCCTCCAGGGTGCCCTCGGCGACCTCCGCAAGCGAGGCCGCCTGGACGACGAGGCAATCTCGCGGGCCATGCGCGAGGTGCGGCTCGCGCTGCTCGAGGCCGACGTCAACTTCGAGGTCGTCAAGGCCTTCGTCGGCCGCGTGCGCGAGCGGGCCGTCGGCGCCGACGTGCTCAGGAGCCTCACACCGGGCCAGCAGGTGGTGAAGATCGTCCACGAGGAGCTGACTGCGCTGATGGGCGCAGGCAACTCCAAGCTCGCCTTCGCAGGCCGGCCTCCGACCGTGATCCTGCTCGCCGGCCTTCAGGGCTCGGGCAAGACGACCGCCGCTGCGAAGCTCGCGCTGCTCCTGCGCAAGGAGGGTCGCAAGCCGGGGCTCGTCGCGGCCGACCTCCAGCGGCCTGCCGCGATCGACCAGCTCGAGCAGCTCGGTCGCGAGCTGCAGATGCCGGTCTTCAGCGAGGAGCGAGCCGACCCGGTCGCGGCCGCGCGGGAGGGGCTCGAACGCGCGCGGGAGCAAGGGCTCGACACGGTCATCCTCGACACCGCCGGCCGGCTGCACGTCGACGAGCCGCTGATGGAAGAGCTCGCCGCCGTCCGCGACGCAGCCCGACCGACCAACGTCCTGCTGGTGCTCGACTCGATGACCGGCCAGGACGCGGTCCGGGTTGCCGAGGCTTTCGCCGAGCGCGTCGCGTTCGACGGCGTCGTCCTGACCAAGCTCGACGGCGACGCCCGCGGCGGGGCGGCCCTCTCGGTCAAGGCGGTCACCGGCAAGCCGATCAAGCTGATCTCGGTCGGCGAGAAGCTCGACCAGCTCGAGTACTTCCACCCCGACCGAATGGCCTCGCGGATTCTCGGCATGGGCGACGTGCTCAGCCTGATCGAGAAGGCCGAGGCTGCGGTCGAAGAGGACGAGCGCGACGACATGGAGAAGCGCCTGATGCAGGGCGAGTTCACCTTCGACGACTTCCTGCGCAGCTACAAGATGCTGCGCCGCATGGGCCCGCTCCAGAACGTGCTCAAGCTGATTCCCGGCCTGGGCAAGCAGCTCGAAGGGCTCGACGAGGTGGACGACCGCCAGCTCGCGCGTGTGGAGGCGATCGTGCTCTCGATGACGCCGCAGGAGCGGAGCTTCCCGCACGTGATCGACGGCTCCCGCCGGAAGCGGATCGCGGCCGGCAGCGGCAGCGAGGTTGCGCAGGTGAACCAGCTGCTCCAGGCCCGCAAGCAGATGGCGAAGATGATGAAGCAGATGGGAAAAGGCAAGATGCCCACGCTGCCGGGGCAGCCCCAGATGCAGAATGGGCCCGCCCGCAAGTCCAAGAGCAAACGCAAGAAGAAATCGAGATCACGGAGGTGATCGTTTGGCCGTCAAGCTCAGGCTGACCCGAGTAGGGTCGAAGAAGAACCCTGTTTACCGGATCGTTGCCGCGGATGCACGCTCGCCGCGCGACGGCAAGTTCCTCGAGATCGTGGGCCGCTACAACCCGCAGACCGATCCCTCCACGATCGACTTCGACGAGGAGAGGATCCGGCACTGGCTCTCGAAGGGAGCCCAGCCGAGTAACACGGTGCAGCGGCTGCTGAAGGCCAAGGAGTTCAGTGGCTGAGATCGTCGAGTACCTCGCTCGCCGGCTCGTGGACGAGCCGGACGCGGTTCGCGTGGAGCAGGTGGATCGCGAGGACGCGACCGTGCTCCAGCTGTGGGTCGCCCCCGACGACGTCGGCAAGGTGATCGGCCGCCAGGGCCGGATCGCACGGGCGCTGCGTACGGTTGTCCGCGCCGCGGCGGCGCGCGACGAGCGGCGCGTCATGCTCGAGATCATGGAGTAGGGCCCTGCGCGTCGCTGCGCTCTACGACATCCACGCGAACGTTCCAGCGCTCCAGGCTGTCTTGGCCGACGTCGAGCGGGACGGCGTGGAAACGGTTCTCTTCGGGGGAGATCTCACCTGGGGCCCTAAGCCCTCTGAAGCCCTCGCGCTCGTCCGCTCGGTGCCGAACGCACGCTTCGTGCGCGGCAACTGCGACCGTGAGCCAGACGAGTGGGAGCGGTCGCGCCTGTCCGCGGAGGGCATCGCCTTCCTAGAAGGCCTGCCCGGGCGTCTCGAGCTCGACGGCGTCCTCTACTGTCACGCGACTCCTCGCAGCGACGAGGAGATCGTGACGCCGGCGACGCCGGACGAGGACCTGGCCGAGATCCTCGCAGGTGTCGAGCAGCGCACGGTGGTCGCGGGCCACACGCACATGCAGCAGGACCGGCAGATCGGAGGAGTCCGCTTCGTAAACGCGGGAAGTGTCGGCCTGCCGTACGAGGGTGAGCTCGCCGCCTTCTGGGCGCTCGTGGACGCCGGCGAGATCGAGCTGCGGAAGACGCCGCTCGAGGTCGATCGAGTTGCCGACGCTTTCCGGCGCAGCGATTGGCCACGCGCGGACGAGTTCCTGCGCGAGAACGTGCTCGTGTCGATCACGCGCGAGGAGGCGACGGCCAAGATCGAGGCACGGAGATGACGAGCGGCCTGGTCAGCGTCGGCCGAGTCGGCAAGCCGCACGGACTCGACGGCTTCTTCTTCGTCGAGCGCGGTAGCGAGGAGGAGGAGCGCTTCGAAGTTGGCGCGACCCTGCATGTCGACGGCGAGCCGGCCAAGGTCGTCGGCTCGAAGCGCTCCCGCGGCCGGCCTGTGATCCGGCTCGACCGTGACGCCCCTCGCGGTGCCGAGCTCGCCGTCCCACGAGCGGACCTGCCGGCGGTCGGCGAGGGCGAGTACTACGAGTTTCAGCTCCTCGGCCTCGCGGCCGAGGAGGAGGGCGGACGCGCGCTCGGCCGGGTCGCGGCCGTGCAGCCGGGGATCGCGAACGACGTGCTCGAGCTCGACTCCGGGCTGCTGCTCCCACTGGTCGAGGCCTGCGTGCGAGAGGTGGACCTCGGTGGGGGGCGACTACTGATCGCACCCGGCTTCGCGCCGCCTAGCTAACCTGCCACCCGGCCGTTCCTGTGCAGCTCGACGTTTTTACTCTCCTTCCTCACGCGTTCGCCTGGCTCACGGAGCAGCGGCCGGTCGCGGCCGTCCTCGGAGAAGAGCTCCAGCTGCGCCTCCTCAACTACCGCGACTACACGCCCCTCAACTCCGGGCAAGTGGACGATGAGCCCTACGGTGGCGGCGCCGGGATGGTGCTCCGCGTGGACGTGGTTGCCTCGGCCCTGGATGCGGTCTACGGGGGCGGGCCGAAGCATCGCGTCGTAGCCCTCACCCCTCAGGGCCGTCAGCTGACCCAGAACGTGGTCGAAGAGCTCGCGCTCGAGGAGCGCCTGACCCTGCTCTCGTCGCGGTTCGAGGGGTTCGACGAGCGCGTGGCGACGCACCTCGCGTCCGATGCGATCTCGATCGGGCCATACGTCCTCTCCGGGGGCGAGCTGCCGGCGATGGTGCTCCTCGATGCGGTCGCGCGGCGGCTGCCCGGCGCTCTCGGCAGCGAGGAGTCGGGACTCGTCGAGAGCTTCTCTCCCGAGCTCGAGGGTGGTCTTGAGTACCCTCATTACACGCGACCCGCCGAATTTCGCGGCTGGCGCGTCCCCGACGTCCTCCTTTCGGGGGACCACAGGAGAATCGAAGAGTGGCGGAAAGAGCAGAGCCGACTGCGAAGCGTCGGCAGATGACAAATCCCCTGGACCGCCTCACGGCGGGGCTGCCGCGCCCCTGGCGGATCGCAATCGACTGGGTCGTGACGATCGTCGGCGCGATCGGGATCGTGCTCGCAATCAAGGCCTGGGTCGTGAACCCCTACCGGATCCCGTCGTCCTCGATGGAGCCGACGCTGCATTGCGCGCGCCCGGGCCAGGGCTGCGAGGCGCGCCTCTCCGACCGTGTGCTGGCGAACCGGTTCATCTACCACTTCCGCAGTCCTCAGCGCGGCGAGATCGTCGTCTTCGACACTCCCCGGGCAGCGCAAGACATGTGCGGCGCGAGCGGCACGTTCGTCAAGCGCCTCGTCGGCCTCCCGGGCGAGACGGTCAGCGAGAGACAAGGCGGCCACGTCTACATCGACGGCAAGCTGCTCGACGATTCGTACATCCAGAAGGAACGTCGCTCGCGCGACTCCACTACCGGGACGTGGAAGGTGCCGAAGGGCCAGTACTTCTTCATGGGCGACAACCGCGACCAGTCGTGCGACTCGCGCCGCTGGGGCTCCGTTCCCCGCAAGAACCTGATCGGCAAGGTCTTCGCGACGTACTGGCCGCCGAACCGACTCTCGCTGCACACGATCCTTCCGGGCGCGCCGCTATTCGGTTTCCTGCTCGTTGTGCCGCTGCGCCGCCGAAGGCGCCCGGGGGGACACGGCTGAGGAGCGACGCACGCTGCTAGCATTCCGCGCCGGCCCGCGGGCCTCTTTCTATGAACCGCGTGATCGAAAATCTCGAGCAGCGCCAGCTGCGCACCAATTTGCCGCCGTTCAAGGCGGGGGACAGTGTGCGCGTACATTTCCAGGTGATCGAGGGTCAGCGCCGCCGCGTGCAGGTGTTCGAAGGCATCGTGCTCAAGCGCCAGGGCGCCGGCGTGCGGGAGACGTTCACGGTACGCAAGCAGTCATTCGGCGTGGGCGTCGAGCGGACGTTCCCGGTGCACTCGTCGAAGATCGAGCGCATCGAGGTGACGGCGATCGGCGACGTCAATCGCGCCAAGCTCTACTACTTGCGCGGGAGAGTGGGACGAAAGGCGCGCGTGCGCGAGCGCCGTGAGGGGCAGCGGCTATCCTCGGCCGGTGCCCGCGCCGCCGAGCAGCCTGCCGACGAGCCAGTCGCGGCCGTCGAGGCCGAGCGGGATCCTGAGGGCGAGGCGGAGGCGGAAGCCGCCGCGGTCGAGCCCACGGAATCGAGCTAGGCGACTCCTTCAGTTCGACCGACAGTTCGGCCTTCGTTGGGTGGCCGGGGTTGACGAGGCCGGGCGTGGCTGCCTGGCGGGCCCGCTGGTCGTCGCGGGCGTCCTGTTCGACTACGAGTCGCTTCGCGACCATCGTGTCCGGCCG
>DATHAF010000005.1:0-2036 GCA_035296785.1 Gaiellaceae bacterium
AGCGAGCATCTCGACGACTGCGTCGACGTCGGCGCGCTCGAAGGCGTCGACGTACCGGTCGACGATCTCGCGCAGGCCCTGGTCGTCGAGCGAGCGAAGCAGCGCTTGCTGGCTGCGCTCGGGAAGCCGTTCGTCGACGGCCTTGTGGGCGCGCTGCAGGGCGCTGTCGACACCGGTCGGCGTCGTCTCCAGTGTCGCTGCCACCTCCCGCGCCGAGAAGCCGAGCACGTCGCGGAGGATGAGCACGGCGCGCTGGCCTGCGGGCAGGTGCTGGAGCGCCGCGATGAAGGCGAGCTCGACGCTCTCGCGCTGTTCGTAGCGCGCCTCCGGACCCGCGAGCCCGTCCTCGAGGCCGAGCCTCTCGTCGGGATAGGGCTCCACCCAGACCGATTCGACCAGGGGCTCGCCGAGGCCGTCGTGGGGATCGGCCGCGGGAGCGTAGTCGATCGGAAGCACCCGCTTGGGCCGGCGCTCGATCGCCCGCAGGCAGGCGTTGGTAGCGATCGCATAGAGCCACGAGCGCAGTGAGCTTCGCCCCTCGAAGCTCGCGAGCCCGCGCCAGGCGCGCAACAGGGTCTCCTGTAGCGCGTCCTCGGCATCGGCCACCGAGCCGAGCATCCGGTAGCAGTGGGCGTGCAGGGCGCGGCGGTGGGGCTCCGTCAGCTGAGCGAAGGCGTCCTCGTCGCCCGCGCGGGCTGCCTCCACCAGCCGGCGCTCGTTCACGCGGTCCCCCGCACGGGCGGACGCCGGGCCTTGGGCTGCCAGAAGGCGATCTCGCCGCCGACCCGCGTGGCGATGACGCTTCGCCATCCGGCCGGGCCCTCCCGTGGCTCCAGTAGGACGGACGCCCCGAGCTTGCGGGCCCGGTCGGTTGCCTCGGCGATCTCGTCGACCTCGACGTAGGGCAACCAGAGCGGGCCCCGGGTAGGGCACTCGACGATGCCGCCCCCGAACCTGTCGCCGAGCTCGAGGGACAGGTAGGAGCCGGCTCGGGTCTCAATCCATTCCGGCCGCCAGCCGCAGAGCTCCGCGTAAAGGTCGCGGGCCTGCGGCAGGTCAGCCGTGTGGAGCTCCAGATGGACGACCCGGCTGGACGGGAGCGGCGTCATCGTCTCCTCAATTGTGATCAGCCTCGGCCCGCCCCCTCGAGCGCCGACACCGAACCGACGGGGACGGACTCACCCGTCCGCGAGCGACCCGGCACGGCGAGGGCGACGATCGCACCGGCCAGCGAGAAAGCCGCGAGGACGACGACCGCAGGCGCGAACCCGTCGAGGAACGCATCGGGTGAGGCGAAGCTGCTGGCCCCGGCGAAGACCGCCGCAGCCACCGCGACCTCGAAGACACCGCCGAGCTCGCGCATCATGCTGTTGTGGGCCTTCCAGCCGCTGAGCCCGTGGCCCCGTCGGCCCTTCGGTCGCGACGTACTCGGGATGTGCTCCGGGACGACGTCGCGAGCCGTCGGGGTTGTCCACGATCCTCGGGGCCGATCCATTCAATTCGTGTCCTCGGCGCAGGCGGGACCGAAGCCAGGCCCGCGGCAGCAGCAGCAGCGCGGCGCCTCCCCCGCTCACCAACGGCAGCAGGGTCTCCTCCAGCGGCACCCCTCCGGCGTGGGCGATCACCAGCCCGAGCTCCTCGTTTGCCCCGCGGACCGGCCACGCTCGACCTGCACGGCCATCGCGTTGGCCGCCTCCGAGCCGGCCGGCGCGTCGTACTCGTCATGGCGCCTGATCCACAGGTTGGCCGGGGTCTGCGGGTAGCCCTGGGGCGAGTCCTCCCAATCCTCCTGGCGTCCGAGCGCGGTGATGTCGAGATAGGCCCAGAGGCCGCCCAACGCCTCGTCGCCGCGGCCATCGACGAAGTACGTGCGGAAGATCCGATCGTCATCGCGGAAGAAGACGTTGGTGCCGTGCCATTCGCCGACATCGAAGTCGCTGTCGAAGTCGTCGGTCAGCGTGTACCACGGGAGCACCTCCCAGCCCATCCGCGCCTTCCAGCGCTCGATGTCGGCCTGCGGGGCGCGCGAGACGAGC
>DATHAF010000006.1:0-91170 GCA_035296785.1 Gaiellaceae bacterium
ACGACCGCGCCCGATTCGTCACGCACGACCCGAAGGACCTCACCGCGCTCGCCGCCCGACACGGTGCGGAACCGGTCTTCGCCTTCCTGCGCGAACACCGAAGGTTCACGCTCGGCCGGCGCGGTGGCGAGCCGCGCCTCGAGCTTTCCGTTGCGCCAGCTGAAGACCATCTCGCTTCCCTCGGACCACCAGCGGCCGAGGAGCGGCAGCATCTCCTCTGACGGCGGCTCCTCCGGCGCCCAATGCTCGGGCTCCGGTGCGAGCTCTTCGAGCGCCGCCTCAGCCAGGGCCAGGCCGGTCTCGCTGAGCTTCGGCCAGCGCCCGGAGTTCGTCAGGACAACGGCTCCAACTCGGTCGGGTCGCGAATAGGCGAACATGGAAAGGAAACCGGGAAAGCCGCCCGTATGGCCGCCGAAGATCCGCTCGCCCCGCCGCCAAAGTCCGATCCCCAGGCCCCAGCCGAGCGTCCAGTCGGGCTCGGCCATGATCTGCAACTCGTGCATCTCGCCGACGCTCGCAGGGGCCAGCACTGCTTCGTCAGGATCGGCGAGGAACGAGCCCCAGCGCGCAAGATCGCCGACGGTGCTCGAAAGCCCCGACTCGCCGCCCTTGCCGCCGAGCTCGAGCTCTGGCTCGCGCACGACCGCATCCGAATAGGGCTCGACGAAGTACGGTTTCGCGGCCGGCGCCGCCGGCCCCCAGGTGGTGCGTGTAAGGCCGAGCGGCCCGAGCAGCCACTTCTGGACGTAGTCTCGGAACGGCGTCCCGGAGACCCGCGCCACGACGTGGCCCAGGAGGGCGTAGGCAAGGTTCGAGTAGTGCCAGGCCGCAGCGGGAGCGAGCACCTGCTCCGCCTCGGCGAGCCGCGCGAGCAATTCTTTCTCGTCCGGAAACTCGAGGGTCTCCCAGACCTCCCCAGGCGGCTCTCGCTGGAGGCCCGAGGCGTGAGCGAGCATGCGCCGCAGTGTCGGGAATCCGTGCGCGGCTTCGGGGAGATAGGCCGAGAGCGGCTCGTCGAGCTCGAGCTTCCCCTCGTCCCGCAGCTGCATGACGGACGCCGCGGTGAAGGTCTTCGTGATCGAGGCAACCGCGTACTGCGTGTCGGGAGTGGCTTCCGCCTGCTCCTCGACATCCGCGAGCCCGACGGCATCGCTCCACACGAGCTCCCCGCCCCGGAACACCGCCGCGGCCACGCTCGGCAGCCGGCCCGCCCTCTGCGCCTCGAGGACGAGGCGGCGGAATCGCTCAGGCTCGGGCAAGGGCTCCGAGCGCGCCCGGGATCAACTCGACAGCTCGCTCGATCTCGTCGTCCCCCACGTCGAGATGGGTGACGGCTCGTAGCTTCGTCGGGTGCGCGGTCATCGAGAGTCCAACGCCCTCCTGCCAGAGCCGCTCGAGCGCGTCCGTCGGGTCGAGCCCGAGCGGGCCTAGCTCGACCTGGACGAAATTGGTCTCCACCTGTTCGAGATCGATGGGAACGCCGGCCTCGTAAAGGCCTTCCGCAAGCCGTCGCGCCCGGGCGTGGTCGTCCGCCAGCCGCTCGACGTTGTGCTCGAGCGCATACACGCCCGCGGCGGCGACGATCCCGGCCTGCCGCATCGCCCCACCGAAGAGGTGCTTCAGCGACCGTGTGGTCGTCATCAGCTCCGTCGACCCCGCGAGCAGAGCGCCGAGGGGGCAGCCGAGGCCTTTCGAGAGGCAGAGCGTGACCGTGTCGAAGTGCGCGCCGATCTCTGCCGCCGGCACCCGGGAGGCGATCGATGCGTTCATGACTCTCGCCCCGTCGAGGTGGAGGCGTAGGCCGAGCTCTCGGGCGCTCGCCACGATCGCCTCGATCTCCTCGAGCGGCCACACACGGCCTCCGGAGGCGTTGTGCGTGTTCTCGATCGAGACGATGCTCGTCCGCGGCGTGTGCGTGGAGTCTCCGGCTCGGGCGGTCTCGCGGAGCTGCTCGGGCGTGAAGCGGCCGTTCGGGCAGCGGAGCTGCCGCGTCATCAAACCCGCGTGCACCGCCGGGCCTCCGAGCTCGGACACGAACAGATGCGAGTTCTCCTCGGCCACGACCTCGCCGCCGGGCTCCGCGAGGGTCCGCAACGCAATTTCGTTCGCCATCGTCGCGGTCGGGACGAACACCGCCTCCTCTTGGCCGAGCAGCTCCGCGACGCGGCGCTCGAGCTCGTTGACGGTCGGGTCCTCGCGCTTCTGCTCATCCCCCACGTCCGCCGCTGCGATCGCCGCGCGCATCTCGGGCGTGGGCTTGGTCTTCGTATCCGAGCGAAGGTCGATCATCAGACGCCCTTCGGCGCGTCTGCGACGGCCGCCGCCGCGGGCTCGCCCGAGAGATCCGGATGCTCCTCGAAGCCGTAGCGGACGAGGACCCGCTTGGCGGCCTTCACCTCGTCCAGCCGCCCCACCGGCCGGCCGTGCGGTGCGCTCTTCAGCTGCTCCGGCTCCTCGGCCGCCTCACGCGCGATCGCCAGCATCGCGTCGGCGAACGAATCGAGCGTCTCCTTCGCTTCAGTCTCGGTCGGCTCGATCATCAGCGCCTCGGACACGACGAGCGGGAAATACACCGTCGGCGGGTGGAAGCCGTAGTCCATCAACCGCTTTGCGACGTCGAGCGCCGTGACCCCGTGCTCGCGCTTGAACGGCCGAGCGGAAAGCACGAACTCGTGCATGCAGAGCCGGTCGTACGGGAGCTCGTACGCGTCCCGGAGTCGCGCGAGCAGGTAGTTCGCGTTCAGGACCGCCACCTCCGACATCTCTCGCAGCCGCGGCCCGTAGGCGAGGATGAAGGCGTAAGAGCGGACGAAGACGCCGAAGGGCCCGTAGAAGCCCCGCACCTTGCCGATGGTCTGCGGCCGGTCGTAGTCGAAGCCGTACCGATCGCCCTCGCGCACGATCGCCGGGACGGGCAGAAACTGCTCGAGCCGCTTCCCGACCGCGATCGGCCCACCGCCTGGCCCACCGCCTCCGTGTGGCTGCGAGAAGGTCTTGTGCAGGTTGATGTGGACGATGTCGAAGCCCATGTCACCCGGCCGGGAGATCCCGCAGACCGCGTTCAAGTTCGCGCCGTCGTAGTACATGAGCGCGCCGGCGTCGTGGAAGATCCCCGCGATATCCTCGATGTGCTCGTCGAAGAGCCCGAGCGTCGAGGGGTTCGTCAGCATCAGCCCTGCGGTGTGCTCGTCCACCTTCGCGCGGAGGTCTTCGACGTCGATGTTGCCGCGGGCGTCGGTCTGGACCGGCGTGAGCTCGTAGCCCGCCATGGTCACGCTCGCGGGGTTCGTTCCGTGTGCCGTGTCCGGGATCACGATCTTCCGACGCTCATCGTCCTCGCCGCGATCGCCGAAGTAGGCATGCATCAGCATCAGGCCGGTCAGCTCGCCCTGCGAGCCCGCCGCCGGCTGAAGCGAGACGGCGTCGAGACCGGTGACCTCGGCGAGCACCTCCTGGAGCTCCCAGCAGAGGCGAAGCGCGCCCTGCGCGCCGTCCTCGCCTTGGTGCGGGTGCAAGTCCCGAAAGCCGGGCAGCGCGGCGAGCCGCTCGTTCACCCGCGGGTTGTGCTTCATCGTGCAGGAGCCGAGCGGGTAGAAGCCCGTGTCGATTCCGAAGTTGCGGCTCGAGAGCTCGGTGAAGTGGCGCATCAGGTCCGGCTCGGCGAGCTCGGGCAGACGGGGCGGCTCCGTCCGGCTGAGCTCGTCGGGCAGCTCCGGCACCGGCAACCCATGCTCCGGCAGGCGCCCGGCGCGGCGCCCGGCCTGCGACTTCTCGTAGATCAGCTTCACGGTGCCTGGACCTCCGCCAGCACATCGGCGAGCCGGTCGATCTCCTCCGGCGTCCGCTTCTCCGTGAGGGCAACGAGCAGCACGTCGTCCATCCCCGGGTAGTCGCGGCCGAGAGCGTAGCCCGGATGAACGCCGCGCTCGCGCGCCTCGCGGACGACCTCCTGCGCGGGCCGTCCGAGGCGTACGCCAAACTCTTTGAACGTTGTCTGATTCGCAAACAGCAGTGGCAGCCCGAGTCGTTTCTTCGCATGCTCGGCGAGGGCCATGCAGGTCTCTCCCACCTCGCGCAAGCCTTCGGGGCCGAGCCATGAGAGGTAGACCAGGCCGGCGAGCGCCAGCAGTGTCTGGTTGGTGGTGATGTTCGAGGTCGCCTTCTCGCGCCTGATGTGCTGCTCGCGCGTCTGAAGAGTGAGGACATAGCCGCGATTCCCCGCGGCATCTGTGGTCTCACCGACGATGCGGCCGGGCATGCGTCGGATGAAGTCCGAGCGCGCGGCCAGGAAGCCGTAATGCGGACCGCCATACGAGAGGTAGTTCCCTGCCGACTGCCCTTCTCCAATGGCGATCGCACAGCCGTAGCGGCCCGGCGCCTCGAGCACGCCCAGCGAGAGCGGGTCGACGTGGGCGACCGGAAGCGCCTCAACGTCGCTGGCGGCCGCAGCCAGCTCGGCCGCTGGCTCGAGCACCCCGAAGAAATTCGGATGCTGGAAGATCACGCAGGCCGCGTCGCCGGCGGCCGCGCGCACCTCGTCTGGATCGGTCGAGCCGTCGCGGTGAGGTACCTCGACGACCTCGAGTCCAAACCCCGGCGCGTACGTCTTCACGACCTGCCGCACCTGCGGGTTCGTCGCCTCGGTGAGCACGACTCTCGTCCTGCCGGTCGCGTGTTTGGCGATGAAGCACGCGTCCGCGGCGACGGTGGTGCCGTCGTACCCCGAGGCGTTCGAGACGTCCATCCCGGTCAGCTCGCAGATCGCGGTCTGGTATTCGAAGATCGCCTGGAGCACGCCCTGACTCAGCTCCGGTTGGTAGGGCGTGTACGCGGTCAGGAACTCACCCCGCTGGAGAACGGCGTCGACGATCGCAGGCACGTAGTGGTCGTACATGCCGGCGCCGAGAAACGAGAGCTCCGCACCGATGTGGCCGTTCTCGGACGCGAGCTCCTCGAAGTAGGCGGTGAGCTCCTGCTCCGTCATCGCCGGGCGCAGGTCGAGCTCCCGGCCCAGGCGAACGCCTGCGGGCACTTCGGCGAAGAGCTGCTCGATCGACGAGACCCCGATCTCCTCGAGCATCGCCTCGCGGTCGGCGTCTGTCAGGGCGAGATAGCTCACGAGTCGGCCAGATGCTGCTTGTACGCGTCCGGATCGAGCAATGACTCCACCTCGGTCGGCTCGGTCAACCGGACGCGGACGAGCCAGCCCGCGCCGTACGGATCCTCGTTCACGGTCTCCGGCGCCTCCGTTACGGCGCCGTTCACCTCGAGCACCTCGCCTGAGAGCGGGGCGATCACGTCCGTGACCGCCTTCACGGACTCGACCTCGGCGTAGGACTGGTCCTTGGTCAGGGTCGCACCCTCCTCCGGAGGCTCGAAGTGCACCAGCTCACCGAGAGCGTCCTGCGCAAACCAGGTGATGCCAAACACCGCCTCCCCGCCCTCGAGGCGGGCCCAGTCGTGCTCCGGGTGATAACGCAGGTCGTCCGGGTAGCTCTCGGCCACGGCCATCAGGTTTCCTCCCGCGAAAAGATGGGCTTCTTCACTACGCGCGCGCGGCGTGAGCGGCCGCGTACGTCGATCGTCAGCTCCGACCCTGGTTGCGCGAGCTCGGCCGGAACGTAACCCAGACCGATCCCGCGGCCGAGCATCGGCGAGTGCGAGCCGGACGTGACGGCGCCGCCCTCGGCGATCGTCATCCCCTGCCGCGGGATCCCCGACTCCTCCATCACGAAGGCCGCAAGCTTCCGCTCGGGGCCTGCCTCCTTGATCCGCCGCAGCTCCTCCGCTCCCGTGAATTCCTCGTCGAGGGCGCAAACCCAGCCGAGGCCCGCCGAAATCGCGTCCGTCTCGGGCCCGATGTCGTTGCCGTGGAGCGGGTAACAGACTTCGAGGCGAAGGGTGTCGCGGGCGCCGAGCCCGCACGGAACGACCCCTCGGTCGAGGATGCGATCCCAGAGCTCCGCCGCGCGCCCGGTAGGCACGAGCAGCTCGACCCCCTCCTCGCCGGTGTAGCCGGTGCGGTTGACCACGCAGTCGATGCCGTCGATCTCGCCGCCCGCGAATGTGAACGCCGGCGCGCGGGGCAGCCCGAGCCGCTCGAGCGCGTTCGGGCCTTGCACCGCCAGCAGCGCATGGTCGTCTGAGACGTCGCGCAGCTCCGCGCCGGGCGCCTCCTGCTGGCGCAGCCACTCGAAGTCCAGCTCGCGGTTCGATGCGTTCACTATCAGCAGGAACCGCTCGGGGTCGCGCTCGTAGACGATGAGGTCGTCGACGATCCCTCCTTGCTCGTTCGTGAGCAGGGTGTATTGCGCCCCACCCGGGCCGATCCGGTCGAGGTCGTTCGAAAGCGCAGCCCGGAGGAGCTCTCTTGCGCCCAGGCCTTCGACCTCGAGCTCACCCATGTGCGAGACGTCGAAGACCCCGGCGTCGTTGCGCACGGCGCGGTGCTCGGGGATCACGCCCTCGTACTGCACGGGCATCTCCCAGCCGGCGAATGGCACGAGTCGCGCGCCGAGGGCGACATGACGCTCGTAGAGCGGGGTTCGGAGCAGTGTCTGCATCGGGCTCTGATGCTAAAGGAGCCACGAATGGAGCCGCCCCGGCTTCGGCTCAATCAGCCGAGGCCGGGGCGGCCGGACCGGGTCATCGCGGGTCAACCATCGGTTCGACCCGAGAGGGCGAGGAGATCCTTACCGCTCGTCGCGGCGTCTAAACATCCTCTTGGGCGCTCGCCGCCACGCGGCTAGCCGTCACGCAGGAAGGACGGAACCTCGAGCACGTCCTCCGAGATCTCGAACCGCTCCGCCGGTACCTCGCGTGGCGACTCCGACTCGCTCTCTGCAGGCTCCTCGACGCGCTTTCGCCGCCGCATCCGGCCCGGGCCGAAGCCCGTCGCGATCACGGTCACGCGCACCTCGTCGCTGAGGGACTCGTCGATGACCGCTCCGAAGATGACGTTCGCGTTCTGATCGGCGGCGGAGGTCACGACCTGCGCTGCCTCGTTGACCTCGAAGAGGCCGATGTCGGAGCCGCCCGTGACGTTGAGGAGGATGCCGGTCGCGCCTTCGATCGAGGACTCGAGCAGCGGAGACGAAACCGCCGCGCGGGCTGCTTCGGTGGCGCGGTTCTCGCCGCCCGCGACGCCGATGCCCATCAGCGCGGAACCGGCCTCGTTCATGATCGTGCGCACGTCGGCGAAGTCGAGGTTGACGAGGCCGGGAATCGTGATCAGATCGGTGATGCCCTGGACCCCCTGGCGCAGCACGTCGTCCGCAATCGTGAAGGCGTCCACGATCGAGGTGCGCTTCTCGACCACCTGGAGCAGCCGGTCGTTCTCGATCACGATCAGCGTGTCCACGTGGTCGCGCAACTCGTCAACCCCGCGGGACGCGACCTCGGCCCGGCGCCGGCCCTCGAAGGAGAACGGCTTGGTCACCACTCCGACCGTCAGGGCGCCGAGCTCCTGCGCCAGGCGCGCGACGATCGGCGCAGCGCCGGTCCCGGTGCCGCCGCCTTCGCCTGCCGTGACGAAGACCATGTCGGCGCCCTTCAGCGCTTCCTTCAACTCGTCGCGGCTCTCCTCGGCGGCGGCCCGGCCCACGCTCGGGTCGGCGCCCGCGCCGAGACCCCGAGTCGCGTCGGAGCCAATCGGCATCTTCACGTCGGCGTCGCACATCAGCAGCGCCTGCGCATCCGTGTTGATGGCGATGAACTCGCAGCCGGACAGGCCGGCGTCGACCATCCGGTTGACGGCGTTCGAACCGCCCCCGCCTACGCCCACGACCTTGATCAAGGCCAGATAATTCCCCGTCTGATCCCTCATGCTCAACTCGCCTCTACCTCAAGCTGTAGTGGACAGTACGTCTTCTGCGCCCGGCAGGGTACGCCCCGCGAGGCCGCGTGTCAACGCCCGGCGCAAGCCTAAACCATCACGCTCAGGTAGAGACTTTAGGGTTCAACCCGGCTACTGGCCGGTCGGGAACGCCTAGATCGACGTAGGCGTATCCCCCCTGCGCCAGTATCTCGGGAAGGATGCGAGCGGCTACGGCGAGCTTGAGGCGAATGGATCTCAACTCTCCGAGCCGCAGCTCGAGTCCCGACGCGAGCAGGAAGGTGAGGTCGTGCTCACGCACGCGCACCATCCTGACCCGCCCCTGGAAATGCGCCAGGCGGGCGAGCGCGAGTGTGCGCACTGCCCGCAACCCGAATCGGTCGGTGATTGCCGCGCCCACCTCGGGCTCGCCTGAGTGTGCCAGCCAGATCCTCGGGAGAGCCGGCCGAGCATGGGCGGGGATTACCGCGATCACGCGCGCGCTCGCGGCGACGAGCCAGGCCTGCGGCCCGCGGCGGGCGACTGCGACCGCGTACTCCGCCCGCACGGTGACGCGCAGCGTGTGCGGGAAGGCACGGTCGTAGCTAAAGCTCGCCACCTCGGGCAGCGAGGCGAGCCGCCGCTCGATCTCGCCGGTGTCGAGCGCCAGCAGGCTCTGCCCTTCGAGGGGTGCAAGGGCCGCGCGAACGTGGGCGGATACTGCGGGGGGCGCGCCTGCGACCTCGACTCCGTTCAGGGCGAACATCGGCGTGCTGCGTGCGAGCAGGTAGAGACCGGCAGCCCCGGCGACGATCGCGAAGCCGAGCAACAGCGAGCGCCCACTCGGGAGCACTCGGAGGAGAGGTGCGCGCTCGACGCTCCCTCGAAGAGGGACCGTCGCCGCGCGGGCACGCGCATGCTGGGGCTTGCGCTCTGGCACGAGGCGGCTTTCGCCGCGGCGCCCGGCCCTCCTACCCGAGCGGGGGCAGCTCGAGGCGCCCCAGGAACTCGACCTCGTGCCGGAGCTCGACACCGAATTGCTCGAGCGCGCGCCTGCGTGCCTCCGCCATCAGCGCGACCGCGTCGGCGGAGCAAGCCTCCCCGGCGTTTTCGATGAAGTTCGCGTGACGCGGCGAGATCTGTGCACCCCCGATCCGGTGGCCCCTCAGGCCGCACGCTTCGAGCATGCGCCCCGCTGTCAGTTCGTGCTCGGGATTCTTGAAGACGCTTCCGAACGTGCGCTTGTTGGTCGGCTGCGCCGCCTTCCGGAGAGCCTGGAGTCGTGCGACATTCGCCCTGATCTGCTCCTCCGGCAGCGGCGCCAGCGCGAACTCGGCCCGAGCGACCACCTGCCCGTGACGCAGCTCGGAATGCCGGTAGTTGAGCCCCAGCTCGTCCGGCGTGAGCCACCTGGCTCCGTCGGAGTCGACGACCTGCGCGCGCTCGAGGATCGTAGCCCAGTCGCTTCCATAGGCACCGGCGTTCATCCAGACGCCTCCGCCGATCGTGCCCGGAATCGCGCAGGCGAACTCGAAGCCGCCCAGCCCCGCGGCGCGCACGCGGTGGAGGCAGACCGCGTTCGTCGCTCCTCCGCCCGCGAGCAACCGCTCCTCCTCCACGGTCGCCTCGGCGAGCTCCCCGCCGAGCTTGAGCACGAGCCCCTGGTAGCCCTCGTCGGCGACGAGCAGGTTCGAGCCGAGGCCGATCGTCGCCACCGGCAACGCCCGCTCGCCCGCCCACGCGAGCAACTCCTCCAGCTCCGCGAGCGTCTCGGGCCGCGCGAAGGCCCGCGCAGGCCCGCCCGTGCCGAGCGTCGTGAAGCGCGAGAGCGCGACGTTCTCATCCAGCTTCACGCGAGCTCCTCGAGGAGCAACGGCCCGGCCCGCTCGACGTCGCCGGCACCGATCGTGAGGACGAGATCGCCCGGCCGGGCTCGCCGCGCGAGGAACCGGACCGCGTCTTCGACCTCCGGCGTCCACGCGACCGGCATTCCGGGCCGCTCAGCCACCAGCGCCTCCACGACGAGCCTGCCTTCGACGCCTTCAACGGGCTCCTCGCGGGCGGCGTAGACGCTCGTGACGGCGACCGCATCGGCGGCCGTGAGGGCGCCTGCCAGCTCGTGGGCAAGGTGGCGCGTGCGCGAGTAGAGGTGTGGCTGGAACACCACGAGCACGCGTCCCGAGCCGACCGCCGACCGAGCGGCCGTGAGCGTGGCGGCGATCTCCCGCGGGTGGTGGCCGTAGTCGTCGTAAACCGTGACGCCGCCGGCCTCGCCCAGGCGCTCGAAGCGTCGTCCGGCGCCGACGAACTGCGGGAGCACGGGCTCCGCCTGACTGCGAGCGACCCCGGCGAGCTCGAGCGCCGCCAGCGCCGAAGCGGCGTTGCGGCGGTTGTGCTGGCCCGGGACGCCGAGCTCGAGCCCCACCGGCTCCAGCTCGTCCCCGCGCACTGCGGCGGGCGCCTCCGCGAGCCAGCGCTCGAAAAGCTCGCGCACCTCGGCTTCGGAGGCGAAGGTGGCATGGTGATCCAGGTCGACGTTCGTGACCACGGCGATCTGCGGCCGCAACGATTCGAGCGAGCGGTCCGACTCATCGCCTTCCGCCACGAGCCAGCCCTCGCCTGCCCGTCCATTCCCGCCGAGCTGAGGGATCTCGCCGCCGATCAGGAACGTCGGGTCGAGCCCCAGACGGTCGAGCACGAAGGCGATCATCGCGCTGGTGGTCGTCTTGCCGTGCGCGCCGGCGACCACGATCGAGGGCGTGAGTGCAACGAGTTCCGCAAGGAGCTCACCTCTCTTGGTGACGCGCGGGCGTGTTACTTCAGGGTTGTCCCGTGCGATGGCGCTGGAGACGACCACCTCGGCGTCCTCGGGCACGTTCCCGGCCTCGTGCCCGATCGTCACCGCAACGCCCGCCGCCTCGAGCCGCTCCACGTAGGACGAGCGCTCTCGGTCGGATCCCGCGACCTCCGCCCCCCACGAGTGCGCGACGAGCGCAAGCGCGCTCATGCCCGCGCCGCCGATTCCGACGAACCAGAAGCGCCTACCCTCCAGCGGCCGCAAGGCTCATCAGCTCCTCCGCGATCTCCTCGGCCGCCCCCGGCCGCGCGGCCCGCCGCATCGCTGCGCCCATCTCCTCGAGCCGGCTCGCGTCGCCGAGCAGCGAGCGAACGATCTCCGGGATCCGGCCGAGCTCGTTCTCCGGCACGAGGATCGCCCCGCCGGCGGTTTGGAAGTAGCGCGCGTTCTTCGTCTGGTGGTCGGCCGTCGCGAGTGGGTAGGGGACGAGGATCGCCGGCTTCCCCGCGGCCGCGAGCTCCCAGACCCCGCCTCCCGCGCGCGAGAGCACGAGATCGGAGGCGCCGAGCGCGGCCCCGTAGTCGTCGCTGAAGGGAAGCAGTCGGTAGTCCGCGCGTGACACGCGCCCTCGCAACCGCTCGAATTCACGCTCGCCACTCAGGTGCAGCACCGCAGGCCCCACCGACCCGAAGCTCTCCATCGCAAGGTCGTTGAGCGACCGCGCGCCCAGGCTCCCCCCCGCCACTAGGAGCACCGGCCCGTCCTGAGGGAGGCCGAAGGCGCGCCGGGCTTCCCCTCGCGGTCCCGGCTGTGACCTCGCCGGTATCGGCCTTCCGGTGACCCGGTACTTGGGAGGTTCGCGGCCGGGGAGAGGAAACGAGAGGAACACACGCCGGGCGAAGGGCGCGGCCAGCCGATTGGCGAGCCCGAGGTGCGCGTCTGCCTCCATCAGTGCGGCCGGAACCCGCCTGCGGGCTGCCGCGAGCACCATCGGGCCGCTCACGTACCCGCCCCCGCCGAGCACGACATCAGCCCGTCGCCGGGCCAGGATCCGCTCACAGGCCGCCGGCGCCGCAAGCGCGCGCAGGGCCGCGCGGGCCTGCGCCAGTCCCGGCCGGCGCGGAAAGCCGCTCACACGGAACGTGTCGAGCTCGAACCCCGCCTCAGGGACGAGACGCGCTTCGGCGCGATCCGGCGACCCGGCGAACGTCACGCGTGCTCCGCGGGCGCGCAGCGCCTCCGCGACTGCGAGCGCGGGCAGAACGTGGCCGGCTGTCCCCCCGGCCGCGATCAAGAACGCTGGCTCTCTTTGCTCCGGCATCGCCCGCGATGTTAAGGAGGATGCCCACCGACGCGAGGGCCACGACGAGGCTCGAGCCGCCGTACGAGACGAACGGCAGCGGAATCCCGGTGAGCGGCGCGAGGCCCATCACGGCCGCGAGGTTGATCGCAGCCTGGCCGCAGACGAGCACTGTGAGGCCCGCTGCGAGGCGCTTGCCGAACGGATCCTTGCAGCCGAGCGCAATCTTCAACCCGATGTAGGCGAAGCCGCAATAGGCGGCGATCACGGCCGCCGCGCCGACGAGGCCGAGCTCCTCGCCGATGATCGCGAAGATCATGTCGGTATGAGCCTCCGGCAGGTAGTTCGCCTTCTGGACGCTCTGGCCGAGGCCGACGCCGAAGATCCCTCCTGAGCCAAGCCCGATCATCGCCTGTACGGTCTGGAAGCCCGCGCCCTGTGCGTCCTGCCACGGATTCAAAAAGCTGAAGAGTCGGGCGCGCCGGTACGGCTCGAACCAGATCGCGACGAGACCCAGTGCGCCCGCGATGCCGAGGCCGGCGCCGAGCGTGCGCGTCGGCGTCCCGGCGACGAGCAGGATCGCGGCCAGCATCGCCACGATCGCAATGGCCGTGCCGAGGTCGGGCTCGGCCAGGAGCAAGGCGCAGAAGATCGCCGCGAGCAGTCCGAGGGGTCGCCAGAGCTCGGGGAGGCTCTGCGGCGGCCGGTGACGGGTCAGGTACGAGGCGGCCCACACCGCGAGCGCGATCTTCGCCAGCTCCGAGGGCTGAAAGACCGCCGGGCCGAAGGTCAGCCAGCGACGGGCCCCATTGACCGACTGGCCGATCACGAGCACGGCGAGCAGCAGGCCGAGGCTCGCGATGACGAGGACTGGGGCGAGCCGGCGGAGGATCCGGAAGTCGAGGCGTGAGGCCGCCGCCATCAGCACGAGGCCCAGTGCCGCGTAGATCCCCTGGCGCTTGAGGTAGTAGGCGGGGTCGCCGTTCGCAAGCGCCGCCGAGGCGGAGGTTGCGCTGTAGACCATTACGAGGCCGAACGCGACCAGACCCAGGGTGACCAGGATCAGGACACTCGAGTCGAGGTGTCCGCGCTTCACCCGGACAGGTTCTGCACCAGCCTCCTGAACTCCTCGCCCCGCTGCTCGAAGTCGCCGAACTGGTCGTAGCTCGCGCAGGCGGGCGAAAGGAGCACCACGTCGCCTGCCTGCGGCGCGATCGCGGCGAGCGCGCCTCCGAGATCGCCGTTTCGCTCGGCCCGCGGGATCGCGGCGGCGAGCTCGTCAGCGGTCTCGCCGATCACGTGAACACTCTTTACGTTCGGCCCGATCGCGGCGGCAAGCGGCGCGAAGTCCTCGCCCTTGCGCGACCCACCGAGAATCAGGTGCACCGGATCGTGCTCGTACGTCGCGAGCGCTTTCAGCGCGGCGGCGACGTTGGTGGCCTTCGAGTCGTTCACGTAGCGAACGTCGCGCAGTACCCGCACGAGCTCCAAACGGTGCGGCACACCGGGAAAGGTGCGCAGCGCCTCGGCGATTGTCTCGTCCGAAACGCCGAGCGCCCGCGCGGCCGCGGTCGCTGCGGCGGCGTTTTCGCGGTTGTGCGCGCCCGGAATGCGCGGTTCGGCCGGTAGCGGGTCGTCCGCGGCGAACTCGGTGCCGTCGAGCCCGAGGCCGCGCGGCACGATCTTCGTCCTCGCCCGCTCGAAGATCCGCAGCTTGGCGTCCCGGTAGCCCTCGAAGGTCTCGTAGCGGTCGAGGTGGTCGGGCTCAATGTTCAGCAGCAGGGCGACCTCGCACGCGAGCTGGTGGACATCCTCGAGCTGGAAGCTCGAGAGCTCGCAGACGACGAGGGCTCCCGGCTCGACCTGGCCGTCGAGCTCGGTCAGCGCACGGCCCACGTTGCCCACGACGGGCGCGTCCAGCATGAGGCCCAGCAGCTCAGCGGTCGTCGTCTTGCCGTTGGTGCCCGTGACGCCGACAAGCCGCGGCTCGAGCAGCCGATAGCCGAGCTCGACCTCGCTCCAGATCGGCACCCCGCGGCCCTCCGCCTCGGCGACGAGCGGCGCTTCTCGCGGCACCCCCGGGCTCTTCACCAGCAGCTCGATCCCGTCGAGGAGAGCGAGGTCGTCATCGTTGCCGCGCTCGCGGTCGGCGCCGGCGACCTCGACCCCGCGCCGCTCGAGCGCCGCCGCCGCCGCCTTGCCCGACCGCGCGAGCCCGAGCACGAGCGCCCGCTGCGGCAGCTCGCTCATTCGGAAAACGTGGACCCCGGCGAGCCCGACCAGCGGCGCAGACGGTCGAGCCGCCGATGCCGGCTCGACCTGAAAGCGACATCGCAAGCGACGTCGCTCAGCGGAACCCGGTGAAGTAGCGGTAGTACAAGGCAAAACCGATCGCGCACAGGATCCCCGTGACGATCCAGAAGCGCACCATGATCTTCGTCTCCGACCAGGCCTTCATCTCGAAGTGGTGGTGGATCGGGGTCATCAGGAAGACGCGGCGCTTGAGGTACTTGAAGGTGAAGACCTGGATGATCACCGAGAGCGCCTCGACCACGAAGATGCCGCCGATCAGGAGCAGCAGGAAGATCGTCTTCGTGAAGATCGCGAAGGACGCAAGGGCACCGCCGATCGCCATCGAGCCGGTGTCGCCCATGAAGACCTCCGCCGGGAAGGCGTTGTACCAGAGGAACCCGATCGCGCCTCCGATCAGGGCGGCGGCGATGATCCCGAGGTCGAGCTTCGTGTCGAAGCGATGGCCCGGCGTGCCCGAGCGGATCCACGAGATGACGATCATCGCGGCGAAGGTGAAGAGCGCGATCACGCCCGTGCCCGCGGCGAGGCCGTCGAGGCCGTCGGTCAGGTTGACTCCGTTCGCCGCGCCGGCGATCACCAGGAAGAGCAGGCCGTACCAGGCCCATGAGAGCTCGATGTGACCGGCGCCCGGCACGTAGACGTTCGTCGGCAGGTGTTGGTGCTCTGCGGCGAGCCCCACACCGATCGTGATCAGGCCTAGCAGGATCAGCTTCCAGCGGCCGTTGAGGCCGAGCGACCGGCGATGGGTCAGCTTGATGTAGTCGTCCAGAAAGCCGATCGCCCCGCAGCCGAGCGTGACGAAGAGCACGGTCAGGGCCGGAACGGTGTACGTGCTGAAAGCGAGGAAGGCGACGCTGGCGGACATCAGGATCAGCAGGCCGCCCAGCACCGGCGTGCCCTGCTTGAGCACGTGGTGCTCCGGCCCCTCCTCGCGGATGTGCTGGCCGAACTCATTGCGCCGCAGGAACTCGATGAACTTCGGGCCGAGCAAGATCGAGATGAGCAGGGCGAGGACGCCTGCGATCAGCACACGGGTCAAGCGCTCACCGCCGCGAGTGCCTCGGCGACTCGCTCGAGGCCGACCGAGCGCGAGGCCTTGACGAGGACGCAGTCGCCCGGCCGGACGATCCCCTCGACGACGGCGATCGCGGACTCGGCGTCGGGAGCCCACTCCATGACGGGGATGCCCCTCCCGCCCTCGAGGTAGCCGCGGGCGAGGTTGCCGACCGCAACGAGAGCCGCGAGCCCCCGCCGCTCGGCCTCCGCGCCGATCTCCTCGTGGAAGCCGGGACCGCCGGGGCCGAGCTCGGCCATCTCGCCGAGAACCGCGACGCGGCGGCGGTCTCCGGCCAACGCGACTAGGTGCGCGAGCGCGGCACGCATCGAGTCGGGGTTGGCGTTATAGGCGTCGTTGATCAGCACCCCGCCGCCGGCGAGCGGAAGCTCCTCGCCGCGCCAGCGCGAGAACTCGACATCCACGCGCTGCGGGCGCGGCAGGCCGAGGGCATCGAGCGCGGCGAGCGCAGCGGCAGCATTCGCGGCCTGGTGAGGCGCGGTGAAGTTGAAGCTGACCCCTCCGACGACGGTGCGCCCTTCCTCCGTGCGTGCCTCGGGCTCGGGGAGGTAGACGACCTCGACGTCCTCGCGCCCGACGGAGAACTCGACGGGGACGATGGCCGTGCCCCCAGGCGGCAGCGCCGCGATCAGCTCGCTCTTTGCGCGACGCACGCCGTCGAGTGAGCCGACCAGCTCGAGGTGGACTGGCCCGACATTCGTGACGAGGCCGATGTCGGGCCGCGCGATCGCGCAGAGATCCGCGATCTGGCCGAAGCCACGCATCGCGAGCTCGAGGATGCAGATCTCCGTGTCGGGCTCGAGCCGGCACAGCGTGAGCGGAACGCCGATTTCGTTGTTGAAGTTCGCTTCGTTGGCGACAGTTCGGGCGGTCGGTGCACAGATCGCCGCGAGGATGTCCTTGGTCGATGTCTTCCCGGTGGAGCCGGTAATGCCGACGACGCGGGCCGCGGTGCGGTCGCGAACGGCCGACCCGAGTGCAGCGAAGGCGGCAAAGGGCTCCTCCGGCACGAGCGTCGCGGCGGCCCCGCGGGCGCGAGCGTCCTCGACGAACTCGATGCCTTTACCGACCGCGACGAACAAGTCGCCTGGCTCAACGCGGCGTGAGTCGACCTGTACGCCGGTCACCTCCTTGGCTCCGGGGGCTGCTTTCAGCCCACCCCCGATGAGCGTTTCGATCTCGTCTAGCCGCAGCGGGATCACGTGGGCGCTCCGAGGCGCCTCAGCGCTTCGCGGGCAACGTCGCGGTCGTCGAAGGGCACCGTGCGAGCAGCGAACTGCTGACCCTGCTCGTGTCCCTTGCCGGCGATCACGACGACGTCACCTTCCTGCGCCGCCTCGATCGCGCGAGCGATCGCCTCACCGCGGTCCGCCTCGACCTCGACCACTCTTTCGGCCCCGGCGACGATCTCAGCGATGATCGCCTCGGGCTCCTCGCTGCGCGGATTGTCCGAGGTGACGATCGCCACGTCGGCGAGCTCCGAGGCGATGCGGCCCATCAGCGATCGCTTGCCGCGGTCGCGGTCGCCGCCGCAGCCGAACACGCAGATGAGCCGGTTCTGGGCCAGATCGCGAGCAGTGCGCAGGACGTTCTCGAGCGAGTCGGGGGTGTGCGCGTAGTCCACGAGAACGACGAAGGGTTGGCCTTCGTCCACGGCCTCGAAACGGCCGGGAACGCCTCGCAGCTCTCGCACCCCGCGCGCGATCGCATCGTCGGCGATCTCAAGCAGGCGAGCGGCCGCTACCGCGCCGAGCACGTTCTCGACGTTGAAGCGGCCGCGGAGCCTTGTCTCGAGCTCGAGCCCGCCTGCGCGGAAGCTGGCGCCGCGTGGGCCGAGGGCGAGGCCCTCCGGCCGCAGCTCGGCGTCGTCTGCGAAGCCGAAGCTCAGGAGAGGGCGGTTCCCTCGCAGCTCGTCGGCCAGGCGCCGGCCGTACGGATCGCCCACATTGATCGCCGCCGGCGGCCGCTCCTCCGTGAAGAGCCGCCGCTTGGCGTCAAAGTAGCGCTCGATCGTCCCGTGGAAGTCGAGGTGGTCCTGGGTCAGGTTCGTGAACACGAGCGCCGAGAAGCGCACCCGGTCGAGCCGGCCCAGCTCGGAGCCATGCGAGGTCGCCTCGAGCGCGCAGCTGCGGTCGCCGCCGTCGAGCATCTCGCGGAAGCTGCGCTGGAGGTCGATCGCCTCGGGAGTCGTCCGCAAGGCCGGGCGCCGCTCGCCGCCGACCCGGCTCTCGATCGTCCCGAGCAGGCCCGGGCGGCGACCGCTCGCGGCGAGGATCGAGTAGAGCAGGAACGCGGTCGTGGTCTTCCCGTTCGTGCCGGTCACCCCGGCAAGCTCGAGCTCCTCGGTCGGCCGCTCGAAGAACTCGTCGGCCGCGACGCCCATCGCCCGGCGAGCGTCGCCCACGACGACCTGCGGCACCTCGAGCTCGAGCGGCCGTTCCACCACGAGTGCGACGGCGCCGTTGGCCACCGCCTCGGGAGCGAAGTCGTGCCCGTCCGCGCGGGTTCCCGGCACGCAGAAGAAGAGCGCACCCGGGCTCACCGCCCGCGCGTCGTACGCCAGCTCTTGGATGTCGACAGGAGCGCGCCGAACGACGTCGGTCGGAGCGAGCGCTGCGATCACGCGCTCAAGGTCCATTTCGGTGGCCGAGTCTAGCTAGGCGGCAGGCCGGTTCCGACTAAGGCGCGTCTGGCTGGATGCCACCGTCCAGGTACTGCAGGCCGAACTTCGCGATCTGCGAGAACGCCGGCGCTGCCACCACGCCGCCCCAGATCGCACCCCGCGGCTCGTCCACCGAGACCAGGATTACGAGGCGCGGCCGTGATGCGGGCACGACGCCGACGAACGAGGCCACGTAGCGCGAGTCGGAGTAGCCGCCCTGCTGGTCGGGCTTGGCCGCCGTACCGGTCTTGCCTGCCACCTGGTAGCCGGGTACCTCGGCCAGGATGCCCGTGCCCTCGGCGACGACGTTCTTCAACATAGCCATGATCTGGCTCGCGACCCGTTGCGTCACGATGCGGCGCCGCCCAGGAACCCTCGGCGCGCCGTCGCCGACGTGATCGACGAGGTGGGGCCGCACCCACAATCCGCGATTGGCGATCGCCGCATACGCGGAAGCCACCTGGATCGGCGTCACTGCGATGCCCTGGCCGATCGGGATGTTGCCGATCGAGGAGCCCGACCAGCGATCCTCCGGCGGGACGATCCCCCGGCTCTCGCCCGGAAAGTCGATTCCGGTCAGCTTCCCGAAGCCGAAGCGCTTGATCCACCGGGCAAGACGCTTCTGACCGAGCTTCTGAGCGAGTGTGATCGCACCCACGTTCGAGGAGTGCGAGAGGATGTGAGCGACCGTCATCGTCTCGATGCCGCGCGGCTCCGCGTCGTGAACCACTCGGTCGGCGACATGGATCTCGTATGGAAGCGTGAAACGCGTCGTCGGCGCGACGAGCCGCTCCGAGAGCGCGCCGGCAACGGTGACCAGCTTGAAGGTCGACCCGGGCTCGTACGTGTCGGTAACCGCGCGATTGCGCTGGAAGACGCGCCAGACCTTCGGATAGTCGTTCGCATCGAATCCGGGCGCAACCGCCATCGCGCGCACGGCACCGGTCGCCGGATCGAGCACCACCGCGGTCGCGCTCTTCGCGTGCCACTTGCGCACCGTGTCCCGCAGGACCGCCTGCGCGTTCGACTGGAGCGTGTGGTCGAGGGTCAGGTAGACGTCCTCACCGTCGCGCTCCGTCCGCGAGGTGATCGTGTCGATCGCCTGACCTGAAGCGTCCTTGACGATCCGCTCGCGGCCGGCACGACCGGCGAGCTGCTCGTCGAGCGAGAGCTCGAGGCCGGCGAGGCCCCTGTTGTCCACGCCCGCGTAGCCGAGCACCTGCGCCGCGAGGTTGAACTGCGGGTAGAAGCGCCGCTCCTCGTGGTAGAAGCCCAGCCCGGGCAGGCCCTTACGCGCGAGCTTCGCCGCCAGCGCGGAGTCCGCCTTGCGCGCCACGTACACGAAGCCGCGCGTGCGGTCGGCGAGCAGTGCGTAGACCTGGCCTTCGTCGAGCCGCAAGATCTTCGCCACGGTCGCGGCCTCGCTGCGAGGATCCGTGACCGTCCGGGGATCGGCGTAGACCGTCGTCGCCTGCTCGCCGATCGCGAGCTGCACCCCGCCGCGGTCGTAGAGCGTGCCGCGGGCAGCCGGGATGGTCACCTCTTCGCTGTGCTGGTTCGACGCCAGCCTGCCGAACGACGCGGCCCGCACGCCCTGAAGCCAGGCCGCGCGCAAGAACGCCACGCCGAACGCGAGCACGAAGATCGCGAGCAGTAACCGGATGCGGCGGTTGGTGAGGCCTGTGCTCAACGCGCCCGGGGCCTCAGGCGCACGTACGTCGTCTCCGACGAGTTGACCGGGACAAGACCCAGTTGCTTGCGCGCCAGGAGCTCGATGCGAGGCGAGGCGGCGGCCATCCCGAGCTGCGAGGCGAGCTCCTGCTTCTCGGCGCGCAGGCGTGTCCGCTCGGAGTTGAGCTTGTCGAGCTGGACGTTCAAGCGCAGGACGGCCACGTTGAGGGCGACTACGCCGGCGAGCAGAACGCCTGTGACGGCGATCCAGACGACGCCGCCGGCGAGACCGCGTCGCCGCGCCCGCGCGCTCGGGCGCCGCTTCGGATCAGATCTCGGTCGCCGCCGAGGTTGCGGAGAGGGAAGAGCGGGGGCGGCATCGCTCCAGGAAGCCATCGTTCCTACTCCTCGCTCTTGACGGCAGCGCGCAGGCGAGCCGAAGCCGCGCGCGGGTTGGCGGCGAGCTCTTGCGGCGAGGGCTTGATCGGGCGGCGCGAGAGCGCCCGCAGCGCGGGCTCGTTCCCACAGACGCAGACCGGGAAGTCCGGTGGGCACGTGCAGCCCTTCTCCTCCGCGCGCAGGAACCGCTTGACGATCCGGTCCTCGAGGGAGTGGAAGCTGATCACGGCGAGACGGCCTCCGGGCCGCAACATCTCGAGCGCGGTCGGCAGAGCCGCCTCGAACGAGCCGAGCTCGTCGTTGACCGCGATTCGCAGCGCCTGGAATACGCGCTTGGCCGGATGGCCGTCGCCGAAGCGGGCCGGCGCCGGGATCGCCGCCTTGATCGTCTCCACGAGCTCGCCCGTCCGCTCGAACGGCTGTTCCCGCCGGCGGCGCCCGATCGCGCGAGCAATCTGCCGCGCGTAGCGCTCCTCGCCGTAGTCCTTGAAGATCCGGGTCAGCTCGCGCTCGCTCTCCTCGTTCACGAGTTCGCGCGCGGACGGCTCGGAATCGGGATCCATGCGCATGTCGAGCGGTGCGTCGGTCGCGTACGAGAACCCCCGCTCGGGCCGGTCGATCTGCATGCTCGAGACGCCGAGGTCGAACAGGATCGCGTCCGCCTTGACGCCGTTCGAGGCCAGCTGCTCGAGCACGAGGGAGAACTCACCGCGCAGGAAGCGGCCCTGGAAGCGGTTCCGCTTGTGCAGGCGATCGAAGTACGGGCGCACGGAGGGGTCGCGGTCGATCGCGATCAGCTTGCCGCGGCCGCCGAGGTCGGCGGCGAGCAGCTCGGCGTGGCCACCGGCCCCGAAGGTCGCATCGACGACGGTCTGCCCCGGCTCGACGGCCAGAGCCTCACGCACCGCGTCCGCGAGGACGGGAACGTGGTCAGTCTCGTTGGGTCGCAAGACGTTCGGCAACATCCTCGGCACTCCCTTCGAACTCCTTGACGTGGTCGGCCCAAGCCGCGCGGTCCCAGATCTCGAGGTGGTCCCCCACTCCGGCGATCACGACCTCGCGCCCGATGCCCGCTGTCTTGGTGAGCGCCGCCGGGACCAGCATGCGCCCCTGCTTGTCCGGTTCCGTCTCCGATGCCCCCGCGTAGAAGTACCGATGCATCAGACGTCCCTCCTTGCTGAGCGGGTCGAGGCCGGCGAGCCGGCCCTGGACCATTTGCTCCCACTCCGCATGCGGAAAGCAGTAGAGACACCCGTCCATACCGCGGGTGATGACGAGGCCGCCGGAAAGCGCTTGGCGAAACTTGGCCGGTAGCGTGAGGCGGTTCTTGTCATCGATCGTGTGCTCGAACTCACCTAGAAGCATTCCACTTCGCTCCACTTTAGACCACGATCTCCCACTACGCAACCCCTGTGGCCCACATCTCACATTCGGTCGATCAGCCGCGTTTGAAGCGATGATGGAGGTCGTGCCGATCCCGCCGTTCGAGCGGTTCTACGAGGAGCAGCGGAGCTTCGTGCTCTCGCAGCTACGGCGGATGCTCGGCTTGGACGCCGCGGACGACGCGTTCCAAGAGACCTTTCTGCGCGCACTGCGCGCGTATCCGAGCCTTCAGCACGGCCGGCATCTGCGCGCCTGGGCGCTCGCGATCGCGCGCAACGTCGCGCTCGATGTCCTGCGCCGCGAGCGGGCAAGCTCAGCGGAGGTGCCTGAGATCGAGTCGGTCGACGAGCCGCTCAAGTACGAGGAGCTGCGCCGGCTCACCGCCGAGCTTCCCCACAAGGAACGGGCCGCCGTCTTCCTTCGCTTCGGCTACGACCTCAGCTACGACGACATCGGTGCCGCACTCGGCTCCTCCACCGAGGCAGCACGCCAAGCGACGTCCTCAGGCGTCCGCCGACTACGAAAAAAGGAGCAGTCGTGACCGTTTCTTCTGAGCTCGACAGCCGCTTCCGCGATGCGGCAGCCGCCGAGGGCCTCCTCGACGTCGCCTACGACCTGGTTGATTCGCCGGTCGGGCAACTGCTCGTTGCGGTCACCGATAATGGCGTGTGCGAGATCTCCTACGACCCGGAGCCCGAGCGGGAGGTGGAGCAGCTCGCCCGCACCTTCGGCATCCGCGTGCTGCGCTCGCCGAAGTCGACCGACGAGGCTCGACGCCAGCTCGACGAGTACTTCGCCGGCAAGCGCAAGGACTTCGAGCTCGCGCTGGACTTGCGCCTGGCGCGTGAGTTCGGGCGCGCCGTGCTCGAGGAGCTCACGCGAGTCCCCTACGGCGAGCTGACCACGTACGGCACTCTGGCCGCGCGCGCCGGCCGGCCCCGCGCAGCCCGCGCAGTCGGAACGGTCATGAACCGCAACCCGGTGCCGATCGTGCTCCCGTGCCACCGCGTGGTCGGCTCGACGGGCTCACTGGTGGGTTACGCAGGCGGTCTGGATCGAAAGCGCGCGTTGCTCGAACTGGAGGGCGCTCTGCTGAAGGCTTGACTCGCGCGCGGACGGGCGCTATGACGGTCGCCCACATCCGAGGAGGCAGACATGAAGAGGCTCGTACTCGCCGCGGCCCTGGCGCTCATGCTTGTGCCGGCCGCTCCGGCCACCGCCGCAGGACCGACGTTGCGCTCACTGCAGGCTCAGATCACGACCCTCAAGAAGCAGGTCAAGACGCTGCAGAAGCAGGTCAAGGCCGACCGGAACTTCGCACTCGGCGCGTTCGTCTACAGCGGCTGCAGCTGGGCGGTCACCGCCGACGCGCTGCAAGGGACCTGGACCGCGCTCGACGGCCGCTTCGTGAGCGAGGGCCACGCCGCGCTCTTCGGGCCGCAGACACCGATCGACGACTTCGGGATCTGCGCGGACTTCTCGATCGTCCGGGCGAAGAACCAGAACCCGCCGACCGTGGGGGTCTTTCAGGCGCTGCTGAACATCTTCAAGTAGCGGCGTCGTCGTCAGTCTCGAGCAGGGCGCGCGCCGCCTCGAGGTCCGATGGGTGCACGAGGATCTCGCGCATCCCGTCCTGGCCGAACCCTTCGAACGGAGAGTCCTCTTCCAGGGTCAGCCGGTGCGCGCATTCGATCCCGCTGGAGCGGAGGAGCATGCAGAAGGCCTCCGCTTCCGCCTCACCCGGCACCGTGATGGCTCGAACGCCTTCGTCCACGCTTCGAGCGTAACGGCTCAGGCGTTGCGGCGCAGGAAGGCGGCCAGCGGTGTCAACGCCTCGTCGAGCCGCGAGGTGTCGCCCCAGGCGCCTAGCACCTCGAGCTCTCGTGTCTTGCGGTCGATGCGCGGCTCGACGCGCCCGACGAGCCGGTCACCGGCGAGGAGCGGCAGGACGTAGTAGCCATACTCGCGCTTCGCAGCGGGGACGTACATCTCGAGCCGGTAGCGGAAGCCGAAGAGAGCCTCCGTGCGGTCGCGGTCGTGGATGAGGCGGTCGAACGGCGAAAGCACCGTGGCGCGGTCAGGCACCGGCTCGTCGCTCACGTCGGGGTGCGCGTGCCACTCGCCCTTCTCGAGCCGAACGCCGAGAGCGCGGAAACGTTGCTCGTTCAGCGCCCTCTCCGCATCGCGCGGCGAGACGAGGTCGGTCTCGGGATACCAGCGCTCGGCGAGATCCCAGAGCCGCTGCCCACCGCGCCTCCCGACGACGGCCACCTCGCCGATCCTGTGCAGAGCCTCGAGCATCTGCGCGACCTGGCGTCTGCCGAACCAGCGATGCTCGCCACGCCGCTCGGCGGCCCGGTCCTCCAGCTCGCGCGAGAGCAGAGGCCCGCGCCGCTCGAGCTCGCGCAGGACGTAGCGGCGGAAGCGGACGTTCTGGCGCAGGAACTCTTTTCGGCGCCGATCCCAGCTGTGCGTCGCGGCACGCCGGCTGCGCCGCATCAGCGCGCGGAGCAGCGGCAGCGACTCGATCGGGTAGACGAACGCGTTCCACTCGAACAGCTTCCGGTCGACCCAGAGCAGCCGGTCGAGCTCAGCTGTGTCATAGCTCCCGAGCCGGCTGAAGAGCACGAGGTGCTGCGGCATTGCAACGGTGGCGATCGGGTCGAGCTGCAGCGACCCGAGCCGGCGGATCGTGTCGAGCACGCCGTTGGCGGAGCCGTCGAGGGCCTGCGCGCGAACGGCGATGCGCCGAGCCTGCTCAGGGTTGACCTTCCGGGCCACGAGAGTGAGTCAAGCAGGATCAGGCGGTCCGGCGGGCCTCCTCGTAATCGGCTAGGAGCCGGTAGCCCACGCCCCAGACATTGAGCACGCAGTCCTCGGCGCCGGCCTGGGCCAGCTTGCGCCGCAGGCGTGAGGCATGCGAGTCCAAGGTCCTCGTTCGGCCGAGGGAGCGAAAGCCCCACACCTCCCGCAGCAGCTGCTCCTTCGTGAAGACGCGCAGCGGATCGGTGGCGAGCTTCACGAGCAGCTCGTACTCCTTCGCGGCCAGCACGACCGGGCGGCCGTGCACGGTTACCCGTCGCGTCGGGCGATCCACCGCCAGCGGCCCGGCGGCCAGCCGCTCCCGTGCGCTCGGCTGCGTTCGCCGCAGCACCGCGTGAATGCGTGCGACCAGCTCCTCGTAGTGGAACGGCCTCGGCACGAAGTCGTCGCACCCGCGCGCGAACGCGTGGACGCGGTCGACCGCGTCGGCTCGTGCCTCGCCGAGCACGATCACCGGCACGTCTCGATCCCACGAGCGTCCGGGCTCGCCCTCCCGTAGCAGCCGGCAGACCTCGAGCGCCGGCGCGTCGGGCAGACCGCCCACGAGCACGAGGTCGGGCCGCTCGCGCTCCGCCAGCTCCAGCGCCTCGCGCCCAGCTCCCGCCCCGAGCACCGAGAAGCCGTCGCTCACCAGGTGCCGCTCGAGGAACTCCCGCGTCCCGGGCTCAGCCTCGGCGAGGAGCAGCGCCTGCAACATGCAACCGAAGCTACCGCCGGCCCGACGACGCCGCCAGATGTCCTTTCGCGCGTAACTGCGACGAGATTTCTACAACCGGCCGGAGCGGAGCACGCCCCACAAGAGCCACAACCCGAGGGCGCCCGACAACACGAAGCCGACGAAGGAGAGGAAGTTCACGCCCGCGATCTGCGGACCCGTCGTCGAGAAGATCCCGATCAGGCTCGAGCCGATCAGACCCCCCACGACCACCAGCGCGATCACGAGCCGGTTGAAGGCGACGTCGAGCTTGCGCATGAACTCATCGAGTCCCTTGTGCACGAAGCCGATCTCGATCTGCCCGTCGCGCGCTTCGTCCAGAATGTCGTGCAGCTGGTACGGCAGCTCGCGGGCGATCCGCGCCAACTCCACCCCCTCCTTGCGCGCTCGCAACAGCATTCGGCGCGGCGTGTACCGCTCCAGCATCAGGCCGCGCGCGTAAGGCTTGGCCACCTCGAAGACGTTGAAGTCCGGGTAGAGCTCGATCCCGACCGAGCCCAAGGTCGCGATCGCCTTGTCGAGAAGCACGAAGCGCGTGGGCAGGCGCAGGTTGAGCCGGTAGATCAGCTGGAAGGCCTCACGGATCACCACCAGCGGGTCGATCTCGGCGAGGCTCGCGCCGTAGTAGCGGTAATACATCTCGCGCAGCTCGGTGACGAACTCCTCCTCCCGCTCCTTCGGGTAGCGGACGCCGAGCTCCGCCAGGCGACGCGGGATCTGCTCGATCTGCTCGTTGGCGGCGTCGATGAACAGCCGCGTCAGCTTCGACATGTCCTCGTCGGTCAGCTTGCCGACCTGGCCGAAGTCGACGATGCCGATCTGGTCACCGTCCCCGAGCACGAAGATGTTGGCCGGGTGTGGGTCGCCGTGGAAGAACCCGTGCCTGAAGATCATCGTCATCCAGGTCTCGGTGACGAGGTACGCGATGCGGCGGCGCTCTTCCATCTCCCACGCGTCGAGCGGCAGGTCGGCCAGCTGCATGCCCTCCAGCAGCTCGAGCGTGAGCACCCGCGTGCGCGTGTAGCCCCAGTAGACGCGCGGGATCTTCACGTGCGGGTGCCCCGCGAAGCGGTGGTGGAACCCCTCGGCATTGCGGCCTTCGAGCCGGTAGTCGAGCTCCTGGCGGATCGAGCGCGCGAACTCGTCCACGAGCTGGCGCGCGTCGATGAAGTCGAGCGCGCGCACCCGCTCGCGCACCAGGCGCGCGGCCTGGTAGAGGAGGGCCAGGTCCGCCTCGACCTGGCGCGGCGCGTTCGGCCGCTGCACCTTGACGGCGACGCGGTTTCCGTTCGGGAGCGTCGCCCGGTGCACTTGGCCGATCGAAGCGGCCGCCACCGGGCTCGGATCGAAGTCGGTGAAGAGCTGCTCGACCGACAAGCCGAGATCCTCGCCGATCACGCGCTCGACGTCCTCGTACGGGAACGGCCGGACGTCGTCCTGGAGCGACTGGAGCTCGACCAGGATGTCCGGCGGAACGATGTCTGGCCGCGTCGAGAGGAGCTGGCCGAACTTGACGAAGGTCGGCCCGAGCTCGTCGAGCATCTCGCGCAGGTGCTGGCCACGCTGTGTGGGTGAGCCCTCGGGCACGTGCCGCTGCTGCCTGCCCGGGAGCAGGTCGGTCAGGCGGTGGGTCTCGAAGAAGTAGCCGAATCCGTGCCTGACGGCCACTTGGGCGATCTCGGAGAGGCGCCCGAGGTTCCTCGTGGCGGAGCTCGCCATGCGCTCAGTGTTGCAGAGGCTTCGGGTTGATCCCGCTTCGCTTGGAGCCGTCGGGGAGCTCGGGCGGTAGGCCCGCCGCCGAGGCCTCGGCGGCCAGCCGCCACAACCGCACGATGTCGGCTCCGACGCGCCCGGACGCCTCGGCGTAGCCCTTGCGGTTCCGCGGGAGGTCGTCGAGCGTCATCGGCTCGCCCCAGACGACCGCGCACTTGCGGCGGTTCATCGGCGACCAGCCGAACGTGTCGAGCCCACACGGGATCACCGGCACGCCTTCCTGCATCGCGATCATCAGGCCACCCGGCTGCATCTCGCCAGGATGGCCGAGACGCTGCCTCGTGCCCTCGAGATGCACGGCGACGAGGTTGCCCTCGGCGACGAGGCGTCGTGCCTTGCGCAGGGCCTCGCGGTCGCCCTCGCCGCGCCGAACCGCGAACACGCCGAGCCAGCGAAGCGCGTGCCCGATGACCGGGATGTCGAGCAGCTCGGACTTGGCGAGGAAGTACATTATCCGCGGGCTGAACGCCCCGATCAGCGGGTGGTCGATCCCGGAGAAGTGATTGGCGGCAACGACGGCCCCGCCCTCGAGCGGGATGCGGTCGACCCCATAGCCGGCTGCCGGCGCGAGCGTGACCGCGATTCGCGGGACGAAGCTGCGGCCGATCACCCAACCCACCTCGGCGCTCTTCAGTCGCTGGAGCAGGCTCACCCGTTCTCGAGGAGGCGCAGGCGGTGCTCGATTTGCGCCACCCGGAGCTCGATCTCCTCGAGTTCGTCACGCGTCACGAGCCCGAGCTCGCGGAACAACCCCGCCAGGCCGGCGCCCGTCCGTTCGCCCAGACGGACAGTCTCATTGCGCCAGCGGCCGACGGCCTCTTCCACGACCGATCGCGCCTCCTCGCGTCCGATCCCGCCACGGGCCGAGAGCTCCTCCGCCAAAGTGTCCGCCCGCTCGGCGGTCAGCGCGACGGCGCCGACCCCGGCGAGCACGAGCTTCTCCGCGATCTCGCGGAGTTCAGCGTGCTCGGCCATGTGGCTTTGCTCTACGGCGCTGCCGCCGGCGCTCGCGCTTCGCCGCCGAGCCGCCGCCCGTCGCCCGCTCTGCGGCAGCAACAGGTGAGAGGTCAGGCGCAGGCGCGGAGGCCGCGGCCTTCTCGGCGGCTTCCAGCGTCGCAGCGCCGTCGCCGCTCGGCTCTGGCTGCGCGCGGCGGCGGGCGTACTCCGGCTCGCGCTCCTTCCAAATGGTGAGCAGCGGCGCGGCGATGAAGATGGACGAGTAGGCGCCAGAGGCGATGCCCACCATCAGCGCGAAGGCGAAGTCCTTCAGGGTCTCCCCGCCGAAGAGCAGCAGCGCGGTGACCGGCAGCAGCGTGATCAGCGTCGTCGCGAGCGAGCGGCGGATCGTCTCCCACAGCGAGACGTTCGCAATCGTCGCGAATGGCGCCCGCCGCATCAGCGGGATGTTTTCCCGGATCCGGTCGAAGATGATGATCGTGTCGTAGATCGAGTACCCGAGCACGGTCAGGACCGCTGCGACGGTCGAGTTCGACACCTCCCTGCCGATCAGCGCGTAGACACCAACGGTGATCACGATGTCGTGCAGGAGCGCGACGATCACCGGCCCGGCGAACTTGAAGTCGAACCTGATCGCAACGTAGAGGATGATCAGCAGCAGCGAGAAGAGGATCGCGATGATCGCCGAGCGCGCGATCTGCCGGCCGAAGCTGGCCGACACCGTCTGGATCTGGCTCGAGATCTGCTGACCGTTCCCGAACTTCTGAGTGATGTCGTTCGAGAGCTGCGTCGTCTGCGTGGAACTGAGCGAGCGCAGGCGCAGCTGGAAGCTCGTGTAGCTCTCGCTCCCGACCGCCTTCCCGCGGCCCTGGACGATCGGTTCCGCCCCGTACTTCGCCGCTTCCTCTCGCACGACCGAGATCGAAACCGGCTGCGGCGTCTTGAACGTCACCTGGGTGCCGCCCTTGAAGTCGATCCCCAGGTTGAGCCCCTTCACAGCGAGGGCGCCGAGGCCGAGCACCACGATCGCTCCGGAGATGGCGAACCAGAGGTAGCGCCGCTTCATGAAGTCGATCTGCAGCCACCTGGCCGACTGCTGGCCGGAGGCGCCCATGAAGCGCGGGTTCTCGAACCAGCGGAAGCCTGCGAGCAGGCCGAGCATCGCGCGGGTCGCGCCGACGGCGGTGATCAGCGAGATCACGGTTCCGATCATCAGCATCAGCGCGAAGCCCTTGACGCCGGCGGTCGCGACAGCGAAGAGGACCATGGCCGTGATCACCGTCACCACGTTGGCGTCGATGATCGTGTGGAAGCCTTTTTGGTAGCCGGCCGCGATGGCCGCGCGCACGGACTTGCCGGATCGCACCTCTTCCTTGATCCGTTCGAACACAACGACGTTCGCGTCAGCGGCCACTCCGATCGTCAGGATCAGGCCGGCGAAGCCCGGCAGCGTGAGGGTGACGCCGAAGATCAGGATTGCGGCGTAGAGGAAGGCGGCGTAGATGCCGAGTCCGACGACTGCGACGACGCCGAGGAAGCGGTAGAGGACGAGCAGGAAGAGCGCGACGATCAGCAGGCCGATCAGCGCGGCGTTCTTGGCCTGGCGCAGCGAGTCCTTACCCAGAGTGGCCGAGACGTCGGTGCGTTCGATCTGCTCGAACTTGACCGGCAGCGCACCGGTCTGGAGCACGAGCGCCAAATCCTTGGCTTCGCCGAAGCTGGCGATGTTCGAGACCTCCGCGCCGGTGCCGGTCGGGTCGATCCCGTCGGGGTTCTCCTTGTAGTTGATGTAGGGGGTCGACTTGAGCTCGCCGTCGAGCACGATCGCGAAGTGCTGGGCGTACGTGTTGATCGTGTTCAGGTCGTTGGCGCTGCCCTGCCCGGCGGCATTCGCGGCGGCCGAACCGCGAATCGCCTCTTCGCGGGTGATGTCGTGGAACTTGTCCGCGCCTTCGCCGGTGAAGCCCAGGCGGACGACGTTTCCCTGGCCTGCGCTGCCGATTTCGGCCGAGATGGCCGAGAGCTTCAGGTCGCCCCCGGTCGCCTCGGGGATCGGGTCGGTCGGATTGTCCGGCTGGTACTTGAAGAGGTAGAAGACCGTGCTGCCGGTGGCGCCGGTGGAGACACCCGGGCAGCCGGTCGAGACGAGGCAGCTGACCACCGTCGTCTTCGCCGGTGAGGCGAGGACGACGAAGCCCTTCGGTACCTTGCCTCGAAGCTTGAGGCGCCCTTTCGTCGTCGACTGAAGCAGCTTCGCGCGGGTGTCCTCGGGCCCTGCGGCAACCTGCTTCTTCGAGTTGAAGAGGTAGAACGCCGTCGGCGTCCCCTTCTTCGCGTCGGCTTTCACGGCGTTCAACAGCTGGTAGAGGCTGTCCGTGGCGACCACGCGCCCCGCGCCGTCGGTCGAGGGGCCGGTGACGTCCGCCTCGAGGTCGAAGAACTGGAGCTGGGCGGTCTTGCCGATGATCCCGGCCGCCTTGCCCGCGTCGTGCACGCCGGCCAGCTGGATCACGATCTGGTTCTTGCCCTGCTTGCGGATCTCGGGCTCGGCGACGCCGAGCTTGTCGATCCGGCTGCGCATGATCGAGATCGAGCGATCCATGCAAGAGGCGTCACAACTCTTGTTTTTGGGGGGCACCGCCTTCAGCACCACTTCGAGCCCGCCCTGGAGGTCAAGCCCGAGGGTGACCTTCTTGTGCACGGACGAGCCCGGAACACCGAGGGCCGCCACGCCGACGAGCGCCAGCGCAATCAGGCCTACGAGAATCAGGTGTGAGCGTCTGTTGGACACGCGGAGAAGTCGAGGAAGATTAGCTTTCGGGCGAAGAGACGGGCTTGCTTTCGTCCTCGGGCTTCGCCTCCTCATCGGGCGACTCCTCTACGCCTCCGGCCGCCGCAACGGCTCTTCGGTCGACCCTCACCAGCGTTCCCGGCGCGATCTCGACGTGGACGATGTCCTCCTCGATCGCCTTGATCGTGCCGTGGATGCCTCCAGCGGTGAGGATCTCGTCACCTACGCGGAGCGTGTTCTGCATCTCGAGCTGCTCCACGGCGCGGCGCCGCTGCGGACGGATCAGCAGGAACCACATCAGGCCGAACAGCGCGACGAGCACGATCACGTAACCCACGTTGCCTCCTCCGGAGAGCGTTGGAGCCGCGCCAGCGCCTCCTCCTTGTACGACCGCAGCTCGCCCCGCTCGATCGCGGCGCGGGCGCCGGCGACGAGGTCGAGCACGAAGCGGAGATTATGCAGGCTGAGCAGGCGCGGCCCGAGAATTTCCCTCTGGCCGAGCAGGTGACGCACGTACGCGCGCGAGAAGCGGGTGCAGGCCGGGCACGTGCAGCCTTCGTCGAGCGGGCGCGGGTCGCGGGCGAAACGGGCATTGCGCAGGTTCAGCTGTCCCTCCCAGGTGAGCGCCGAGCCCGTGCGCGCGTTCCGGGTCGGTAGAACACAGTCGAACATGTCGATCCCGCGCTCGACCACCTCGAGGATCCCGGCTGGATCGCCGATCCCCATGAAGTAGCGGGGTCGGTCTTGCGGGAGTAGGTCGGCTGCCCAGGCGGTGGTGTCGAACATGACGTCGCGCGGCTCGCCGATTGCCAGGCCGCCGAGCGCATAGCCGTCGAAGCCCAGCGCGACGATCTCCTCCACGGAGCGCCTGCGCAGATCGGGATCGGTGCCGCCCTGCGCGATCCCGAAGAGCAGTTGTCCCGGTGCGCGCTCCGCCTCCTTCTGGCGCTCGGCCCAACGAGTGGTGAGGCCGACCGTCTGCTCGAGCTCCTCCCGGGTGACGCCGGCCGGGGGCACGACGTCGAGGCACATGGCGATATCGGAGCCGAGCTGCGCCTGAACGTGCGCCGCAAGCTCCGGCGTGAAGCGCGCGAGGTCGCCGTCGTAGACCGAGCGGAAGGTGACGCCTTCTTCGTCGCGCCTGACGATCGTGTGGCGCAGCGAGAAGACCTGGAAGCCTCCGGAGTCGGTCAGGATCGGCCCGTCCCAGGCCATGAAGGAATGCAGCCCGCCGAGCTCGGCGATCGGGTCGGGGCCGGGGCGGAAGTTCAGGTGGTAGGTGTTGCAAAGCACGATCTCCGCGCCGAGCGAGCGCAACTCCTCGGGGTCGACCCCCTTGACGGTCGCCTTCGTTCCCACCGGCATGAACGCGGGCGTGCGCACTTCGCCGTGGGCGGTGCTGAGGACGCCTGCGCGGGCGGCGCCGTCGGTTGCTCGAAGCGCGAATGCGCTCACGAGGCGAGGGCCTCGAACCTGGCGCTGATCTTGTTCGCCGCGCGCGCGTCTTGGGCAGGGGCGGGCTGGAGCCCGAGCTCGTCGCGCCGGATCCGGCCGAGCTCAGCTGCGATCCCATCGCGGGAGGCGCGACTGCCGAGGAGCGAGGCAACCCGGAGGGCGTGGCGATCGTATTCGCCGGGCCCCGCCTCGTGGATCGGGTCCCAGGCCGCCCGGAGCAGCAGCTGCAGCTCACGCATCCCCCACGCCTGCCAAAACGCGCGCCAATGCCCCGCGCTCATCGCCGCCATCGAATCAGCAACCCTCAAACCCCACCCTGGGTGGGGTTGTGGCCCACCCTCGCTCCCGCTGCGAACGTACCGCGAGGAGACACACGTGTCTGGCACCCGACGCGGTCGAAACGGTGACGATTCCTCCCCAGGCGACGGGCGCGTTTCCGTCACAGGATCAGCATCGCGTCGCCGAAGGAGTAGAAGCGATAGCGCTCCTCGATCGCGAGCCGATAGAGCCGACGGGTCTCGTCGACACCCGCGAATGCCATCACGAGCGCAAGCAACGTCGAGCGCGGCAGGTGAAAGTTCGTCAGCAGCGAGCCCACCCGCCGGAAATCGAAGCCCGGCGTGATGAACAGGTCGGTTCGCCCTGCAAGGGGCGCGCCGCGGGCGAGCGACTCGAGCACGCGCACGGTGGTCGTCCCGACCGCGAGCACGTGCCGGGCGGCCCGGATCCGCGCCCAGGCCTGCTCGGTCACCTCGTAGCGCTCGCTGTGCAGTTCGTGCTGCGCCAGGTCCGCGGCAGCCACCGGCCGAAACGTATCGAGGCCGACGTGGAGGGTGACCCGCTCGACGTCGAGGCTCTGGAGCAGCTGCGGAGTGAAGTGCAGCCCGGCGGTCGGCGCAGCCGCAGAGCCCTCGTGCGCCGCGTAGACGGTTTGGTAACGCTCCGGATCCTCCAGCGGCTCGGTGATGTAGGGCGGCAGCGGTGCCTCGCCCGCCGGCTCGCCGTCCAGTCGCAGCCGCCAGCGGCCCTCGCCGAGGGGCTCGAGCAGCTCGACCGGGCCGAGCCGCTGGCCGGGCTTGAGCTTGCGCGACGGGCGGGCGAGCCCCTCCCAGGTGCCGTTGTCCCCGAGCCGCTCCAGCAGGAGCACCTCCGCGGCCCCACCACCAGGCCGCTCAAGCCGCAGGCGCCCGGGAAGCACACGCGTGTCGTTGACCACGACCAGCGTCGCCTGAGGAAGTTCCTGCTGCAGCTCGTCGAAGCGGCGGTGCCGGGTCGCGCCGTTCGCGCGCTCGTGCACCAGCAGCCGCGAGCGGTCGCGCAGAGCGGCCGGGCGCTGGGCTACCAGCTCCGGAGGTAAGTCATAGTCGAGCTCGGATGACCTCATCCGATGCGAACGCTACCGTGGGCGCCGATGACTGACGACGCGATCGACCGAGCCCGGAAGCGGCTGCGAGAGGCGGCTGAAGGACGGCCCGACGCCGCCGCCGTGGACGCCGCCCTCGAGCGCGCCCGAGCGCAGGTCGAGGAGTTGGCGCAGACGGCAGCCAGCCTCGAGGCGACGATCCCGGCGAAGGTCGAGGACGCCGTTCAGGACGGCCTCCGCGCGCAGGTCCAGCCCGTCGGCCGCAATCTGGCGGAGATCCGGGGCTTGATGAACCAGGTGATCCGCCGGCTCGAGCGAGTCGAGGGCGACCTTCTCTCCGAGCGGCACGCGCGGATCGACGATCTCGCGCTGCAGGTCGACCTGATCACCTCCGGCTGGAAGTCGGTCAACGATCGCCTCGCGGGCCTGGAGCGTGCATTTGAGACGAGCGAGGGCGCACTCGTCTACCGCATCGAAGAGCGCCGCACCGGCTGAGGGCTAGCTCGTCGGGGCCGCCATCAGGACGGACGGGCTCTGCTCGTTCGTCCGTCTGCGCCGCTAGCCGAGACCGCCTGCTCTTCGCGAATGCGTTGCGAGCGGGCAAGGCGCTCCTCGACCGCCAGCCCGACCAGTCCGAGCGCGACCGCGAACCAGAGCGTCGCGACCCTGATCAGCACGATCGCCGCAGCCGCAGAGGCCTTCGGCACGTCGCCGAGTATCCGCATCAGGCCCGTCATGCTCGTCTCGGCGACTCCGAGTCCGCCCGGGAGGAAGGAGAGCGCACCGGCCAGGCTGCCGAGCGAGAAGACGACGATCGTGTCGGCGAGGGACAGATCGATGTGCAGGCCGCGTACGCAGACGTAGGCCGCGAGGCACTCGCAGAGCCAGGAAGCCGCGGACAGCACGGTCATGCCCACCAGCAAGCGCGTCTCCAGGAGCGCCCTCGCCCTTTCCGGGGCCTCGCCCAGCCGCCCGAAGCGGTCGAGCAGCCCGCTTCGCACCACGACCACGATCACCGCCACCCCCGCCAGCGCGAGGGCGATCAACGGCCAGCGGCTCGTGCCGGCCCCACCCGCGACCGCGAGCACTACCACGCCCGTGGCGTCCGTTACACGTTCCGCGAGCACGATCGGAGCCGTGCGGCGCACCGGAACCGCGAACGAGCGCTTCAGCAGCCCGCATTTCAGCACCTCGCCGAGCTTGGCCGGGGTGATCGTCATCGTCAGGCCCGCGACGAAGATCGCGAAGCTTCGTCCCGGCGGCACCACGATCTCGAGGCGACCCAGGTAGCGCTGCCAGCGCCAGAAGCGAAGCAGGTAGTTGAGTGCCGTCAGCCCGAGCGCGAGCGGGAAGAGCTGCCAGCGAAAGCTCGCCAACTCGTCGCGAAGGCGCCCGAAGTCGGCGTATAGCCCCAGGCCGAGAGCGACCGCCGCCGCGAGGGCGGCGACGAGAACTATTGCGCGCTTCAGGTCAGCGCCAGGATCGCGGCCGCCGTGGCGATCCAGCCGATCACCGCGAGGATGATCGGCGCATCGGTCAGGAGCACCTGCTCCGGCTCTTCGCCGATGTCGTCGCGGTGCACGAGCAGCAGGTAGCGGAAGACGCCGAAGATCACGAAGGGCACCGTGGCAAGCAGTGCCTTCGAGTCGCGAGCGGTGAGCGTGTAGAGCGAGTAGGTGATCACTGTCGAGGCGGCGACCATCGCGACGAGCTGATCCACGAGCTCAAGCGAGTAGCCCTCGAGCACAGGCCGTCCGGGCGTGTGCTGCGCGCCGACGAGCACGAGCTCGCCGCGCCGTTTGGCGAGAGCCAGGAAGAGCGCCAGGAGCGCAGTGCAGAGCAGGAGCCACGGGGAGATGCGGACGTTCACAGCGGCGGCGCCGGCCGCTGCCCGGATCACGAAGAGCGAGCCGATCACGAGCACGTCGAGCAGGACGACGTGCTTGAGCGAAAGCGTGTAAGCGGCCTGTAGCCCCGCAAAAGCCAGGAGGAACGCGACGGAGAGGAGCCCGAGGACGCCGGTGAGCGTGAGCGCGACCGCGGTCAGGCCTGCCGCGAGCACGATCGCCACCCGTGGCGACAACTCTCCCCGGGCGATCGGCCGTGCCCGCTTGACCGGGTGGAGCCGGTCGTCCTCCTTGTCGCGCAAGTCGTTCACGAGATAGGCGGCGCTGGAGATCGCACAGTAGGCCGCGAAGGCGGCCAGCGCCTCTAGCCACCGCCCCGCGTCGCCGAGCTTGGCCGCGAACACGAGTCCCGCGAAGACGAGCAGGTTCTTCAGCCATTGGCGAGGCCGCAGCGCCACGACCGCCGCTCGAACGGCCGAGCGCCGCCGTGGCAGCTCGAGAATCTCGGGCGCGGCGACCATCCGGTGGATTGTGACTATTCCGGCTCGGAGGGCAGGACGAGCTCGAAGCGGCTACCCCGCTCTGGTGAGCTCTTCAGGCGGATCTCACCGCCCAAGGCCGCGGCCAACTCACGCGCGATTGCCAGGCCAAGGCCCGTGCCGCCGCCGTCGCGCGACCAGAAGGGCCGGAAGATCCGCTCCCTCTCCGCGGGCGGAATCCCGGGCCCGCTGTCGTCGACCGCCACGCAGACGGTGCCGTTCGAAGCCCTCAGCTCGAGCTCGATGCTCCCGCCATCCGGGGTCCAACGAAAAGCGTTCGAGAGCAGATTCGAGATGATCTGGAGGACCCGGTCGCCATCGGTGACGATCACCGGCTTGGCGTCCATCGCGCAGCGATAGTCGATTCCACGCCGCCTCGCCTCCTCGCCGAACGTGACGAACGCACGGTCGACGAGACGCTCCATGTCCACCTCCTCTTGCAGCACGGTGAAGCGCCGCGCGTCGAGCTTCGCCAGGTCGAGCACGTCGCCGACGAGCCGCTCGAGCCGCTCGGCCTCGGCCGCGATCACCGTCAGCGAGGCGAGGCGCATTTCCTCGTCGGTGACCACGCCCTCGCGCAGCGCCTCGACGTGGCCCCGGATCGCCGTCAGCGGCGTTCGCAGCTCGTGCGAGACCGACATCAGGAAATTACGCTCGAGCTCCTCGGCCTCGGAGAGCCGCACGGCCATCTCCCGGAATCGATCCGCGAGAACGCCGATCTCGCCGCCCCCCGGCACCTCCGGAACCGCGACGTCGTAGCGTCCGCGCGCAACCTCGTCGGCCGCGCGTGAGAGCTCCAACACCGGCGAGGTGATCCTGCGCGACAGGTACCAGGCGAAGGCCCCAGCGACGGCTATCCCGCCCGCGAAGGCGATCAGGAGCCGCTCGATCAGAGCCAGCCAGCGCTGGTCGAGCACGGTCTTCGGTTTGGCCACGACGAGCGCTCCGAACACCCGGCGGCCAACGCGCAAAGGACGAGCGGCCGCGAGAAGCGTCACGTTGCTCCCCGGTGGTCGGAACTGGAAGAGCACGAGCCCCCGCTGGCGGACGACGCGCGGATTGACAATCCCCTTCGGTAGCGGCGTGAACGCCAACCGCTTCTGGCCCGGGAAAAGGTCGAGACCGCTGTAGAAGATGCTGTCGCCGGTCGCGAGCTCCAGCTTCTTCGCCGAGAGCAGCTTCAGCCCGGCCTGACGGGCGTAGAGCTGCGTGAGGCCCCTCGCCTCGCGCGCCAGTTCGGCGTATGCCTGCTGGCGCGCCCGGTCTTCCGCGTAGCTGCGAAAGAGGCGAAGGGCAATCACGGCCGAGACGAGGCCCGCGACGACGGCGCCAAGCAGGAAGAACGCGGGGAGCTGGAAGCGAAGAGAGCGCAGCATGCTGCCGCCGCGCTAGGCGCTCACCGCATCCCGCGAGGGACTGACCTTGTAGCCGACCCCCCACACGGTCACGATCGGCGACGCCTCGCCGAGCTTGCGTCGCAGCTGGCGCACGTGCACGTCCACCGTGCGCGTGTCGCCGGCAAAGGTGTAGCCCCAGACCCGCTCGAGCAGCTGATCGCGAGTGAGCACGAGCCCGCGGTGGTCGAGCAGCTCCCAGAGCAGGTCGAACTCCTTCGGGGCCAGCTGGATCTCCTCACCGGAGACGCGGACCTCGCGGCGGCCGGCGTCGATCTCCAGGTCGCCGTGCTTGAGCTGTTTCGTCTGCAGCTCGCGCCTCTCCGGGACCGAGCGCCGCAGAATCGACTTGACGCGAGCGACGAGCTCACGGGGATTGAACGGCTTCGTCAGGTAGTCGTCGGCACCCACCTCGAGCCCGATGATCTTGTCCACGTCCTCGTCGCGGGCTGTCAGCATCAGGATCGGGACCTCCGAGTGCGCGCGGAGCTTCCGGCAGACCTCGATCCCGTCCACGTCCGGCAGCATCAGGTCGAGCACGATCAGGTCGGGCCGCTCGGCCTCGGCCTGGACGAGCGCCTCCTGACCCGTCCCGACGGTGTGGACGAGATAGCCCGCGTTCTTCAGGTAGAGCGAGACAAACGAGGCGATCGAGACCTCGTCCTCTACCACCAGCACCGTCTGGGCCTGATTCGTCATGGCCCCCAGGATGCCAGAGACAGCCGCTAGCTCCCGGCCACCGGCGCTTCGAGCGCGAGCGTCGTGGTGTCGTCCGGGAGCGATTCGTACGGCTGGTCGTTCATCGACATAACCCCGTCCGGGAGGCCGTCCTCTCCGTTCCCGTCCACGGTGACCGTGCCGCGCCCGACGGCAGAGATCGAAATCCCGTTCCCCCGCACGTTGACGTTGAAACGACCGTCGAGCACCCGGTAGCCGATCTTGCGGCCCTGGCAGACCGTCAAGTTGGCGGACGGATGCCTCACCTTGCAGCCGGTGAAGAGAGGAAAGTTGCCGTCGAACGGCTTGAAATCCTTGACCTGCACCCTGCCGTTCGTCAGCCGTCCGATCACCGTGCCCCTCAGCTTCACCAGGACGCTGCCGCGCCCACGCTTGACCGAGAGCGTGCCGTCGCTCGCCATCTCGGCCGAGAGCGCCGCGGGTACCGTGAAGGCCGCGAGGAGAAGCGCGGTCAGAAGGAAGAATCGCCCCATGCAACGACAGTATCGACGCGCTTGGTGTGTTGGGCATGAACTGGTTGTAAGGAATGCGTAAACGAGCCCTTGAGCAGGGAGAATCCTCCGGCATGAAGTCGTTTGCCCTGGGTCTGATTCTGCTTGCGGCCGCCGCCCTTGCCGGCGCGGCGCCGGCCCAGCCCGGCCCCCCGCGCCTCCTCGGGCTACGCATCTCGAACGGCGGCAGCCCGTTTGCCGGCGATACGCCTCACCTCGCCACGATCAGCCCCAACCGGGACGGCTTCCGAGACCGGGCTCTGTTCCGGTTCAAGCTCGACCGCGCCGGGACGGTCGAGGTGAAAGTGGTCGCGACGGACGAGGTGCGGCGGCCCGTCAGGGTGGCCTGGAGCACGAGGCGGGCGCTCACCGCCGGAGCGCACACGATCGTCTGGCAGCCGAGTCGCTCCACCCCGGACCGCACGTACCTCGTTCGTTTCGCCGTGCACGGGCGGCAGGGCGGTCGCCGGGTCTACGGCTACGAAGCGCCGCGCCGCGACCGCCTGACGAGCGGCCTGGTGGTGCGCGTGCAGGGGATCCTGGCCGGCTTTCTCAACCGCAGCTACCCGGTCGGGGGGGACGCGGCGCTGACCATCTCGACCGACGCGCGCCGGGTCCGATTGCAGCTCTTCTCGTTCGCGAACCTGCCGAGCCCGACGGCGCGGGATTTGAGGACGAGCGGCCTGGCCGTCGCTCCACCGGTTCGCCTCGACTGGAGCCGGCGCCGCAGCGCCCCCCACCTCGTCCAGATCAGCCACGCGGGGGTCCCCGAGAGCGGTCTCTACTTCCTGCGCGTAACTGCCGGCGACGGTCGAGTTGGCTACGCGCCGCTGATCCTGCGGCCTCGCAAGCTCGGCGAGCACAAGGTCGCGGTCGTGCTCTCGACCAACACCTGGCAGGCATACAACTTCCTCGACCGCACCGGCGACGGCTGGGGGGACAGCTGGTACGTCAGCCGAGCTACTCGTGCGGTCGATTTGCGCCGTCCTTATCTCGACTTCGGTGTCCCGTTCCGGTTCCGGGACTGGAGCCTGAGCTTCATCTCGTGGCTGAAGCGGACGGGCAAGGACGTCGACTACCTCTCGGACGACGACCTGCAGAGGATCGGCTCGGGAGATGCGCTGCGGAAGGCGTACGACCTCGTGGTCTTTCCCGGACACGAGGAGTATGTGAGCCAGCACGTCTATGACATCGCGCGGCGCTATCGCGACCTCGGCGGACGCCTGATGTTCCTCTCCGCAAACAACTTCTTCTGGAAGGTGCAGCGTGACGGGCAGCTGCTGCGGCGGGTGCAGCTGTGGCGCAAGCTCGGCCGGCCGGAGGCGGCGCTCGTGGGCGCGCAGTGGTCGGCGAGCAACGGCAGCGCGCAGCAGCCATACGTGGTGCACGGAGCCGGCGCCGAGCCGTGGGCCTTCGCCGGCACCGGCTTGCGGAACGGCTCGACCTTCGGCCGCTACGGCATCGAGATCGACGCGCGCTCGGAGAGCTCTCCGCCGGGAACGATCACGCTGGCGCGGATCCCGAACCTGATCGGCGAACACGACGCTGAGATGACCTACTACGAGACCGCGGCCGGAGCGAGGGTCTTCTCCGCGGGCGTGGTCAACTTCGCCGCCTCGATCAACGACCCCGCGGTCTCGCGGCTGGTCGACAACGTCTGGTCCCGACTCGTGGAGCGCTAATAGTCGTAGAAGCCGCGGCCGGTCTTGCGGCCGAGGTGCCCGGCTTCCTGCATCTGGATCAGCCGCTCGGGTGGCGCCATCCGCTCCTCGCCCAGCGCCGCGTAGAGGGCTTCCGAGGCGTGGACGTGGACGTCGATGCCGATCAGGTCGATCAGCGCGCAGGGCCCGATCGGCCAGTTGACGCCGAAGCGCATCGCGCGGTCGACGTCTTCGGGGGTCACGCGGGACTCGTCGAGCACGCGCACACAGTCGTTCAAGAGCGGGATCAGGATCCGATTGACGATGAACCCGGGGGTGTCGTTGCAGGCGACCGGCTCCTTGCCGATCTGCTCGGCGAATGTATATGCGGTCTCGAAGACCTCATCGCTCGTGTGGGCGGTCCGGATCACCTCGACCAGAGGCAAGACTGGCGCCGGGTTGAAGAAGTGCATGCCGATGACGCGCTCGGGGCTCGTCGTGGCACGCGCGATCTCCGTCACCGACAGCGCCGAGGTGTTCGTGGCGAGGATCGCATGGGGCTCGACGCTCTGCTCGAGCCCGCCGAAGAGCTCGCGCTTGACCTCGAGGTCCTCGAAGGCCGCCTCGATCACGAGTTGGCAGGAGCCGAGATCGGTGAGCTCGGTCACCAGGGTCAGGCGATCGAGCGCCGTGTTCTTCTCGGTCTCGGTCAGCCGGCCCTTCTCGACGCCGCGCGAGAGGTAGTGGTCGATCCGCTCGCGCGCCTTCTCTCCGAGGTCGGGGCTGACTTCGCGGCCGACCACTTCGAGTCCGGCCTGCAGGCACACCTGGGCGATCCCGGCCCCCATGGTGCCGAGGCCGACGACGCCGACGCGACCGATCTCCACGGCGCGCGATCCTAGATGCTCTCGTTCACGCCCGCGCGTGAACCCGCTGTCCCCCGGGGCCTGCGGCCCTTTGCCCCCGCTTTTCAGGGTAGCGCGGAATTTGGCACGCGTCTGTGAAGTAGTCGTGCCGGAGGTGTGACTCTTGCCGAGCGCCTAGACGCGCTCGATCACCGCGGCGATCGCCTGGCCGAAGCCGATGCACATCGTGGCCACGCCGTAGCGCGCGCCCCGCCGTTCGAGCTCGTTCAGCAGCGTTGCCGTCACGCGTGCGCCGGTCGCGCCAAGCGGGTGACCCAGAGAGATGCCGCCGCCGTTCGGGTTCACGTCGCCCCAGCGCTCCCCGAGGCCCGCGTCGCGCATGAACTGCAGCACGACCGAGGCGAAGGCCTCGTTCACCTCGACCACGGCCACGTCATCCCAGCCCAGCCCTGCCTTCGCCAGCGCGCGCTCGCACGCGTGCGGATTCCCGTGCAGCATCAGCCTCGGGTCGACCCCGACGAGGCCGAACGAGACGAACCGCGCCCGCGGCTCCAGCCGCAGCCGCGAGCACGCGGCCTCGCTCGCAACGAGTAGCGCGGCCGCGCCGTCACAGATCTGGCTCGAATTGCCGGCTGTGACCCTTCCTTCCGGAACGAACGCCGGCTTCAGCGCGGCGAGTGCCTCCGGCGACGTGTCCGCTCGCGGCGTCTCGTCGACGCCGAAGAGCACGCCGACGTGGGGGTTCGAGACCTCAACCGGGACGACCTCGTTGTCGAAACGGCCGCCTTCGATCGCGGCGAGTGCGCGCCGGTGGGACTCGTAGGCGTACGCGTCCAGCTCCTCGCGCGAGAGATCCCACTCCTCGGCGATCAGTTCCGCCGAGATGCCCTGGGGCACGATCTCCCAGCGCTCCAGGAGCTGCTCCGAGAGATCTCCGCCGCTCGAGCCCATCGGCACCCGCGACATCGACTCGACCCCGGCCGAGACGACCACGTCGAGCTGCCCTGACCACACGGCGCCGGCCGCGTTGAAGTTGCACTGCATCGAGGAGCCGCATTGCCGATCGATCGTCGCCCCCGGAACCGAATCGGGCCAACCGGCGACGAGCGGCGCCAGCCGGCCGATGTTCCAGCCTTGCTCGCCGACCTGCGAGACACAGCCCATCTGCACGTCCTCCACCTCCGCGGGATCGAGGCCGTTCCGCTCGGCGAGGGCGTTCAGGACCTGACCCGCGAGCTCGTCGGCCCGGAGACTCGCGAGCGTGCCGTTGCGCTTGCCGATCGGCGAGCGCACCGCGTCCACGATCAGCGCCTCAGGCATCGATTGCAGCGTACAGCTGCCAAGTGCCCGGTATGCCCTTCAGCCCGTGGACGCCGCGGTCCTCGAACTCGATCCCCGAGCCGGCCACGAGGTCTTTGACGGTGCTCGAGACAAGCACCTCGCCCGGACCCGCCGCAGCGGCGACGCGTGCTCCGGTGGGGACCGCGATGCCGCCGAGCTTTCCGTCGAGGCGCTCGCACTCGCCCGTGTGGAGACCAACGCGAATCTCGAGGCCCAACGTGCGGACTGACTCGCGAATCGCCCACGCACAAGCGATGGCGCGGCCCGGACCGTCGAAGGAGGCGAAGAAGCCGTCGCCGCTGGTGTCGAGCTCCACACCGCGGAAACGCGCTAGCTCTCCGCGGACAGCGGCGTGGTGACGCTCGATGAGGCCGCGCCAGGCCGGATCGCCGATCGCGGCGGCCCGCTCGGTGGAACCGACGATGTCCGTGAACAGAATCGTCGCCAGGACGCGATCGGGTTCGGGTACTGCGCCGACACCGCTGACGAAGCGCTCGGTCTCGCGTAGGAGGATCGCGTTGCGCTGAGGGTCGGCCCAGCTGAACCAGTCGCGCAGTCCACCGATCTCGATCAGGCGTGCACCCGCAATGCGGTCGGCAACGTAGCCAGCCTCCTCCCGCTTCGCGGGGCGATGGAGCAGCAGCGTCGGCGCCCGAACTGCGGAAAGGACCTCCCGCACGTCGCCCTCCATCGCCATGCGATAGAAGGAGACCGCCTCGGCGGGGCTCGCGCTGCGGCGCATGTACCAGACGAACCAGTCGATGAACGCGTCATCCTCCGCAAGAGACGGGCTCATCCACCGAGCGCGTTCGGTCAGGTAGTCGCGGTCGCCCCAGCGCTCGCGAATGTCGCGAAGCTCACGCAGCCACTCTTCGTCGGTCGTCGCCCAGGGATAGTCAGGCGCCCACAGACCGCGGGCGGTCGGGTCGTAGAGCACTAGCGCGTTCGTCCGCTCCGGGTACGTCGCAGCGAACAGAACGGCGAGCCGCGATCCCTCGTGGCCAGCCCAGAGCACGGCTCGCTCGGAGCGGGCGGCGTCCATCACGGCCCGCACGTCGTCCATCCGTGTCTCGAGCGTCGGCACCTGCCGCACTGGGTCCGACAGGCCGCTGCCGCGCTTGTCGAAGAGGATCACCCGCGGAGAATCGCGCTAGCCCCTGGACATGATCGACGAACAGCGGTTGATCCCACGCCGCGAGCAGGTCGGCGAGCGTGCCACGCACGAAGACGAGGTCGGTCGCCCCCTCGCCCACGATCTGATAAGCGATCGAGACATCTCCGCTCCGTGCATAGTTGACCTCCGGAATCTCCACGCCCCAAGTGTCCCATTACACTCACCCCGTGGCCATCACCGAGACGGGGAAACGCCTGCTGCTCGGGGGAGAATGGGTCGAGACAGGCGGCTGGATCGAGGTTCGCTCGCCCTACTCGGGGGCGGTCATCGCCCGCGTTCCCAAAGCGGGAGCCCCCGAGACCAAGCGGGCGATCGACGCGGCGGCCGAGGCGATGCGTGAACCGCTGCCCGCGCACAAGCGCGCCGAGATCCTCGTCAGGGTCGCGATGGGCCTCGGGCGGCGTCACGACGAGGTGGCGCGCCAGATCTCCGACGAAGCGGGCAAGCCCCTCAAGGCCGCGCGGGTCGAGGCCAAGCGCGCCATGTCCACATACACCTTTGCGGCCGTCGAGGCGCGCAAGCTCGCCGGGGAGATGGTGCCGCTCGACGCGGCGCAGGCCGGCGATGGAAAGCTCGGCTTCACGCTGCGTCGCCCGATCGGGGTGGTCGGCGCGATCACACCGTTCAACTTCCCGCTCAACCTCGTCGCGCACAAGCTCGCTCCCGCGCTCGCGGCCGGCTGCGCGGTCGTGCTCAAGCCTGCGAGCGCGACTCCCCTCTCGGCGCTCCTCCTCGCGGAACTCGAGGACGAGGCGGGCCTGCCGCCCGGCTGGCTCAACGTCGTCACCGGCCCTTCCGCCGAGATCGGCGACGTGCTGGTCGAAGACGAGCGCGTCAAGGCGATCACGTTCACCGGCTCCAGCGGCGTTGGCTGGGGCCTGAAGGAGCGGGCGCCGAAGAAGAAGGTCAGCCTCGAGCTCGGCAACGCGACGCCGGTGATCATCGCCGCCGATGCCAACGTGGAGGCCGCGGCGACCGCGATGGCCGCCAACGCGTTCTCCTTCGCCGGCCAGAGCTGCATCTCGGTTCAGCGCATGTACGTCGAGCGGCCGGTCTACGACGCGTTCGTCGCGCGCTTCCTGCCCCAGGTCGAGGCGCTCACACTCGGCGATCCGGCGGACGAGCAAACGGACGTGGGCCCGGTGATCGACGAGGACGCGCGCACGCGCATCCTCACTTGGATCGAGGAAGCGCGCGCCGCCGGCGCTGACATTCTCGCCGGCGGCGAAGAGAAGGATGGCCTGATCCGGCCCACCGTGATCGCCAACGCCGCGCCCGACCTGAAGGTGAGCTGCGACGAGGTCTTCGGGCCTGTCGTGACCGTGAACGCGGTCGACTCCGTGGACGAGGCGATCGAGCTCGCGAACTCGACGCGCTTCGGGCTCCAGGCCGGGATCTTCACGAGTGGGCTCGGCAACGCTCTGCAAGCCGCGCATGAGCTGGACTTCGGCGGCGTGACGGTGAACGAGGCGCCAACCTTCCGCAGCGACCAGATGCCCTACGGCGGCGTCAAGGACTCCGGTAACACACGCGAGGGTCCGGCGTACGCGGTGCGCGAGCTGACCGAAGAGCGCCTCGTCGTGATCGACCTGTAGTTTCGGTCCGGGGGATCAGGGAACGAAGCCGCGGATGATAGGCCTTGCCATCGCACTGATCGTGATCGGCCTCGTCTTCGGCTTCGTGATTCCGTGGGTCGGGATCGTGGTGGGCATCGTGGGCGTCGCGCTCTTCATCGCCTTCGTCGCCGGATTCGGCCGTCGCAGCGCCGAGCCCCACGCGTAGAAACGCCCAGTGCCGGTGCTAGACTCGCGCCCCGCGTGGCGCATTTTCCCCTGCTAAATCGCATTCGCCGCCGGTCCCACGACTCAGAGCGGGCGGCCTCTTCGACGCCGCTGCGACGAGCCCCATCCCCGGGAGCGCTACGGCGCGAGCGGCGCGTGATCGTCAAGGCGCGGGAGGAGCGAATTCGCCACCTCGGCGGGCTGACGCTCGAGATGTACCGGCGCACGAGCTTCCGCGATGAGCTCTTGATCGAGCAGTGCCGGGAGATCGTCGCGCTCGAGCAGCGCCTGCACGAGCTCGACTCGATGCTGGACGCGGTCGCCATGGCCCGCCGAGCGCCCGCGACCTGCGACTGCGGCGCGCCGATCCCGTGGGGCTCGCACTTCTGCGCCAATTGCGGCCGCCCCGTCGGGGGAGAGCCGGTTGTCGCCTGCGACGGCTGCGGCCATCCGCTTCCCGCCGACGCGAGCTTCTGCGCCAGCTGCGGCCGCTCCGCCGAGGCCGCCGAGGAAACCGGGCCGCAGGCAGAGGCAGCGGCAGAGGCGGAGGCAGAACCGGAGCAAAAGGCAGAGCCGGTGCTCGACCTCGAGCCCGAGCGCGAAGCCGAGCTGCCCGCTCCGGACGAGACGATCGTCCACGCCGCGAGGAAGCGAAGCATCGATCCCTGGGAGCGGTAGGCCCTGGGTGCCCAGCAAGATGAACGGCGCTGCCCTCGCTGCGGCGCTCCGTACAGCGGGGGGCAGGAGTACTGCCTCGAGTGCGGCCATCGGCTTCCCGCGACCACGGGTGCCGTCGCATTGCTGGGGTCCGCCTGGCGCCGCAGGCTCGGCTGGTATCCCGGCGACTGGGTTTGGCCCGCGCTCCTCGCCCTCCTCGTTGCGGCCGGAGCAGGCGTGGTCTCGGCGATCTGGCTCGCTGACCGCTCTAGCTCGGCAAACGAAACGGTCGTAGCAACCTCCCCCGCCGCCTCCAGCGTCCGCGCAACCACTACGGCGCCGGAGCCGACCACCACGACGCCGACGAGCACCACGACCGCCGGCCGAAAGCCGCCGCCTCCCCCGCCTCCGCCCACGCTCGCCAGCTGGCCGCCGGCCAAGAGCGGCTGGACGATCGTCCTCGACTCGGTGCCCAGCGTGAACGGCCGCGCCGCAGCCCTCGCGGAGGCCAAGCAGGCCCTGCACGTGGGCATGAAGCACGTAGGCGTGATCGACTCCTCGCAGTTCTCGAGCCTGCACCCCGGCTACTACGTCGTCTTCGCCGGCATCTACGACACCGAGGCCGGAGCACAGAGCCACGTGATCGATGCGCACCAGCACGGCTACCGCGGCCCGTATCCGCGCCGGATCATTCCCTAGCGCCGCCGTTTACCTGCCTGCCAACGGGGAAGGCGAGTTTGTAACACGGCCCGGGTTCGTTAAACTCACGCCGCAGCACCGTCCCCCCGAGCAGGATTAACCGCCGGTTAACAAAGCTTTGCGGAAGATTAATAGGAGCCGGAGATACTGAACTTGGACGAGCGAACCCTTCAGATTCAGGCCTGCATGTATCAGTACTCACGTGCTATCTATCGGTCGATCAAGGATCTGATCGACCCGTACGTGGGCCCCGAGACCAGAGTCCAGTATCGCCGAGAGGTGCTCGAGGCGTGCGAGCTGACGATGGAACGGCTGGCCAAGGATCCGCTCTACTTCGCGAAGCCCGACAGAGCGCTCTTCCAGGACATCCGGCGCTACTTCCCGATCACCTGCCAGGCGCAAGTGGCCTGGGCGGTCCGCGAGGGAGTCGCCGCCGCGGTCGCGTTCATCGAGAGCCAGATCGAGGCCGGTGCCTTCGACGGCGGGGTCGCCCGCTGCCGGGCGACTACGCGCAAGGGAAAGCCGTGCCAGCGCACGCCGCTTCCCGATCGCGACTACTGCCCCTCGCACCAGCATCTCGAGCGCAGCAAGGTCGCTGCCTGAGCCGCCGCCTTTGCGGCGCCCACCAGAGGCCTCGTAGCCGGCCCGCTTCGGAGCGGATAGGCTCGCAGCGGGTTGTCTCACGACACTGACAAGCTGATCCGCCAGCTCTCGCTGGTCGCATTCCTGATGGCGGAGCGGCGGGCGGTGACCGCGCGCGATATCAAGGGAAGCGTCGAGGGTTATCAGGAGATGTCGGACGAGGCCTTTGCCCGGCGGTTCTACTCCGATCGCGCCGAGTTGATCGCCCTCGGCGTGCCGCTGCACTCGCAGCGCGACGAATACACGGGCGAGGAGCTCTACAACATGCGTTCAGAGAGCTACTTCCTGCCGCCGCTCGAGCTGACCGACGACGAGCTCGCGGCGCTTCAGACCTGTCTTTACCTGCTCGAAGGGAAGTTCGCCTACGCCGAGCCGCTGCGACTCGCGCTGCAGAACCTGGCCCTTGGCCGGCCCGGCTTCGCCGAGTCGCCGACGGACACCGCGATGCGCGTGGAGGTGCTCGACCCGGAGTACTCAGCCGAGATGCAGGGTCGTCTCGGCAAGCTCGAGGGGGCGATCTCGAAGCAGCGCACGGTCAAGTTCCCGTACTGGTCGATCTCGCGCGACCAGGAGCGCGAGCGGACGGTGAACCCCTACGCGCTCTTTCAGGACGCCGGCGCCTGGTATGTCGTCGGCCAGGACCTCGATGCAAGCGCCGAGCGGACGTTCCGCGTCTCGCGGATCCGGGGCGAGATTCGCTTCGCCACCCGGCGTGAGCGCGACTTTCGCCTGCCGCCCGACTTCGAGGTCGACCGCTATCGCGGCCGCCCGCCGTGGCAGATCGGCGAGCCCGTCGGCGAGGCTCGGATCGAGGTCGGAGGCGATACCGCGTGGTGGGTCGAGCGGACCTACGGCGACAGCGGGAAGATCGAGGACGGCGTCTTCGTGACGGAGTACTCGAGCCTGCCGCTCCTCGCCTCGTGGGTCCTGCGCCAGGACGGGCGCGCCGTGCCCCAGGCTCCGGAACCGCTCCGCAAGGAAGTCGCGCGCAGCCTGCGCCTCGTGCGCGAGCGCCACGAGGGCAAGCCGGACGAGCTCGCCGCCGAGAGCGCGAAGCTGGCCGAAGAGGCCGTCGAGCGACCGGCCGCGCCCGTCGCCCCGGAGCGCTTCGCGGTCCTACAGGCGCTCCTGGCCTACCTGCTCGACCGCTGCGGCGAGGACAGCCAGGCCGAGTTCCCTGCCCAGGAGCTCGTTGAGCGCTTCAACATTCCGCCCGATGCGCTCGAGGAGCATCTCTCGCTGCTCAACCTCGTCAACTTCGGCGGCGGCTGCTATGCGGTCTACGCCGAGCTCGTCGGCGACACGATCCGCGTGGACAAGGAGCTCTTCGGCGACACCTTTCGTGCCCCGCCCCGGCTGACGCCGCTCGAGGCGCGGGCGATCCGGCTGGCGCTCGAGTTCGTCGGACCCATGATCGCAGCGGACGCTCGCTCCCCGCTCGAGCGGGTGCGCTCGAAGCTCGAGGAGACCTTCGGCGAGTTCGAGCTCGCCCAGACGCCCGAGCCGCACGTGCGGCGCGCCGAGGAGGACCTGGTCGGCACGCTCAGCCGCGGCCTGCGCGAGCGCCGGCTGGTCGAGGTGGATTACCTCAAGGAGGGCGAAGAGGAGGTCTCGACGCACCTCGTCGAGCCCTACTCCCTCGAGCGGAAGCTGCCGTACTGGTACATCCACACGTGGGATCGCACCCGCGACGGCGAGCGCTCGTTCCGCCTCGACCGGATGCGCAGCGCTCGCCTCCAGCGAGCGAATTTCGAGCCGCGCGAGGGCTTCGACCCACACGAGTTCCGCGACGCTCGCACCGCGCGCATCTGGTACTCGAAGGAAATCGCCCGCTGGGAATTCGAGAAGGGGGCGCGGCGCCTCAAGGACGGCTCAGCCGCCGCCGAGCGACCTGTCGGCAGCCCCGAGTGGCTCGTGGGGGAGATTCTCTCCTACCGTGGCGAGGCGGTCGTGCTCGAACCGCCGGAACTGCGCAAGGAGATCGCGGGACGCGCCCAGGCGGTCCAGCGCGAGCTCGGCCTCTCGCGCGTCCGCGTCAGCTAGCCCAGCCGAGCGGAAGCTCGAGCGTGAAGGTCGAGCCCTGATCCGGAGAGGAAACGACGTCGAGCGCGCCTCCGTGCGCTTCGGCGATCGAGCGGGCGATGAAGAGCCCGAGGCCGGTGCCGGGCTTCGTTGCGCCGGCGCCGCTGACACGGCCGAACTTCTCGAAGATCAGCCGCTGGTCATTTTTCGCGATTCCCGGCCCATCGTCGCGGACGTCGATGAAGACCAAGCCGTCGTCCCCGTAGGCCCGCACCTCGACCTCGCCGCCGGTGGGTGAGTACTTGATCGCGTTGTCGATCAGGTTCATCAGCACCTGGCGCAATCGTTCCGAGTCGCCGCGGATCGACGGCAGCGGCTCACGCACGTTGGCGAGCACCTGCACCTCGCCGCGCCCGAGCTGCGCGGTCGCCACAGAGTCGCGCACGAGCTCGGCAACGTCCACATCGCTGAAGCGGAAGTTGAACGTGCCCGCCTCGATGCGCGAGGTGTCCAGCACGTCGCTGATCAGCGTCGCCAGCCGGCTCGTCTCGCTGGCGATCAGCTCGAGGAACGACTCGCGCTGTTCGGGGGAAAGCTCTCGCCAGCGCTGCTGAAGCGTGCGGGCCGATCCGATCACCGCCGCCATCGGCGTTCGCAGCTCATGCGAGACGAGCGAGACGAAGTCCGCGCGCAGAGCCGACAGGCGCCGCAACTCCTCGACGGTCTTGCGCTCGGCCTCGTAGGCCCTGATGTTCTGGACCGCGCTCGCCACGAGCCGGCCGAGCAGCCCGGCCAGTTCGATCTCCTCCGCCGTGAACGACTCCGGCTCGCGCCGAACGAGCGAGAGCATCCCGATCGCCCGGGCGCCCTGAAGCAGCGGGGTCGCGAGCCGACAGCGCAGCCCGAGGGCTAGGAACTCCTCCTCCTCGGGGAAGTCCGCTCCCTCCATGTCGCGCCGGTAGACGGTCCGGTTCGTGCGCAAGAGTTCCTCCAGCAGCGTCCCGTGGATTTGCCGCGCCGACCCGGGCGGCAGCACCTCGTCCGCGCCCGCGCCGGCCACCGCCATCACCTTTGCCCTTCCGTCCTCGCTGAGCACGATCGCGATCCGGTCGAACGGGAGCAGCCCGCGCACCTCGCGGATGAAGGCGTCGAAGGCCCGCTCGAGCTCGAGCGACGAGCTCAGGGCTCGCGCGCAGCGATTGGCGGCCTCGAGCGTATCGGCGCGCCGGCCGAGCTGGTCGCGCAGCCGCTCAGCCTCCCCCGCCCTCGTCTCGGCGACCTGCGTCTGCCGGACCAAGCGCAGAACGAGCCAACCGACGATCAGACCCATCAGGAGCTCGATTCCGAGCTGGAGCGTGACGTAGTCGAGGTGGTAGCTCTGCGGAGGCAGCCGTCGCTCGCGCAGCCACTCGAAGATCGTCATCACCGGCGCGCTCGCAGCCGTGAGGACGAGGGCGCCGACGATCCCGTAGCGCAGAGCCGCCTCGACCAGCGGCAGGAACATGATCTGCCGGATCGGCGAGGCACTCTCGAAGCTGAACACCAGGACGTAGGCCGAGACGACCGCGAAGTCGAAGGCGAGCGCGATCAGGCCCAGGCGCCGCTGCGCAGCCCGCTCCCATTCGCGGCGGCTGAGCCAGAACAGCGTGAGCGCGCCGACCGCGAAGAGTGCTGTTGTGACCGACGCCCAGAGCCGGTAGCCGGCCGGATAGCCGCTCCCGATCGCCACCTGGAAGATCGCGAACGGAACCCCTGCGAGCCGGAGCCAGCCGATCCAGCGCTCGACGTCGCGAAGGCGCTTCAGCTCGCCGTTCATGCTCGCTCCCGCAGTCGCCGCAACGCCCACTCGGCGTGCTCGCGCAGCAACGGGTCGTCCCCGGCCGCGTAACGCTCCGCCACGCTACGCGTCCCAGGATCACCTTTGTTGCCGAGCGCCACGAGCGCGTTCCGCCGCAGGTAACGGGGATCGTTGCGCGGAAAGTAGAGACGGTCGTAGCGGTCGGCGAGCTCGTCGTCATCGGCCTCGAGCCAGTCCACGAGCGAGACGTGCGGCTCTGCCCCAGCAGGCGGATCCTCCCCGGCTCGCCGCCGTTCGACGCCGCGGTTCCAGGGGCAGACGTCCTGGCAGATGTCGCAGCCGTAGACCTGGTCGTCGAGCCGCTCGCGGTAGGGCTCCGGGATCGGCTCGGACGACTGCGTCCAGTAGGAGAGGCAGCGCGTCGCGTCCAGCACGCCCGGCTCGTCGAGCGCGCCGGTCGGGCAGGCGTCGATGCAGAGCGTGCAGGAGCCGCAATCCAGTCCGAGCGGCGCGGTCGGCTCGAGCTCCACGTCGGTCACGAGCGTGCCGAGCACCACCCAGGAGCCGAAGCGCCGCGTGATCAGCATCGTGTTCTTGCCGTAGAAGCCGACCCCGGAGCGGACCGCCGCCTCCCGGTCGACGTGCTGGTTCGCGTCGACGAATACGCGGTACTCGCCGCCCAGCCGCCGGCCCAGCTCGTCGAGGCGCTCACGCAGAGCCGAGTAGGCATCCCACCAGGTGTAGCGCGGAAGGCGCCCGTGGCCCGGCGGCGGGGGCTCGCCCTCGGCCCAGTAGCAGAGCGCCGCGGAGACGACGGTGCGGGCTCCCTCGAGTAGCAGCTCCGGGTGGCATGACTGCTCGGGCCGTGCCATCGTGAAGCTCATGTCCGCGAAGAGGCCGCGCTCGCGCCGTTCGCGGATGTGCCGCTCGGTCTCGCCGTAGGCCGAGACCGCAGCCGCCCGGACCACGTCGAGGCCGAGCTCTTCCCCCAGCCTGCCCAGCTCCACGGCTCGCATATGGGAGATTGTGCCCGGATGAAGGCAATCAGGATCCACGAGGACGGCGGGCCGGAGGTTCTACGCTACGAGGACGCGCCGGATCCCGAGGCGGGGCCTGGCGAGGTGCTCATCCGTCTACGGGCGGCGTCCCTGAATCACCTCGACCTCTGGATCCGCAAGGGCCTTCCCTCCGTGCCGAAACCACGGATCCTCGGCGCCGACGGCGCAGGGGTTCGCGAGGACACCGGCGAGCGCGTCGTGATCAACCCCGGCCTAGAGCACGGCGAGCGCATCACGGTGATCGGCGAGCACATGGACGGCACGCACGCCGAGCTGATCGCGGTGCCCGAGGGCAACGTCTACCCGCTGCCCGACGAGCTCTCATTCGAGCAGGCCGCAGCATTCCCGCTCGTCTTCGAGACCGCCTACCGGCTGCTTGTGGCCAAGGCGCGGCTCCAGGAAGGCGAGTGGGTGCTGCTGTGGGGAATCGGGAGCGGCGTCGCCTCGGCGGGCCTGGCGATCGCCAAAGGTCTGGGAGCACGGGCGCTCGTCACCTCGTCGAGCAACGAAAAGCTCGTGCGCGCTCAGGAGCTCGGCGCCGACGCGACGGTCAACCACGGCACGGGCGACGTGGCCGCGGCTGTAAAGCAGGCGACCGCGGGGAAGGGCGTGGACGTCGTGCTCGAGCACGTCGGCGAAGCGACGTGGCAGACCTCGCTCCAGTCGGCTCGTGCGGGCGGCCGGATCGCGGTCTGCGGCGCGACGACGGGCGCGAATCCTCCCGCGGGTTTGCACCGGATCTGGTGGAAGCAGCTGACGATCTACGGCTCGACGATGGGCACCAAGGCCGACTTCGAGGCCGCCTACGAGCTGGTCAAGAGCGGCCGGGCTGAGCCGGTAGTCGACTCGACCTTCGCGCTCGAGGAGGCGCGGATCGCGCACGAGCGCATGGAAGCAGGCCAACAGTTCGGAAAGATCGTCTTACGCATCCCCAGCTAGGGCGAGCGTGCACTCGAGCGGCGTAGCCGGAAGCTACGCGGAGCCTGGGCGGGTTCTGTTCATCCGAAGCCGAGGATGAACTTGGCGTCGTCGGACATCTTCTCGGGCGTCCAGGGCGGGTCCCATACCAGCTCGGTCTCCACGTCGGCGACCTCGGGCATCGCCCGCACTGTCTCCTCGACGTTCTGCTGGATCAGCGGCCCGGCGGGGCAGCCCATGGACGTGAGGCTGTATTGCACCTTCACGATCGGCCCCTGCACCTCGACGTCGTAGACCAGCCCCAGCTCGACGATGTCCATCCCGAGCTCGGGGTCCTCGACGCTTCTCAGCGCCTCGAAAACGTCGTCACGCGATGCCATTGGCACCAGGGTACCGCGGCAGGCCGTCCTCCGGGAGCTCGTCCCACGTTGCGCGGGAATCCACGAACGAGCGGTATTGCGGCCGGATCTCCGGATCGCCGTCGAGCGAGCCGAGCCGGATCGAGACCTCGTTACCCTCGGGCCAGTGCCCGCCGAAGAGACTGGAGCCGCAAACCGAGCAGAAAACCTTCGCCGCCGTGCCACCCTCGGGCCGGAAGACACGCAACAACTTCTCGCCCTCGAGCAGTCGGAACCTCTCCCGCGGAACTCGCCCCTGCGTGAGGCCGAAGGTGCCCGAGTGCTTGCGGCAGAACGAGCAGTGGCAATGGTTCGCCCGGCGGAAGGGCAAATCGACCTCGAAGCGCACGCCGCCGCAGAGGCAGCTTCCCGCGAGCGCCATCAGTAGCCGAGCAGACGGACTTCCTCGCGGCGCTCCCGGGCGAAGAAGTGGAAGCCGTCCACGAAGCGCACCCAGTTGCAGCGCGTGCACATCACGAGCGAGTGCGTGCGAGCGCTGTCTGCGAGGAAGCGCACCCCGCGCAGAAGGTCTCCGTTCGAGACGCCGGTCGCTACGACGATCATCTCGCCGGCTGCCAGATCGTCGATCGTGAACACTTTCTCGACGTCCTCAACCCCGCCCTCGCGCGCGGCCTCGACCTCGGTCCGCGACGTCGGCCAGAGCTGCGCCTGAAGCTCGCCGCCGAGGCAGCGCAGCGCCGCCGCGGAGAGGACGGCCTGCCGTGTGCCGCCGATACCGACCGCGAGGTGGTCGTTCGTGCCGCGGATCGCAGCGGAGATCGAGGCGGTCACGTCCCCGTCCTGGATCAGCTTGATGCGTGCGCCCGCGACCCGGATCTCCTCGATCAGGTCGTGGTGGCGCGGCCGGTCGAGGACGATTGTGGTCACGTCGTTGACCATGCGTCCGAAGGAGTCGGCGATCGCGCGGATGTTCTCTCCGACCGGCTTGCCGAGATCGATCGCACCGCGGGCCTTCGGACCGACGGCCATCTTCCGCATGTACATCTCGGGCAACATCTGGAAGGCGCCGGATTCGCCGACCGCCACCATGGACATCGCCCCGTAGCCGCCGCGGGCGACCACGCCGCGGCCCTCGAGCGGGTCGAGCGCGAGATCGACCTCTTCACCGCCGGAGCCGAGCGTCTCGCCGGTCGTGAGCTCGCTCGTCTCGCCGCCGGCGCCGATCACGACCCTTCCGTCGATCGGCAGCAGCTCGAGCGCGAGGCGCATCGCGTTGGACGCATCCTCCTCCGCGGTTTCTTGATCCGCCCGGCCGAGCCAGCGGGCCCCGGCGAGGGCCGCTCGCTCGGTCACGCGCGCATAGCTCTCGCAGAGGCAGAAGCGCGCCTCGCTCCCGAGAGCGCCGACCCGCTTCTCGGGCTCCGTCTGCGTCATGGCCGCACCCTCTGCGGCTCGGCGGCCGCCAACACGAGCTCCATCACCTCGCCGATCGCCTCCTCGATGTTGCCGTTCTCGATCACCGGCACCTCGTGCTTGCGAGCGCGCTCGAGGATGTACGTCTGCACGAGGCGGATGTCGTCGAACGAGTCGAGATACTTCTCGTACGGTCTCACGCCTTCGGAGTCGGTGTCGCGGATCCAGAAATGGCTGGCGTGCGCCTCCGCATCTTCGATCCCGAGCACGCACTGCACCACGAGCGCGCCCTGGATCTTCCTTGGCAGCATTCCCGGGACGAGGTGAACGCCCTCGAGCACCATCGACCATCCCTCCTCGAGCGCCCGGTCGATCGCGGCCTGGACCCCGACCAGCACATCCCGGGTCTGCTCGAGAAAGCCGCCGATCACCGCGTCGCTGCCCTCGGCATCCTCGTCGGCGATCGCGCGGCCGGCCTCGAAGCTCGAGTAGTGGATCGCCGGCATGAACTCCTGTGAGAAGAACGCCCGCATGGTCTGGCGGACGAAGTCGGTCGACGTCACGCGCGTGATCCCGAGCCGGTACGCAACGTCTGTGGCGACCGTGGACTTCCCGGTCCCGGTCGCGCCGCCAACGAGCAGGATGATCGGCAGGTCGAGCTCGTACAGCTCGCGGTAGAGGCGCAGACGGCGCATTGAGCCCGGCCCGGCCTCGTCGCCCAGCGCGACGTGCGCCAGCTCGTCGAGCCGCTCGAACGAGATCGACTGGCGGTCGGTCGCGTTCAGGTCGGCCTCGACGGCGAGCGCGAGCTCGTACGCCCGGTCGGCGGAGAAGCCGGCCGCGATCAGCGCGCGGGCCATCAGCCCCTTCGAGAACGGCAGTCCGTCCTCGCCGCCCAGCGGCAGCGGCTGGCGATAGCGCCGGTCGCTCACCTGGGCACCGCCTCTCGGGCGATCGCCGAGTCGGCGAGGCGAATCAGCTCGGTGTCGAGGTCGAGCACGCCCATCGAAACGAGCTGGTTGTCGGCGAACACCACCTCGGCGCCGCGCGCCACGGCCGCCTCGGCGACAACGTCGATCGCCGCGGCCTTGATCTCGACCAAGAACACCTCCGCGTCCGCGTTCACGACGTCCTCGCGAAGCGCGCTGCGGCGGGCGAGGTTGCCGGAGACGAGCACGACCTCCGCCCCGTGCTCCTCGCGCAGGTGGCGTGCCAGCGTCTCGTGCGCCTCCGCCGGCGCCGTCGAGAAATAGGCGACGCGCCGCCCGAGGATCGACTCCGCCGGCCGCGGGCGCAGGACGACCGGAACGACCGGCACATCCTTCACCTGGGCGATCGCGTGTGCGAGCTCCTCGTGGGTCGAGTCGGCTTCCGCGCCCGCGAGCACGACGAGGTCGGAGACCAGGATCCGGTAGGCGTTCAGGTAGCCGGCGGCGACCTCGAGCGGCTGCGCCGCGCTCGTCACGAGGACGCGCGCACTCGTCTCGATCGGCGGGATCGATGCCCCGCTCCCGTCGAAGACCACGAGGTCGGGCTCGCGCTCGGCGGCGAGCGCAGCTCCCGCAAGCACGTTCGACTCTCCAGGCGCTCCCGCGAGCCCGCCGCCGCAGCGGCGGCAGCCGATCGTCACGACCCCGGCCAGAGCCGCGGTCTCGAGGTAGTCGGAGGCGGCATGGCGCCCTTCCCGCGAGAGCTCGAGCAGGCGCTCGAGCGTCGGGCGCACCTCGGCCACCTCGGGCTCGGGCGGGCCGCCGCGGCCCATCGCCACGACGACCACGTCGCGGTCGAGCGCGAGCAGCCGCGCCAAGTGTCCGGTGAGCGCGGTCTTGCCCACGCGCTTACCCGTGCCGACCACCGACAGCGAAGGCACGGGAAACGGAGCCTGCTCGGGCGGATCGAAGCGAAAGTCCGGGCCCACATACGGCAGGCCGAGCGCGAGCACGCGGCTGGCCACGCGGAAGCGCTCGCGAGGCCCGAGCACGGGCTCGTCCGAGAGGTCGACGACGACCTCCGGTTCGAGCTCGGCGATCGCGGGCTCGAGCCCGTCCACGACCGGCACCCCGTAGTCCTCGCCGCCGCGCAGCTTCTCGGTCCCGCCGGCGAGCCAGACCGCGACGAAGTCGTAGGGCAGAAAGGCGAGCGCGTCGCGCACGACGGGTGCGTAATGCTCACCGTCAGCGATGGCCAAGGCGCGCATCAGGTCCTCGCCGTAACCTCGTCCTCGATTCGCGTCGTGTACTTCTCGAACGCGAGGGTCTCCGTCGAGAACTGGATGATTCGCTCCGAGCCGTGGAACGGGTACTTGCGCCAGACGTTCACGTGGCGGCCCGAGATCTCGATCACGTTGTAACAGGGCCGCGTCTTGCCACGGAGGCGCTGCGACGACACCGTGCCCGCGTTCACGACGAAGAGATTCTCGAGTCGCCAGGCGTACGGGACGTGCTTGTGGCCGGAGAGCACGAGGTTCACGCCGGCGCGCTGGAGGCACTCGAGCACGTCGCCGGCGTCGTAGACCACGTTGCGCTCGCGTCCCGTGCCCGGGACGGGCAGCAGATGATGGTGCAGGACGAAGATCCGCAGGTCGGCCTGATCCGCGAACTGCTCCTCGATCCAGCGGTAGCGGCCGCGCCCGATCTGGCCGTTGTCGAGGTCGGGCTCGGTGGAGTCGACCGCGACCACGGACACGCCGGCCAGTCGAAGCACCGAGTTGCGGTCGCCGAACATGTCCTCGAAGTGCACGTAGCCGACGTTGCGCGAGTCGTGGTTCCCAGGGATGACCACGACCGACTCGCACTCGAGCTGATCGAGGTACGACTTCGCCATCACGTACTCGTGCTTGAAGCCGAAGGTCGTCAGGTCGCCCGAGCAGATGACGATATCGGGCGTGAGGTCGTTGATCTCGCGGATCGCCCGCTCGAGCAGGTTCGGCACGAAGTCGACTCCTCCGCAGTGGATGTCGGAGATCTGCGCGATCGTCAGCGAGTCGCCGTTTCGAGCCTCCGGCATGCCCGAAGTGTAGAGCCGGGAGCTAGAACAGCCCTTCGAGCGGCCTCATGATCCGCCAGCCTCCGACGTACGTCCCGGCGGCGATCGCCAGGCCGGCGGCGACGATCGCCCAGGTCGGGATATAGAAGTGTGAGAGGTGGCCGGTCTCGTAGAGCGCGAGAGCAATCACGCCCATCGTCTTCTGCGCGTCGTTCGCGCCGTGGGTGAAGGCGACCCAAGTGCCCGAGGCGAGCTGGCCCAGCCGGAACGTGCGATTCGCGAGACCGGGCGTGACCCGTACGAACACCCAGTAGAGCGCCACGAGCAAGAGAAAGGCGAGCAGAAGGCGATCGCCGGAGCGGCCACCGCGGGAATCGCGACGTTGTGAGCGAGCCCGTGCCACTGCACGCCCTTGAACCCCGAGTGCGCCATCGCGGCACCGACCAGGCCGCCGATCAGCGCGTGTGAGGAGCTCGAGGGCAGCCCCAGCCACCACGTGATCAGGTTCCAGGTGATCGCGCCGATCAGCGCGGCCAGGATCGTCTTCTCATTGGCGACCCGATGTCGATGATTCCCTTGCCGACGGTCTTCGGGACCGCGGTCGTGACGAAGGCGCCGGCGAGGTTGGCGGCAGCCGCGATCGACACCGCCAGCCGGGGCGAGACGGCACGCGTGGAGACGGAGGTGGCGACGGCGTTGGCCGTGTCGTGGAACCCGTTGGTGAAGTCGAAGCCCAGCGCCACGGCGACGACCACCACGAGCAAGATCGTTTCCATCTACGCCGCGCTGCTACCGGTTCTTGACCACGATCGCCTCAAGAACATCCGCGGCGTTCTCGAGCGCGTCCACGGCTTCTTCCAGACGCTCGTGGATGTCCTTCCAGCGGATGATCGTCTTGGCGTCGTCGGTGGAGCGGAATAGCTCGGCGACAGCGTCGCGCTCGAGCTCGTCGCCCTTGTCCTCGAGCGCCCGCAGCTCGGCCAGCTGGTCGCTCGAGTCCTTGAAGCCCTGGAGCCTGGCGACTGCCTCGTCGAGCTTCGTCGCGGCGCGCAAGATCACGTCGGCCTGCTCGCGCGCCTTTTCGGGCACACGGTCGACGCCGTAGGAGCCGAGGTTGTCGGCAGCCTCGTCGATGTGGTCGCAGATGTCGTCCAGAGCGCCCGCGAGCCGATACATGTCGTCCCGGTCGAAGGGCGTGACGAAGGTGCTGTTGAGCAGCAGCACGACCTCGTGCGTGAGCCGGTCGCCCTCGTGCTCGAGCCCCTTGATGCGGCCGACGAGAGCGTCGCCGTCCTCCGGAAAGCGCTCGAGCAACTCGACGAGCAGCCGCGCGATCTCGACCGTATTGGCCGAGGCCTGCGAGTAGAGGTCGAAGAACTCGCGTTTCTGTGGCGTGAAGCGGAGCCGGGGCATCGCGGGAGGTGTCTTCTATCAAGTCGCCGGGGGAGTCGCGTCCGCACCTGTTGCTACTGTTGCGCGGGGTGGCAGAAATCGCCGATTTCCAGGCGTATTGCGGCAACGATCCGCCGCGTTTCGCCAACGACGCCGAGCGCGAATGCGCCAAGGTGCTCGACTTTTACGGCATCCGCTGGGACTACGAACCGCGGACGTTCATTCTCGAACAGGATGAGAGCGGGCGCGTGACCGAGGCGTTCACGCCGGACTTCTACCTCCCCGAGCAGAACCTGTTCCTCGAGATCACGGTGATGAAGCAGCGCCTCGTGACGCGCAAGAACCGCAAGCTGCGCAAGCTCCGCCAACGCTATCCCGAGGTGCAGGCCAAGCTCTTCTACAAACGCGACATCGAGCGGCTGGCCCGGCGATACCGCCTCGACCTCGCGTCATAAACGCCTCCGACTCCCGGATCGGGGACGTGTTCCTCTCGGCGGAGGAGCTCCACACGCGAGTCGATGAGCTCGGCGCGCAGATCGCCGAGGACTACGGCGGCAAGGAGCTCCTGCTGATCTCGATCCTGAAGGCGAGCGTCGTCTTCCTGACCGATCTCTCCCGGGCGATCCCGAGCACGCACAAGGTCGACTTCGTAGAGCTCGCGGGCTACAACGGCGCAAACGCGGGTGGGCATTCACGCGTGCGCCTCCTGAAGGACACGATCATCCCGCTCGCCGGCCACGAGGTCCTGATCGTCGACGAGGTCGTCGACACCGGGCTCACGCTCAACTACCTGCGGAACATCTTCGAGCTGCGCAACCCGGAAAGCCTGCGAGTGGCCGCGCTGCTCGACCGGCCTTACCGCCGCCTGGTCGACGACCTGCCCGTCGACTACGTCGGCTTCACCGTCCCGGATGAGTTCTTCGTCGGCTACGGATTCGACATCGACGAGCGCTGGCGCAACCTGCCGGATCTACGGCTCGCGAAAGTTTAGGCACGCCTAACTTTCGTTAAATTCGCCCCATGATGGCGACGCGGGCAGAACGGGTCGCTGCGGGCAACGTCCAGGCGGCCGAACGGGCCCTACGCGGGTTTCCCCGCCCATTCCGCATCCTTCCGTTCCTCGGTCCCGCCTTCGTCGCGTGCGTCGCCTACATCGACCCGGGGAACTTCGCGACCAACATCGCCGGCGGCTCGAAGTTCGGCTACACGCTCTGCTGGGTGATCCTCGCCTCGAACCTGATGGCGATGCTGATCCAGACGCTCTCGGCGAAGCTCGGGATCGCCACCGGGCGCAACCTGCCCGAGGTCTGTCGCGACCAGTTCTCCCGGCGGACCTCGCGCGGCCTCTGGGTGCAGGCGGAGCTGATCGCGATGGCCACCGACCTGGCCGAGTTCCTCGGAGCGGCGGTGGGTTTTCACCTGCTTTTCGGGATGCCGATCTTCCTCGCGGCTCTTGTCACGGGCGTCTGCACTCTCGTGATCCTCGCGCTGCAGCGGCTGGGGCTGCGGCCGTTCGAGGCCGTGATCGCCGCCTTCGTCGGCGTGATCGGGGTGTCGTACATCGCCGAGCTCTTCTACGCGAACCCGCCGCTTGGGACGGTAGCGCTGCATGCGGTCACGCCGGACTTCGCAGGAAGTGAGTCGGTGCTGCTGGCGGTCGGGATCCTCGGCGCGACGGTGATGCCGCACGTCATCTACCTGCATTCAGCGCTGACGCAGAACCGCGTCGTCCCGGAGAACGACGAGGAGGCCAGGCGCCTCTACCGCTACACGAAGGTGGACGTCGTGATCGCGATGTCGATCGCGGGCGTGATCAACATGGCCATGCTCGTGATGGCGGCAAGCGTCTTCTTCAAGTCCGGGATCCACAACGTGGACTCGCTCGAGACCGCGCACAAGACGCTGGAGCCGATCCTCGGAGGCGCCTCGAGCACGCTCTTCGCGCTCGCGCTGCTCGCTTCGGGCCTCTCCAGCTCGACCGTCGGCACGTTGTCCGGCCAGGTGGTGATGCAGGGGTTCATCCAGCGGAAGATCCCGATCTTCGTGCGCCGCGTCGTAACGATGCTCCCGGCGCTCATCGTTGCCGGGATCGGGCTCGACCCGTCACGCACGCTGGTGATCAGCCAGGTCGTGCTCTCGTTCGGGATCCCGTTCGCGCTGATCCCGCTCGTCTATTTCACGAGCCGGAAGGATCTGATGGGCGTCCTCGTGAACCGGAGGGCGACCACAGCCATCGGAGTGCTCGTCGCCGCCCTCATCTCGGCCTTGAACGTCTTCCTGCTAGGCCAGACCTTCCTGGGCTAGTTGACCAGGCGCAACTTGTGATCCAAGCGTCCCCGATCAGCGGCGCAGACGGACGCGTGGACAAGGCCCACGGCTCCTGACAACGGCGCCGACAAGCGGCGCCTCACCACCTGTACCAACGCGCTTCCGGGCCGCGGGCCAGGAAGCCGATCAGCCAGAGCGCGAGCACGATCGCAGCGACGATCCAGAGGACCTTCACGGCGAAGCCGATCCCGAAGAGGAGGATCGCGAGCAGGAGCACGAGTAGCAATGCGAGCATCTTGGGCGTCTCCTTTCGTGTTGTCCCGCAGGACAAGAATGTGGTTCCACGCGGACGCGTCCCCGAAACGCGGCTACAGATACCCGAGGGGGTCGACGGCGCTACCGTTGACCCGCACCTCGAAGTGCAGGTGATCCCCGAAGCAGTGCCCGGTGCACCCGACGTAGCCGATCACCTGGCCTTGCGTGACGATCTGGCCGTTGCCGACGGCGATGCTGGACTGGTGTCCGTACGCGGTCGAGAGGCCCCGGCCGTGGTCGATCGCGACGAGGTTGCCGTAGCCGCCCATCCAGCCTGAGTACACGACCCGCCCTGAGGCGGCGGCCTGGATCGGCGTGCCCGCGGGGACGCCGATGTCGATCCCCTCGTGCATGCGACCCCAGCGCATGCCGAACCCGCTCGTCACCGGCCCGTTCACGGGCCAGATGAAGCCGGCGGCCGAAGGTGTTGTGTCCCCGGGAGGTGCGTAGGAGTTGCTCGACTGGGCGGATTGGATCTGGGATGCAAGGGTGGCGCTTGCCTGCGCGAGCCCCGCGGCCTCGTGCAGGTACTCCTGCTTGCTCTCCGCGACGTTGCGGAGGCTCTCCCGCTTCGCGGTGCGGGCGGCGGCGAGCCGATTCTCGTTGGCGAGGAGCTCGTCCCTGAGCGCCCGCACCTGGCTCGCCCGCAAGGCGATCGTCCTGGTCTCGGCGGCGGCGAGGGCCCGGAAGCGCTTCGTGTGTTCCCGCTGCCGCCGGACCCGTTGCTTCGCCGTCCCCACCTGGTCGGCGATGTGTTTGTCCTGCGCCACGATGGCATTCACGTAGTCAGTCTGTGAAATCAGGTCGGTGAAGGTTTTGGCCGAGAGAAGCACATCGAGCGAGCTCGGCTCACCGCCTTCGTAGATGTCGATCAGGCGGTTCGCGAGCCGGTCGATCAATGCGTTGTACTCCTTGCGGAAGAACTCGTAGCGCGAGGTCTGAAGCCGGTAGAGCTCGTTCAGCCGGTCGAGCTTCTCCTTGTGCAGGGCCAGGTCCCGCTCGAGCGGTGCAAGCTGCGCGGAGACATCGCCGACCTGCGAAGCGAGATCGCGGATCTCATGGTTGACCGAGGTGATGTCGGCAGCCAGCTCGCGCTCGTGCTGCTCGGCACGGGCGATCTTGGCCTGGACTGCCTGGAGACGCGAGTCGATCTCCTGCTTCCGGCTCGTGACGTCACCGCTCGCGGGTGCCGCGGCGATGGCCAGGAGGATCACGACGACCGGTAAGAGTCGGCGGATGTGCATTTGGCGAGACTTCGGCGGTCGGCCGGGCGTACCTGCCCGGAAGGGCTATTCCCCCTGCGGGGGCGGGCTGGGTGCTGGGCCCGGTTCGGGCACGACTGTCGGGCCCGGCGGCTCTGATGGCTCCGGTGTCGGCTCGGGCACCGGCACGGGCTGCGGCGCTGGGCTCGGCTCCGGATACGGCTCTGGCACCGGCTGAGGGGTTTCGATCTGCGTCGGTTGCACCTGGAGCTGTGCTCGCCGGATCCGCTCCATCGCCCCTGCGGCTGTTTGCTCCATCTCTTCCTCCTTTGCCGCGAACAGCCCGTCCAGTTCTGCCATCCGCAAACGGGCCGACTCGCTCCCTTGCTCGTCGTCAGCGTACACCGCTTCCCCGAGGATACGGGCAGATCCGGCCCGGTAAACCAGTTGGCGGCAGCTAGGCACGCACGCGCTCGTGTTTCGGCCTGCGAGGCTCGAGAGCGCGCAGCAGCTCCGCCGCGCGGCGGCGCAGCGGCCCGACGAGCGCGCGGTAGTCCTCGTCCGAGACCTTGCCGGTGCGATGGTCGAACTCGAGCTCTTTCAGCGCTGCCAGGGCCCGGTCGCGCTCTTCTTCGAGGGCGATGCGCTCCTGCTCACGCGTCCCCGGCTCCTCGAGCCGATCGTGCTCGGGAGCGGGATCACGCAGGAAAGGCCGCGCGACGAGCAGCACGCAGGCCACGGCGAGCAGGCCGCCCAGCACGAGCCAGATGGTCATTACGCCTTTTTGGCCGGCGCGTACTTCGACGGGCATTTCGTCACGAGCGTGTCGTGCTTGGCGACGAAGACGCCGTGTCTATAGCGGCCGTCCACAACGACGTGCCGCCCGGTCTTGAACATGTCGGGCACGCTGCCGCGGTACACGACGGGCACGGAGGCCTTTCCGCCGATGTCCCCGACTCGGAAGCGCAGCCCGTTCCTCGAGTAGCCGTCGCCGCTGGATCGACCGACCACCCTGCCGACGAGGGACACGGTTTCCGCGTGCCCCGCCAGCTGACTCGGCTTCAGCTGTGCTTGGCGCCCGCCCGCGATAGACACGTAGAGCAGGAAGACCGCAAGCACGGCTGCGACCGACAGCGCGAGCACGAGCCGCACGGAACGAGGATTCCGGGCCACGCCGTGATTCTAGAGACGGCTGTTAGCGCTCGCGAGCAGGCTCGGAGCTTCGGCTCGGGATCCGATAGCCGTGCTCCTCGCAGAGGCTGCCGGGGTTGTCCTCGGTGAGCGCGTCGCAGTAGCCCTTGCCGTAGGCCGCACGCATGAACGCGGCGACCACCTCGAGGTTCCACTCGCCGATGTCGGCGGCTTCCCGCCAGAGGTCGGCAAGGCGAAGGTCGATGTCGAGCTCGAGTAGGTCGATCCGTGAAGGGCGCTTTGCCATGCCGAGAGCGTAGATGGGGCCTCGGACGGAATACCGCTTACGCTGCGATCAAGATGGGCAAACTCCGCTTCGGCCCCGCCCGCGTCCCCTCGCGCGACAGCCCCGAGGAGGCGATTCGGCTCCTGCGCGAGCGGAAGTTCTCGGCCTGCGAGATCGACTTCGCCGGCGGGTTCTGGATGGACTACCCGTGGGCGGAGCGTTTCGGAGCGCTGGCGCGCAAGGCGCGGATCGCGCTCTCGGTGCACGCGCCGATCGCGGGGTTCATGGGCCACCTCGAGCACGACAAGAAGTTCCGCATGGCCGTTGGCATGCTCGACCACTCGGCGGGGATCGCCGTCGCCGCGAAAGCCGAGCTCGTCGTCTTCCACCCGGGTTTCCTGCTCGGCCGCACGCGCCGCGTCACGATCACGGCCGTCTGCAAGCAGCTGGGAGCGCTGCGCGAGCGGCTCGAGGGCAAGGATCGCGTCGTGCCTTTCGGCGTGGAGGTAATGGGGCGTGTCCGCGACTTCGGCAGCCTCCACGACGTGATCGAGATCTCCCGCCGCACGGGCTGGGTCCGCCCGGTGCTCGACTTCGCGCACATGCACGCCACGAGCGACGGCGCGTACACCGAAGTCGAGCCGTTCGCACACGCCCTGGAGGCCGCAGACGGCGTCCTGGAGCCGGGCGCGCCCTTCCACGTCCACTTCTCCGACATCGCCTATGCCAACCGGAACGAGACGAAGCACCTGCCCTACGGCGAGGGCACGCTCCGCGCCGACCCGCTGGCCGAGGTGTTGAGACGCTTCCAGCGCCCGGCGACCATCATCAGCGAGTCGCCGAACGAAGAGTCTCATCAGGCGATCCGCGCGGCGCTCAGGATCCGGTAGGAGCCCAGGCCGAGCGCCCGCGAGATCGATCGGCCTCGCCTCGACACGGACGCAAAGGCACCCAGGACGGCGGACAACCGTCAGTCCCCCGGCCGCCCTGGGCGCTCATCTACTAGATGCCGGGCTCGGCGCGGACTTGCGCACAGCTTTTTGACACTGCAGACGCCAAGCGGATCAGGCGATGCGTTCGGCACTGCTGGCTGCGGCGAGCAGGTCCTCGCGGCGCTCGTCGAGCTCCGCGGCCTCGTCGTCCCGGTCTCGGTCGCGCAAGAACTGAATCAACGCCTCCAGGGTCTCCACCTGATGCATCCGATGCTCACTGGCCGCGATCTTCTCGTAGGCCTCCCTCAGCAGGGCCTCGGCCTCCTCGTCCAGGCCCTGTGCGGCCCGCACGAGCCCGAGCGACATCGTCGTGGTCGAGAGAGACGTGATGTCGTGCGGCCCCACGGTCTCCCGAGATGCGAGAGCGAAACGCTCGGCCTCGTCGGCGCGGCCTTGCACCAGCAGCAGCTCGGCGAGCCCGCGCTGGCTCTCACAGAGCGTCGCGCGGTCCTCGAGTGGAGCGAGTATGCGAATCGACTCGCGGTAGAGCCGCTCGGCCTTGGACGGGTCGCCCTTATGGCGCGCCACCCAGGCCGAGTAGTTGAGCGTGCGACCCAGAGTCCACGCGGCGCCGGCCTCTGCGAGGTATTCGCGCGCCGAGTCGAGGGCGGTATCGGCGGCGTCGAGCTCGCGGCGGTAGAGATGGAGCTGGCCGGCAAAGCGAAGCGCTCGGCCGCGGGCCTCGGCGCTGCCGCTCTCCTCCGCGAGCAGAATGGCCTGCTCGATGAGCGGCTCCGCCCGATCGAGTTCGAGCCGGGCGAGGTAGACGCTGGCTAGCTCGTCCGCAGCCTCGCTCTCGAAATCCTTGCGCCCGGCCTGCCGCGCGAGGTAGATCGCCTCCTCCATTACTCGCTCCTCCTTGGCAAGGTCGCCGCGAGTCCAGGCGATCGTCGCCTGTGCCCGGAGCGCGCGGAAGCGGCCGGTGAGATCGTCCGGCTCGAGGACGCCGAGCGCCTGCTCGATCATCTTCTCGGCGCCGGTGACATCGGCTTCGCGCAGTACCGCCGCCTCCGCGAGCGTCACGAGCGCGCGGCCCTGCGTCCAACCGTCGCCGGCCTCGGCAGCCGCCTTGCAGACCCCCTCCATCTCGCGCGAGACCGTCGGCAGGTCGCTCAGCCGGTCGGCCGCACGTGCGGCGAGGTAGCGGCGGCGGAGCGTCGGCTCGAGCTCGGCTGCGCGGACGAAGAGCTGCCGCGCGGAGCGATTCGCCTCGCGCGCGAATGCACGCAGGCCAGCCTCGGTGAGGGCTTCGGCGGCCTCGCGCTGGAGCTCGACCGGCGCGGCGCCGTCCAGCTCGGCGAGAAGCCCCGTCGCACGATCGAGGTGGAACGCGCGAATCTCGAGTAGCTCCTCGCCGGCGTGTTCCTTCAGCCACTCGGCGAAGCGCGCGTGGTGCTCGGCGCGGTCGGACTTGGAAAGACCCGAGTACGCGACCTCGCGGATGAGCACGTGCTTGAAGCGGTAGGCGGCCTCGCTGGTGATGGACGAGCGCGGCTCGTCGAGCACGAACTCGCGGCGCAGGAGATCCTCGAGCGGCGCCTCGAGCGAGTCGAGTTCGGGCGAGAGGCGCATCAACGCGCCTTCCCAGAAGGTTCGGCCGATCACGGCAGCCCGTTGGAGGAGTGCCTTCGGCTCCGGGCCCAGCCGGTCGATGCGCGCGGCGATCAGCGCCTGCAGCGTGTCGGGGATCCGGCCGATCCCGGCCGTGCCGTCCTCGGCGAGCATGCGCACCGTCTCCTCGAGAAAGAGCGGGTTGCCCTCGGTCTTCTCGAGCAGCAGGCGCCGGTCGTCCTCACTTAGCTCGCCGCCGGTCATGAGTGCGTCCACGAGCTCCTCGCTATCGCTCTCGCCGAGCGGCTCGAGCTCGATCGCGGTCGCGCGCACGCGCCCACCGCCCCAGCCGGGACGGATGTCGAGCAGCTCCGGGCGTGCCAGCGAGACCAGCAGGAGCGGAGCCTCGCGCACCCAGGTTGCCAGGTGCTCGATCAGCTCGAGCAGCGGCTCCTCGGCCCAATGGATGTCCTCGAAGACGAGCACGAGCGGCTGCTCCTGCGCCATTCGTTGCGCCCACTCGCGCGCGGCCCAGGCGATCTCCTGCTGGCTGCGCTCCGAGTGGACGGCCTCGAGCACGCCCGACGCTAGGCCCAGAAGGTCGGCGACCACCTCGTCCTCGCAACAGACGCGCAGCTTCTCGATCGCGACGTCGAGCGGGTCGTCGTCGACGATCCCGGCCGCGGACTTGACCATCTCCGCGAGCGGCCAGTACGTGACCCCTTCGCCGTACGGGAGGCTGCGGCCCGACAGGACGGTTGCGCCCTCCAGTGCTTCGCTGAAGTCGTGCGCGAGCCTGCTCTTGCCCACCCCGGGCTCGCCGTAGATCGTGAACAGGTGCGCGCGCTTGTCGCGCAGCGCGCGCTCGTAGGTGTTCGTGAGTAGGTCGAGCTCGGAGTCGCGGCCGACGAGCGGGGCCTGCTGCGCCTGAGGAAGCGCGCCGTCCCCGTTTGCGCTCAGGGCCCGCCACGCCCAGATCTGCTTGTCCAGTCCTTTCAGGTCGACGGGGCCGACGTCCTCGACCTCGACCCGCCCGAGCGTGAGCCGATGTGCGGCCGGGCCAATCAGCAGCTGTCCGGGCTCGCCTGCTTGCTGAAGGCGCGCCGCGAGCGTTACGGCCTCGCCGGTGGCGAACGTCGAATCGCTGTCGTCGGCGACCACCTCGCCGGACTCGATCCCGGCGCGGGCTTGGAGCTCGAGCTCGTCCACTGCATCCATGATCGCGAGCCCGGCGCGGACCGCGCGTTCAGCGTCATCCTCGTGCGACTGCGGGATCCCGAAAGCGGCCATGACCGCGTCGCCGGCGAACTTCTCCACGATCCCGCCGTGAATGACCACGCAGTGCGAGACCCGCTCGAAGAACGTCTGGACGCGACGGCGCACGACCTCGGGGTCCGCCCCGGTGACGAGGGCGGTGGAGTCGACGAGATCGACAAACAGGACCGTGGCGAGCTTGCGTTCCATGACCTAAGTGTAGAAACGTTCGAAGGCGCTTCGATCTTCCTCGATTCAATCGCGCAGCAGCAGGTCGATCCGCCTGTTCATGGGAATTTGCCTGTCGATCCGTCCTCGACCGAGATCGACGATGGCAATCCTCCGCGGCTCGACTCCCCGTTCCGGATCGCCGCCGAGCGTGGCGTATGCGCGGGGACCAGCGACCTGGACACGCGATACTCGCTGGTTACGGAACAACCGGAACTGCAGGCGCCCATCGGCGCCGTACCCAGTCAGGCCACGGCACGACGCGTGAATCACGGGAAGCTCGGCGCGAACGTGAACGAGCATCAGTCCGGCACCGGTTGTCAGCTCCGCGCAGCCATGGCGATCCCGAACCACGAGCCGCGCTGTTCGCTCCTTGAGATCAAGGCTCCAGATTGCCGCGTCCACGGGCCTTTCGGGCCGTTCGTACAGTCTCATGGCAATGTGCTGTGCCCCGAGCCGGCCGGCGTCGTCGCGATGCGCCCGTCCCCGCACGCATGGCACAAGCTGAGACTCCTACCGAGCTCGGGAGTTTGGCGGCCGCGGCCCCGATAGCATCGGCCCGTGCTCGATCCCAAGGTCTTCAAAGCCTACGACGTGCGCGGGATCCACCCCTCTGAGCTCGACGAGGAGGGCGCCTACGCGATCGGGCGCGCATTCGTCGAGGTCTTCGAGCCGAAGCGCATGGCGGTCGGGCGCGACATGCGCGTGTCCTCGCCGTCCATGGCCGCGGCCGTCATCCGCGGAGCCTGCGAAGGCGGCGCGGAGGTGCTCGAGCTCGGGCTCGTTGGCACCGAGATGGTCTATTTCGCGGTCGGTGAGCTCGGGCTCGACGGCGGCATCGCCGTCACCGCATCGCACAACCCGAAGGAGTACACGGGCATGAAGATCGTCCGGAGCGGAGCTCTCCCGGTCGGCGGCGAGTCGGGCCTGCTGGAGATCCGCGACCGCGCACTGTCTCTTTCGGACACGACCCAGGGTCTGACCCCGGGACAGGTCCAGCAGTACGACATCTGGGAGCAATACGTCGAGCGTGTCCTCTCGTTCATCGACCCGGACGCGGTCAAGCCGCTCAAGGTCGTGGTCGACGCCGCGAACGGGATGGCCGGCGTGATGCTGCCGCCGGTGCTGGAGCGTCTGCCGCAGGTCGAGACCGTGCGCTGCTACTTCCAGCCCGACGGCACCTTCCCGAACCACGAGCCCAACCCGCTCCTGCCCGAGAACCGCGAGTTCATCGTGAGCAAGACGCTCGAGGAGCAGGCCGACTTCGGCGTCGCCTTCGACGGCGACGCCGACCGCTGCTTCTTCGTGGACGACAGCGGCGAGTTCGTCCCCGGCGACTTCGTGACTGCCCTCTTCGCCGAGCTGGTGCTGGGGAAAGCGCCGGGCGCGAAGATCATCTACGACGTGCGCGCGAGCTGGGCGGTGCCCGAGACCATCGAGCGCGCCGGCGGCATCCCGCTCGTGAACAGGGTCGGGCATGCGTACATCAAGCACCGCATGCGAGAAGAGCACGCGGCCTTCGGCGGCGAGGTCTCGGGCCATTACTACTTCCGCGAGTTCTCGCAGGCCGACTCGGGAGTCGTCCCCTTCCTGCTGATGCTCGAGCTCGTCTCGAAGCGCGGGCAGAAGCTCTCCGAGATCCTGCGCGCCTATCGCGAGACCTACTTCATCACGGGCGAGCTGAACACTCCCGTGCCCGACGTGGCGGTGAAGCTGCAGGAGCTGGAGGAGCGCTTCGGCGAGGAGGGCCGGGTCAGCCACTTGGACGGCGTCTCGGTCGACGCCGAGGACTGGCACATGAACGTGCGGCCGTCCAACACCGAGCCCCTCTTGCGCCTGAACCTCGAGGCGCGCTCGAGAACCCTGATGGAGCGCAAGCGCCAGCAGGTGCTGGAGGTGATCCGGGGATGACGATCGAGCTCGGCCACGTAACCGATCGCAAGCCGCCGTTCAAGTACGCGTCGTTCACGCGCGTCGGCTTTTCCGACACCGATGCGCAGGGGATCGTCTACTACGGCCGCTATCTGCCCTACTTCGACGCGGCGCGGGTCGAGTACCACCGTCACCTGGGCCTGCTCGACGCGAGCTGGGGTGAGCACGAGTTCGTCATGCGCGCGAACACGATCGAGTACCTCGCGCCGGCCCGCTTCGACGACCTGATCGAGGTCTTCCTCCGCGTCGCACGAATCGGGCGCACGAGCGTGGGTTATGAGCTCGCGGCCTACAAGCGCGAGGATGACGTGCTGATGGTGTCCGCGCAGCAGACCCTCGTCCTCGTCGATCTCGGCGAGCGCAAGGCACGGGCGATCCCAGACGGGTACCGCGACAAGATCGGCGAGTTCGAGGGAACGGATCTCGAGAGATGAACCACACCGGCGCGCTTGAGGCGATCGACCGGATCCTGAACCGCGGCACAGGGGCAGACGGGGTGCTGCAAGCCGTAGTGGACGTGCTTCACGACCGCTTCCGGCATTACTCCTGGGTCGGGATCTACCTCATCGAGGGCGACGACCTCGTGCTCGGGCCCTGGAAGGGGCCTCAGGCAACCGAGCACGTGCGCATCCCTGTCGGCCAGGGCATCTGCGGCGCGGCTGCGGCGACGGGCCGGACGGAGGTCGTGGACGATGTCGACGCGGACGAGCGCTACCTCGCCTGCTTCCCTTCGACCCGCTCGGAGATCGTCGTGCCGATCGCCCACGAGGGGCAGGTCGTCGGGGAGATCGACATCGACTCAGACCGTCAGGCGGCTTTCGACTCAGACGACCGAGCATTCCTCGAGCGAGTCGCGCTGCTGATCTCGCCGGCGTGCTCTCGGCCGGCGTCAACTAGGATTCCGCGCTGATGGCCCCGCTGTCGTATCTCGACCCCGGCTCCGGGAGCATGCTGCTCCAGATCATCCTCGGCGGCGCCGCTGCCGTCGGGGTGGGCGCAAAACTGACGTGGCGGCGCCTGCTCCGAACCCTGCGGATCCGCAGGGATGACGACGAGAGCTAGCCACACTCCAGAGCCGGCCTCCTTCCGCGATCCCGAGGCGCGCGTCGTCTACTCGCCCGAAGGTGAGGTGCTGCGTGAGCTCTCGCCACAGGCGCAGAAGGACTGGACCGCGCTCGAGAGCGCGCGCTTCTTCCGAGGGGCGCTCGAGGACGGGCGCATCGTGGCCACCGAGGAGATCGCGCCCGGGCTGCTGCGCCACGACCGTGTTCCGTTCGTCTCGTATCCGTACGAGTGGCCGTTCGAGATGCTGCGCGAGGCTGCGCTGCTGCAACTGGGGCTCCTCGACCAGGCGCTGGCGGAGGGCTTCGTGCTCAAGGATGCGAGCCCGTACAACGTTCAGTGGCACGGCGCGGAGCCGGTGTTCGTGGACGTCGGGTCGTTCGAGCGCCTGCGCGAAGGGGAGCCATGGGCCGGCTATCGTCAATTCTGCACGCTCTTCCTCTATCCCCTGATGCTGCAGGCCTACCGGGGAATCGCGCCCCAGGCCTGGCTGCGCGGCAGCCTCGAGGGCATCGAGCCGTCCGAGGCGCGGGCGCTGCTACCCAGGTTCCGGCGCGGCGTGCTCAGTCACGTCGTCCTGCATGACCGGCTCGAGGCAAAGCACGCCGACCGGGCCAAGGACGTGCGCGCCGAGCTGAAGGCCTCCGGCTTCCGCAAGGAGTTGATCCAGGCGAACGTGCGGCGGCTGCGCAAGCTCGTCGAGCGGCTCCGGCCGCGGCGGGGCCGCTCCACGTGGGCCGGCTACCGAAAGGCGGCGCCCTACACGGACGAGGACGCCGCGCGGAAGGAGCGCTTCGTGCAGGAGGCCGGGCACGCGCGCCTGGCCTGGGACCTCGGCGCGAACGACGGTCGCTTCTCGCGCGCCGTCGACGCCGAGACCGTGGTCGCGGTCGACGGCGAGGAGCGGGTCGTCGGAGAGCTCTTCACCGCGTTGCGCCGCGAGGGGTCACGCTCGATCCTGCCGCTCGTCGTCGATCTCGCCAATCCGTCGCCAGGGCTCGGCTGGCGCGGCATCGAGCGCGCCCGGCTCGAGGAACGCGGCCGGCCCGACCTCGTCCTCTGCCTCGCGCTCGTTCACCACCTGGCGATCGGGCGAAACGTGCCCTTCGCGGAGCTGGTCGGCTGGCTGCGCGGGCTTGGCGCCCGGCTCGTGATCGAGTTCGCCGCCCGGGAGGACCCGATGGTCGAGCGCCTGCTGGCGGCGAAGCGCGTCGAGACACACGAGGGCTACGGCCGGGACGAGTTCGAGCGCGCGCTAGCCGGGGCTTTCGAGATCGAACGGCGCGAAGAGCTCGGCGGGGGCATGCGCACGCTCTACCTCGCCCGCCCCAGGGCCTGACCGTGCGTCTGCGCATCGCTGCCCTCCACCTGTTCGTCCTCTGGGCCTTCGCCGTTGCTCAGCCGCTCTTCGACCTACTCGGAAAGAACGGCGAGTTCTTCGCCGCACGGGGCTCCACCCGCTGGGATGTCGTCCTCTTCGCTGTCGTGCTGCTGCTCGTGCCGCCGGTGATTCTCACCGGCGCCGAGGCACTCACTCCAGGCTCGGCCCGAGGGGCCGTCCACGCGGCGTTCGTCGCGGCGCTGGTGGGGCTCTTCACCCTCCAGGCGATCCGGGGCGCCGGCGGAACCGGCTGGCTGCTCGTCGCGATCGCCGCCGCGCTCGGTGCTGCAGCAGCGACCGTGTATGCGCGTTTCGCCGGTGCCGGGCTGATCCTGACCGTGCTCGCTCCGGCGCCGCTGCTCTTCCTCGCGCTCTTCCTGCTGCACTCGGATGCGTCGCGACTCACGTTCTCGGGCACGGATGAGGCACTCGCTGCGGGCGCGCACGCGAAGGCGCCCGTCGTCCTGGTCGCGTTCGACGAGCTACCCATGAACTCGCTGCGCGACTCGAACGGACGTATCGATGCAGTCCGCTTCCCGCACTTCGCCGCGCTCGCTGCGGGCTCGACCTGGTTCGCGAACACGAGTACGGTCGCGGAAGGGACGACGCACGCCGTGCCCGCCATCCTCACCGGGAGGTTCCCGCGCGCGGACGAGTTCCCGGTCTACACGGATCATCGCCAGAACCTGTTCACGCTGCTCGGAGGCGCAGCCGACCTGCATGTGCTCGACCAGGACACGCACCTCTGTCCGCCGAAGCTCTGTCCCGGGCTCGAGGGCTCCTTCGGCGGCAGGATGCGGGGGCTCGCCGAGGACACGGGGGTCGTCTACCTACACCAGCTGCTTCCCGACGACCTCACCGGCGGCATCCCCTCGATCGCGAACGGTTGGGACAACTTCCTCCGAGACACGAACAAGCACGACGATCTAGGCGCGATCCCGCCAGCCTTTCGGCGATCCCTCCGTCCCGGCCCGCGCCCGGCCCTTTGGTACGTGCACCTTCTGCTTCCGCACAGTCCCTGGCGCTACCTGCCCTCTGGCCGCCGCTACTCGATCCGGCAGGCACCCGGCTGGGGCGGCGACGAGGTCTGGACCGCCAACCAGGCGGCGGTCGACCAGTACTGGCAGCGGCATCTCCTCCAGCTCGGCTACGCCGATCACGTGCTCGGAAGGTTGATCGCGCACCTCCATGAAACCGGCCTCTACGACCGTGCGCTGATCGTCGTTACCGCCGATCACGGCGTCAGCTTCCGCGCCGGCGAGAAGCGGCGCCCGCTCTCTGAACTCAATCTCGAGGACATCGCCTACGTGCCGCTCTTCGTGAAGCTTCCGCAGCAGCACGGGCGGCGGGTCGAGCGTGCGCCGGCGCGGACGATCGACGTCGTGCCGACGATCGCCGACGCCCTGGACGTGCGAATCCCGTGGCACGTGGATGGGCGCTCGCTCCTCGACGGCTCCCACGCCGAGCGCGAAGTGGTGCTGATCAAGGACGGCGGCAAGCGTTTTGTCGTGCCGACGGCCGACCTCCAGGCCCGCCGGGAGCGTGCACTTCAGCGCCAGCTTCGGCTCTTCGGATCCGGCGAGCCGCTGTCGGGCATCTACGGCGTCGGCCCGGGCCGTGAACGCGTGAATCACTCGATCGAGGGACGTCGGCTGGACGCACGACTCGACGCGATCGACCTCTCGAGCGACCCGGTCCAGGTCAGCGGGCGCGTGCCAGAATCGATCAGGGCCGTGGCGGTGGCCGCCGGCGGGCGAGTCCTGGCGGTCGCGCCGGCGGAGGGAGGGCGTTTCTGGGCCCTCGTCCCGCGCGCGCGACTGCACGGCGCAAACCCGCTGATCTATGCACTGAAGGCCAGGAGCTAACGCGCGCCCGGCACGGCCGCCACCGGCCGGGCGCGCCGGGCGCCCGCCCGCCGTCCTCGAAACGAACGGGCGCCGCAGCTCCTGGTGAAGCCCCTCTCCCCTACCTCACGTTGTAGCCGGAGCAGCGAAAAACGCCATCCCTAGTTCGAGGTACCCCGCTCGTTCGAGGGACGATCCCCCGATCGAGGGATTCGCCCAATCGCTTTCTGAAGCGGCCCAAGGCGTCGCTTGCGGACGTCCGAGCTCTGCTCGCTCGTCCGTCTGAGATGACCGGTCGACCCGCGAGTTTCCGCCGTGGCGGCCTAGGAGGGCGTGACGCGGTAGGCGTCGAAGACCGCGTCGAGATTCCTCAGAGCCGTCAGCAGGCTGCGCAGCGCCTTCACGTCGCCGACCTCCGCCACGTACCAGTTCTTGGCGAGCTGATCCTCGACGTGGCCTCCATACTCGACGATGTTCGCGCCGTGCTCGGCGAAGGTGCGCGCAACGTCCTCGAGCAGCCGCGGCCGGTCCCACGAGTCGACCGAGATCTGCACCCGGAAGCTCTGAGTCGCACCCCCGTCCCAGGAGACGTTGGTGAACCGCTCCGGGTTGCGCTTGAGCGACTTCACGTTCGAGCAGTCCTCACGGTGGATGGTGATTCCCTTGCCGAGCGAGACGTAGCCCACGATCTCGTCCCCGGGCAAGGGTGTGCAGCATTTGGCGAGCCGGACGAGGACGTCGTCGATCCCGCGGACGCTGATGCCGAAGTTCTCGCTCGAGATGGCGTGGCGCGCCTTCGGCGCCTTGAGCGGAACGGCCTCTTCCTGGGCGACCTCCTCCGTCTTCAGGCGCTGGATGACCTTGTTGACGATCTGGCCCGCGGCAAGCTTCCCCGAACCGAGCGCGAGGTAGAAGTCCTCCGCCTTCTTGAATCCCGTCTCGCGGATCACCTGCGCGAGCACCGAGGAGCCCTGCAGCTTCTTGTACGGCAGGTTCTGCTTCTTCAGCGCCGACTCGAGCGACTCCCGACCCTTCGCCTCGGTCTCCTCGCGCGTCTCCCGGGAGAACCACTGCCTGATCTTGTTCCGCGCGCGCGAGGACGCCGCCAGCGACATCCAGTCGCGTGAAGGGCCGCGTCCGGCCTTCGTGGTCAGGATCTCCACGAAGTCGCCGCTCTTGAGCCGGTAATGCAGCGGCACGATCCGGCCGTTGATCTTCGCGCCCACGGTGCGGTGGCCCACGTCGGTGTGCACCGCGTAAGCGAAGTCGATCGGCGTCGAGTTCGACGGCAGCACCTTGACCTCGCCCTTGGGCGTGAACACGTACACCTCGTCGTCGAAGAGGTCGGTGCGGAAGGTCTTGATGAACTCGCGCGGGTCGGACTCGTCCTCCTGCCAGTCCATCAGCTGGCGGATCCAGGCCAGCCACTCCTCGTCAGCGGGACCGTCCTTCGAGCCGACCTTGTACTGCCAATGAGCCGCGACCCCGAACTCGGCGGTCTCGTGCATCTCGCGGGTGCGCACCTGGATCTCGAGGGGTCGGCCCTCCGGACCGACGACCGTGGTGTGCAGGGCGCGGTAGCCGTTGAGCTTCGGCATTGCGATGTAGTCCTTGAAGCGGCCGGGCATCGGCTTCCAGAGCGAGTGGATCAGGCCGAGCGCGCCGTAGCAGTCGCGGGTTCCCTCGTCCCCGCCACGCTCCGCGATCACGCGCATCGCGGTGAGGTCGTAGATCTCGTTGAACTCGCGGCCCTTCTTGGCCATCTTGTCGTAGATCGAATAGAAGTGCTTCGCACGGCCCGCGATGTCCGCGGGGATGTCGACCTTCTCGAGCTCGCGCTGGAGGGTCATCGCGGCCTCGCGCACGTGCTCTTCGCGGTCGGTGCGGCGTTCGCTGACCATGGTCTTGATCTCGTCGTACTTACGAGGGTGCAGCGTCGAGAAGGCGAGATCCTCGAGCTCCCACTTCAGCTTGTTTATCCCCAGCCGGTGCGCAAGCGGCGCGTAGACCTCGAGCGTCTCCTTGCCCTTCTGCACCTGCTTCTGCTTGCCCAGGTACTCGATGGTGCGCATGTTGTGTAGGCGGTCGGCGAGCTTGATCAGGATCACGCGCACGTCCTGGGCCATCGCGACGATCATCTTGCGGTAGTTCTCGGCCTCGGCCTGCTCGCGGCTCTGGAACTGGATCCGCGTCAGCTTGGTCACGCCCTCGACGAGCTGGGCGATCTCGTCGCCGAACTCCGCCCGCACCTCCTTGATGTCCGTCTCGGTGTCCTCGACGACGTCGTGGAGGAGCGCGGCGGCGATCGTCTGCTCGTCCAGCCGCAGCTCCGCGCAGATCTTCGCGGCACCCCAGGGATGGTTGATGAAGTCCTCGCCGGAGCGACGCTGCTGGCCCCCGTGCGCGGCGGCGGCGAAGTGGAAGGCCCGCGTGAGCAGGTCGCGGTCGACCTCCGGGTTGTAGGCAGCGACTGTCGAGATCAGCTCGTCGATCAGCTCCTGGTGGCGTTCACCTGCTTCGAGGACCGTCATACGAAAATTGTACTCCCCGGTTTTCCGGTGACCGAACAGCGGTATTCCCTGCGCAGGAACGAACTCTTCCGAGCCGAAGAGGGGCGGTCATGCGCAAGCGCCGTAACGAGCGAAAGGCAGCCAAAGTTGCCCGGATGCTGGTCTCGCTGGACGACGCCGCGCGTCAGGCGCGCCCGTGGCGCCCGCGGCGCGTGCGGTTCGCCGCCGTCAGCACCGGCTCTCGAACGTCCTAGGCGGCACGCTCGAGCGCAGGGCGATCCAACAGCGCCAGGAAACGCTCAGACTCGAGCAGGTGGGCCTTCGAGCCCTGGCGCAAACCAAGCTCGTCGAACACCGCCGCCGCTTCGGGATCGCGCGCTTCGGCCGGCTTGCGCCATTCGGCCTTGAGCCACTCGCGCCGCTCGAGGTAGCGATCGTCCCCGTCGAAGATCTCGCGCACGTTCAACTGGGGCGAGACGGTCCCGTTCCACTGGTTCGCCTCTAGCCGGAAGGCGACGTCGTAGTGCCCGACCCGACGGAGCCGGTCGATCTGGCCGCCGAGGCGGAAGGCGATCGCGCTGCCGGAGTCGCGGCCGTCCTCCCGTACGCGGAAGCGCAGGTGCTTGCCGTCGCCGACCGGGCTCAGCTCCGCCAGCTCGCAGCCGGCCAGGAGGAGCGTGATCCCGGGGTTGCCGAGACCGAAGGGCGCGAGGCTTGCGAGCTCGGCGCAGAGGTCGAGCGTCAGATCGCGGCCGTGGACGAGCGCGTCCACTTTCGCAGGCGGGCGCAGATCGTCGTCGCCGAGGGCGAGGTCTCCGATGGAGGAGAACGCTTCGGCAAAGGCTTCGACCCGCTCCGGCTTGATCGAGAGCCCAGCGGCCGCCGCGTGGCCGCCCCAGCGCTCGAGGTGCCCCGCGCACTGCCGCAAGCCGTCGTGGAGATCGAACCCCGGGATCGAGCGGCCCGAGCCCTTCCAGTCGCCCTCGGTGCCGGCGATCAGCACGACGGGCCGGCCGTAGCGCTCGACCAAGCGCGAGGCGACGATTCCAATCACACCCTCGTGCCAGCCTGCGCCCGCGACGACGTACGCCCGCCGGCGGCGATGAGTCTCCGGCCACGCCTCGATCGCCTCCACCGCTTCGCGCAGGATCCGCTGCTCCACCGCCTGCCGGTCGCGGTTAAGGTCCTCGAGCTGGGCGGCGAGGAGCCTTGCCGGCTCTCGATCCTCGGTCAGCAGGAGCTCGAGCGCAGCCTCGGGGCGACCGAGCCGGCCGGCGGCGTTCAACCGCGGCGCAAGCCGGAAGCCGATCGCGCCGGCGTCCACGGTGGCCGGATCCACGCTCGCCGAGCGCATCAGCTCCTGTAGCCCGGGCTTCTGCGTGCGCGCCAGTTGCCGCAGCCCGGCAACCGCGAGGCCGCGGTTCTCGTCTACGAGCGGCACGACGTCGGCGACGGTCGCGACCGCGACGAGGTCGAGGTGGCGCATGAGCGCCTCCGAGCCCGCGCCGAGCAACGCCTGTCCTAGCTTCCAGACCACTCCGGTGCCGCATAGCTCCGTGAACGGGTAGCCGCCACGGTAGGGGCCGACGATCGGGCAGCCCGGCAGCTCAGGCCCTGCGCGGTGATGATCGGTGATCACGACCTCGAGGCCGAGTGTCCGCGCGTGTGCGACCTCCTCGACCGCGGTCACCCCACAATCGACGGTCAGCGCGAGCCCGAAGCCCTCGCCGGCCAGGCGGGTCAGGGTGTCGCGCGCGAGGCCGTAGCCTTCATCGAAGCGGCTCGGCAGGTGCGAAGAGACCTCCCCGCCGAGCTCGCGCAGGACGAGCACCGCCAGCGCGGTGGCGCAGATCCCATCGGCGTCGTAGTCGCCGTGGACGCAGATCCGTTTGCCCTTGGCGATGGCGCGCCGGATCGCCGCGCAGGCGCCCTCCATGTCTCCGAGGAGGAACGGGTCGTGCTCGGGCAGCTCGGCAGCGAGAAACGACCGGGCCCGATCGGCATCCGCGTAACCGCGCCGCACGAGCACCGCCGCGAGCGTCTCGCTGACGCTTAGCTCGCGCGCGAGATCCTCCACCTCGTCGCGTGAGCATTCGTCGCGCAGCTGCCAATCCTGCCGTTGCATGGGCAGCCCACGGTACGGAGGCCGCCGGACAGCGTGTCTTTAGCCTTCGCGTGGGAGCTTCACGCCGAGCAGCGAGAGCCCGACGAGCAGCGCGAGCAGCGCAACGGCAGCGGCCGCCACCAGCCACGGGCGCCTGCGCCGCTGCAGAGCCTCCCAGCCCACCTTCGTCCAGAGAACGACGAGGCCCGCTGCGGCGCCGAAGACTACGACCAGCACCGGTGCCAGGATCGCCGCCCGCTCGAGCGACAGCTCGAACACGCCCACCGCGGCCAGCACGAGCCCGGCGGTGGCGAGGCCGGAGACGAACGCCGCCCGCTTGCTCATCGGGGCACAGTCTAGGCGGACGCAACGGCAAGGCCGGCACGTCCTCTCTTCTGGTCGGCGTCGTGAGCGAACACCTCTGGTGCCGCGACTATCCTCCAGCTGTGGATGTGGACAACTACTCATCGGGCGACGACATCGTCGTCGAGTTCCTCCGCCTCCGCTTCAGCTTCAACGCGACCGACTTCGCGCAACGGGTGACCTCCGCGGCGTTCAAGCTCGGGCTCGTGGACGACAACGAGCTCGATCAGGACGAAACCGAAGACCTCGTCGAGCTGACCGCGGACGGCGTGATCGAGGAGCCGCGCAGCGAGCTTGGCCGCTACCTCGTGCGCCACTGGGAGCGGCTCTCGCTCGTGGACGGCGAGTCGCTCGTCTACTGGTTGCGGAAGCTCGTCTTTCGCGGCGCTTGGCTCGATCACCGCGTCAAGGACGGCCGGCTCGAAGTGGCCTGGGACGACGGCGCCTCTGAGTTCGCGTACCTCGAGCCCGGAGGCGAGCGGGCTCTCCTCGAGCTGGCGCCCACGCCTTCCTGGCACGAGCTTCAGTTCCGCCGAGCTTGACTCGAGTGGTCTGTAAGCGTACACTTACGTAAGTCATGGCTTACAGAACTGCCATGGACGCGCTGGGCGATCCGACCCGGCGGGCGATCTTCGAGCAGTTGCGTCGAGGGCCCCGCGCGGTCGGCGAGATCGCGTCCGAGCTGCCCGTCAGCCGGCCCGCGGTCTCGCAGCACCTGCGCGTGTTGAAGGACGCGGGCCTCGTAACGGAGCGGCGACAGGGAACGCGTCGGCTCTACCGGCTCGATCCGGACGGGCTCGGCGAGCTCCGCGACTACTTCGACGACTTCTGGACCGAGGCCCTCGCCGGGTTCAAGGCGGCGGCCGAACGCGAGAGGAGAAACGGATGAGCACGCAGGCAACCGAGCTGGGAGCGATCCGCCGGTCGATCACGGTGGACTGCCCGGTCGAACACGCGTTTACGACCTTCACCGAGCGGATCCACGACTGGTGGCCGCTCGAGACGCACTCGATCGAGGTGGACGAGGGCGGCCCGACGCCCGAGACGGTGATCTTCGACGGCCCAGGAGGGCGGCTCTACGAGCGCACGACCAAGGGTGAGGAGCTCGAGTGGGCACGCGTCTCGGCCTTCGAGCCTCCGCACCGCTTCGTGCTTTCGTGGAACCCCAGCCGCCAGGAACGGCCTCGGACGGAGATCGAGGTCACGTTCACCGAAGAGGGCGACAAGACACGCGTCGACCTCGAGCACCGCGGCTGGCAGAACCTGGGCGAGCGCGGTGGGCAGCTCCGACAGGGCTACGACTCGGCGTGGTCGGGTGTCCTGGCCGGCTACGAGGAGACCGCGTCGAGCTAGGTCTCTGCCGCTTCTACGGCTTCGGCGAGCGCTTGCACCGCAGTTCGGATCGCCGGCTCCTTCGAGACCGCGTACCCGAGCAGGAGCGCCGGCTCTCCCGGCGCGCCTACCCGGTGCTCGCCGAGGCCGTAGAGGCCGATCCCGCGCGCGCGGGCCTCGGCGAGCACCCGCGGCTCATCGGTGCCGGCGGGGAGCACGCCCACCACGTGGAGCCCGGCGGCGATCCCGCGGACCTGGACGTCGGGGAGCTCGCGCTCGAGCGCAAGGACGAGCACGTCGCGGCGGCTGCGGTACCGAACCCGCATGCGGCGCAGGTGCCGGTCGAGCTCACCGCGCTCGAGGAAGTCGGCGAAGGCGAGCTGCTCGAAGCGCGGAGGCGCGATGAAGCTGTAGAGCACCTGGTCGGCGAGCGGGCGCACGAGGGCCGAAGGAGCGACCAACCAGCCGAGCCGCAGCGCGGGCGCGAGGGTCTTGCTCGCCGAGCCGAGATAGGCGACTCGCTCGGGCGCGAGCCCCTTGAGCGCTCCCACGGGGGCTCGGTCGTAGCGGAACTCGGCGTCGTAGTCGTCCTCGACCACGATCGCGTCCCATCGCTCGGCCCACGCGAGCAGGGCGGCTCGACGATCGGGCGAGAGCACCACCCCGGTCGGAAACTGGTGTGCGGGCGTCACGAGCACGGCGTCCGCGCCCGTTCGATCGAGTGCTTCGACATCGATGCCCTCCTCGTCCACCGGTATCGGCACCGTTCTCAGGCCCGTGCGTGCCACGATCTCGCGGACCACGGCGTGGCCAGGATTCTCGATGCCGATCGTCTCACGGCCGAGCCGCCGCAGAACGCCGCAGAGCAGGCCCACTGCCTGGGCGAACCCGCCGCACACGAAGGTGTGCTCGGGCCCACCTGCAACTCCACGCGCTCTGCCGAGGTAGGACGCGAGCGCAGCGCGCAGCCCAGGCGAGCCGCGAACGTCGCCGTACGCGAGCTCCCCGTCCGGCGCGCGCTTGAGAGCTGCGCGATACGACTTCGCCCATTCCTCGCGTGGGAAGCCCGCGTAGTCGGGAAGGTCCGGACGCAGGTTGTAGCGAGGGCGCTGCTCGTGCGGCTCCGGCTCGAGCAGGACTGGCCGGCTGACCGCCCGCGCGACCCGCGCAGTCGCGCCCCGGCGTAGAACGAGGTACCCCTCGGCCCCCAGCTGCCCATAGGCGCCGACGACGAGGCCGCGCGAGATCCCGAGCTGGGCGGCCAGCGCCCGCGTCGAGGGAAGCACCGTTCCGGGCTTCAGCCGCCCTTCGCGGATCGCCTCGCGGAGCTGCCGCTCGAGCTGAGCGGAGAGCGTCTCGCCGGAGCGGCGGTCGAGCCTGACCAGCAGTTCCGGCGTGCGGCTCAACTGGTCCATGAAATCTGCACCGAAGTGGACCTTAACAATGACCAGCGGCGCATCTACCTTGGCGCCAGAGGACGGCCCACGAGGCGCAGGCGTGGAGGGGAACGATGGTACGAACGCTACTTTTCGGCGTGACGTGTGCGGTTGTGATCATCGCCACAGGCATGGCTGCGACGGGCACGCCGCAGGTCGTGGCGAAGATCGAGACCGGTGCGGGGCCCTGTTCGGAGACGGGTGGCTTCGGCTACCTGTGGGTGGGTGTAGGAGGCACGAGCGCGCTGGCGCGCATCGACCCGGCGACGAACACCGTCACGGCTTCGATCCCGGTCGGCGCGGGACCGTGCGGCGTCGCGATCGGAGCCGGGAGTGTCTGGGTAGACGGCTACGGCTCGCACTCGGTGATCCGGGTCAACCCGGCGACTCTCAAGGTCGTGAAGCGCATCAACCTGCCGGACCAGATCTGGGATGTCGCCTTCGGCGCGGGTGCCGTCTGGGCAACCGAGCCGAACCTCGGCTACGTCCTCCGCATCAATCCCCGAACGAACAAGGTCGGCAGGAAGATCAAGATTCCCGGCTTCGCGGGGCCGGCGAACCTCCGCTACGGTGCCGGCGCCGTCTGGGTTGGGTCTCTACTCGGTCGTCGGGTGTTCCGAATCGACCCGCGCACCAACAAGGTCAGCTGGATACGCGTGGGCCGCACGCCCCGCTCGTTGGCGGCCTCGAGCTCCGCGATCTGGGTTTCCAACCACCTCTCGAACACGGTGTCGCGCATCAACCCGAAGACGCGGAAGGTGGTGGCCACCATTCGTGTCGGCAAACAGCCCGAGAACGCGGCGATCGCAGACGACGGCACCGTCTTCGTGCCGAACCTCGGCTCCAACACCGTCTCCCGGATCGACCCGGCGACGAACACGGTCGTCAACACGATCGCCGTCGGCACCAAGCCGTTCCCGGCCGCTTCTGCGTTCGGCGACATCTGGGTTCCGAGCGCGGGTGGGACCGACATCTACCGGATCCACATCGGCTGAACGGAGCGGGCTAGCGCTCGTCGGGGAGCGAGAAGCCGAACGGCTCCCGCTCCTCGGCCGCGCGCAGCGTGATCCGCTCGAGGGCCGCGACGGGGACGATCCATTCCTCGTCGCCGCCGTCGTCGCTGTGCGGACAGAGGGTGACAAAGCCGGAACCCGGCTCGGCGGAGATCGAGCGCACCACGGTGCTCGGGCCGTCGCGCAGCTGTACCTCCACGAGCGCCTGCCTCCCGTGCTTCGCGGCGAACGCTTCGATACGCAGGTGGATGCGGTTGACCAGGTCGTCGACCGGCCCAGCGGTGCCGGGGTGCCAGACCTCCGACACTAGAACAGGCTCGTACCCTCGGGCGCGGGAGCACCCACGTGCCTGCGGCCGAGCTTCGTCACGATCCGGCCACGCGGGGTCCGCTGCAGGAAGCCCAGCTGGAGCAGGTACGGCTCGTAGACGTCCTCGATCGTGTCCGGCTCCTCGCCGAGCGACACGGCGAGCGTTGAGAGCCCGACCGGGCCGCCCTCGAACTTCTCCACGATCGCCTTCAGCAGAGCGCGGTCGATCCGCTCCAGGCCGCGATCGTCGACCTCGAGCAGGTCGAGCGCCTCGCGGGCGATCCCGGTCGTGATCGCGCCCTGGTGGCGGACCTCGGCGACGTCGCGGACTCGCCGTAGGATCCGATTGGCGATCCTCGGCGTGCCGCGCGAGCGGCGCGAGATCTCGTCTGCAGCCTCGGTCGCGATCTCGACCTCGAGGATCTGCGCCGAGCGCCGCACGATCCGCGCGAGCTCCTCGGGCTCGTAGTGCTCGAGCCGGAAAGTCATGCCGAACCGATCGCGCAGCGGCGTCGTCAAGAGGCCGGTGCGGGTCGTGGCGCCGATCAGCGTGAACGGCGGCAGGTCGAGCGTGAGCGTTCGCGCCGCCGGGCCCTGGCCGACGATGATGTCGAGCCGGAAGTCCTCGAGAGCCGGGTAGAGGATCTCCTCGACGGCGCGGCTGAGCCGGTGGATCTCGTCGATGAAGAGGACGTCCCGCTCGCCCAGGGAGGTCAGAATCGCGGCCACGTCACCCTTTCGCTCCAGCGCGGGGCCAGCGGCCGAGCGCAGCTCGACGCCAAGCTCCTCGCGCACGATGAAGGCGAGGCTGGTTTTGCCGAGCCCCGGCGGGCCGATCAACAGGAGGTGGTCGAGCGCCTCCCCGCGGGAACGAGTCGCCGAGAGCGCGATTGCGAGCTGCTCCTTGATCCGCTCCTGGCCGACGAAGTCGTCGAGCCGGCGCGGGCGGAGCGAGCGATCGAGCTCGTCCTCTTCGCCTTCGACCGTGGGCGCGAGAAACTGGGTCTCGGCGCTCATGCCGCCCTCAACGCCTCGCGCACCCGCTCTTCTGGCGAGAGCTCGGGATCGGTCGCTGCGAGCGCTTCCTCGGCCTCGGTGGGCGACCAGCCGAGCTCGACGAGGGCGTCGCGAGCAACAGCGTGCGGCTTGCCCGCGATCGCGACCGGCTCGTCCATCGTGCCGAGCTTCTCCTTCAGCTCGAGCACGACCCGCTGGGCGGTCTTCTTCCCGATACCGGGGATCGCCTCGAAGCGGGCGGTGTCCTCGAGCGCGATCGCACGGCGCAGGTCGGCCGGCGGCGAGCCGGAGACGATCAGGAGCGCGACCTTCGGGCCGACGCCAGAGACCGCGAGCAGGTGCTCGAACAGCTCCCGCTCGGCGGGCTCGCCGAAGCCGTAGAGCTGGAGCGCGTCCTCCCGCACGTGCAGGTAGGTCTCGAGGCTCACCTCTCCCCCGCGCTCGGCCAGGCGCAGCGCCGTGGGCGTCACGGCCAGGGAGTAGCCGACGCCTCCGACGTCGAGCACGAGCCGCTCGCCCGTGCGCCCGACGGTCTTTCCGCGCAGACGCGAGATCACAACGAGAGGTTAGGCGTGCGCGCGGACGTTCCTGCGCCGCGATCAGCCCGTGGCACGGAGGAGGCGAGGCGCCAGCGCGTGGCAGATGGCCACGGCGAGCGCATCCGCCGCGTGATGCGGCGTCGGCGCCTTCTTCAGCCCGAGGATCGCCATCACCATCCGCTGCACCTGCGCCTTCTCGGCCCGGCCGTAGCCGCAGACGGCCTGCTTCACGTGCGAGGGCGCGTACTCAACGCACTCGACGCCGAGCGACGCGGCGGCGACCAGCACGGCACCGCGGGCCTGTCCCACGGAGAGCGCCGTGCGCGCGTCGACACCGACGAAGGACTCCTCGACGGCCACCGCGTGCGGGTTGAACTGCTCGACCAGGTCGATGACACCGTCGAAGATCGTCTTGAGGCGCAGCTCCGGGCGCTGCTTGGCGGATGTCTGCCACCAGCCGAACTCCACCGCCCTCAGACGGTTGCCTTTTCCTTTGACGATCCCGAATCCGCAAGCAGCCGTGCCGGGATCGATGCCGAGAACCGTCACGTCGACACATTAGGCACCGCCTCGGACGTTCCTCCGTCTAGCCTCCCCTTCATGCGGCGGCTGCTCCTGCCGGTGGCTCTGCTCGTCGCGGAGGCCGGTGCTGCCTTCGCTCCCGTTCGACCCTGGCGACGTGCGCTCGGCCGAGATGGAGGTCGCGCTCGCCAGAGGCGACGACCGTCCGCGCTGGCTGAGGCTACGCGGCGACCTCGACCTCGGGCTCGTCCCGGGGACCGTGCCGTTCGAGGTCAAGCTCGAACTGAGGCGTCCGCGTTGAACGCGGGCTGGATCATTCCGAGACGGCGCGCGCGACCTGCGTCCGTGAGCGGACGCCGAGCTTCTCGAAGACGTTGCGGAGGTGGCCTTCGACCGTCTTCGTGCTGATCACCAGCTGTCGGGCGATCTCCTTGTTCGTCAGTCCTTCGGCGACGAGCTGGGCAATCCGCTCTTCTTGCGCGGTCAGGGGTACTTTGGAGGCGGGACGGGGCAAGCGAGCGCCGGCGGCGTCGAGCTCGTCGCGTGCCCTCTTCTCCCACTCGGTCGCGCCGACGGTGCTGAACGCGGACCTGGCCATCGACAGCTGTTCGCGAGCCTCGGAAAGCTGCCGGCTACGCCGAAGCATCTCACCATACGCGAGGCGCGTGCGGGCCTCCTCAAAGCGGTTCCCCCAGCTCCGATGCTCTCCGAGCGCCGCCTCGAAGTCGGTTGGATCGTGGTCGACGAGCGCGCGCATCCGGTAGGCCGTGGCGACGAACCGGGGCTGCGACGCTTCGAGCGCGGCGGGGAAGGCCTCGCGCACGAGTGCACCGGCGCGATCCATTCGACCGGAGTGCACGCACGCCTCGACAAGTGCGTCCAAAAAAGGCCGGAGCGCGACGGCGGCGGAGATCGCCGAGCCGCCGTTGAGCTTGTTTTCCAGGTGAGTTGCTGCTTCCTCGAAGCGCCCGCGGCTTAGAGCCAAGAGACCGGCGGCCATTCCTCCTGAGGGGGTCGTCACACCCAGCTCGTCTGCGAGCCGCTCGGCGGTACCGAAGCGCCCACGGCAGGCCTCCTCGTCGCCGAGTAGCGCCTCCACCCAGGCGCGCACCCCGATCGCTTCGAGCCGCTCCCCGGTTGTCGGCCCCAAGCCTGGCGCGTCCTCGAGGAGCGCGGCCGAAACACGCGTCCCGCAGCGAGAATCGGTCGCCTGCCTCGCGAGCCCTCGCCGCTGCTGCATAGGAGCGCTCTCGCGCGTCGACGAGACGTCCGGCGCGAAGCAGCGCTGCCGCCTGCGCACAGCGCACGCGCGGATCCGTCGATCCTTGTGTCTCGCTGGCCGCGAGCCATTCTTCCATCGCCTCGCGGTTCAGGCCGTTCCACTGAAGCGCATCGCCCAGCCGAGCTCGAATGATGATCGCACTATCGCTGTCGGCGTCGCGTACGACCTCGGCTGCGCCGCGAGCGAGTTCTAGCGCGCGTGCGGGGCCATGCGAGAGGAGGGCGTGGAAGGATGCCTCGGCAAGAAGTACTGCGGCCTCGAGTGGAGCGCGGGGTTCGATGTCCTCAGCGGCAGCGGTGAGGAGCGCCAGCGCGGCGGCAGGCGAACCTCGATCGGCTGCGAGGTCCGCATCGGCGCGGATCGAAGGCGAGTGCGCGCCAGATCCCGGCTCCGCAGCGGTTGCCACCTCTTGATGGTGACCCATCCCCGCCCACAAGTCGAGGGTTTTCACGGGTACCGCTCCCGCCGGTTGCGTCGTACCGTCCGGGGAACGCCGGCCGGGATGGCGGCAACCTTGCAAGACAGACGCCGAAGGAGGGCACAATTTATGCGGAAGCTTCTGATGCTGTCGAGCGTCGCTCTCGTTTCACTCGCGGTCGCAGGCGCCACGCTCGCGGCGGCACCAACGATCACCACGACGACGGTCTCCGTGACCACGCCTGACCCAAACGAGGTCAACTTCTCTTGCCGGCCATATGGCTACAACTTCGACGTTCTGTCGACCTTCACGGTGACGCGGCGATCGATCGAGTTCTCCGACGACTCTGGACACCTCGTGAAAGAGATCCGTCACGTCAACTTCACGGGAACGCTCTATCGCTCGGACGATCTTTCCAAGACGATTCCTTACGCCGGCAAATGGACTCGTACATTCGACGCGATCGCAGACACGGTCACGACCTCCGGGCTCGTTCGCTACAGCCACCCCGACGGAGCAGGGATGGTGGCCCTCGCACCCGGCCACGTAGTTGTCAACGCCTCCACGTTCGACCTGATCAGCGAAGCCGGCATCAGCGGCGCCGAATGGGAAGCGGGCGTCTGTTCCTACCTCGCAGCTGCTTGACATGTACGACGAGAGGTACGAGACGGGGGCGCGAATCGCGCCCCCTACCTTCTCGTCCCGGCGGGTCCCGAACCGTGCGAAGCGCGCGTGCTGCGCACAAGGGGCGCCAACCGGGGAGCCGGCGTTTCCCCGGCTACACCACGGCCTCCATCACGCGTTCCGGAATGTCGAAGTTGGCGTAGACCTCTTGCACGTCGTCGTTCTCCTCGAGGGTGTCGATCAGGCGCAGGGTCTTCCTGGCTGCGCTCTCGTCGTCCAGGCTGACCGTCGTCTTCGGGACCATCGTCAGCTCCGCCGACTCGACCTCGATGCCTGCCTGCTCGATCGCCTCGCGGACGGCGGTCAGGGCCTCGGGCGGCGAGGTGATGCGGAAGCTCGAGCCGTCCTGCTCGACATCCTCGGCCCCGCCCTCGGCGGCAGCCAGGGTCACCTCGTCCTCGTCTGCGCGGTCGGCGTCCACGAGGATCAACCCCCGGCGCTCGAAGAGCCACGCGACCGCGCCCGAGCTTCCGAGGTTGCCGTCGTGCTTGGAGAACGCCGCGCGCACGTCGGCAGCGGTGCGGTTGCGATTGTCGGTCAGGGCCTCGACGATCACGGCCACGCCGCTCGGTCCGTAGCCCTCGTAGACGACCTGCTCGAACGTCTCGGCGTCCGAATCGGCGCCGGAGCCACGGGCGATCGCGCGCTCGATGTTGTCCTTCGGCATGGAGTAGGAGCGCGCCTTCTCGATCGCGTTGGCAAGCGCGAGGTTCGCCGAGGGATCGGCCCCGCCCTCGCGGGCCGCCACGATCAGCGCCCGCGAGAGCTTCGAGAAGAGCTTGCCGCGCTTGGCGTCGGCCGCCCCCTTCTTGTGCTTGATCGAGCTCCACTTGCTATGCCCTGACACCGCTCTCCTCTCTGACGAGATCCAGGAATCGCTCGTGCACGCGCGTGTCTTCGGTCAGCTCCGGGTGAAACGACGCCACGAGGACACGGCCCTGGCGCAGGAGCACCGGCTCGCCGTCGAGTTCGGCCAAGACCTCCACTTCCGCACCCGCCTCCGGCCCTAGACTCACGCGCGGCGCCCTGATGAAGATCCCCCGCAAGGGCTCGTCCTCGCCGGCCAGCTCGAGGTCGGCCTCGAAGCTCGCGACCTGCCGCCCGTAGGCGTTGCGCCTCACCTCGAGGTCGAGCAGGCCCAGGTGCCGGCGGTCGAGGAGAATCATCCCCGCACACGTACCGAACAGTGGCCGCTCGAAGGCGCGGATCGCCCCTTCGAGCCCGTAGAGGCGAACGAGTCGGGCGATCGCCGTCGATTCGCCGCCCGGGATCACCAGACCGTCGAGGTCGTCGAGCTCCTCCGGCTTCCGGACCTCGACCGCCTCCGCGCCGAGCCGGCGCAGCATCGACGCGTGCTCGCGGAAGTTGCCCTGCACCGCCAGCACTCCGATTTTCATAGGTGCGCTCATAGCCCGATTGTAGTCCCGGCCTCTGTTCAGAAGCCGGGTCTCGACCTACAATCTCGGCACGCTAGTGAGAGCAGAGGTTTCATACCCGATCCGCTCAGCGCCGCTTCGTCGGGCCAGGATCACCGGGAGACGGCAGCAGTGGCAGTGTCGTACCGGCTGCCGCATTCCCAGGCCGTTGCAGGCAGGATCCGAAGAGCGCCGGGGCTCCGCGGATAGCGACGCTCGGCGGGTGCTGGTCGTGGACGACGAGCGCTCGATCCGAATGCTTTGCCGCGTGAACCTGCGCGCCTCGGGCATGGAGGTGCTCGAGGCCGACGGCGGCCAGGCCGGACTCGAGGTGGCACGGCGCGAGCGCCCCGATGTGATCCTGCTCGACGTGATGATGCCCGGCCTCGACGGCTGGTGTGTGGCGCGCGAGCTCGCCGCCGACAAGAGCACGAAGGACATTCCGATCATCTTCGTCACTGCGCGCGCCGACGCCGCAGATCGGCGCAAGGGTGAGCAGCTGGGCGGCGTCGGCTACCTCGTCAAGCCCTTCGACCCAGTCGGGATCGGCGAGCTCGTGGACGACGTTCTCACGCGGATCGAGCGGGGAGAACGGGAGCAACTTCGACGCGGGATCGCTACCGAGCACGAAGGGTGAGCATCCACGAACGCGAGGACCGAGCGCTCCGACTCCAGCGGGTCGCCGAGCTGCTCGCCGAGGCGGTCACCCCGCAGGAGGTGCTCGACGCGATCCTGACCGAGGGCGTCCGCGCCGCGGAGGCGCGGGCAGGGGCGATCGGCGTGCTCAGTGACGACGGCGAGAGCGTCGAGCTTCTCGCCCAGCAGGGCTATCCGGGACCGATCATGGAAGATTGGGGTCGTTTCCCCGTGTCTGCGCACTTGCCCATGTCGCAGGTGATGCGGTCCGGCGAGCCGCTCTTCATTTCGACGCTGACCGAGCGCAACGAGCTCTTCCCCGAGTTGGCGCAACAGGCCCAGAACGGCAGCTCGATCGCCGTGCTCCCGCTCGCGGTCGAGGGCCGCGTCTTCGGAGCGATGGCCCTCTCGTTCGCGGAGAAGGTCGAGTTCGGCCTCGAACGTCGCGAGATGAAGGTCGCACTGGCTCGACAGGCCTCGCAGGCACTCGCGCGTTCTCGTCTGTTTGCACAGGAGCAGGGGTTGCGCGAGCGGATGACGTTCCTCGCCGAGGCGAGCGAGCTCCTCTCCTCCTCTCTCGACTACAACCTCACGCTCAGGCAGCTCGCCCAGCTCGCCGTGCCGAGCCTCGCCGACTGGTGCGCGATCGACATGGCAGGCGAGGAGGGCGAGATCGTGCGACTCGCAGTGGCTCACCAGGACCCCGAGAAGGTGCGCTGGGCCTACGAGCTCCAGGAGCGCTACCCGCCCAAGCCGGACCAGCAGCACGGCGTGCCGCAGGTGCTCCGCTCAGGCAAGCCGGAGTTCTTCCCAAAGATTCCGGAGGCGATTCTCGAGGAAGCGATCGGCGACGACGAGGGGCTGAGGCAGATCGTCGACCAGCTCGGCCTCCGCTCGATGATCTGCGTTCCCCTCACGGCACGGGGACGTACACTCGGCGCCCTCACGCTGATCGCAGCCGAGACGCACGCCACGTACACGGAGGCCGATTTCCAGCTCGCGCTGGAGCTCGCTCACCGGGCGGCGGTGGCAGTCGACAACGCCCGCCTCTACGGCGAGGCCGAGAAGGGCGCCAACGCCGCCCAGGCGCTCGCCTACGT
>DATHAF010000007.1:0-18672 GCA_035296785.1 Gaiellaceae bacterium
GATCTCGGTGTGGACGTCGTGATCGAGTCGACCGGGTTCTTCACCGATCGTGACGGAGCGGCGAAGCACCTCGACGGCGGAGCGAGGAAGGTGATCATCTCGGCGCCGGCCAAGGGACCTGACGTGACGATCGTGCTCGGCGTCAATGACGACGCCTACGAGCCCGAGTCGCACCACGTGATCTCGAACGCCTCCTGCACGACCAACTGTGTCGCGCCGCTCGCGAAGGTGCTGCACGACGAGTTCACGATCGAGCAGGGCTTCATGACCACGATCCACGCGTACACGAACGACCAGAACATCCTCGACCTGCCGCACGAGGACCTGCGCCGTGCACGTGCGGCCGCGATCAACCTGATCCCGACCTCGACCGGTGCCGCCCGCGCGATCGGACTCGTGCTGCCCGACCTCCAGGGCAAGGTCGACGGGATGGCAATGCGCGCGCCCGTGCCGACCGGCTCGATCGTCGATCTGGTCTGTCGCGTCGGCCGCGAGACGAGCGCGGAGGAGGTCAATCAGATCTTCAGCGCAAGGGCCGACACCGGGAACTTCGAGGGCATCCTCAGCTACTCGGAGGAGGCGCTCGTCTCGACCGACATCGTCCACTCGCCGTTCTCGTCGATCTTCGACAGCGAGCTGACGATGGCGAACGGGAACATGGTCAAGGTGCTCGGCTGGTACGACAACGAGTGGGGTTACTCGTGCCGGCTCGTCGACCTCGTTGCGAAGGTCGGGGCGACCCTACCCGCGGCGGTCTCGGCCTAGCCGGTTGCACAAGCCACGCTCGGTTGGCCAGGCAGAGGTGGCGGGGAAGCACGTGCTCGTGCGCGCGGATCTGAACGTGCCGCTCGAGGACGGCCGCGTGGCCGACGACAACCGCATCCGCAAGGCGCTGCCGACGCTGGAGTACCTGCTCGAGCGCGACGCGGCAGAGGTCGCGGTCTGCTCGCACCTGGGCCGTCCGAAGGGGCCCGAGCCCGCCTTCTCGATGACGCCCGTGGCCAGACGGCTTCGGGAGCTCCTTCCGGACGAGCGCCTCGACGTGTTCGAGAACACGCGCTTCGACTCCGGCGAGGCGAAGAACGACCCCGAGCTCGCGCGCAAGCTCGCGGAGGGGCGCGACCTCTTCGTGCAGGACGCGTTCGGGTCGGTCCACCGGGCGCACGCATCCACGGTCGGCGTTGCGCAGCTGCTCCCCGCCTACGCGGGGCTGCTGCTGGAGCGCGAGCTGGCGGAGCTCGGCAAGCTCCTCGGCGAGGTCGAGAGGCCGTTCGTGCTCGTCTCGGGCGGCGCAAAAGTGGAGGACAAGCTCGAGGTGCTGCGCAACCTCGGCGGGCACTCCGACACAGTGCTGGTCGGCGGAAAGATGGCCGAGGAGCTGCGCGAGCACAACCCGCTCGGCTTCCCGGTCGAGCTGCCGCGGGACGTGGTCGCGGCGTCTGCGTTCGAGGCCGATGCCGAGGCGAAGGTGGTGCCCTACGACGAGCTGCCGGAAGGCTGGCTCGGCTTGGACATCGGCCCGGAGACCCGCGAGGCCTTCGCGGCCCAGATCGATGAAGCGAAGACGATCTTCTGGAACGGGCCGATGGGAGTTTTCGAGTGGCCTCGCTTCGTCGAGGGCACGAAGGCCGTGGCCGAGGCGGTCGCGCGCTCCGACGCATACTCGGTGGTCGGGGGCGCGGACTCGGCGCGCGCGCTCCGCCAGCTGGGCCTGGAGGGCGAGGTCTCGTGGCTTTCGACCGGCGGGGGCGCGGCGCTCGAGCTGCTCGCCGGCAAGGAGCTTCCCGGCGTGGGCGTGATCCCGGAGGCCTGACCGATGCTGATCGCCGGCAACTGGAAGATGTACAAGAGCCTGCGAGAGACGCGGGAGTTCTGTGACGCCTTCTCGCCGCCTCCCGGGCTCGAAACGGTGCTCTGCCCGGCGTTCGCGTCGCTGCACGCCGCGGTCGAAAGCGGGCAGACCGTCTTCGCCCAGAACGTGCACTGGGCCGCCGAGGGCGCCTACACGGGAGAGGTCTCGGCGCCGATGCTGCTCGAGCTCGGGGTCGCGGGCGCGATCGTCGGCCACTCCGAGCGGCGCCAGTACTTCGGCGAGACTGACGAGACCGTTGTCCGCCGCACCGTGGCCGCGCTCGAACACGGCCTGCGCGTGATCGCCTGCGTGGGCGAGTCCGAGGAGGAGCGCGAGTCGGGCCAGACGGAGCTCGTCCTCCGGCTTCAAGTGGAGGCGATCGCGGAGGCCAGCGGCACGAGCGATCAGCTCGTGATCGCCTACGAGCCCGTCTGGGCGATCGGGACCGGCAAGACGGCAACCCCGGAGCAGGCGCGGGAGGCGCACGCGTTCATCAAGACCCTCCTGCCGGTGCCGGTGCTGTACGGCGGCTCGGTCAAGCCTGACAACGCCGAGGAGCTGCTCTCGCAGCCGGACGTCGACGGCGCGCTCGTCGGCGGCGCCTCGCTGGAGGTGGAATCGTTCACTGCGATTTGCCAAGCGGCCGCCGCAACCTCGTAGTCCTCGTCGTCCTCGACGGCTGGGGCTGCGCGCCGCCCGGGCCGGGGAACGCCGTCGAGTCGGCGGAGACGCCGGTCTTCGACCGGCTCTGGGCCGAGTATCCGCACACCACGCTGAAGGCCTCGGGCGAGGCGGTCGGCCTGCCGCCCGGTCAGATGGGCAACTCCGAGGTCGGTCACCTGACGATCGGCTCCGGCCGCGTGCTCGACCAGGACCTGCAGCGGATCACCCGGTCGATCGCGGACGGCTCGTTCTTCGAGAACCCCGCGCTGAAAGTCGCCTTCGCCAAGGGCGGGAACGTCCACCTGCTCGGCCTCGTCTCGTACGGCGGCGTGCACTCGCACATGGATCACCTCAAGGCGCTGCTCCGCTTCGCCCCGGAACGCACATGGATCCATGCGTTCACGGATGGCCGCGACGTCTCCCCGACGTCTGCGGCGCGCGACCTCGCCGAGCTCCCGCCGGAGCGGATCGCGACGGTGGTTGGTCGCTACTACGCGATGGACCGCGACCAGCGCTGGGAGCGGACCCAGCGCGCCTACGACGCGATCGTCGAGGGCAAGGACGAGCTCGCGCAGGATCCGGTGGCCGCGGTCGAGGCCAGCTACGAGCGTGGAATCACGGACGAGTTCCTCGAGCCGATCGTCCTCGAGGACCGGCCTCGTCTTTCCAGGGCGGACGCCGCGATCTTTTTCAACTTCCGCCCTGACCGGGCGCGGCAGCTGACCCGGAAGCTGCTCGAAGGCGGCTCCGACGCGACGACGATGACCCGCTATAGCGACGAGCTCGACACTCCTGTCGCCTTCCCGCCCCAGACCGTCGACGAGACCATGGCGCAGGTGCTCGCGGAGAACGGCCTGCGTCAGCTGCACGCCGCCGAGACCGAGAAGTACGCCCACGTCACGTACTTCTTCAACGGCGGCCGGGAGGAGGAATGGCCGGGGGAGATGCGGCTGATGGTGCCGAGCCCGCGTGAGGTCGGCACCTACGACAAGAAACCGGAGATGTCGGCTTCGGAGCTGGCCGAGCGCTTCTGCGAAGCGCTAGAGCAGGACAGCTACAGCTTCGCGATCGTCAACTTCGCCAACCCGGACATGGTCGGCCACAGCGGCGTGATTCCGGCCGTGGTCAGGGCCGTCGAGACCACGGACGCCTGTCTCGGCCGGGTGGTCGAAGCCGTCGGGCGCCTCGGCGGCGTAACCCTGGTGACGGCCGACCACGGAAACGCTGAGACGATGCTGGAGCCCGACGGCACGAGCCCACATACCGCGCATACCTCGAACCCTGTTCCGCTGGTGGTGACGGATCGCGAGGCGCGCCTCCGCGAGGGCGGCGAGCTGAAGGATCTGATGCCTACCGTGATTGCTTACCTCGGCCTCACGAAACCCTTACAGATGAGCGGGGAAAACCTCTGCAAATGACCCATTTTAGGTGGGTGCAGCCGACCCCCGTCCCGTCTATACTGCGCAGGCCTTGTCGCTTGCCCAGCCCGACCCAGGCGTCCTTCGAAAGGCGCAGCGCGGAGACGAGAAAGCCTTCTCGCTCATCCTCCGTGCCTACGAGACGCCCGTCTTCAACTACGTGCTCCGGCTCGTGGGAGGCAACCGGTCGCTCGCCGAGGATCTGACGCAGGAGGTCTTCCTCCGCGTTTACCAGGGGCTGCCGAAGTTCTCGCTCCGCTCGAAGTTCACGACCTGGCTCTTCCAGGTGACCAAGAACCGTGTGCTCGACGAGTTGCGGGCGAGCGAGCGCAGGCCGCGGTCGGTCGTCGCGATCGACGACATCGCGCCACTCGAGGTGCTGGACGCGCCGATCGAGCGGCTCGAGGAGATCGACGCCCTCTGGCGCGCGATCGAGGACCTCAGCACCGACCTGAAGATGGCGCTGCTCCTGCGCGACGTGGTCGGCCTTTCCTACACGGAGATCGCGGACTCCCTCGAGATCACGCTCGCCACGGTCAAGTGGCGGATCTACAAGGCGCGCGAGGAAGTTCAGCTCGCGCTCGGCCGGGAGGGCATCAGCTTCGGTGCTCAGCCCGCCGTCGTCGAGTCCAGCTCCTAGCGCGAGTACCGGCGCAACCAGGCCCTGAGGTTGCGCGCCTGCTGCTGTGCGTTCGCCCCGGGGGCGATCGGCTGCATGGGCTCCGCGCATAGGGAGAGCCTGGAGACCAGGCCGTTGGCGGCGCTCATCAGCTGCTCCTGATAGCGCGGCGGCACGCGCCGTGACTGGATCGCCTCGATCGCCTCGGCCTGGAGCCGCTCGGCCGCAGCGCGAGCGGTGCAGCTGCGCGGCTCGGCCGAAGCGATCAGGTCGGCCTCGGCCGCCAGGCGCTGCGCGACGTCGGCCGGGATCCGCGGCAATCGCGGCGTCGGAGTCGTCGCCTGCCGGGGGCCGCCTCCACCACAGCCGGCCAGCAGGAGCGCGCAACTAGAGGCCGCGACCGAGGCGCTCAGCCAGCGCATTCGGCAGCCCCCTCTCGCGCATCTCGGCCTGCGTCAGCTCGACCGGGTACTGGACGCGCCGGTACGAGGCGGTGCGAGCCTCGAGGTCGAGCAGAAGCCAGGCGCCACGCGGGTCGCCGTCGCGCGGCTGCCCGACCGAACCGGGGTTGAGCAGGAACCGCCCGCCGCTGAGGTCGACCTCGGTTCCCTCGGGCGCGAGGCCGCCTTGGAGCGCGCCGTTTTGGAGGGCGATCGCGAGTGGGATGTGGCTGTGCCCGACGAGCACGAGCGGGTCCTCGGTCAGCTCGAGTGCCGCCGCGGCGGCCTCCGGCGTGAGCACGTAGTCCCACACCGGGTCGCGCGGGCTGGCGTGGAACAGCTCGGCGTCCTGCTTCCGCGCCGTCGGCCTCAGCGACTCGAGGTAGGCCCGCGAGCCTTCCGCCAGCACGCTTCGGGTCCAGCGCGCGGTCTCGACCGCGTCGGCCGTGAACTCGGCGAGGTCGATCTCACCGAGCACGCCGAGGTCGTGGTTTCCGGCGAGACACAGCGCCGCACGCTGCTCCATCGCGGCGCAGCAGGGGTTGGGGCGAGGGCCGTAACCGACCACGTCGCCGAGGCACCAGAGCTCGCTGGGCTCCTCCTGTTCGACGGCTTCGAGGACTGCCTCGAGGGCGTGCAAGTTAGCGTGGATATCCGAGATGACCGCGACCCGAGTCGCCAAGGCCGCAACACTAGTCGCGCTCGCAACGGGTTGGGCCGTAGCCGCGTGGCTCTTGTGGCAGACGTCGGTGCCCGACAGTCTGCGGCTCCCGCACGTCAACCCCCACGATGAGTTCAGCGCTTCGATTCTGCGCCGCTCGGCCCGCTACGAGGGCTTCCTGCGCGGGGAGTGGGTGGTCGCGACGGTCGTCCAGCTCGCCGTGCTCGTCGGCCTGACCCTGCTCGGCCCGCGAATCGCCCGCGCCTTCGAGCTTGGCCGCGTGGCCGCCGGCGTGATGGTGGGGGCCGTCACGACCCTTGTCCTCTGGACGGCCGGCCTGCCCTTCGGCGCGGTTTCGCTCTGGTGGGGCCGCCGCTATGGGCTCGAGAAGCAGAGTTACCGGGAGTGGGCGCTCGGCCAGTGGCCCGGCCTGCTCGGCCAGGTCGTGGGGCTGACGATCGCGCTGACGATCCTGCTGCTGCTCGCCGGACGGTTCCGGGATCGCTGGTGGCTCGTGGCGGGGCCGGTCTTCGTCGCGATCGGCCTCGTGCTCGTGCTGGTGCTGCCCTACCTCGAGACGGTCGGGACACGGCCGATGCACAAGACGGAGCTCGCAGCCGAGATCCGGCAGCTGGCGCGCAAGGAGGGAGTGGGGGGCACGCCGGTGCGGATCGACAGCGTCAGGGGCGAAACCACCGCCGCAAACGCGATGGCAACGGGGATCGGCCCGTCGGCGCGCGTCTTCATCTGGGACACGTTCCTCGACGGCCGCTTCACGCCGGGCGAGATCAAGGTCGTGGCCGCCCACGAGTTCGAGCACGTCGCCGCCCGGCACATCTGGAAGGGGATCGCGTGGTCGGCGCTGATCACGATTCCCGGCTTCTTCCTGGTGGCCCGGCTGACCCGCCGCCGGGGCGGGATGGAGCGGCCCGAGGTTGTGCCGTTCGCGCTGCTTGTCCTTGCGGTGTTTGGCCTGGCGATCACGCCGTTTGGGAACGCGATCTCACGCCGCTACGAGGCAGAGGCCGACTGGGTCGCACTTCAGACCACCCGCGATCCCGTCTCCGCCGCGAGCATGTTCAGGAAGTTCACGGTGTACGACCTGGCGCAGCCGAGCCCGCCGGGGTGGTCGTACGTGTGGATCGACAATCACCCGAGGGTGGCGCAGCGAATCGCCATGGCACAAGCCTGGCGAGACCGGGAGCGATAGCTTTAGGCAGCATCGTCGTCGTCGTCGTCGTCGTTCTCGGGAGTCTCGGGCAGGTTGCGAATGCCCTCCCGCGACGACCACTTCGACCACGAGTCCTGCATCGCGTCCAGCAGCTCGCGCATGAAGCGCGTCGACATGTTCACCCGCGAGACGACGACGCCAGGTACGTCGCCCTCCTCGACCTCGTGATCGATTCGGGCGAAGGTGAGCGTGAACTCGTAGTCGGAGAAGCTGACGTTGGCGAAGTTCGCGTAGACGCCGGCCAGGTTCTCGGGGTCGAGATGGATGTTGAGCTGGCGCTCCTGGGCGTCTTCTTCCACCTGTCGAGGATACTACGAGGGTGATGGTCGCTCTCAGCGAGGCGCGTGCGAGCTAACGCTGTCGCGCGCCTCGAGGCGCGGCTCTCTGAGCTCGCCGGCGGGCCGGTCGAGCTGGAGCGGCCGAACGACCCGGAGCACGGCGACTACGCGACCAACGTCGCGATGCAGCTGGCGCCGGTGCACAGGCGTTCTCCGCGCGCGCTCGGGGAGGAGCTGACCGCGGCCGCGCTGGGCCTGGAGGAGGTCGAGCGCGCGGAGGTCGCGGGCCCCGGCTTCGTCAACCTCTGGCTCGCGCCGAGCTGGTTTGGTGAGGCGCTGGCCGAGATGCTCGCGGCCGGAGACGCCTACGGCGGCGGCTCGGCGGAGCCGCCCGAGAAGGTGCAGGTCGAGATGGTCTCAGCGAACCCGACCGGCCCGATCACTGTTGCGTCGGCGCGCAACGGCGCGATCGGCGACTCGGTCGCACGCCTGCTCCAGTTTTCCGGCCACGACGTCGAGCGCGAGTACTACTACAACGACGCCGGCGCCCAGATGGAGAAGTTCCGCGAGTCGGTCGAGGCGATCAGGCGCGAGGAGGAGCCGCCGGAGGATGGCTACCGCGGAGACTACGTCGCCGAGCTCGCGCGCCAGAAAGGCGACCCGGTGCCGAGCATGCTCGAGCAGATCGAGGCGACTCTCGAGCGCTTCCGCCTCCACTTCGATTCCTGGGCGCTCCAAAGCGTTCTCGCGGAGCGGCTGCCGGAATACCTGCCCCGGCTCGACACGTACGAGCGCGACGGAGCGACTTGGGCGCGCTCTTCGGCCTACGGCGACGAGGAGGACCGGGTGCTGATCCGTTCGCCGGAGCAGGGAGGAACGCCCACGTACCGCGCCGCCGACGTCGTCTACCTCGTGGACAAGCTCGAGCGCGGCTTCGACCGGGCGATTTACGTGCTCGGAGCGGACCATCACGGCACGCGCAACTGGTACGCCGCGGTCGCGCGCATGCTCGGCTACGAACCGGAGCGCGTAGAGGTGCTGCTCTACCAGCTGGTCCACCTGACCCGCGGTGGGCTGCAGGCGAAGATGTCCAAGCGTCGCGGCGACGTCGTCTTCCTCGAGGAGTTCATGGACGAGGTCGGCGTCGACGCTGCGCGCTGGTTCCTCGTCAACCGTGGCCCCGACCAGGCGATCGACATCGACGTCGATCTCGCCGCCGACCGGAGCGAGAAGAATCCCGTCTACTACGTCCAGTACGCCCACGCTCGAATCGCGGGCATTCGCCGCAATGCCGGTGACGCGGGCACATCGACCGAACCACCGCCGGGGCTCGCGCAGGAGGAGCGGGACCTGATCAAACGGCTGGCCGACTTCCCGGGAATTGCGAGCGAGGCGGCCGAGCGCCGTGGCCCGCAGGCGATCCCGACCTATGCAATTCGCGTTGCCGACGAGTTCCACCGCTTCTACCACCATCACCGCGTGCTCGAGAGCGAGGAGCAGGCCTTCCGGCTTGGTCTCGTGACCGCCACCCAGGCGGTAATCGCCCGCGCTCTCGACCTGATCGGAGTCGAGGCGCCAGAACGCATGTAGTCGTTCCTATTTCAGTGTTTGGGACCTGCGCAGGCCGGTGAGGCCTACCGATGAGGAAGCGACCGCCAACGGACTCAAACGAAGGGGGATTTCCACATGGAGACACGCTCCGATATGTGGACTCATCGCGATCCATCGCTCGCCAACGACTTGACCGGCTTTTCGGTCGAGGCCGTCGACGGCGGGATCGGCAAGGTCGACGAAGCAAGCACCGACGTCGGCGCCAGCTACATTGTCGTCGACACCGGCACGTGGATCTTCGGCAAGAAGGTGCTCCTTCCGGCCGGGACGATCCAGAGCGTCGATCCGGACGCCGAGACGATCTTCGTCAACAAGACGAAGGACGAGATCAAGGACGCGCCCGAGTTCGATCCCGATCGGTACAAGGACGAGACCTACCGCTCGGAGATCGGTAGCTACTACGGCGGCATGAACGAGCCGGCCGACCGAAGGTAGCGATCTCGATGGTGGCGGCCGGTTCTCCGGCCGCCACCCCGTTCGATCGACCCCCGTTTAGGATTCGCTCATGACTCGCCCGGATTTGTCGACCGCGGTGCGGCCGACTGGCAACCGTCCGGACCGCAACCTTGCCCTCGAGCTCGCCCGCGTGACCGAGGCTGCTGCGCTCGGCGCGGGCCGCTGGATCGGCCGCGGCGACAAGGAGGCGGCCGACCAGGCCGCCGTGGACGGAATGCGGGCGGTGCTCGACACCGTGGCGATGGCCGGCGTCGTCGTGATCGGCGAGGGCGAGAAGGATGAGGCGCCGATGCTCTACAACAGCGAGGAGGTCGGCGACGGGCACGGGCCGGCCGTGGACGTGGCCGTCGACCCGCTCGAGGGCACGCGGCTGACCGCCAAGGGCCAGCCGAACGCGATCGCGGTGATCGCGCTTGCCGAGCGCGGCACGATGTTCTTCCCGGGCGCGGCTGTCTACATGGACAAGATCGCCTGCGGGCCCGAGGCCCTGGATGTGATCGACATCGAGGCGCCCCCGCGCGAGAACGTCGAGCGGATTGCACGTGTGAAGGGCGTGAAGGCAAACGAGATCTCCGTAGTCGTGCTCGAGCGCGATCGGCACGAGGCGCTGATCGACGAGCTGCGCGACGTGGGGGCGAAGGTCCTCTTGATCCCCGACGGCGACGTCGCGCCCGCGATCGCTGCGGCGCAGCCCGGCACCGGGGTCGACCTGCTGATGGGCATCGGCGGCACCCCGGAGGGCGTGATCGCGGCGGCCGCGCTCAAGTGCGTGGGCGGCGGCGTCCAGGGCAAGCTCTGGCCGCGCAACGACGAGGAGCGCCAGCAGCTGATCGACGGTGGCTTCGACCTCGACCGCGTGCTCCTTACCGACGACCTGGTTTCGGGCCAGGACGTCTTCGTCGCCGCGACCGGCGTGACGAGCGGCGCGCTCCTGACCGGCGTTCGCTACACGCCGACCGGCGCGGTCACCGACTCGATCGTGATGCGCTCCCGCTCGGGCACCGTGCGGCGGGTCCAGGCGACCCACGCCTTCGACAAGCTCGAGAAGTTCAGCGGCCGCGAATATCGCTGACGCGTAACGCGGGCGCGCCTGCCGAGACAGAGCAGGCATGAAGGCCATTCTCTTGCTGGCGGCCGTCGTTGCCGCGGTGCTCGTGCCCTCAGCGACGTCGGGACCGCGACCCACGCTGACCGCCCGCTCTTCGAGCTTCGGCAAGGTGATCTTCGACGGGCGCGGCTTCGTGCTCTACGCCTTCACGCGCGACAAGCGTGCGAGCGCCTGCTACGGCGCCTGCGCGAAGGCCTGGCCGCCGTACTTCGCGCCGAAGGGCGAGCCGACGGTGGGCACTGGCCTGAAGCGGTCGCTGCTCGGCACGGTCAAGCGAAGGGGTGGCAGGCGCCAGATCACCTACGCGGGAAAGCCGCTGTACTACTACGTCGGCGATACGCGCCCTGGGCAGATCCTCTGCCAGGGCGTGGTCGAGTTCGGCGGCCGCTGGCTGATCGTCAGGCCCAGCGGCGCGTACCTCCGTTAGGTGACTCCCGCCGCCTCCATTTCGGGTACGTAGCTGCCCGACCGGGCGGCGCCGTTGAACTGCGCACGCCGGTAGAACGCCTGCTGAGCGGCCTCGATGTTCTCGGCCCGTCCCTGCCAGGCCTTCAGCGCGGGCGCCTGGAGCGCGCGGCCGTACGAGAACGAGAGCTGCCACGGGTGCGGCCCGCCTGCGTTCATCGCATTCAGGTTCGCGGTCGCGTCCTCGTCGCTCTGGCCGCCGGAAAGGAAGACGATCCCCGGCAGCGCGGACGGAACGTGGCGGCGCAGGCACTTCAACGTCCACTCGGCGACCTCTTCGGATGAGGCCTCATTGCCCGAGTCATACCCCGGAAGCACCATGTTCGGCTTCAGGAGCATCCCCTCGGGCGCAACACGCTGGTCGCGCAGCTCGGTGAAGACGGCATGCTGCACATGCGAGGTGACGTGGAAGCTGCGCTCGATCGTGTGGCCGCCATCCATCAACACCTCGGGCTCGACGATTGGTACGAGCCCGGCCTCCTGGCTCAGCGCCGCGTAGCGGGCGAGCGCGTGCGCGTTCACCCAGATGCAGTACTCGCTCGGGATGCTCTCCGCGATCGAATACGTCGCCCGCCACTTGGTGAACTTCGCGCCGAGCTCGCGGTACTCGTTCAGACGCTCGCGCAGCCCGTCGAGGCCGTCGGTAATCGTCTCGCCCTCGGCGTTCGCCAGAGGCTTGGCGCCCTTGTCCACCTTGATCCCCGGGATGATCCCGTGGCTTTCGAGCAGCTTCGGAAAGGGCGTGCCGTCGGAGGCGCTCTGGCGGATCGTCTCGTCGAAGAGGATCACGCCGCTGATGAACTCCTCGGCTCCAGGCGTCGTGAAAAGGAGCTCGCGGTAGGCCTGGCGGTTGTCCTCGGTCGACTCGACCTCGATCGAGTCGAAGCGCTTTTTGATCGTCCCGTCGCTCTCGTCCGCCGCCAGGATTCCCTTGCCCTCGGCGACGAGAGCCTGCGCGATGTGCTCAAGCTCGTTCTCCATCGGCGTCCTCCGTTCGGTTGCTGCCGTGATTATCCCTGCGGTCGGTTTTCCCCGAGCGGCGTTGGGCGTACCATGCTCTCCAGGCCGGGGGGCGATGCTGCGGCGGTCGCCTCTCGGCTACCTCGTGTCGGAGCCGCCGGTCTGAAGCAGAAGCTGCGCGCGGCGAAGCTCAAGGGGCGAGGCCGGCTGGATCCGGCCCGCGCTGACCCACCATGCGGGATGAATCTCGTTCCATCCATGCTGCGTGTCGGCGACCCAAGGGCCGACGACCTCGATCCGCGAGCCCTCCGCGGGAACGGCTACGCGCGAGCGGTCGTACGGGATCACCTCGACGATCAGGTTGCCGCCGACCCGCTCGTTGCCGTCGTCCAGGAGCTTCTCGTAGCCCCGGTCGAGCCGGAGATCGATGTGCAGGTCGCCGTCGTAAACCTCGAACTGAACCTTTCGAACCGTGCCGACGGCGACCGCACAGCGGCTCTTCACGTTCAGACGCTGCGGGTGGTAGACGCCCGCGAGCGGGTTGCCGCCACGGCAGTACGGCGAGGGCAGCGTGACGTGCCGTTGCAGGCTGCACGCAGCGGCGCACGAGGCGAGAAAAAGGCCGAGGAGCGCCGCCGGCCGACGCATGGTCCGAGGGTGCCTGTGCCGCCGCCTCGGCGAAAGTCGCTCTTCGGGACCAGGCTAGAATCGAGCCAGCGCGGACGTAGCTCAGTTGGTAGAGCATCAGCTTCCCAAGCTGAGGGTCGCGGGTTCGATCCCCGTCGTCCGCTTCGGAGAACCCGCTCGAAACGGCGCAGCCTCCGTATTTACAAGACTCGCGCCATCTCGATTGGCAAGGAATTGGCAAGTCCGGCGCCGATTCTGCGCAACGAGTTGTGAGGTCGGCCGCAACGGTCCTTTGCGCCCGTCAGAACCGCATTCATCGTCTTTGACCTGAAAAGACCCTTCGGATCTCCCCTCGATCTCTGAACCGGTCTTCCGTACGTCATGAACCAAGAGGACTTGCAAAAGCGCCTTCAGCAACTCGTCGGCGGAGGGCCCCCGGGAGAATTTTAACTTTTGAACGTCTATCTCGACTCTGCGCGTGCTCTGCCGACGCTGTGGCTCGGCGCGCGGCCACGTTGACTTCGACGGAACCGCGTGCCTAGCATTGATCGACACGAACTGCGGCCAAAGGAGGGCTTCATGAAACGGCGCCTACTCGGCGCGCTCGCAGGCGCGACTGTTGGGGTGTTCGCCGCGCTTGCCCCGTCGGCTGTGGCAAGTCACGCCGGTGCGACAGCGGACTGCGGCACCGCCGGGACGTTCACGATCGAGGCGACGACGAACATGGCGGATTTCCAATCACCGGCTCCCGACAAGCTCATCCTGTTCGAAGAGGGTGGTGTGCTGACCGTGCGGCGGCTCTATGTCGAGGGCCAATTGGTTCTCACGCGAGGTGCGACCGTGCCGAATGAGGCGACCTGCACGTTCACGATTGGCGCGGGGCTCACGTTCACCGCGATCGGAACCCTCGCCGGGGTCTGAGAGGAACGAGATACCGCGACCCTCTGTTGATGCGGAGGGTCGCGCTTTCTTTTGATCGGCGCCGCTGACCGTAGTGCTTGCACTACGCTGACCTTGCCGTTCGGCCCCAAACCGACCACGGAAGGGAAACCGAATGGCCTTTCTTTTCAAGCTGGAGACGGAAGACGGAGCGCCTGCCGATGCGCCGATGCTCGACGCCGCTGTGCCTAATTGGCGTGCGGGGGACGAGATTCCTTTGGGCAGGCGGTCACTGCGGGTCGTGCGCCTGCGCGATGACGATGCAGATCAGCCGCCGGTGCTGGTTGTGGAGGACGTGGCCTGAGGTTTGCGTGGGCACCAGGGGGAGCGTCCGGGCACAGGGGATTCGGCGAAAGTGACTTCATGCACTAGTATGACTGCGGCGGTCGGAGTTCGAGAAGGGGGACGTGAGGAATGACAGCGAAGCGAGCGGCACAGCTCCGCCAGACCGAACGTCGCGCCGCCGCTGCGATTGCCGGAGTCGCGATCTTGGCTGGGCTCGTCGCCGGAGTCGCCTGGGCAGCGACGATCGTCGGCACCCCGAAAGGCGACGTCCTGAAGGGCTCGCCGCGAGCTGACAAGATCTACGGGAAGGCGGGCAACGACCGGCTCTACGGGAACGGGGGGAACGACCGGCTCTACGGGAACGGGGGGAACGACCTCCTTGTCGGCGGAGCGGGAGCCGACCTTCTTGTATGCGGAGCCGGGCGCGACGTCGCGGTCGCTGACAAGAACGACAAAGCGACGAGAGGTTGCGAGGTCGTGCGAGGGCTACCGAAGCCGCCCCCTCCGCCACCTGCTGCTCCCCGCGGCCTTTACCTAACTCTCGGTGCCTCGATTACGGCCGGTGTAGGCGCAAGCGTTGGCCCGAAGGCTTGGGCCAATCTCTACTTCCGGTACCTGGCTTCGAACGGCAGCGGCGTCACGGAACTGAGGAACCTTGCGCTAAGTGGCGCCTCCAGCACCTACATTCGCAGCTCGCAGCTACCGCGAGCCGTCGCCAGTATCAATGAATCCTCTGACACGCTTCGGGTGACGGTCGACATCGGCCGCAACGACGGCTGCGAGAACGCGAACGATCCCGGATGCCCTTTGCAAGACAACCTGCGGGCGATTCTCAGGACACTCAACGAGGCACTCGACCGCGATCCGGGCGGCGAAACGATCCAAATCATGGAGTTCTTCAACAGCGACATCGCGACGCCGCGCGAGAGCGAGACGCGAAGGTACTTGCTCGGAAGCGATTTGAAAATTGACTGTTCAGGGATAGGCAGCGCCCTCGGCCTCAACGACCTCATCCACTGCGCCGCCCTCGAGATGCGTGTGTTGCCGGTTGACCTCCTACCGGCTTTCGACGCTGCCGGCCCATCGTTTCTGGCCGATGATCATCGCCACCCGAATGACGCTGGGCATCGCGCTATAGCACGGGCATTCGGCGGCGCCGCGCTGTAACCACAGCGTGCGCAGCCTGAGGCGTTTCAACAACCCGGTTCATGCCGCCACTCCGTACTCGTGAATGAGTCCGCCGAGGAGCTTTCGCGGGGGAGGTCGTTGCATCTCCGGAGCTCGCCTACCTGGTGCACCGCGACGGCGCGACGCGGATCATCCCGCTCACGTACATGACGCGCCCGTTCGGCGCAGGATTCTTCTACGCTGAGCCCCGCCCTACCGCTCGCCCCGAGCACCTACGCCACGAACGGGTGCAGCGCCGCTCCAGCTCCGGTCGCGTGTCCAGAACGTTTCCACCTGCTCGCGATCCGGCTGCCCATGCGTCATCGCGAGGTGGGCCGAGACTTCCCAAGCTGAGGGTCGCGGCTTCCATCCCCGTCGTCCTCTCTCACGAACCATGCAGATTCCAAAGAGAAGCGCCCCGAGAGGGGCGGCTCGATTCGCGGTGCGGCGAACATGCGGATCCCCGTCCTCGGCCGGGATCCGAGCTTCCTCAATGCCGTGTTGTGAATCCGCGAGGCGAGCCGGGTGGTGCTTCGCCCTTCCCTCGGTCACCGCTAGTTCCCGAAGGAGAAGGCCAGGAACGAGCCACCCGGCTCGTCACCCCACAGCTGCGAGAGACACCGAAGACTTGCGCTGCTGAGCCAGGCGTTGTTCACGGAGCCGCGCGCTGCTCGACGAGGTAGTCGTGGATCTCGGCGAGGTCATCGAGCGCCGTCTCGATGTCCTCGCGCTCGAGCCCGCCCTGCTCGGCTGCCCTCGCAATATCTCGCGCGGCCACGAAGTCGCGCATGAGATCCGGATCCTCGCCTTCGATGACGACCGGGTTCTCCAGGTCGTACCCGCGCTCGGTCAGCATCTGCTCCACCGCACGCACGATCTCCGGCAGCGCCTCGTCGGGCGCGCTCTCGGCCAGCTCCTGCAGCTCGGCCCAACGGGTTTCCCATTCGTGCAGATCGAGGCCCGGCTCGTTCATCTGCTCCCCTGTGACCGCGGATACGTCGCGCGAAACCTCCCAGGTAGGATCGACCGCGGTTCCCCGTGACCCGACTTCCCGAGCAAGAGATCGAGGGCCTGGTCGCCGTAGGCGTGTCGCATCGCCACGCGCCGCTCGCGGTTCGGGAGCGACTCTTCCTTGCCGACGGCCACGCGCTCGAGCTCGCAACCGCGCTTGCGGGTGACGGGGTCGAGGCGGTCGTGCTCTCGACGTGCAACCGCACCGAGATCTACCTCGCGGGCGGAAGCGCGGAGCGGGCGCGGGAGGAGCTCGAGCGCCGGTCGGGGCTCGAGCTCGGCGACGTGCTCGTGAGCTGGGTCGAGACGGAGGCGGTTCAGCACCTTTTCCAAGTCGCGGCCGGGCTCGACTCGCTCGTGCCGGGCGAGGCCCAGATCCTCGGCCAGGTGCGTCAGGCCTATGACGCCGCGCTGACCGCAGGCGCGACCGGGCCGCTGCTGAACCGGCTCTTCGAGGACGCGCTGAGAGCGGGCAAGCGAGTGCGCACCGAAGCGAACCTGGCCGAGCTGCCGGAATCGGTTGCTGCGTCCGCAGTGGAGCTCGCCGCCGAGAGCCTGGGAGGCCTGGCGAGCCGCCGGGTGCTGCTCTTCGGCGCCGGCAAGATGAGCGAGCTCGCGGCTCGCGACCTGCGCGCGCGGGGAGCAGAGGTGGTCGTCTCGAGCCGCACGCTCGAGAGCGCGGAGGAATTGGCCGAGCGCCTCGGCGGCCGCGCAGCCCCCTTCGATGCCGTCGCTGTCGAGCTGCCGGACGCCGACCTCGTCATCTCCGCAACGCGCTGTCCCTATCCGATCCTGCACGCCGAGGCCATCCAGCCTCGAGTGAAGCCGCTCGTGCTCGTGGATGTGGCCGTTCCACGCGACCTCGAAGCGGCGATCGGCGAGCTCGAGGGTTGCACGCTCTTCGACATCGACGATCTGGGCGACGGGCTCGTGGGCCGTGAGGAGGACGTGCGCGAGGCCGAGCAGATCGTGGCGCAGGAGGCAGCGCGGTTTGCGGAGTGGCGCCGTTCGCGCGGCGCGGCCGGCGCGATCCGCGCGCTTCGCGATCGCGCCGAGACGATTCGCTCCGAGGAGCTCGCACGGGCCGAGCCGCGCCTGGCCGAGCTCTCGCCGCGCGAGCGCAGGGCCGTCGAGACGCTCACCTCGCAGATCGTGAACAAGCTCCTGCACGCGCCGACCGTCCGCGCGAAGGAGGCCGGCTCCGAGCCGCTGCGCGACCTGTTCGCCCTGCGCGAGGACGAATGACGCAGACGGCGCGGGCGGCCGAGCTCTATGCCCGCGCGCTCCTGCTGATCCCTGGCGGGGTCGATTCCCCGGCGCGCGCGATGAAGGCGGTGGGCCTCGACGAGCCGCTGTTCGCCAGGCGTGGGGAGGGGGCGTACCTCGAGGACGTCGAGGGCAGGCGCTATCTCGACTGGGTGCTCTCCTGGGGCCCGCTGATCTTCGGGCATGGCGATCCGGAGACGATTCAGGCGATCGTGGCCGCAGCGCACGAGGGCACCACCTTCGGGACGGCGACCGAGGGGGAGGTCGAGCTTGCCGCGGAGATCGTCGCCGCCGTGCCGTCGGTCGAGCAGGTGCGGCTCGTCTCCTCTGGCACGGAAGCGGCAATGAGTGCGCTGCGACTGGCCCGGGCAGCCACAGGCCGCGAGTCGTTCGTACGATTCGCCGGCTGCTACCACGGTCATGCCGATCCGTTTCTCTCGGAGGCAGGCTCCGGGGTGGCGACCCTCGGCATCCGGGCCTCGGCCGAGGGCCGCGTGGTGCCGTACAACGACGTCGGGGCGGCGGAGGCGGTCGTGGACGGCGCGGCTTGCATCTTCGTCGAGCCGGTCGCCGGAAACATGGGCGTCGTCCCGCCCGCGGAGGGATTCCTCGAAGGGCTGCGCCGGCTCTGCGACGAGACCGGCGCGCTGCTCGTCTTCGACGAGGTGATCACGGGCTTCCGCGTCGCCCGCGGGGGAGCGCAAGAGCGCTTCGGTGTCATGCCCGACCTGACCGTGCTGGGCAAGATCGTCGGCGGCGGCCTTCCGCTCGCGGCCTTCGGCGGGCCGGCCGAGCTGATGCAGCGGCTCGCACCCGTAGGCGACGTCTACCAGGCGGGCACCCTCTCCGGGAACCCGCTCGCAACCGCCGCCGGCCTCTCGGTGCTGCGGCGCTTGACCCCCGAGGTCTACGAGGAGCTCGAGCGGCGAGGTGCCCGGCTCGAGCAGGGCCTGCATGACGCCGCGCCGGGTTGTTGCGTCCAGCGCGTCGGGGCCATGGCCACGCTGTTCGCGCAGCCCGGTCCCGTGCTGAACCTGGATGACGCACGCGCAAGCAGCACCGTGCGTTACGGGGAGCTCTTCCGCGGTCTGCTGGAGCGCGGGATCTACGTCGCGCCGTCGCAGTTCGAAGCGCTCTTTCTTTCGCTCGCGCACGGGGATGCCGAGATCGACCGCACGGTCGCCGGGGTCGCCGAGCTCATGGCCTGAGCCCTCTGAATTCCTTCTTGCGGGCCAGAAAATCGGTGCTACTGTCGTGGAAGCCCGCGGTATGGGTAGGGGAGGAAACGAAAACTGAGAGAGAACTCGAATCACCGATCTCCGGCTGCCACGCGGTGGCTGTCGACCCGTCCCTTCAAGATGACCCTTCTTGCGTGTTTCGCGGTGCTCGGCTTCGCGTCGACCTACGCGTACGCAGGCGGACCGCACGGGGCTACGGCGACGACGACTGTGCCCAACCCGGATCCGCCGCCGGTCACGACCACGATTCGGCCGCTACCGCCCCCTCCACCTCCACCTCCGCCTCCTCCGCCGCCGCCGCCTCCGCCTCCGACCCAGACCTACGTGCCGCCGCCTCCTCCGCCGCCTCCGGCGTTCACGCCACCACGCATCAAGCC
>DATHAF010000008.1:0-9497 GCA_035296785.1 Gaiellaceae bacterium
CGTCCCTTGGTGGGTAATCGCCAGCGCAGCCATCGCCATGGCGCTGGGAACCTATGCCGGAGGCTGGCGGATCATCCGCACGCTCGGAACACGGGTGGCTCATCTGGAGCCGCATCAGGGCTTTGCCGCTGAGACCGCGACGGCGGGGATCCTTTACACAACGGCGCATTTCGGCTTCCCGGTCTCGACGACGCACACGATCAGCGGCTCGGTACTCGGTGCCGGTGCAGCCCGCCGCTTCTCGGCCGTGCGCTGGGGGATAGCCGGCAATATCCTTGTCGCCTGGTTACTGACGATTCCTGCCGCGGCAAGCGTGGGTGCCTTAATGGAGCAGCTGACACGCTTGCCTGGCGGCGAGGGGATCGTGCTCACGCTGGCTCTCCTTATTGCTCTGGGTGCCTTTGCGATCGCGGGTGATTGGCATCGCCGTTGGCGTTCGAGCGGAGACGCCGCCGCGTTAGTTGCGCCGCCGGCCTGAGCCCTGAAAACGCGGAGGACAGGTCGGCCTAGCGTTGACCGATAGCGTGCTGCCGAGTGCCAATCGCACCCTCGCGCTCGAGCCGTCCGGCTCTCTCCGGACGGACGAATCCTCGCGTTCGGCGGTCTGAGGCATGGCAGTGCTTTGTGCCTTGCCGCAGCCGATGGCTCTCGCCGAAGGGTGATCGTCCGCGCACCGAACCTCGTTCGTTCGACGGGTCGGCGTCCGTTGACGTCTGCGGCTCTTGTTCCGCTCGGTCTCTCGCCTGCACTCGGGACACTTGTAGGTACCGGAGGCAGAGCGTGAGTCTGCGGGGATCAGCCTCCCGCAGCTACGACCACCTCGCAGCCAAGCCGTTTGCTCGTGCCAACGCACGATAACGGGTGTTATGTCAAGTTGGAGTTCGAGGCTGCCAAGACCCTTTACCCGTGGCAGCCTGGACAAAAAAAATTCGCCGAGCCGGTTTCCGTTTCGTCCACCGCTTTCGATGACCTTTCCCTTGCGGGTAGTGCCTTCGAACTCGGCTTCGACCTACTCCGGTTCCGTGCTCGGCGCAACAGGAAATCTAGGTGCTGGACACCGCCTGTTCAAGGTCCGCCGAGGACGCAGAGACCGCAATTTGCGGAAATTCAATTATCCACATTTCCACAGCAGGCTGTGCAGCTTGTGGATAACCCCTCCCCGCCTCGACGCGGTAGAGTCCGGCCGTGCCGCACCTCCGACTCCCGGCGATCTCACACGGGGTCGTGTCGTTCATCTGGGGCCTCGCGTTCGGCCTCTACATCTGGCTCGGGGGGCTCGCGGTGGGCGTGAGCGGTGCAACGGCGTTCGTCTTCGGCGCTGTCGCGGGGTTCCTGATCTTCCTCTACGTGATGGTCTACGGAGCCGACGTGCCGCGACGTCAGCCCGGGCGGCGCGCCGAGCGCGGGCGCTGATTTCCCGAAAGGGCGCCAAGCAAGAGCCTCGTCAGCGGCACGCCGAGCTTGTCCCGGAGCCGCTCGAACACCGGCGCTCGCGTCCCCGCTCGCGGGACATCCGCACAGTGCGAGAGCAAGAGATTGCTGGGCGTTGGGTCGTGGCTATGGAGGGCGGCGCTCACGTCCGGTCTATCGGTTCAGGACCAGCCCGCATCATCCCTCCCCGGAGGGAAGGATGCTGCGGGCGCCGTGCACGCTTAGTCGCGCCGCTCGTCGGGGGCTCCGGCGGGGACGGGCTCGCGCTCGTCGACGACGTCGCCTTCGCCGTCCGCCCGCGTCCGCGGCGGCGGAGCTGCGCCGCCGGCCGGAATCGTGGTAGCTCGCCGTCGCCGTCCGAACGGGCCGTAGGCCGAGGGACCAGACGTGTCGAAGGTGAAACCGAAGACAAGCCCGATCCCGAAGCCGAGCACGCCGGCATACTCGGTCAGGTCGCGCACGAGGCCGCCGATCGAGAGGTCGTCGGACCAGCTTCGAACGTGGTCACGGAACCAGTTGCCCTCCGGCTGCACGCCGACGAGCACCCACCCCGCCGCGATCAAGACGGGGACGAACGCGAGCAGGAACACGTTCAGCGAGAGCCGCGGCCAGCCCCACTTCGTCCAGCCGCCGAGGATCTGTGAGAACGCCATCGTCAGGCCAGCTGCAGCCACCAGGCCGTAGACGCTCCAGTAGCCGCCGTTGGTTCCCTCGTCCACCTGAGTCGCGAGCCAGATCAACAGGCCGGCGACTGCCGCGCCCAGAAGCGTGATTGTTCCACGTGTCAAGCCGTACATGGCACCACCTCCAGTGGTTTCCTACCCCGTCAGCCGGAAGTGGAACCTGGCTACTGCAGGTCGAGACGGCGCGAGTCGAAGCGTGCCGAGTAGAGCTGAGAGGCAAACTGCTCGACTGCCCGTTCGGCATCCGGGCCGAAGACGTGCTCGACGACCCCGATTTCGCGATCGTTGTGAAAGGGCAGGTCGAGGTGATGCGAGGACACGAGGTTGATCGAGACGCTCGCGCAAACCGGGCAGCGGACCGCGATCCCGACCTCCGCGCCGCCATCGGCGGGCGCGATCAGGAAGAACGATGAGGGAAAGATCGGCCGAGGACGTTCCTCCGGGTAGCAGAAGAAGCTCCAGGGCCACTCCCCCGCCTGGATCCGCCGGGCGGCCAGGTCTGCGAGCTCGTCCTCGATCGGGTCGAGCCGCGAGGTCATCAGGTTGTGGAAGAGCCCCTCGCCGAGCCCCAGCGGCGCCCAGTCGAGCTCGTCGTGCGAGACAAGGCCCGGGTGCTCGGCCCCGCACCCGCAATCGAAAGAGACCCCGAAGACCGCGGGATGCAACGCGCCGGGGAGCTGCTCGACGCGCCGGAACGACGACAGAGCGACCCTCGAGTGCCCCCGTTCCGGGCACGAGAACGTGTACGTCGTCGTGAGGGCGTCGTAGATCACCCAGTTGTAATCGGCAGTCCGGACGTACCGCTCTAGAGCTAGTACGTGATTACCGAGTGGACCTCGTAGTCCCCGAGCTGCTTGCGCCCGTCCAGAAAGGCCAGCTCGATCAGGAACTCCACTCCGACGATCCCGCCGCCTAGCTGCGTCACGAGGTCGCAGATCGCTCTGGCCGTGCCGCCGGTGGCGAGCACGTCGTCGTGGACGAGCACGCGGGCGCCGTCTGGAATCGCATCGGCGTGCAGTTCCAGCGAGTTCTCGCCGTATTCGAGCGCGTAGGTCGAGCTGACGGTCTTCCACGGCAGCTTGCCCGGCCGCCGGGCGGCGACGAAGCCGCAGCCGAGCTTGTAGGCCACCACGGCGCCGAGGATGAAGCCGCGGGCCTCCGCGCCGAGGATCAGGTCCGGCTTGCGCGGCTCGGCCCAGTTCGCGAGCAAATCGGTGGCCTCCTGGAACGAGGGCGGGTCGGCGAGCAGTGGCATGATGTCCTTGAAGACGATCCCCGGCTCGGGAAAGTCGGGCACGTCGCGGATCTTGGTCCTCAAATCCTCGACTCCCACCTCTAGTTCCCCGCGAGATGCCTGAGGTCGCGCCAGAAGAGCAACTGCGAGAGCTCCTGCGCGAGCTCGGCCAGCGTCTGGAGCTGCTGCACCGCCGCCTCCCGCCGTTCCGGGTTGCGCGAGCGAAGCGACGGTGCGATCACTTGCTGGAGCAGGCCGGCTTCCCGGTCAGCCGCTGTCCGGAACGTGCGTAGGTGACGGGCAGAGATGCCGAAGCGCGAGAGCTTGGAGCAGGCGACAGCGACGTCCACATCCCCGGCAGGGTAAAGCTTGTCGCTGCCGGCCCGCCGCGGCTGCAGCAGCCCGTACTCCTCGAGCTCCCGCGCCAGGCCCGACGTGATCGCGGCGCGCTCGCAGAGCTCTCCGAGATCGAGCTCGTCGTCGGGGTCTGCCAGCCCTACGGCCCGGCGCCGACGCCGCTCTTTCCCCGCCCCGGACGGAGAGGCGAGCTCCTGACGGATCACGCGCAGCGGCAGGAACTCGTCCCGCTGGAGCCGCAGGATCGTCTCGAGCCGCTCGACGTCGCCTTCGCTGAACAGGCGGTAGCCGCTCTGCGTGCGGCGCGGCGCGAGCAGGCCCTGATCCTCGAGGTAGCGGATCTTCGAGATCGAGATGTCGGGGAACTCGGGCTGCAGCCGCCGACAGACCGTCCCGATCGTGAGCAGACGTTCGCGCTCGGGTGCTTGAGCTGCGCTCACGGCCTGCGCTCCAGCTTTGTGCGTCGCTGAGGTCCGCCGGGCGAACGCATGACGGGTGCGTGCCGGACGCGGAGCGTGCTCACTTCGCCAGGAAGCTCAGCTTGTACTTGCCGATCTGGAGCTCGTCGCCGTTCTCCAGCTGGCCTGATTCGATTCGGCGGCGGTTGAGGAAGGTGCCGTTCAGGCTGCCCTGGTCTTCGATGAAGAAGCCGCCGTCTTTCCGCACGAGCACGGCGTGCTTGCGTGAGACCGTGACGTCGTCCAGGAAGATGTCGCAGTCGGGTGAGCGGCCGATCGTCGTGCGCTCTCCCTGGGGCACGAAGTGCTCGCCCGCCCGACCCCCGCCCGAGCGCACCACGAGCGCCGGGCCCTCGGCGCCGAGCTCCTCCAGCGAGGGCACCCCGTCCTCCTCCCCATCCTCCGGGGTGAAGCTCATGGTCGTCTCCGAGCCGGGCTCCTCCTTGACCAGGAGGGCGCCGCACTTGGAGCAGTAGTTGGCGGCTGTCGGGTTCTGGAACCCGCACTCGGGACAGTAGATATGGCTCATCTGCTCGATTCCGTTTCGTGGGCGGAGCGGCGAACGTTCCCGGCGCGGGCGCTGCTTCGGCGAACCCGGAGGCGTAGCGTGTGACTCATCTACCCCTCGGCAGGCGGTGCGGCTTTGCCGGCGAGGATCGCGGCGAGGTGCTCGACGTCCACCTGCTCGAGGATCCCCTTGCCCCCCGTCTTCTTGAGCCGGGCCTGGAGCTCGGCCCGAAGCAGGTCGATCTTGCCGTGCAGAATCCGCCGTCGGTACGAGACTTCGAGCTCTTCCTTCGTAAGCTCGTCGATGAGCTGCTTGAGGCCGTCGTCCGAGAGTGAGTCGAGATCGGGAAACGCTTCCACGAGAGCCTTTCGTCCGTTGGCGGGAGCGCTTCTAGTCAAGCAGAAGGCGACCCAAGGGTCAACCTCAGCTTGAGGTTACGGCCGCGGACTCTGCCCCTTCGATCTGCATGATCTCCTCGACGAGCTCGCGCAGATCGGTCTCGAGCTCGACCGACAGCTCCTCGGTCTTGCCCTCGGCGTAGATATGCACGAGCGGCTCGTCGGGGTCCGGGAGCAGCTGTGCCCAACCACGCTTGTCGAAGACCTTGATTCCGTCGAGCAGGTCGACCTCCCGGTCGCGGAAGCGCTCGGTGACAACGCGCATGACGGTGCCCTTCAGCGACCACGGGCACGGAACCTGCCGGTGGACGAGCGTGCTGGCGGGCAGCTCGGCAACGAGCTCCGAGAGCGGCTTGCCTGCGGGAGCCAGCAGCTCGAGGAGCTTGCACAGGCTCGCTACGGCGTCGTAGGCGGGCAGGAACTCTGGGAAGACGTACCCGCCGCCGACCGCGCCGGCGAAGATCACGCCGTCGCCGGCCGCCGCCTTGGTCAGCTCGGCGAGCGAGGCGGGAGTGCGGATCACCTCGAGCTTGCTTCCCTTGACCATCTCCTCCACCTGGCTCGTCACGGTGATCGGGAAGGCGAGCTTGCCTCGGCGCCCGTTCGAGCCCATCAGTCGCAGGAAGAGCAGCAGCGTCTGCTCGACAGGGATCTCGCGGGCCTGCTCGTCGATCAGGAAGAGCCGTTCCCCGGCCCGGTCGAAGACGACGCCGAGGTCGGCGCCGATCGCCGTCACGAGCCTCTTGCTCTGGCCGACTGCCTCGCGCAGGCTCGTGCTCGGCTCGGACGTGTCGGCCGCGAACCCATGAGCGCTGACGGCTTCGATTCCGAGCGGCCCGAGTAGCAGGGGCAGCACGAAAGACGTGGCCGAATAGCCGTAGTCGACGACGAGCCGGTAGCCACGACTTCTGATCGCCTCCACGTTCAGGCCCGAAAGGAGATCCTGGGCGTAGCCCTCCCGAACCCTGGCCGGGTAGCTCACCGACCCGACCGCGTTGAAGGCCGACCGCCGCAGTTCATGGCGTGTGAAGTGCTTCTCGATCTCCTTTTGCAGACTGGGCGTGAGCGCGATCCCGGGCTGCTCGTAGAACCGGATCTCGAGCGCTTCCGGGTCGGCATGGCTGACACCGACGTGGAAGCCGGCGTCGTAGCCCTGCGTCTTGAGCAGGTGGCGGCTGACGGAGGCGGGCAGGACGCGCAGGTCGGCGACGTTCACCCCGGTTGAATTGAGGCCGGAGATCATCGCCCGCTTGACCATTCGGCAGGCGTCCGGCGACTCGCGGCTCGCGACGACTCGCGCACCGCGCTTCAGCGCCGTGCCGAGAGCGGCGGCAAGCCGAACCGCTATCTCCGGGGTGATGTCCACGTTGACGAGCCCGGAGACGCCATCCTTGCCGAACAGGTTCGAGGCGCTGCGGGCCTCCCAGATCACGCTCTCGTGGATCTGCGCGCCGGTCTCGACCTCCTTGTAGGGGTAGATTCGGACTCCCGGAAGAACCGCGCTCTGCGCGCCCAGCGTCACCTCGTCGCCGATCGCTGCTCCCTCCTGGACGTGAGCGATGGCACGGATGTCGCAGGCTCGTCCGACCACGGCGCCTTCGACGCGCGCACTGCGGCCGATGTGCGTAGCCGCGTCGATGACGGATCGCTCGGTTCGCGCGCGCTCGAGCAGCGTCACGCTCGAACCGAGCACCGAGTACGGCCCCACGGAGGCGTCCGGCGCGATGCGGCAGTAATTGCCGAGGAACGCGGGTGCCTCGATTGCTGCGAGGTCGTCAACCTCCACCCCCTCCCCCAGCCAGATGTTGCCGCGCAGGCGGATCCCAGGGATGTTCAGGTGGACACGCTCGTCGAGAGCGTCGAAATTCGCCTGGAGGAACTGATCGAGGTTCCCGATGTCCTGCCAATAATTCTCGAAGACGTAGCCGTACATCGGCCGCCCCATCTCGAGCAGCAACGGGAAGAGCTCCTTTGAGAAGTCGAAGGGCCGGTCGGTCGGGATGTGGCGCAGCACCTCCGGCTCGAGGACGTAGATGCCGGTGTTGATCGTGTCGGAGAAAACCTGACTCCAGGACGGCTTCTCGAGGAAGCGCTCCACCCGGTTCTCCTCGTCGGTGACGACGATCCCGAACTCAAGCGGGTTCTCGACCGACTTCAAACCGATCGTCACCGCCGATTCCTTTTCGCGGTGGAAGCGGATCAGGTCGGTCAGGTCGACGTCGCAGAGGGCGTCGCCGGAGATGACGACGAACGTTTCGTCGAGTCGGTCGCTCGCAAGTCGCACAGAGCCGGCGGTGCCGAGCGGCGATTCCTCCACCGAGTACTCGATCGACATGCCGAGAGAATCGCCGCTGCCGAAGTAGCTGCGGATCGCCTGGGGCATGAACGCGACCGTGACGATCACGTCCTCCAGGCTGTGCTGCTTGAGCAATTCGAGGATGTGCTCCATGCAAGGCTTGCCGACGATCGGCACCATCGGCTTCGGCTGGTTGGAGGTGAGCGGGCGCAGGCGCGTGCCTTCGCCCCCCGCCATCACAACAGCCTTCACGCCGTCTCCACCTCCCGTCGTGCCTTGAGCAGGTAGCCGCCCAGGGCGATCGCCGCGAGTGCGACGCCGGACCAGAAGATCCAGAGGGGCCAGTCCTCACCCTTCCGGGTCACCATCACGAAGGCGAGCGCGGCATAGAGAAGCCAGGTGGCCGCCTTGCCAGCGAGGTTGACGGAGAAGTCGTAGCCGCGTCCCACGACGAGCTTGTACCCCGCCATGAGCGCAACATCACGTAGGGGGATCGCGAGCGCGATCCACGGTAGGCGGTCGGCGTGCCAGAGGAGAATCACCGCGGCGTCGATCATCAAACGGTCGGCCAGCGGGTCGGCGATCTTGCCGAAGCTCGATTCCACGTGCCAGCGGCGAGCCAGGAAACCGTCCACCTGGTCGGTCACGCCTGCGACGCCGAAGACGATCGCCGCCGGCCAGCTGTGCCCTCCGTCGGAGGCGAGCACGAGCACCACGAAAACGGGGATCAGGAGGAGCCTGAAAACCGTCAGCGCGTTCGGGATCAGCGCCAGTTGCGCGGGCACCGCTCGGGCAGCCATGTTGAAAGGATACGGAGGTGAGAGAAACGCTCAGGTTGCCGGGGTTCGTGAACGCACACAGCCACGGCTTCCAACGGTCCTTGCGCGGCAGCGTGGAAGGCCAGGACTTCTGGGGGTGGCGGGAGTCGATGCTTGGCCTGGCCGCCGGTCTGACGCCGGAACGAGTTCGCTCCGAGTATGTCCAGGTGTATCGGGAGATGCTCGCCGCCGGCTACACGGCGGTGGGCGAGTTCCATTACCTCGGGCTGCCCGAGGCGCATGCAGCGGTCGAGGCCGCCGCCGAGGCCGGGATCGAGCTTGTGCTCCTGCTCGCCGCCTACGGGCGCGGTGGGCTCGATCGCTTTCGGCAGGTCTCCACCGCCGACTATCTGGTGCAACTCGAGACGATGCGGGCGACGGGCGTGCGAATCGGCCTCGCTCCCCACTCCGTGCGCGCCTGCCCTCGCGACTGGCTCGAGGAGCTCGGCGCCTACGCGGCTCGCGAGGAGCTGCCGCTGCACGTGCATGCCGACGAGCAGCCCCGCGAGATCGATGAGTGCGTCGCCGAGCATGGGCTGCGCCCGATCGAGCTGCTCGCGGAGACGGGCTGCCTCGGGCCGCATTCGACGGTCGTGCACGCCACGCATGCGAACGCGCGCGAGCTCGATCTACTGGCCGAAGCCGGGGCGCGGGTCTGCGTCTGTCCGACGACCGAAGCCAACCTCGGCGACGGCTTCGTCGCCGCGGAGGAGATCTGCAAGCGTGGAATCGGGATCTGCATCGGCTCCGACTCCAACGTACGCATCGACCCCCTCGAGGAGCTGCGCGAGCTCGAGGGCGTCGCTCGACGGCGAACGTTGGGCCGGAACGTGCTTTCGGTCTCCACGCTCCTCTGCTGCGGGGCCGACGAAGGGGCTGCCTCCCTCGCCCTGGAGCACTGGCCGGACGTGGAGGTCGACCTGGAGCATCCCTCGCTAGTGGGCGTCGAGGCCGAGCACGTCCACGCGGCGCTCGTCTTCGGGTGTGGCGCGGACGTGTTCGGCTGACTACGCTCGTGGCATGAGGAGCGCCGGCCTCGTCTTCGCTGCAGCGCTCGCCCTCGCCGGCGGCGCGTCGGCTCAAGTTGTCGCGCCCAACGTGCAGGACGGCGAGCTCGCCGTCGCGCCGGACGGTACGCCGTTCGTCGCCTACCTGCGCGGCTCCACGCTGCGGATCGCCTCGCGTGCCGCGAACGGCCGCTGGCAGACGCGCCAGGCGGGTCCGGTGGCGACCGGCGGGTCCCTCGTCGCCTTCGCTGCCGGGGAGTCCGGCCCGATGGCGGTGCTTCTCGGACCGGACGAACGCAGTCTGGTG
>DATHAF010000009.1:0-48296 GCA_035296785.1 Gaiellaceae bacterium
AAGGCCGGGGACACAGTGCGCGTCCACTTCCAGGTGATCGAGGGCGAGCGGCGGCGCGTTCAGGTATTCGAGGGCATCGTCATCAAGCGCCAGGGCTCGGGCGTCCGTGAGACCTTCACGGTGCGCAAGCAGTCGTTCGGCGTCGGGGTCGAGCGGACGTTTCCGCTGCACTCGCCGAAGATCGAGCGGATCGAGGTGACGGCGATCGGCGACGTCAACCGCGCGAAGCTCTACTACCTGCGCGGGAAGGTCGGCAAGCGGGCGCGCGTTCGCGCCAAGCGCGGGGTCGTGCTGCCGGAGTCGGAGCTGCTCGTGGGCGCGATGCCGCCCGAGGGCGAGGGGGTCGACGAGGAGCTCGTTGCGGAGGTCGCCGAGGAGAGTCCGGAGCCCGACGAGGCGCCGGCTGAGCCCGAAGAAGCCGAAGCCGCTGAGCCCGAGCCCGAAGCGGCCGAGCCCGAGCCGGTCAAGGAGTAACGAAAGAGCGCCGAGCGCCAGGCGCCGGCTGAGCGCGGCGCTATCCTCGCGGCTGTGGCTCGTCGCCCTGGCCGGAAGCTCCTTCAGTACGACCGCAAGCTCGGCGCGCGCTTCGTCGCGGGTGCGGACGAGGCCGGGCGCGGACCGCTTGCAGGCCCCTTGCTCGTGGCGGGCGTCCTGCTCGACTACGCACGTCTGCACGACCACGCCGTGCGTCCATTTGCCTCCTTGAACGACTCGAAGCAGTGCAGCGAGGCCGAGCGCGATGCGCTGTTCCGGGCCGTCATGAGCTGCGCGGAACGCGTTGTCGTGCGGGCGGTGCCCCCGGGGCAGATCGACCGTGACGGGCTGCACCGCTCGAACCTCGCCGGTCTGCGCGCCGTGCTGACCGAGCTCACGCCGCCGGCCGAGGTGTGCCTCGTGGACGGTTTCCGCCTCGGCCCGACGGCACCGGCGCACAGCGCGGTCGTGGACGGCGACGAGAAGAGCGCCGCGATCGCCGCCGCTTCGATCGTCGCGAAGGTCGTGCGCGATCGGATGATGCGGCGGATGGATGCCCTCTATCCGGCCTACGGTTTCCGTTCGCACGTGGGCTACATCACGCCGCGCCATTCCGCAATCGTGAAAGAGCTAGGGCCCTGTGAGATCCACCGCCGCTCCTTCCAGGCGCTCTGCTACACCTAGAACCTCGGCCGCCGGCCGGGCGGCAGAACGGCGAGCACTGTGGCACTACCGCCTTCGGGGCTACCGCGTTCTGGGCACGAACGTCTGGATGGGCGGCCACGAGCTCGACCTGGTGTTGCGGCGCGGCCGTCGGCTCGTCTTCTGCGAGGTGAAGGCCAAGGCCGGCGAGCGCTACGGCGACCCGTTCGAGATGGTGACCGCCGAGAAGCAGCGCCGCCTCCGCCGGGCCGCGGTGGCCTGGCTGGCCGCAAATCCGCAGCTGGCGGAGCTGGAGCCGAGGTTCGACGTGGTCGCCTTCCGCGGCGGCCGGCTGGAGCGGCTCGGGCAGGCGTTCTAGCGCCACCGTCGAACCGGGCGGGGCCATGGCCTCGACCCAGGACGCCCTCTACCGGCGCATCGATCTCGACCTCTCGTGGTCGGAGAGCGACCTTCCCGAGCGCGTGCGCACGAAGCACGTCCACCGTTTGCACCCGTATTTGGGAAAGTTCATCCCGCAGCTCGTCGAGGCGCTGCTGGCGCGGCACGTGCCGCGTGGTCGTGTGCTCGACCCGTTTGCCGGCTCCGGGACGACGCTGGTGCAGGCTCTCGAGTCCGGCCTCGACGCGGCGGGCTCGGACGTCGCGCCCTTCAACTGTCTACTGATGCGTGTGAAGACGCGTGAGTACAACCCGTTCGTGCTCGAATCGGAGCTCCGCGACGCGCTCGCGAGGCTCGAGGGTTTCGACGGGACGAAGCCGGAGGGCGCGATCTCGCGCTATCTGCGCGACTGGTACGCACCGCGCGCCGCGGCCGAGCTGCTCTTCTTCCGCGGGCTCGTCGAGGACTACGAGCACTCGGACGTGCTGCGCGTCGTGCTGGCGCGGGCGGCGCGCTCGGCTCGGCGAACGGCGCACTTCGACCTCGACTTCCCGCGAGTCCCCCGGCGGGGCGAATACTGGTGCCACAAGCATCGCAAGACGTGCCAGCCCGTCGGCGAGGCCCGCCGCTTCCTGCGCCGCTACGCGCTCGACACGCTGGCGCGCGTGCGCGAGTTCTCGCGTGTGCGCGCGGGCGGGCGGGCGGCGGAAGTGCTGCACGGCGACGCGCGGGAGCTCGACTTCGGCGCGCGCTTCGACGGCGTCGTCACTTCTCCGCCCTATCCGGGGCTCATCGACTACCACGAGCAGCACCGCTACGCCTACGAGCTGCTCGGCCTCGGGGAGTGCCGCGAGCTCGAGCTCGGGAAGGGCACGAACAGGGCCGCGCTCAGCTCGTACAGCGCGGGCATCGCTGCGGTTCTCGCGAACGTGCGGCCGGCGCTGAGGCCGGGCGCGCCGGTCGTGATCGTGATCAACGACCGCCGCGAGCTCTATCCGGAGATCCTCGACCGCGCGGGCCTGCGGCTAGAGGAGCGCTATCGCCGGCACGTAAACCGCCGTACTGGGCGGCGATCCGGCGAGTTCTACGAAGACATCCTGGTCGCACGCTAGCGGCGTTCCACTTTCGCCACATTCCGTTCTCGTGTTCGTGAGCGTTCGTTGCCTATCGTGACGACGTGCTTGCACGGACGGTCACGCATGCCCTCGTCGGTCTCGACGCTCGCCGGGTGGAGGTGGAGGCGCACCTCCAGCGAGGGCTGCCGGCGTTCGCGATCGTCGGGCTCGCCGACCGGGCCTGCCAGGAGGCCAAGGAGCGGGTGCGGAGCGGGATCGCCTCGGCCGAGCTCGAGTGGCCGCTGCGCCGGATCACGGTCAACCTTGCGCCCGCCGAGCTCCGCAAGGAGGGCTCGGGGTTCGACCTGCCGATCGCGCTGGCCGTGCTGGCAGCCTCGCGGCAGGTGCCGGCCGACGCGCTCCTCGGGCACGCGGCGGTCGGCGAGCTCGCTCTCGATGGCAGGCTGCGCCCGGTCGGCGGCGTCCTGGCAGCTGCAGAAGGCGCGCGGCAGGCGGGGCTGTCGAAGCTCCTCTGCGCCGCAGGCTGTGCGGCGGAAGCGGCGCTTGCGGGGATCGAACCGGTTCCGCTGCGCCATCTGGCGGAGGCGGTCGACTACCTGCGCGGCGATTGGGTGCCGCCGCCGGTCGAGAAGATCTCGCTGAACGGGCGCCATCCGGAGCCGGCCGGGCCCGACCTTGCGGACGTGCGGGGCCAGCAGCGCGGAAGGCGGGCGTTGGAGCTCGCCGCGATGGGCGGGCACAACCTCCTGCTCGGCGGCCCGCCGGGAACGGGCAAGACGATGCTGGCGCGCCGACTGCCGGGGATTCTGCCGCGCCTGCCGCCGGACGAGGCGCTCGAGATCACGAGAATTCATTCCGTTGCCGGGTTGCTGCCGCCGGAACGGCCGCTGGTGAGCGTGCCGCCGTTCAGGGCGCCGCACCACACTGCCTCGGTCTCGGCGATCGTTGGCGGAGGCCCGAACCCGCGGCCCGGTGAAGCCAGCCTTGCCCATCACGGCGTCCTGTTCCTGGACGAGCTGCCGGAGTTTCCCCGGAACGCGCTCGAGGCGCTTCGCCAGCCGCTCGAAGACGGTGCGATCTCTATCGCCCGCGTGGGCGGCAGGATCGTCTTTCCGGCGCGCTTCCAGCTGGTTGCGACCATGAACCTCTGCCCCTGTGGCGCGCGTGGAGATCCCGCAGCCGAATGCTCGTGCTCGGCTGCGCGCCTTGCCGCCTACCGCGACAAGCTCTCGCGGGCGCTGCTCGACCGCTTCGATCTCGTGGTGACCGTGCCGCGGCCGCGCGCAGGAGAGCTTGAGGCCGGACCGGGTGAGGCCTCCGAGGCCGTGCGCTTGCGTGTGACGGCAGCGCGTGAACGGGCGGCGGCGGAGCCGCTGCGGCGCTCGAAGCAGGCGAACGAGCTGTTGGCGAGGGCCGTCGAGCGGTTGCCGCTCTCCGCTCGCGGTCGCGCGCGGGTGGCGAGTGTCGCCAGGACCGCGGCGCTGCTCGGGGGCGCGGGCGAGGTTGATGCCGAGCACGTCGCCGAGGCGCTTTCGTACCGTTCCCCAACGGAGCTGGGGGCGTCGTGGACGAGCTGATCCTTGCGGCGTTTGCGGCCGAGACCGGCGAGCACATCGTCAAAGAACCACGGGAGCGGAGGTTCCAGCGGTTTCGACGAACCTTCGACGTGGACGGCTATCGCTTGTCGCTCGCGGAGCGCGGTTTCCGGTTCGTCGGACAGAACGACCCCGAGTACCCGCCGCTTCTGCGTGAGCTGCACGACCCCCCGCCGGGGCTGTTCCTGCGCGGAGCGGGACGGGCGGAGCTGCTGCGGGCACCCGCGGTCGCGATCGTGGGCGCGCGGGCCTGCTCGTCGTACGGCGCCCAGGTCGCGCGCCTCCTGGGTCGGGAGCTTGCCTCCGCAGGGCTCGTCGTCCTCAGCGGCCTGGCCAGAGGCGTGGACGCCGAGGCGCACCGAGGAGCGCTCGAGGCGGGTGGGCTGACGCTGGCCGTGCTCGGCTGTGGGATCGACCGCGACTATCCGGCTGCGCATGCCCAGCTCGCGCGGCGAATGTGCGAGCGGGGCGTCCTGGCCTCGGAGTACGCCCCGAGCGTCGACCCGGCCCCCTGGCGCTTCCCGGCCCGTAACCGCATCGTCGCCGGCCTGGCTGCTGCGACCGTGATCGTCGAGGCTCGCGAGCGGAGCGGCGCTCTCATCACCGCCGATTTCGCGGTCGAGACGGGCCGCGAGGTCTTCGCCGTGCCCGGGGAGATCACCTCGTCGCTGTCGGCCGGCACGAACGCGCTGCTGAGGCTCGGGGCGACTCCGTTGACGAGTTCCGACGACGTGCTCGACGCGCTCGGCATCGTGCCTGTGGAAGCGGCGCCGATCCAGCTCGGTGAGCACGCGACAGCCGTGCTGGCCGAGCTCGCGAGAGAGCCCGCCGGGGCCGACCAGCTCATCCGTGACACGGGGCTCGACGCATCGGCCGTCGCTACGGCCCTGGCCGAGCTCGAGTTGGTACGCGCGGTCACGGAGGCCGAGGGCTTGTACAGGGGGGTGAGGCCGGCGGGCTAGGATCGCGACATCGTGATGAGCTCCTACTGGCTCTCCGAGGAGTGGCCGGATTTCAGCGAGCGCGCGAGCCGGCTCGCGGGGCCGGTGGACGTGGCGATCGTGGGCGGCGGCGTGACCGGCTGCGCGTGCGCGCTTGCACTCGCAGAGGCTGGACGACGCGTGCGCGTCTACGAGGCCAGAGAGATCGCGGGCGGCGCGAGCGGGCGGAACGGCGGCTTCGCGCTACGCGGCGGCGCACCCGCCTACGATGCGGCCCGCCGCGACCTGGGGCCGGAGCGGGCCAAGGCCCTCTGGCGCCTGGCGGAGCGCTACCTCGACCGGCTCGAGGGCTTGGCGGGCGACGCCTTCCGGCGCACGGGCAGCCTACGCCTGGCCGCGGATCCAGAGGAGCGATTCGAGCTCGAGGCCGAATACGAGGGGCTACGTGAGGACGGCTTCGACGTCGAGTGGCGAGACGAGCTCGCGGAGCCACTCCGCGGCCGGTTCGCCGGCGCGATCCTCCATCCTCCCGATGGGTCGCTTCAGCCTGCCCGCTGGGTGCGACGACTCGCGGCGCGCGCCGTCGAGGCCGGAGGCGAGCTGTGCGAGCATCGGCGTGTCGAGTCGATCGACGAGCTCGAGGCCGACCACGTCGTGCTCGCGACCGACGGCTACACGGAGGGCCTCCTGCCGGAGCTCGACGCGATCGTCACACCGACGCGCGGTCAGGTGCTCGTGACCGAGCCGCTGGAGCAGCGCCTGTTCCCGTGCCCCCATTACGCCAGGCACGGGTACGACTACTGGCAGCAGACGCCCGAGGGAAGGCTCGTCGTCGGGGGCTTCCGGGACAAGGCGCACGATCACGAGCACACGGCCGAGGAGGAGGTGACGCCGCTCATCCAGGGACACCTCGAGGGCTTCGTGACCGAGCTGCTGGCGGAGGCGCCGAAAATCACGCACCGATGGGCAGGGATCTTCGGGGTGACGGAGGACTGCCTCCCGCTCGTGGGTCCTGTCCAAGGTTACGACAACGTCTGGATCTCCTGCGGATATTCGGGCCATGGGAACGTTTTGGGTCTCGCCTGCGGCGAGCTCGTCGCCGGGGCGATTCTGGGGCGCCCGGCACCCGAGCTCGAGCTGTTCGACCCGGCGCGACTGCTGGCTGTCTAGCGTTCGTCCGGCGCGGGCACCGTCTCGTCTGCCTGGAAGAGGGAAAAGTCGTTTCCTTCGGTGTCCCGGCAGCGAGCGAACCAGCCGATGCTCGGGATGGGTTGTTTCTCGTCGGCCGAGCCGCCGAGCTCCCGCGCCCGGGTGATCGACCCGTCGATGTCCGAGGTGCCGAAGTACACGATCGGGCCTGTGCCCGGCTGATCCTCTGACGGGTAGATCGCGCCTCCCGGCTCGATCCCTTCGAGCATGTGGTACTCGACCGGACCCGTCCACTCGCGGAACTTCCAGCCGAACAGCGACTTCCAGAACTCCTTCGCCCGGCCAGCGTTCTCGGCCGGCAACTCGAAGTGCACCAGCTGACCTTCCATGTAGCGCCTCCTTCGCGTGGGAGGGCTCAGCCTATCTCGGCCTCGCGGGCGCGAGGCAGGCCACTCGGAAAGGCAGGAGGCAACGGTGGCAGCCGCTGAGATGGCTGCTTACCATCGCCTCGCCGACTTCAACCAGCTTGTTGCCGTTGCGCTGCGAGTGGTTGCGCAGCATGGCGATGAGGTGGCTCGGGTGCCGCCTCGGTCTCTGCGCGCCGGTGAGCGATCACAGGCTGATCTCGGGGACGCCCAGCTCATCGGCCTGCTCGATTGCCGCGAGCGCAACCGCGAGGTCTTGGATTGCCAGGCCCGTCGAGTCGAAGGTGGTGATCTCGGTGTCGGAACGGCGCCAAGGAGCGATACCGGCCAGAACGTCGCCGAGCTCGGTGACGTGATCGCGCTCGAGCAGGCCGCATCCGACGGCGTGCATCAGCTCTCCGGCATGACTCGCTTGCTCCCAGTCGTCGCAGAAGATGTGCGTCCGGAGGACCTCCTCGACCGCCATCTCGGACTTGCCCGGGCCGTCGGCGCCCATCAGGCTGACATGCTGCCCGTCGCGCAACGAGCCCGGCGGGAACAACACCTCACGGCCCGGAGTCATCGTCACGACGAGGTCGGCTCCGAGCGCTTCGTCGCGTGAGCCTGCGACGCCGGCGCCGAGCTCCGTGGCGGCCGCTTCACTCCGGGCCGGGTCGACATCCCAGATCAGGACATCGTGTCCCCTGGCAACGAATGTCCGCGCCGCAGCGCGCCCGTTCACTCCCGCGCCGACGACCGCGGCGGTTCCCGCGTCGTTGCGGCCGAGGGTCTCCGCTGCCAGCACCGCCGCCGCACCGGTGCGCAGCGCCGTCACGGCGCCCGCGTCAAGGATCGCCTTCAGTACGCCGTTGGAAGCGTCGGACACGAGCACGAGCCCCATCACGGTCGGCAGCCCGCGCTCGGGATTTCCCGGGAACGAAGTCACCCACTTCAGAGCCGCGTGACCGGCACCGAGAGCGGGCATTGCGCGAAAGTCTCCCGCCGGATAGGCGGGCACGTACACCTTCGGCGGCATCGACCACTCGTCCCGAGCGTAGGCGACGAAGGCTTCTCGCACCGCCGCGATTGCACGCTCCGGCGAGACGGCCGCTTCGACGTGCCGGGCTGCGAAGAACCGCACCACCGCTTAAAGGCCCTTCACGTCTCCGATCAGCTTCGTGATCGACTCCTTCGCGTCCCCGAAGAGCATCACTGTCTTCGGATTGAAGAAGAGCGGGTTCTCGATCCCGGCGAAGCCTGGGCTCATGCTTCGCTTGAGCACGACGACGGTCTGTGCTTGGTCGACGTTCAAGATCGGCATCCCGTAGATCGGGCTGCCGTGGTTGTTGCGAGCGTCGGGGTTGACCACGTCATTGGCGCCGACGACCAATACGACATCGGTGCGGGAGAACTCTGGGTTGGCCTCGTCCATCTCCTTGAGCTGCGGGTAGGGGACGTTGGCTTCCGCGAGTAGCACATTCATGTGACCCGGCATTCGGCCGGCAACAGGATGGATGGCGTAGGTCACCTCGACGCCCTTCTCCTCGAGCAGGTCCGCGAGCTGGCGGACGTCGTGCTGTGCCTGCGCAACGGCGAGGCCGTAGCCGGGGACGACCACGACCTTGTCCGCGTAGGCGAGCATGACGGCGACGTCCTCGGCGCCCGCCGAACGAACAGTGCCCCCGTCGGTGTCCGCCGACGCAGCCGCCGCAGCGGTCACCTGGCCGAAAGCACCGAAGAGCACGTTTGTGATCGAGCGGTTCATGGCGCGGCTCATCATCAGGGTGAGGAGCGTTCCGGAGGCGCCGACAAGCATCCCGGCGACGATCAGGACGTTGTTCTCCAGCTCGAACCCTGTCGCGGCCGCGGCGAGACCGGTGAACGCATTCAGGAGCGAGATCACGACCGGCATGTCGGCCCCGCCGATCGGTAGCACGAAGAGCACGCCGAACACCGAGGCGCAGCCGAGGAGCACCCACATCAGCCACTGTTCCTCCCCGCCGGCCGCGATTGCGATGCCTGCCGCGAGGGCGCTGCCGAGGACCAGCGCGTTGACGACCTGCTGACCCGGGTAGGTGATCGGGCGCCCCTGGATCAGCTCCTGGAGCTTGGCGAAAGCGACCATCGAGCCTGCGAACGAGATCGCGCCGATCAGCGCCGAGAGCATGATCGCGATCGCGATGTCCAGCTCGAGGTGGCCTGCAGCGGGAGCCTGGCGGTGGAACTCGGCCCACGAGACGAGAGCCGCGGCGCCGCCTCCGACGCCGTTGAACAGCGCCACCATCTGTGGCATTGCGGTCATCTTCACGCGACGCGCCGCAACTGCTCCGAAACCGCCGCCGATGATCATCGCGAGCACGATCTCCCAGTAGCTCACGATCGAGCTCTGCGCGAATGTGACTGCGATCGCGAGGAGCATGCCGGCGGCGCCGATCCAGTTCCCGAGGCGAGCCTTGTCGGGTCGAGAGAGGAAGCGCAGCGCGAGGATGAAGGTCACTATCGTGACCAGGTAGAGAACGTCGGTGGTGGTGCGGCTCACGGCTGGGGGCCGGCGCGGTGGTCGTCGTCCTTGGCCAAGCGCTCCGGCTTGCGGCGCTTGAACATTTCCAGCATCCGGTCGGTGACGACGAAGCCGCCGACCACGTTCGCCGAGGCGAGGATTACGGCGACGAATCCGATCACCCAGGTCAGCGTGTCCTTGTGCCCATGACCCATGACGACCATCGCTCCGACGATCACGATCCCGTGGATCGCGTTGGTGCCGGACATCAGCGGCGTATGCAGCAGGGTCGGCACCTTCGAGATCACCTCGAACCCGAGGAAGATCGCGAGCACGAGGATCGTGAGCTCGAAAACGAGCAGCCGGTCGTGGCTCATCGGCCCGTCCCCTCGACAGCCTCGACTCCGCGGGCCATGCCCGAGGAGAGTTTGCACCCCCCACCCAGGGTGGGGTGAACTGACCCGCCGCCCTCGTGGCGGACGGTACCGCTCTTCGACTCACGTGTCTGCGACGGCTTTGCGAAGATTCTGTGGCTTCCCGTCACGCCGGAACCTCCTCCTTGCGGGTAACGCAAGCGCCGGCCGTGATCTCGTCCTCGAAGTCGAGCACGAGCTCGCCCTCGGGTGCGAGGTGCTGGAGGAGGGCGGAGACATTGCGCGCATAGAGCTGGCTCGCGTGGAACGGCATCGAGCTGGGCAGGTTCGTCGTTCCCACGATCGTCACGCCCTCGCGGACGACTTCCTCGCCGGCCTCGGTCAGCTCGCAGTTGCCACCGGCCTCCGCGGCGAGATCGACGATCACCGAACCCGGCCTCATGGCCGCGACGGCGCTAGCCGGGATGAGCCGGGGCGCCGCCCGGCCGGGAATCAAAGCGGTCGTGATCACCACGTCGAACTCGGGCAAGCGTGCCTCGAGCTCCTGCTGCTGGCGCTGCTGCTGCTCCTCGGAGAGCTCCTGCGCGTAGCCGCCCTCGGTCTCCTCCCCGACGACCCCCAGGTCGAGCCAGCTCGCGCCCAGGCTCTCGATCTGCTCTCGCACGACCGGGCGTACGTCGAATCCGGTGGCTACGGCCCCAAGGCGCCGTGCCGTCGCCACGGCCTGCAGTCCCGCGACTCCAGCCCCGAGGACGAGCACCTTCGCGGGCGCGACAGTGCCAGCCGCAGTCATCAGCATCGGGAAGAACTTCGGCAGCCGGTCCGCCGCGATCAGCGTCGCCTTGTACCCGGAGACCGTGGCCTGCGAGGAGAGCGCGTCCATCGGCTGCGCGCGCGTGGTGCGAGGGATCGACTCCATCGCGAAGGCGGTGACGCCGCGGGCGGCGAGTCGGGCGATTCCTTCCGGATCTGTGAGCGGCAGGAGAAAGCCGATCAGCACCTGGCCCTCTCTGAGCCGGGCGATCTCGTCCTTGCTCGGGGTCTGCACCTTCACGACGGCGTCGGCTTCCCCGAAGACGTCGTCCACGACCCGGGCCCCTGCCTCTTCGTAAGCCGCATTCGGGAAGGAGGCCGCCTCGCCCGCGCCTCGCTCGACGAGTACGTCGAAACCGCCCGCAACAAGACGACCGGCGAGCTCGGGCACGAGTGCCACGCGTCGCTCGCCGGCGGCACGTTCTCTCGGCACCCCGACCCGCATGCGGCGCCAATGCTATTGCGCTTTCGACACCCACGCGTGCGCTTTTCGCCGATACGCTCGCCTCGGGGAGGAGGCCGGGCGAACCGTAGTCAGGGGAGAGGTAGAGTTTGCGGCCGTGGCCGGCCCGCTTGCGGAGATCGCGGACAGCTTCTTCAGACCCGCGGTCAACGATCTCGTTCCGTATGAGCCGGGGAAGCCTGTCGAGGAAGTTCAGCGGGAGCTCGGGCTTGAGCGGGTGGTCAAGCTCGCGTCGAACGAGGGGCCATTCGGGCCCTTTCCGGAGGCCCGCGAGGCGATCGATCGCTGCGTAGGGGAACTGAACCGCTATCCGGACGGCGGTGCGTTTCGACTACGAGCCGCGCTCGCCGAGCGGCTCGGCCTGCGCTTCGAAGAGGTCGTCCCCGGCGCCGGTTCCGACGGCCTGGTCGACTGTCTCAGCCAGGCGGCGCTCGAACCCGGCGACGAGGTCGTATGTGGTTGGCCGTCGTTCCCGAGCTACGTGATCGACACGCGCAAGCTCGGCGCCATGCCGGTGACCGTGCCGCTGCGCGACGGCCGGTACGACCTCGAGGCGATGCTCTCGGCCATCACTCCGCGCACGAAGATCGTCTACGTCTGCCTGCCGAACAACCCAACGGGCACGACCAACACCCGAGCCGAACTCGACACGTACTTCGAGCGCGTCCCCGAAGGGGTCGTCACCGTCCTCGATCAGGCCTACCTCGAGTACATCGACGATCCGGACTACCCCGACGGCGTCGAGGAGTATCTCAAGCAAGGCCGGCGCGTGGTCGTCCTGCGCACGTTCTCCAAGATCTACGGCCTAGCGGGCCTGCGCGTCGGCTACGGCCTTGCGCCGGCGCCGATCGTGACCGCGGTCGCCAAGGTTCGCCGCGCGTTCGACATCACCACGCCGGCGCAGGAGGCTGCGTTGGCGAGCCTCGACGCGACACACGAGCTCGAGCGTCGCCGGCGCGTCAACGTGGAAGGGCGCGCGCAGCTCGAGGGGATCTTGCGCGATCACGGGCTCGAACCCGTCGGCCCGGCCGTTGCGAATTTCCTCTTCGTGGAGGTCGGCGATGACTCGCGTCCGTTCTTCGAGGAACTTCTCGGCGAGGGCGTGATCGTCCGGCCGACCCATGGCTTCGGCGCGCCGGGGGCCGTCCGTGTCACCGTCGGAACCCCCGATGAGCATGAGCTGCTCGCGGCCGCGCTCGAGCGCGTGCTTCCGCGCGCAGCTGCCTAATCCGCTCGGGGTACGGCCGAAAAAACCCTCGTTTGGGTGCCGATCCCGGTGTTACCTTTGGTGAGCCGATGGGCCGCCCCCGCGCAGCAGGCACCCAGTTCGCTCTTCTCGGCCGTGAACCGAGTTTCCGCCGCCTGTTCCTCGCGACCCTGGGCTCCGGCGCAGGCACGTGGCTCGCACTTGTCGCCCTCGAGGTAGACATCTGGACGAAGACGGAGTCTTCGGCCTGGGTGGCCGCACTCCTGATCGCCGACCTGCTGCCGACGTTCGCGATCGGCCTCTTGGTCGGGCCGCTGATCGACCGGCTCTCGCGCCGTCGCCTGATGATCGGCTCCGACCTCGTGCGCTTCGGCGTCTTCGCGGCCCTGCCGTTCACGACGAGCGCGGTGCAGATCGTCGTGTTGGCCGCGGTCGCCGGCATCGCGACAGGCTTCTTCCGGCCCGCCGTCTACGCCGGTTTGCCCAACCTCGTCAAGGATGCCGACCTCCCGCATGCGAACGCGCTCCTCCAGACGGTCGACAACCTGACCTGGGCACTCGGCTCCCTCGCCGGCGGCGCCCTCGTCGCGGCTTCCGGGGTCGACGTCTCGTACGGGATCAACGCGTGCACCTTCCTGATCTCGGTGGTCTTCCTCTGGCGGATTCCGCAAGGTCTGCTGCAGGCCACCCCCGCGGCGAGCCGCGGGCACTGGCTCGACCTCAAGGACGGCTTCGCCCTCGCGGTGCGCTCGCGAGCGCTCCTGACCGTGCTGATTGCGTGGAACGTGGCCATGTTCTCGAACGCCGCCGTCAACGTGGCTGAGCCGCGCCTGGCATTTCGCGCCTTCGATGCCGGGCAGTTCGGGCTAGGACTGCTGATGGGCTGCTCGGGGATCGGGCTCGCGTTCGGCGCCTTCCTCGTGAGCTCGTGGATCGACGGGCGGGGCCTTCCGAACGTCTACGGCGCGTCGCTCGGGCTGATGGCCCTGGGCATCGGCCTGGCGGCAGTTGCTCCCAACGTCTGGGTTGCCGCCGCCTGTGTCGTGATCTCCGGCGCCGGCAACGGGGCGGCCGTCGTCTGCAATGCGCTCCTCGTCCAACGCGGGGCGCCCGACTCGCTGCGAGGGCGTGCGTTCGCCGTATTGATGAGCTCGAACGTCGCCATGCTGACGCTCGGGATGATCGTCGCCGGCCACTTCACCGACGTCGTCGGACCGCGCTGGATCTGGGGTGCTGCCTCGATTGCAGCAGGGCTCGCCGGCATCGTCGGCCTCGCGCTGGCCCGTGCCGCTTCTGGCCGCCCCGGTCTTCCCGAACGGCGGCCGGTTCCCGCAGCCGCGGTCGAGCCCACCCAGCGCGCCTAAGGCGCTCGCTTGCGGGACGTGCCGGCTTTGCCGGTGCGTCCGTCTTTAGCATCTCGGTCATGGCAGCAAGGCGTGACTTCACGCGGGAGTCGCTCGCTGCCGGCGTTCGCGCCGGAGACCGGCGCGCCCTCGCGCGGGCGATCACGCTGGTCGAGAACGCCGACCCGCTCGCCTACGAGGTCGTCCGCGAGCTCTACCCGGAAACGGGACGGGCCTACGCCGTCGGCATCACCGGCCCGCCGGGAGTCGGCAAGTCGAGCCTGATCAGCGCCCTGATTCGGCACGTCCGCGACCAGGATCGCTCGGTCGGAGTCATCTCCGTCGATCCTTCGAGCCCGTTCACCCAGGGAGCGCTGCTCGGCGACCGCATCCGCCTGAGCGATCACTTCCTCGACCCAGAGGTCTTCATCCGCTCGATGGGCACCCGCGGGCACCTCGGCGGGCTCGCGGAGGCGACGCTCCAGGCGTTGCTGGTGTTGGACGCGGGCGGCAAGGATTTCGTCTTCTTGGAGACCGTCGGCACCGGTCAGGGCGAGGTCGAGGTGATCGGGATCGCCGACACGGTCGTGCTCGTCCTGATGCCCGGCTCCGGCGACTCGATCCAGGCGCTCAAGGCCGGGATCATGGAGATTCCCGACGTGATCGCGATCAACAAGATGGATCACCCCGCCGCCAAGACGATGCTGAACGAGGTGCGCTCGGTGCTCTCGCTGGACAAGGAGCGGGCGTGGAAGCCGCCGATCGTCCTGACCGAGGCCATGCGTGCAGAGCACGTCCCGGAGCTCTGGGAGCAGGTCGAGGCGCACCGCGGGTTTCTCGAATCGGAGGGCCTGCTCGAGGAGCAGCGGCGCAAGAACCTCGCCGGCGAGGTCTTCGCGGTCGCCTCGGCGCGGGCGAAGGCGCACCTCGAGCGTGCTGTCGCCGACGATCCCGAGCTGCGACGCCTTCTGGACGAGGTGCAGAGCCGCGCGCTCGATCCGCTGACGGCCGTGCGGGAGATACTGAGGAAGGTTTTTAAGGTTGGCGACTAAGACCACTCCGAGCCTGGGCGACATCGAAGAGGCGCGAGCGCGGCTCGAGGGCGTCGTGCGCATGACGCCGGTGTACGGCTCCGAGACGCTCTCGCGGATAACCGGGCGCAAGGTCTCGCTGAAGGCCGAGAATCTTCAGCGCACGGGCTCGTTCAAGATCCGGGGCGCCGCCAACAAGCTGTCGACGCTGACCGAGTCGGAACGGCGTGCCGGCGTCGTCGCCGCGAGCGCGGGGAATCACGGGCAGGCGGTCGCGTGGGCCGCGCGCGAGGCGGGCGTCAAGGCAACGGTGTTCATGCCGCAGGACGCGCCGATGGCGAAGGTCGAGCCGACCAAGAACTACGGCGCGAAAGCCGAGCTCACCGGCGGGAGCTTCGAGGATGCCCTGGCCGCGGCGCTGGCCTATGCGAAGTCCACGGGCGCGACGTTCGTCCACCCGTACGAGGACGAGAGGGTGATCGCCGGCCAGGGCACGATCGGGCTGGAGCTCGCCGAGCAGGTGCCGGGTCTCGAGACCGTCGTGGTCCCGGTCGGCGGCGGCGGGCTCTCCTCGGGGATCGCGCTGGCGCTGCGCGCGAGCAAGCCCGACACTCGCATCGTCGGGGTACAGGCGGGCCTCGACGGCTGGACGATCGCCGACGGGATCGCGGTCAAGCATGTCGGCGAGCGGACCGGCCGGATCCTCGACGAGGTGCTCGATGACCTCGTCAGCGTCAGCGACGACGAGATCTGCCGTGCGATCGTGCTCCTGCTCGAGCGCTCGAAGCTCGTGGTCGAGGGCGCCGGGGCCGTGGCGGTGGCGGCGCTGCTCTCGGGCAAGGCCGGCGGCGAAGGCCCGGCTGCTGCGATTCTCTCCGGCGGCAACATCGACCCGACGGTGCTGATCTCGGTCATGCGGCATGGGCTCACCTCCGCGGGCCGCTACCTCGTCGTGCGCAGCCGCCTGGAGGACCGGCCGGGGGAGCTGATCAAGCTGCTTTCACTGGTCGCTCAGGAGCGGGCGAACGTCGTCTCCGTCGAGCACCACCGCGAGGGAATGGACGTGCCCGTCACCGAGAGCGAGATCGAGCTGACCCTGGCGATGCGCGACGAGCACCACTGCGCCGTGCTGCTGGAGACCCTGCGCAGCCTCGGCTACACGGTCGAGCGGATCAGGTAAGTAAACGCCGCGCTCTCCTGCGCGCGATACCAAGGTGGGTGCGACCGGCTGGGCCGCTGAGGCCGAAGGGCTGCCGGCCGGGTCAGCCTGAGCCGCCGCAGCGCCGGAAGGCGGTGACCGTATTGCCGCGTGCCTCCCAGGCGTTCATGCCCCCGTCCAGGACCGGGCGCGCGCGCACGCCCTCTACCGCGAGCGCGCTGGCCGCGACGCCGGCCCTGCCTCCGCTCGAGCAGATGGTCACGACGAGCCGGCCGTTCTCGAGCTCGTCGCGATAGGCGCGCACGAGCCGGTAGGGGATGTGGCGGCTCCCGGGTATGTAGCCCTCGTCGCGCTCGTCCTTCTCCCGCACGTCGAGCAGCTCGACTGCGTCCTCGGCCACCAGGGCCTCGAGCTCCTCGATGTCGATCGGATCGAGCCGTTCTGGGGTGTCGAGCTCGAGCAGATAGCCGTTGATGTCGAGGAGCCCCACCGCGCGAAGCCGTTGCGCCGCGAGCTCGGCCTGCTCGGGCGAGGAGGCGTATACCGAGATCGGCTCGTCGGCGTCGAGCAGGAAGCCGGACTTCGTGCCCAGCGAGGAGCCGTCGACGGGGACGTTGAGCGCACCCGGCGCGTGGCCCTCCCAGTACACCTGCGCAGGTCGCACGTCGAGCAGCTGGCCCTGCACAGAGGTCAGTGGCTCGAGCGGCGCCGGCGCTCCGAGGAACGGGCCGCGGTTGAGCGCGACCACCCGTTCGACTGTCGGGGGCCGTGGCGAGGAGATCGAGGTCGACGCAGCGGCGAACTCCTGCGCGCTCGAGTGAGCGAGCGCGTGGTTCGTGCGCCGCTCGGCGGCGATCGTCGAGGAGCGGTCCGAGCTGATGCCGCTCGCGCAGAGAGAGCCGCCGGTGTGCCCGGGGTCGACCTCGGTCTCGCCGGGCAGCTCGACCAGGCGCTGCAGCGAGCGATAGAGGTCTTCCGCTCCCTCGCGCGCCTCGACGGCGAGATCGGGCCGAGCGGCGTCGCCGATCAAAAGCGAATCGCCGGTCAGAAGGTGGCCCTCGACGAGGTAGCAGCAGTGCTCGGGCCGGTGGCCTGGAGTGTGCAGGACGCGAATCGGGAGCGAGCCGACCTGGATCTCCTGACCGTCCTCGACGGGGTCGAACGGGAAGGCCGGCTCGGCGAGCGGATGGATGCTCACCGGCGAGCCGTGTTCGAGCGCGAGACGGCCGTGCCCGGAGACGTGGTCGGCGTGCGTGTGGGTCTCGAGCACGCGCACGATCCGCACGCCCGCGCGCTCGGCCTCCTCGAGGTAGGTCTCGATCACGTAAGCGGGATCCACGAGCACCGCCTCGCCGGCTGCCTCGTCGCCGATCAGGTAGGACGCGCAGCCGAGGTCGTCGTCCACAAACTGTCGGAACAGCACGTCCCCACGACGTTACCAACCCCGGCCGCTAGCTTTCTTGAAGTGATGCTCCCGAGTCCTTGAACGCCTGGCGGGCGCAGCGTACGCTGCCGCCGTGGGGCACCGGCGTTGACGACATCTGCCGATCGGGCTGCGGCTGGCGAAAGGGGACTCGACCAAAACTGGCGCGAGCTGGGGCGGCGTGTGCGGCTGCTCCGGGCCGCACCCCTTCTGTGGGCTCTCCCGCGTGACCAGCTCCGCATCCTCGCCGCGCCCATGCGGCCGCTGTTCGTCGAGGCCGGCACCGTGCTGTACCGCCAAGGCGATCCGGCGACGCGTTTCTTCCTCATCGAGGCCGGGACGGTCACGAGGGTGGCAGACGGCGTCGAGACCCTCGGCCCGGGCGACACTCTCGGCGATGCCGTCCTCTGGGCCGGATCGACCTTTCGAACGACCGCCACCGCCGAGTCCCGCTGCGCGTTGTGGGCGCTCGACGCGGTCGAGCTACGACGGGCACGTGAGCAGCACCGCTCGCTCGACCAGGCTTTGCAGGAGCTAAGGCCCGGAGTCGACGCCCCGGCCGAGCTAGCGCCCGCCGACCGCGGCTTCCGCATCGAAGTGCATGGGCTCTCGAAGCGTGTGCGCGGCGGGCGGCAGGTGCTGCACGATGTCGGCTTCACGATTCGGGCGGGCGAGTTGCTCGCCATCGTCGGCGGGAGTGGTGCTGGCAAGTCGACGCTCCTTGACGCGATCGCCGGCGTGCGCTCGGCAGATGAGGGCACCGTCCTCTACGACGGCGTCGACTACTACCGCAACCTCGCGGCCTACCGGTCGTCGCTCGGCTATGTGCCGCAGGAGGACATCATCCACCGTGAGCTCTCGCTCGCCTCGACGCTGCGCTACTCCGCCGCCTTGCGCCTGCCACCTGGTACATCGCGCGCCCGCAGCGAGCGTGCGGTGGCCGATGCGCTCGCTGCACTCGACTTGACGGAGCGCGCAGGCGTACGCGTCGGCGCCCTCTCTGGAGGGCAGCGCAAACGCGCGAGCATTGCCGTCGAGCTGCTGACCCGACCGCATGTTTTCTTCCTCGACGAGCCGACATCGGGGCTCGACCCTGCGACGGGCTCGGAGCTGATGCGCCAACTTCGCCGCCTCGCTGATAGCGGACGCACCGTGGTGCTGACGACGCACACGCCGGACGACATCTCCATCTGTGACAAGGTCGTCTTCCTCGCCCGCGACGGCCACCTCGCCTTTGTCGGTACGCCGAAAGAGGCGAAGCGCTACTTCGATGTCGACGCCTATGAAGAGGTGTACGAGCGGCTCGCCGTCGAGGCGACGCCCGAGCAGTGGGGCCGCCGCTTCACCGCAGTGGACGAGCCTGCGGCAACGGAGGGTTCGACGGCCGACACGGCGACCACGCCGCCCGCCGCGCGTCCGAGCGCGGGCCCATTCGACCAGTGGTGGACGCTGACGCGACGCAACGCCGAGATCCTCGTTCGCAACCGACTTACGCTCGCGATCGTGCTCGGCTCGCCCCTGCTTGTAGTCGCGATGCTCGCGGTGCTCTTCCAGCCCGGCGCCTTCGACTTCACGAACCCGAGCCCGAGCGCGACGGTGATGATCCTCTTCTGGGTCGCCTTTGGCGGCTTCTTCTTCGGGCTCACCTACGGATTGCTTCAAATCTGCACTGAGCTCCCGATCGTGCGTCGTGAGCGGCTCGTCAATCTCCACATCGTTCCCTACGTCCTCTCGAAGGTGGCGGTGCTGATGCCGCTGCTTCTGCTCGTCATCGTGGTGATGCTTGGAATCCTGCGCGCGGCCGACCGCCTCCCTGCCGCCGGCTTTGGCACCTACGCGTCGCTTGCTCTCACCCTGATGCTCGACGCCAGCGCCGCGCTCGCGCTCGGGCTCCTCGCCTCGGCCGCAGTCACCGACCCCACGCAGGCGACGCTCGCGCTCCCGATGCTCTGCTTTCCCGCCGTCCTCTTCGGTGGGGCGATCCTGCCCGTGCCACTGATGCCTTCAGTCGGCAAGATCCTCAGTTATCCAATGCCGACCCGCTGGGCTTTCGAGGGGCTCGCGCATGACGTGGAGCTCGACCGCCTCTTCGGCGAAGGCGGCTCGAACCTGGGACCGCCGTTGCTTGCGCAGTACGGCGACAGCTTCTCGCACGCCGTGTGGATCGACTGGGCGATCATGGCCGGGATGGCCGCGCTGCTCGTGGCCGGAGCCTGTGCAGTCCTGGCGCGCAAGTGCCGGACGGCCGGCGACTGACACTGCTACCTGGCGACCCTCCCTCGATTTTTCATGAGCTGGGCGCACCACATCGAGAGCTAGGAGGCGGTAACCGCTTCGAGAATTTCGCCCCAGTGGCGCACAACCCCTTGGTGGCCCGAGTCGGGCCAGACAGTGAGCCGAGCGTTAGGCAGCGTATTGACGATGAAGTCGATGTGGCGCCGCTCGACGATCGTGTCCTGCTCACCGTGCCACACGTGGATCTCGATGCCGATGTCGGCGAGGCGGAACCCCCACGTCAGGAAGACGTCGATGTCTTCCCAGGCGAATGCCTCGGGTCCCTGGCGGACGCTGTCCCGCGCGGCTTCGAGAAACGATCGCCGGCGGTCCAGGTGGTCGAAGAACCAACGGTCGCCTTCGGGAGTCTCGTAGTCGTCGAGAAGGGTCTCAGGTCGCTCACCGATCTGTCGGATCCACTGTCCGTCCTCCTCCGCAGCGACGCGAGCGGCAGCGTCCGGATCTTGCCGCGCGAGCTCGATCAAGCGTCGCTCGTCCGCTTCCAGCTCCTCGAACGTCGGGTTCTCGGCAATGTTGAATCGCGAGAGTTGGCGGCTGCACGCGATGCCGCCTGACCAACCGACGCGCCCTGGTCAGCGCCGGCTTCTCACGCCTCAGGGGCGACTTGGGCAGGCCGACCGCACGGGTGAGCCGAATCGGCCAATGCGGCCGTCGAGCTAGCTTTCATCAAGTGAGCAGGGAACGGCAGCGCGCTCTGGTCGCGGGAGGGGCAGTGCTTGTGGCCGGCCTCGCGGTCGGCGCGGTGGCACTGACGCGCCTCGATTCCGGCCACGGCTCGCTGGTCGAGACGACTCGAGTCAAGCCGGCCAGAGCCATACCGCCTCCGCCGCCCGGCGCGCTGGTGCTGGCGCGGGAAGCCGGTACCCGTGCGGTCGCGCTGGCGGTCGGGCAGGGAGCGCGGCCGCGGCTGATCGCGACGGTGCTCTCCTCGAGCGGAGAGCCGGCCTCGGGGTTGTCCGTTTCGTTTCGCGCGGGAGCCGTCTCGCTTCCTGCTCGGCCTTGCGGGCCAGGCTGCTACACGGCCTCCGCGCCTCGAGGTGCGCTGCGTCGCGTCGCCGTCGCCTTGCCCGGCCGCGAGATCGAGTTCGTCGTCCCACGCGAGCCCCGGCCTGCAGCCGGGATCATCGCGCGAGCCGCGCGTGTCTTCAGCGGTCTCCGCAGCCTCGTGTACATCGAGTCGCTCCGCTCGGGCCCGAAGGGCGGCCTGCTCACCACCTGGCGCCTCAAGGCGCCGAACGCGGTGACCTACGCGATCCGTGGCGGCGCGGCAGCCGTGATCATCGGGCAGCGGCGCTGGGACCGCGACCGTCCGGGTGCCCCGTGGCGGCGCTCGGAGCAGATTCCTGCTCTCCGCGTGCCGCAGCCGAGCTGGGGTGACGTCGCAGTGAACGCTCACGTTCTGGGCACCGCCCGGCTCGGCGCGCGGCCGGTCTGGGTGGTCTCCTTCGCCAACCCGACCACGCCGGCCTGGTTCACCGCCTGGATCGAGCGCCGCACCTACCGCACTTTGCGCCTGCGCATGACGGCCGCGGCGCATTTCATGCGCCACCGCTACGTCGAGTTCGACCGGCCCCTCGCGATCCGGCCGCCGCGCTAAACCGTTCGGCGGATCGCCTCGAGCACGACGAACCAAGCGACGGCCGCCGCCGCGAGGGCGACGAGCGCGAGCAGAAGGCGGACGCGGACGCTCACCCGGAGGCCTTGTCGAGGAACGTGACGACGAACGGCCGGCCCCCGGGCGGGGTAACCTCGAACTGGAGCGCCCAATGGCCGACCATCACCAGGGCGGGCGTGGACTTCACGAACACTCCCGGCTTGCGCTCGGGGAAGCGGAAGCTCTGCTCGCCCATCTCCATGTCGAGCATGTCGAGGCGGCTCACCACCTGGGCCCCGCGCACCGGCCGTCCGTCGCGGCTGATCGCCAGCGAGAACCTGTTCGGCAGCGCCGCGCGGTTCGGCGCTACCTCGACCCGGAGCCGGTACGGGCCCTTTGCGACCACCTCCGAGACCGGGCCGGGGCCGACGCGGGCAGTGATGTCCTTCACGCGGGCGAGTGCGCTCGCAGGCGGCGCGAGGCTCGTCAACACCGCCGCCGCGAACAGCGCCGCTGCGACGAAGACGATCTCGCCCTGAACCAGTCGCCGGAGCAGGACGGCCGCGCCCGGCCCGAGCGACGGTCGGATCCCGGCCGCCCCCTGGAGCCGTGGCTTCGTGCGTGCGAGATTGACCCCAGCGAGCAGCAGCGCCGCGAACAGGAGCGCGATCTTCACCAGCAGCGCCTTGCCGTAGGAGGTCTGCCAGAGGGTCGCGAAGGTCGGAAGCTCGAGGAACGAGCAGCCGATCCCGGTGCCGACGAGCACCACCACCGAGCAGAACGCCACCGCGGAGAACCTCGGCACGACGTGGGCGAGCACAGCGATCCGATTTTCGGCTCCGACCGAGACCCAGAAGACGACGAGCCCGATCAGGCCGCCGAGCCAGATCGAGGCGGCGCCGAGATGCGCTACGTCGAGCGGGAGCGAGAGTCCGCGCGGCGGTTTTTGACCGGCGTGACCGGCCAGCGCCGGCAGCACCAGCGCCGCGCCTCCGGCCAGTAGCGCAGCCGGAAGAGCAATGACCTCGACCACCGAGCGCTGCTCCCGTTCCGGCCGGTCGAGGTAGAGGGAGACGAGCGCAGCGAGGCCGAAGAGCCCGAGCACGAGCTCGAGATCCAGGAAGTCGCGGCCGAAGCCGGACGCCCTCGCGGGCGGCACGACCGCGCCGAGGTCGAACGCCGAGCGGAGAGTGAACTGTGCCGTGGCCAGGACGACGTAGACCGGAATCGCCACCAGTGCGACCCCGAGCGCGGCCCCGAAGGCCACCGAGAGCGGCCGCAGCGAGCAGCCGGGCACGGCTCGCACCAAGGGGCGGGCGATCACCGCTCTCAGCACGAACAGGCCGAGGGCGCTCAGCAGCGCCAGGAACACCACCCAGCGCGAGACGAGCAGCCGCGTGGTCGTCGCGGTCTCGCTGAGCGAAGGCACCCGGAACTGCGGCGGCGGCCCGGGGTTCGGCCCGACCGCGAACGTAAACGCGCCGCGTACCGGGTGCCCGTCTGCGGAGATCACGCGCCAGAAGACGAGATACCAGCCCTCGGGCACGCGCCGCAGTGGCGTTACCAGCGTCTCCGGCTGGCCCGGCAAGCGCTGCGGCGCGCCTGCGGTCACCTGCTTTCCCGCGGCATCCGTGACGGAGACGATTGAGAACCGTGGCTCGACCGGCTCGGTGAAGGTCTGCTTGACCTGTGCGGGCGGCGTGTTCACCGTGCCGCTGGCCGACGGGGTCGTCCGAAGAAGCGCCGCATGCGCCCAGGCGGCGGCCGGCAGCGCGAGCCCCGCCGTAGCCGCAAGCGCGAGCAAAGCGGCTCCCCTCATGCGAGCGGCCGCCCCTTGGTTGTCAGCCCGAGGATCCCGAGCAGGACGCCGATGCCGCCCACGACGAGCGCGACGATCGCCAGGGTCGAGCCGGAGTTGCCCCCGATCGAGGACACGCCTTCGACGAGCGCGGCCGGCTTCTCGGAGCCCTCCGGCCCCGCCCAGTCCTCCACCTCGCCGTCGGAGTAGATTTGGCGCACCTTCGCGCCGTAGGTCTTCGCCTCCGCAAGCGTTCCGGTGAACCGGAAGACCGGATCCGCGTCGGGCGAGGCCTCGCGGCCGTTCCAGACGACGCGGCGCACCAGTGCCTCCTCGCCTGTCCCCTGCGTGGCCTCGGTTCGCCTCCAGCCCGGGGTCGCCGCGAAGGTCTCGACGTCGAACCCGTCCGGGAAGGTGACCTCCACGCGGGTCGTGACCGCGTCGTCCTTCTCCGCCTGCAGCTCCAGCGTGAACTGCTGCAGCGTCTTGATCTTTGCCACGGGCGGGCTGATGGACGAATGCGCCGCAGCGTTCGAGGCGATCGCAAGTGCGCACAGCGCGGAGGCCGCGGCGAATCCTGCCTTTTTCACTCTCTCTCCTTTCGCTTCGTCGGAACCCGGCTAGGCCGGGAGCGGCGGAGCGCGCGGCCGCGGGCGTTGGGCGAGCCGAGCGAGAGCCGGAATGACGCGAGGGGAGGGAGCGAACACGAGGGGTCTCGTCGCGGCGAGCCGGGAGCGGAGAAGCTCTCGCACGGTCGCCCGCATCCAGGCGAGCAGGTGCTGCCCCGCCTCGGCGAGCGAGGCGGCGACGAGAGCGAGCGCGGCGAGCAGCGGAACGACGTTCCGATGGACGGGCCCGAGCAGGCAGAAGAGGCCGTGGAAGCCGATTCCGGCCCGCCAGTGCAGGTACGACTCGAGCAGCGCGAAGGCGAGCGAGCTGCCGGCCCAGAGCGCGAGGCCCCGCAGCGCGAGGCGCCGCAGCTGCAGCCGAGGTGACCGTCTTTCCGGCCGGAGCCGGCACCGCTCGCGTACGCCGAGCGCTGCGATCCAGACGACCGCGCCCGACAGCGCGACGGCGAGCCCGAGCGAGGTCAACGTGACGACGACGAGCCGGGGCCCTCCAGCAGAGCCCTCGAGCCGACCCGAGAGATCGGTCGGCGTGGAGAGGGCGTAGGCGAGCGAGCGCGCAACGAGCACGAGCAGGGTCAGGACCCCGAGCCAGACAAAGGGGCGCGCTGCGCGAGTTCTCATCGCACCCGAAGCGTAAACGGCGCTGTCAGGACGCGGCCACCGGTTTGGAACTGGAGGAACAGCCGCCAGCTGCCGGCCACCGGCAGCAGAAGCCCGACGCGGATCTTGCCGGGGCTCGTCGGGCGCCCAACGACGCTGGCCCCGCCCAAGGCGCTGGTGCAGCCCGGCGTGGAGGGGCCGCAGACGTGCGTGTGGAAGTAGTCGAGCGAGCCGGCCCGGAAGAAGATCGCGTGGGCGAGGGCGCCGTAATACGGCGTGAAGCTAGCGGGCCGCCCGTCGGGGGCGGTGATCGCCACGGTGAGGAAGGCCGGCTCGATTGCTCGTAAGACACGGGGCGCCTTGAGCGAGATCCGGTAGCCCCTCGCGGTCACCAACGGATCGAACTGCGGCAACGCCTGGGGCCGGTACCGGCCCGCCACGCCCACGTCTGTGTGGAGCTGGAAGTTCCTCGGGCCACCCTCGATCGCGGGGAAGGCATCGACGAGCACCCGGTAGCGCCCTGGGGTCGGAAAGTCGATTGGCTGGACGACTCGTCCGTCAGGTCTCACCGGCGGGTGTCGGTGGATGATCAGGGCGAGGTCGTCACGCACGACGATCACGTGGACCCCGGTGTGAGGACCGCCGCCCGCGCGGTAGGCGGTGAGCGGCGCTCCCGAGGGCTGGGTGATCGTGAAGGCCAGTCGGGCCGGGCCGGGCCGGGCCACGCGAAGGGGTCGGAAGCCCGAGAGCTCGTACGTGCGGGCGGAGCCGATCGTCGGCGTCGCCGGGCGGGACGAGGATGAGCAGCCCGTGAGCGCAAGCAGCGCCGCGAGGAGGGCGAGCAGCCGGACTGACTCAGTGCTCGTGGTCGTCGACAAGCTTGCCCGGGTCGGTCCGCGAAACGGTTCGCCAGGAGTCCCACGTGATCTTGAGGATCACGAGCGTGATCAGCAGGCCGATGACCGGATCGGCGATCTGGGCTCCGAGACCGACGGCGATCGCGCTGGCGACGACCCCGAGCGAGACGAACCCGTCGACCCGCGCATGGTTCCCGTCCGCGATCAGCGCGGGGCTGGACAGGCGCTTCCCGGCCCGGTATCTGATGTACGCCGCGATCTCGTTCCCGACGAAGCCGACGATCCCCGCAGCTGCCAGCGTCCACAGGTGGGAAAGGTCTTTCGGGTCGATGAACCGCTGGACCGTCGCGTAGAGCGCGACGCAGGCGCTGACGAAGATCGTTGCGACTACGAACAGCCCGGCGATCTTCTCCCCGCGGAAGCTGCGCAGGTAAAAGGCGATGCCGAGCGGGATGGCAGTCGACGCGTCGCCGAAGTTGTGAATCAGGTCGGCGAGCAGCGCGACGGAGTCGGTCAAGACGAAGATCGCAACCTGGATCGCGGACGCGACGATCAGCACGCCCAGGCTGATCGAAACAGCCTTGACTCCGGCCCGCGATCGGACGATCGAGCGGTCGACGAGCCCGTGCGAATGGCCTTGGTGGCCTTCGTGATCCTGGTCGTGAGGGCCGTGGCTGTGCTCGTGAGCGGCCTCTGCATGCGTGTGCTGGCTCACGCCCAGAGCCTATCCGGCAGGCTCGCAATCACGCCTCCGTTAACCTGACCGGCGGTGTCGAACTCGCCGCTCGCTCACGCCTGGGAGGCGCCTCCGCTCGTCCTGGGAACCGCGGCGCTCCTGCTCGTCCTCTTCGCGCAAGGGTTCGTCCGGCTCCGGCGCCGTCGCCCCGATCATGCTCCGTGGACACGTCCGCTTCTGTTTGCCGCGGGCCTCGCCCTGGTCGTGCTTCCGCTCGTCTCTCCGCTCGACGAGGCCGGCGAGGAGCTGCTCCTTTCCGGGCACATGGTTCAGCACGTCCTCGTCGGCGACGCGGCACCGGCCTTGCTGATCGTGGCTGTGCGCGGGCCGCTGCTCTTCTTCCTGCTTCCGCCGGCGGTACTGCGGCCGCTCGCGGCATTCCCTCCTTTGCGCGGATTCCTGGGCCTGCTGCTCAGACCTCTCGTCAGCCTCAGCCTCTGGACGGTCGCTTTCTACGTCTGGCATCTCCCGTCCGCCTACGACTATGCGCTTGCGCACCCATGGGCGCACAACCTCGAGCACCTGAGCTTCGTCGTTGCCGGCACGCTCGTCTGGACGCAGCTCGTCGACCCGGCGCGGCACGGACGCCTGCGCCGGCCGCAGCGCGTCTTCTTCGCGCTTGCGATGCTCGCTTTGGCCCAGCCGCTCGTGGACGTGCTGCTCTTCAGCTCGAGCGCGGCCTACCTGCGCTACGCCGAGCAGCCGGACCGCCTTTTCGGGCTCTCGCCCCTGACCGATCAGCGGCTGGCCGGCGTGGTGATGATGGTCGAGCAGCTGCTGGCGCTCGGGATCTGCGTGGCGCTCCTACTCCGGCCCTATCTGAAGGAGCGCCGTGGCCGGCTCGGCGGGTCGGCGCTCCCGCACGGCTCGCGGTGAGCGCCCCCTCGGCGACCTCCTTCAGCTTCGAGCCGCTCTTCCTCGCGCTCGCCTTCGCGGCGGTGTACGGCTACGTGCGCCTCGCCAAGACCGTCGAGCGGCCGAGCCGGGGACGCGCCGCGCTGTTCGTGCTCGGGGCCTTGCTGATCGCCACCTCGCTCAACTCGCCGCTCGAGACCATCGCCGTGCACTACCTGCTCCTCGTCCACCTGCTCCAGAACGTGATGATCGCCGACTGGGCGCCGCCGCTGCTCGTGCTCGGCCTGACGCCGGCGATGCGCGCTGCCCTTGCGGCACAGGGCGGCAGGACACTCGCCTTCCTCACGCGCCCGCGCGTCGCGCTGCCCCTCTGGCTCGCCGTCTGGTACGGCGTGCACCTGCCGGCCTTCTACGACTACGCCCTGCGCCACCCGCTGCTCCTGAATGTCGAGCACGGGGCCTTGATCTTCGCGGGGCTGGTGTTCTGGTGGCCGGTATTCTCGAACGAGCCCAACCGGCTCTCGACCGCGGTGCGGCTGGTCTATCTGGGCGCGGCCTACGCCGGCTCGGCCTTCCTCTCGCTGGCGCTGATCTTCTCGGGGCGCGCCTTCTACGGCTTCTACGAGGCGGCGCCGCGCCTCTGGGGCCTGTCGCCGCAGAAGGACCAGAACCTGGGCGGGATCCTGATGAACGCCGAGCAGATGGCGGTCTTCTTCGTCGCGATGTCCTACTTCCTGCTGCGGCTGCTCTCCGAGGAGGAGGAATCGCAGCAGGCGCTGGAGCGTCGGTGAGAGGTGGCGCCGTACTCGCGGCACTGGCGCTCGCTCTCTCAAGCGTCCCCGCCGCGCGGGCGAACGGCGACCCCGCCAGCGACGTGCTCATCGCGCAGCAGGTTTTCGTCCCCTTCGAGGCGCCGATCTCCAAGTCCGCCTCGGAGGAGCTGACGAAGACGGTCGCTGAGGCCAACAAGCAGGGCTACACAATCCGCGTCGCCGTGATCGCGTTCACCGGCGACCTCGGCACCGCCGTCAGCCTCTGGCGTCACCCACAGGCGTACGCGAAGTTCCTCGGCAGCGAACTTGCTTTCGCCTACTCGGACCGGCTGCTCGTGGCGATGCCGGCCGGGTTCGGCGTCTACCGCGGCAAGGAGCCGGTGGCACAGGAGTTGCGCGTGCTGAAGAAGCGCCGGCCGGGCAAGACGCCGACCGCTCTGACCGAGTCGACCACGCAAGCAGTGCGCGCGCTCGCGGCGGAGCACGGGACGGTTCTGCCGAAGTTCTCGAGCGGGAGCACCGCCTGGCGCGACCGGGCGATCATCGGCGCGGTCGTCCTGCTAGGGCTGCTGGTGGTCTTCGTCCCTGCGCGGGCGTTCAGAGGCCGAGGTGGCGAGCGATGACCATCCGCTGAACCTCGTTCGTGCCCTCGCCGATCTCCAGGATCTTCTGGTCGCGGTAGAGGCGCGAGATCGGCGATTCCTCCATGAAGCCGTAGCCGCCGTGGATCTGCAGCGACGCGTTCGCCGCGCGGTGGGAGAGCTCGCCGGTGTAGAGCTTCGCCATCGCAGCCTCCTTGGCGAACTCGCGGTCCTGGTCCTTGAGCCAAGCGGCCTTGTAGGTCAGGGCGCGGCCGGCTTCGATCTCGACGGCCATGTCGGCCAGGGCGAACTGCACCGCCTGGAAGCGCACGATCGGCCGGCCGAACTGCTCGCGCTCCTTGGCGTAGGCGACGGCCAGGTCGTAGGCGCCTTGCGCGAGGCCGACGCCCATCGCCGCCACCGAGATTCGCCCGCCGTCGAGGATCTCCAGGAACTGCCGGAAGCCCTTGCCGCGCTCGCCGAGCAGGTTCTCCTCGGGAACCGCGACGTCCTCGAACGAGAGCTCCCGCGTGTCCGAGGCGCGCCAGCCGAGCTTCTGCATCGGCGGCGAGATCTCGTAGCCCGGAGCGCCGTTCGGGACGATCAGGTTCGAGATCTCCTCCTCGCCGGTGCGCGCGGTGATCGTCACGCACGAGGTGATGTCGGTGCCGGCGTTGGTGATGAAGATCTTCGAGCCGTTGATCACCCACTGCCCGTCGCGCAGCTCGGCGGTGGTGCGCGCGTTCGCGGCGTCGGAACCGGCGCCCGGCTCGGTCAGCCCGAACGCGGCCAGCTTCTTACCGGAGGTGAGCTCTGGTAGCCATTGCTGCTTCTGCTCCTCGGTGCCGTAGAGGAAGATCGGCATCGTCCCGAGCGAGGTGTGTGCGGCCATTGTGATCGCCACCGACGAGTCGATCCGCGTGAGCTCCTCGACGGCGATTGCGTAGGAGAGCGTGTCCGCCCCGGCGCCGCCGTACTCCTCGGGGAACGGCATGCCCATGAGCCCGAGCGCGGCCAGCTCCTCGACGAGCTCATAGGGGAAGCGGTGCTCGCGGTCGAGCTCCTCGGCAACCGGCGCGACCCGCTGCTCCGCGAAGTCGTGGACGGTTGAGCGAACGAGCTCGTGCTCGGGCGAGAGGTCGAAGTTCACTCGGACAGACGGGTGGCGAGCTCGACGATCAGCCGGACGCCGTAGCCGGTGCCGCCGCGTTGGGTGAGGTAGTCGCCGCGGGAGCGCTCGAAGAAGGCTGGGCCGGCGATGTCGGCGTGCGCCCAGGGGCCCTCGCCTGCGAACTCCTGCAGGAATTCCGCGGCGAGCACCGCGCCCGCCTGCCGGAGGTCGGAGGAGTTCTTCAGGTCGGCGAACGCCGAGTCCACGTAGCGCCGGTAGCGTGGGTGCATTGGAAAGGGCCAGGCGTGGTCGCCGCTGGCCTCGCCGGCCGCGACGACCTGGTCGCGCCAGTCGTCCTCGTTGCCGAAGATTCCGGCGTAGAGGTCACCGAGCGCGACCTCCATTGCGCCGGTCAGGGTGGCGAGGTCGAGGATGTGCGTGGCGCCCTGCTCGCGCGCGTACCAGAGTGCATCGGCGAGCACGAGCCGCCCCTCGGCGTCGGTGTTGGTCACCTCGATCGTCTTACCGTTCGCGGCGGTGAGGATGTCGCCGGGCCGGTAGGCGTGGCCGCCGGGCATGTTCTCGCAGGCGGCCGCAACCGTCAGGACGCGGATCGGCAGGCCGAGGTCGGCGATCGCGCCGGTCGCTTCGATCACCGCCGCGCCGCCGGCCATGTCGCCCTTCATGTCCTCCATGTGCAGCGACGGTTTGAGCGAGATGCCGCCCGTGTCGAACGTGATCGCCTTGCCGACCAGGCCGAGCACGAGCTCCGGATCGGTTGGGCTCGGAGGGTCGTACCGCATCACGATCAGGCGTGGCGGGTTGTGGCTCGCCTGTGCGACGGCGGCGAACGCGCCCATGCCATGCTCGTCGATCTCGTCGGGGCCCAGCGCATCCGCTTCGAGGTGCTCGGACGAGGAAGCGATCTCGGCGGCCCGCGCGGCAAGGTGCTCAGGGGTCGCCTCGTTGGCGGGGCTGTTGACGAGGTCGCGGGCGCGATTCGTCCACTCGGCGATCTGCAGCGCGCGCTCGGCGGCTTCTGCCAGGCCGTCGGACTCGCCGCAGAGGACGAGTATCTCGAGCTTCGAGCGGTTCTCGTCGTCGTGCTTCCAGCGCGCCGGGTCATAGGAGCCGAGGAGCGTGCCCTCGACGAGCGCCCGGGCCTGCTCGGTAGCCGAGAGCGACAGCGAGTCGTCGATTACCCAGGCGATGCTCGCAGCGAATTCGCCTGACCGACGCGCGACGGCGGCGGCGGCGGTGCGCAGCGTATCGGTGTTGAGGTTCCCGGGCTTGCCGATCCCGACGGCGGCGACGCGCGGTGAATCCAGCTTCCCGTCGACGTGAACGAGGCTCGTGTGCCCGAGCTCATGGCGCAGTTCTCCGTCAGCGGCGAGGCTCGCGAGGAGCCCGTCCAGGCTCGAGTCGAGCGTGGCTGCGGCGCCGGTCAGGCCATTCCCGCCGGCAAACGGAACAGCAAGGACATCGGCTTCCGCCTGCTCCGGCGATACCCCCTTTACCTCGACTCGCATGGCCGCGCGATGCTAGCCGACGGCCTGCGTAGCCTGCCGCCCCATGAGGGGGATTTACAATCTCCGTCTTCCGTCCGATAGTGCGTACGTGGCACGCGGCATGCCTTTGCGGCACCTCCGTCCTGCGCGCTTTCGGCGAAGCCGGAGCCGCTCGACCGTGGAAGCGCTGACCCTACGGGTCGCGCAGCTCGTCGTCGAGCGCCAGGAGCTGCGGATCCGGGGTGCTAGCGCCGCTTCACTCGAGCGAAACCGACTCCAGATCGCCCGCGCGCAGTGGGAGCTCGGGCACGCGCTGATCGAGCGCTACCTGCCGCGCCCGGCCGCTCGCAGGGCCGCCTGAGCTACAGGGGCGACCAGGCCCCGCGCTTCGCTGGATCCAGCTCGACCTCGATCGGAACCGCGCCGCGCTTCTCCGAGAGCGACTCGGATAGACCGAGGTGCTGGGCCAGGAACGGAGCGAGGTGCCGACCGACGATCTTCGCTGGTGGCCACCAGAGCGGCTCGGTGTCGACGATCGAGCCGACCGCCGGGTCGCCACGCAGGAAACGGGGCTCGATTCCGGTCAGGAGCAGCCCGCGCAGGATTGGCCGGAACGGCGCCGCCTCAATCGGAGCGCCCGCCTGTGCCGCCATCGCCTCCGCGGCCGCGTCGGCCTGCTGCGCCGCGATACCACCCTGCTTGACCGGGAACGAGGTGAGATCCCCGGCCGCATAGAGGTCGTCCTCAGCAGAGACGGCTCCGTGCTCGTCCACCTCGACGAACCCGTGCATATCCTGGTGAACGCCGCGCAGCGGCGGGCCTTCGAGCCAGGGCAACGCGACGACCCGATCCGCCTCGATCCCGCCGGGGGGCTCCACCTCGAGGCTTCCGCCAAGGAAGGTGACCGGCGTCGTCGCCAGCCGGAGATCGATGCCGCGTGCTTCGAGCAGCTCTGCCACGACCTCACCGACGGTTGCCCCGAAGATCTCCAGCGGGCTCGCCTCGGGGGTGACGAGGGTGATTTCCACGCCGGTAGTACCCCGGTCGACCAGGTACGCGCGTGTCAGCAGCGCGAGCTCGTACAGCGGCATCGGCCAGCTCGCTCCAGGCGGAACCGCGAAGGCGATGCTCGTTATCTCGCCGTTGACGGCCTCTTTGAGGATGCGGGCGAGCGCAGGTCCCTCCTTGGGACCGGTGAAGGTGAGCGTGCCGGGTACGGCCTCGATCGTCCGGGCGCCGAGGGCCAGCAGCAACAGGTCGTACTCGTGCTGCCCTCCGCCCACCGTGGTCACCACGTGCAGATCGGGGTCCACCGCGCTGACGAGGCCTGATGCAGCGTCGCACCGGTCGCCTCCGTCAACCGCCGGCGCGGGAAGCTCCGAACCTCGCCGACGCGGAACGGCTCGGCGACCGCGAGCGGCCGATATACAAAGTCCGTCTCGGGAGCGATGAGCTCGACGGAGACACGATCGGCTGCCAGGGTGTGGAGCGTGAGCGCCGCTTCGAGCGCCGCGACTCCGCCGCCGGCGATCAGGACCTCGACGCCTTCCTTCGCTGCCATTGCGTCCACTCTGGGGCGCGTTGCCCATCGGCCATCGGCGCAGGCCCTGATCCGCGTGCGGGTTTTCCGCAGCTCACTCCGCGGACCGGCGCCGCCGCTAGGCTCGGGCCGTGCGGGCCGAGCTCGACAAGCGGGCGATGGCAGCCCTCGCCGCAGGCCATCTCGCCACCGATTTTGCGAACGGCGCGCTGCCCGCGCTCCTGCCGTTCATGGTCGACCGGTTCGACCTCTCGTACACGCTCGCCGCAGCGTTGATGCTGGCGTCGGCGGCGTCGTCCTCGTTGATCCAGCCGGTCTTCGGCGCCTGGTCGGACCGGCGCGGTGCCCTCTGGCTGTTGCCGAGCGGGGTCGCAGTTGCGGGGATCGGGATCGCGCTCGCGGCCGCGGCGCCCTCGTACTGGCTCGTGCTCCTGCTCGTGGTCGCCTCGGGCCTGGGGGTGGCGGCATACCACCCGGAAGGCTCGAAGTTCGCGGCCTACGCGAGTGGGCGGCGCCGGGCGAGTGGGATGAGTCTCTTCTCGCTCGGCGGCAACGTCGGCTACGCGCTCGGGCCGACTGCGACGACGCCGCTCGTGCTCGCGTTCGGCCTGACCGGAGGGTTGCTGCTCGCCATGCCGTGCCTCGCCGTCGCCGGGCTGTTGCTCGTGGCGGTGCCTTTCCTTGGGAGCTTCGCACCCCAGCCGGGTCGTGGACGGGAGGCGAGCGGCCCCGACCGGCCGGGCGCGCTCGCCTTGCTGCTCGGCGTGATCGGCTTCCGCAGCGTGGCCTGGTTCGGACTGATCACCTTCGTGCCGCTCTGGGAGGTCTCGCTCGGCCATTCGAAGGCTCAGGGCAGCCACCTCCTCTCGCTGATGCTGCTCGCCGGCGGGCTCGGCACGCTCGCGGCCGGGCCGATCGCCGATCGCCTCGGGCGGCGCCCGGTGGTGGTCGCCAGCATGCTGGCGACCGGGCCGCTGATCCTCGCCTACGTGCTCGCCGGCGGGGCTCTGGGCGCGATCGCCCTCGCGCTCGTCGGGGTGTGCGTGATCAGCACCTTTGGCGTGACGATGGTGATGAGCCAGGAGTACCTGCCCCGCCGGATCGGCTTGGCCTCGGGCCTCTCGATCGGGCTTTCGATCGGCCTGGGCGGGATCGCTGCGGTGGGGCTCGGAGCCCTCGCAGACTCGGTCGACCTGCGCACGGCGATGTACGCGGCGTCGGCGGCCCCCGTGGCCGGGCTCGCCCTCGCGCTCCTGCTCCCGTCAACCCGTTCGCGCCGCCGGCTCGCGCCCGAGCCTGTGCTGTAATCTCGCGCGCATGCCAGAGAGCCCGCGAGAGTTCTTCGAGACCCTCGAGTCGAGGGTCGACCAGGCGAAGGCGGCCGGCCTCAACGCGAGCTACCGCTTCGACATCGACGGGGCCGGCACCTGGCTCGTCGAGGTGGACGACGGCAAGGTCAGCGTCGACGAGCGCGAGGGCGACGCTGACACGATCATCTCGACCTCGGCCGAGACCTTCATGAAGATCGCCAACGGCGAGCAGAACCCGACCTCCGCGTACATGTCCGGCAAGCTCAAGGTGAACGGGGACATGGGCCAGGCGATGAAGCTCCAAAAACTCTTCTAGCCCGATGAAGCTGGTTGCGGTCGCGCTGCTCGCGTTGACCCTCGGCGGCTCGGCCGCGGCCTACGATCCCTACACCGGCGACATCTATGTCGTCTCCGTCTCGGGCGGCTCCAGGCACGCGCTCACCGACGCCCCGCAGCAGGAGTACTTCCCCGCGCTCTCGCCGAATGGGCGGCGCATCGCCTACGTGCGCGACGCCGAGCCCGACCCGCAGGTGTGGCTGATGAACGCCGACGGAAGCCGCCAGCACCAGTTGACCTTCAGCGCGGGCGAGAAGCTGCGCCCGCTCTGGTCGCCCAACGGGCAGCGGCTCGTCTTCATGACGTGGAACCGGAGCCTCTGTGAGCCGGAGATCGTCCTCTGGTGCCCGTTCACCGACATCTGGGCGGTGAACGCGAACGGGTCGGGCGAGCGGAAGCTGTTCGGCCGCGCCATGCAGCCGGCCTGGACGCGCGACGGGCGGCTGCTTTTCCAGGACTTCGAGGCCTATACCCCTGCGACTGCGAAAGCGCTGAAGATCGCGCGGGGCGACGGTTCGGGCGTCCGGATGATCTACCGGGGCTCGATGGAGCAGGCCTTCCGCTCGCCGCCCGCCTGGTCGCCTGAGGGAAAACGGATCGGCTTCGGCACGACTACGCCGAGCCTCGAGCACCGCGTTCTCGTCGTAAACGCCAACGGCAGCGGCAGGCGGCGGCTCGCGGCGGGGCTCTATGCGGCATGGGGGCCTAGGGGGAGGACGATCGCGCTCGAGCAGGACACGGGCGTCTTCGTCAGACCGCTGGCGCGCGGTCCCGTGCATCGGGTGGGGGGGCGCGCGGGCTTCGGGGGCAGTTGCCCGACCTGGTCGCCCGACGGCAAGCGGATCGCGCTGCTGACGAGCGCGAACCTCACCATCGTCCGCCCGAACGGCCGCGGCAGCAAGCAGCTAGCCAGCTCGGCTCTCTGCGAGCTGAACATGTTCCCGTCCCCACCGGCCTGGTCGCGCGACGGCAAGCGGATCTACTTCGCCGGGTAGTTACTCCTCCAGCTCGATGAGCAGGTCGCCGCCCCCGACGCGGTCGCCTTCGGCGACGTGCACCGTCCGGACGACCGCCGCGTACGGTGACACGATCGGCGTCTCCATTTTCATCGCCTCCAGCACGATCAGCGGCTGGCGCGGCTGCACCTTGTCCTCCTCGCTGACGAGTACGCGGATCACCGTCCCGGGCATGGGCGCGGTCAGCGCGCTCTGTTCTGCGGCGCCCTCCGGCGCGTAGTCTGCGTCGGGGTCCGGCGGCGAAGCAGGAGGGCGAGGTGGGAGGTTGAGGCGGAACCCGCCCGCCCAGACCGGGTCGGCGACGCTGATCGGCTGCGCGGACAGCGGGGGATGCTCGGTCAGGAAGGCAGTTGTCGTCCGCCCGGCCCGCAGCGCGGGGTGCGCGACGAGCCAACGCAGGAACGGGAGGTTGGTGGTGACGCCGTCGACCTCCGTCGCCGCCAGCGCCGCAGCGAGCCGCTCGAGAGCCTCCTCCCGCGTGGCCCCGTGCGCGATCAGTTTCGCGATCAGCGGGTCGTACGAGGTGCCGATCTCGTTGCCCTCCTCCACCCCAGCATCCACGCGGATCTCCTCCGGCAGCCGCAGCCGCTCGATCCGGCCGGTCTGTGGGAGGAATGTTCGCGGATCCTCCGCGTAGAGCCGCACCTCGACCGCGTGACCCAGCAGGCGCGACTCGGCCCGGAGGGGCTCGCCCTGCGCGATGCGTAGCTGCTCCTGGACGAGATCGGTTCCCGTGACGAGCTCCGTCACAGGATGCTCGACCTGGATGCGCCCGTTCAGCTCCAGGAACCAGAAGTCGCGGCCGTCGAGCATGAACTCGGCGGTGCCGGCGCTGCGGTAGCCGATCGCCCGCGCGAAGGCGACCGCGGCGTCGCTCATCCGCCCGCGCAGCTCGGGATCGAGAGCGGGGGAGGGCGCTTCCTCCAGGACTTTCTGATGGCGCCGCTGCACCGAGCACTCGCGCTCGCCGAGGGCGACCATGTTGCCGTGGACGTCGCCGAGCAGCTGGATCTCCACGTGGCGCGGCCGCTCGACGTAGCGCTCGCAGAAGACGCGGGCGTCGCCGAAGGCGGCCTTGGCTTCGCGCTGCGCCGCCGCCAGGGCCTCCTGCAGCTCGCCCGGCTCGCGCACGACCCGCATCCCGCGCCCGCCGCCGCCCGCAGCGGCCTTGACGATCAGCGGAAAGCCGATCTCGCCCGGCGCCCCCTGCGGCACGACCGGCACGCCGGCCTCGCGCGCCAGCCTCTTGGCCTCGAGCTTGTCGCCGCCGGCCCGCAGTGCCTCCGGAGGCGGGCCGACCCAGATCAGCCCCGCACCCACCACCGCCTCCGCGAAGTCCGCGTTCTCGGCGAGGAATCCGTAGCCCGGGTGGATCGCGTCCGCGCCGCTCTCCCGAGCCGCGCGAATGTGCTCGCCGGCCTCCAAATACGAGGAGATCATCACGGTCGCGTCCGCCGAGCGCGCGTGCAGCGACCCCGCGTCGTCGGTCGCGGCCACGGCGACGGCCTCGATCCCGAGCTCGCGGCAGGCCCGGAAGACCCGCAGCGCGATCTCGCCCCGGTTGGCTACGAGGAGCTTCTCGATGCCCACGAAGGGTCGCGCTTCTCGAGGAACGCGCGCAGGCCCTCCTGGCCCTCGTCGCTCGTCCGCCTCTGGGCGATGCGGCGCTCGGTTCCGGGGCCGTCGGGCCGCTCGAGAACGAGCTTCTTCGCGTGGCGAGCGGCCTCCGGACCGGCCGAGCGGAGCTCGATCAGCACCAGCTCCACGGCGGCATCGAGATCCTCCGCCACCTCGTGCACGAGCCCGATTCGCAGCGCCGTACCCGCGTCGAAGCGCTCACCCGTGACGAAGTAGCGCCGCGCCGCGCTCGGCCCGATCTTCGCCAGCGCGAAGGGCGAGATCACCGCCGGGATGATCCCGAGCTTCACTTCGGAGAAGGCGAACTCGACGTCGGGCGAGGCGATGACGATGTCGGCGCACGAGACGAGGCCACAACCGCCGCCGAGGGCATGGCCCTGCACCCGGGCGACGACGGGCGCCGGGCAGGACTCGATCGTCTCCAGCATCATCCGCAGGCGCCGTGCGTCGGTGACGTTCTCCTCGTAGCTCAGCTCAGCCGCGCTGCGCATCCAGTCGACGTCGGCGCCGGCGGAGAAGCTTTTGCCTTCGCCGGCCAGGAGGACCGCGAGCATGTCGTCGCCGACGTCCCCGAATGCCTGGGTCAGCTCGCCGATCAGTTCCGCGTCGAAGGCATTGCGCCGCTCCGGGCGCGCCATCGTGACGCGAAGCAGATCGCCGTCCCGCTCGAGGCGTAAGGCATTCATCCGCGCGCATCGTACGATTGCAAGATGCTGCGCGGAGCGCTCGCGGCCGCCGTCACGCCTTTGCGCGAAGACGGCGCCGCCCTCGATGAGGAAGCCTTCGGGCCCTATCTCGAGTTTCTCGCGACGGCCGGGCTCGACGGGATCCTGGCGCTCGGTACGACGGGGGAGGGGATCCTGCTCTCCGCAGCCGAGCGTCGGCGTGCGGCCGAGCTCTTCCTCGCGGGGCCGCTTCCGGCGATCGCGCACTGCGGTGCGCAGACAACTGCCGAGACCGCCGCGCTGGCCGAACACGCGGCGGGGGCGGGGGCCGCGGGCGTGGCCGTGATCTCGCCGCCCTACTACGCGCTGGACGACGAGTCGCTGCTCGCCCACCTGGCCACGGCCGCCCGCGCGTGCACGCCCACGCCGTTCTACGTCTACGAGTTCCAGGCGCGCAGCGGCTATGCGGTGCCGCTTCCCGTGCTCGAGCGTTTGCGCGGGCTGGCGCCGAACCTCGCGGGCCTGAAGGTCTCCGACAAGCCGTTCGAAGCGGTGGAGCCGTATCTGCTCGAGGGGCTCGACGTGTTCGTCGGCGCCGAGGACCTCGTGCTCGCCGGGCTGGAGCGAGGCTCGGCCGGAGCTGTCTCCGGGCTCGCGTCGGTGTTCCCCGAGCGCGTGGTCGCGCTCGTTCGAGACCGGGCGGGCCACGTCTCGGAGCTCCGGCGCGCGCTCGACCGCTACCCGTTCCAGGCGGCGGCGAAGTTCGTGCTCGGCCGGCGTGGTGTGCCGGTGCGCGAGGACGTGCGCCTGCCGCTGCGCCGCCTGAACGACGAGGAGAAGCGGGAGCTGGACGCGTGGCTCGAATCGTTGTAGCAGGGGCGGGCGCGATCGGCGCCTCCGTTGCGTACCACCTCGCCTCACTGGGCGCGCGCGAGGTCGTCCTCGCCGACCGCGGCCGAGTGGCCGGCGGCGCCACTTCGAAGGCCATGGGCGGTGTGCGGCAGCAGTTCTCCACCGCGGCCGAGGTGAGGCTTGCCCAGGCGAGCATCCGCTTCTTCGAGGAGCTCGGCGAGCCGCTGTTTCACCAGGTCGGCTACCTGTTCCTGGCCACCACCGAGGCCGGCTTGGCGGAGCTGGAGGAGCGCCGCGCCCTCCAGGCCGACCTCGGCGTCGCGGTCGAGCGTCTCGACGCGGGCTCCGTGGACGGTCTACGAACGGACGACGTGCTCGGTGCCGTCTTCTGCGCCACGGACGGAGTGGCCGACCCGCCCGCCGTCACGCGCGAGCTCGTGCGCCGCGCGCTCAAGCTCGGCGTCGAGGTCCGTGAGGGAACCGCCGCCGAGGCTCTGGAGGCGGACGTACTCGTGATCGCCTGCGGCCCCTGGTCGGCCGAGCTGGGCGCGAAGCGCGGAGTCGATCTTCCGGTGCGACCGCTCTGTCGCCAGCTGCTCGAGACCAGCGTGTTGCCGCAGCTTCCGGAGAGCCTGCCGATGGTGCTGGAGGCCGAGAGCGGTTTCCATTTCCGCAGCCGCGGCGATCGGCTCTTGCTGGCGATGGTCGACCCGGAGCCGCGCTGGAGCTTCGAGGAGGAGGTCGACGAGACGCTCTTCGACGACCGCCTCGAGCGGCTGCGGCACCGCTACGCACCTGCGGCCGAGGCGGCGATCGAGCGCGGCTGGGCTGGCCTCTACGACATGACTCCCGACGCGCACCCGATCCTCGGCGAGATCGCCAACGGCGTCTATGCGGCCTGCGGCTTTTCCGGCCACGGGTTCATGCAATCGCCGGCGGTCGGCCGCGCGCTCGCCGAGGAGATCCTCGGCCTCAGCCCGAGTCTCGACCTGGGGCCCTACCGCCTCCAGCGCTTCGCGTCGGAGGCGGGGTTCGCCGAGACGCTGATCCTCTAGTACTAGTCGTCGGGAACGCCTGCCGTGGGGAGCTTCGCCAACAGCTCTTTGATCTGCCGGAGCACGTCGCCTTCCTCGTGTCCGAAGTCGTCGAGATAGGCATGGAGCGCCGACTGGAGGAGCCGCAGCTCGTCTTCGTTCAGCTCGATCGTGTGGTTCAAAACGACCCCCTTGGCTCGTAGCTGCCGTGGCGCGCGCCGACGGCGATGAACGTCATCCCCTCCGGCCCGGCGACCGGAACACGTGTCGTCTCCGGATCGAAGCGCATGAACGTGCCTTCGCGGACGGATATCTCCTTGCCGTCCACCCAGTAGGCACCTGAGCCCCGGATGATCACATTGACTTCCTCCTGGCGGGTGTCCTCCTCGTCGTGCTCGTGCCCGACGGCGTTCGGCGCGAGCTCGAACCAGTTGATCCCGAACGCCTCGACTCCGAGCTCGCGCCGCACGAACCTGACCACGCCGCCGGGCCCGGCGGGGTCGATCTCCTCGACTTGCACGATCGAGTAGCCCATCTCGCTCCTCTCTACATCCGGAAGACGCCGAACGTCGTCTCAGGGATAGACGCGTTCAGCGCCGCAGAGATTCCCAGCGCGAGCACGCGGCGCGTGTCGAGGGGATCGATGATCCCGTCGTCCCAGAGGCGGGCTGTCGAGTAGTAGGGGTTGCCCTCGACGTCGTACTTGGCGCGGATCTCGTCGGGGTCGGTGTCGCCGACCATCGAGAGGACGGTCGCGGCCTGCTCGCCGCCCATCACGGAGATGCGCGCGTTCGGCCACATCCAGAGCTGCCGCGGCGAGTAGGCGCGGCCGCACATCCCATAGTTGCCCGCGCCGAACGAGCCACCGACGATGACCGTGAACTTCGGCACCTCCGCGCAGGCGACGGCGGTCACGAGCTTGGCGCCGTCGCGCGCGATCCCGCCGGCCTCGTACTCCTTGCCCACCATGAAGCCCGTGATGTTCTGCAGGAAGACGAGCGGGATCTTCCGCTTGCAGGCAAGCTCGACGAAGTGGCCGCCCTTGGCCGCGGACTCTCCGAAGAGGACTCCGTTGTTGGCGAGGATGCCGACCGGGTAGCCCTCGATGCGCGCGAACCCGCAGACCAGGGTCTCGCCGTAGAGCGCCTTGAACTCGTGGAAGCGCGAGCCGTCGACGATCCGGGCGATCAGCTCGCGCGGGTCGACCTGGTGACGAAAGTCTGTCGGGATCAGCCCATACAGCTCGCCCGGCTCGGCGGCGGGCGTCTCCGGCGTGGTCAGAGCCCAGGGCATGTCCTTTTCGGGCAGGTTGAGGTTGCGGACGATCTCTCGCACGAGCGCCAGTGCGTGCTCGTCCGAGGTCGCGTAGTGATCGGCCACCCCCGACTGCCGCGCATGCACATCGGCGCCACCCAGCTCCTCCGCGGTCACGTCTTGTCCCGTCGCCGCCTTCACCAGGGGTGGGCCGCCGATGAAGATCGTACCGGTGCCCTTGACGATGATCGTCTCGTCGCTCATCGCCGGCACGTACGCGCCGCCGGCGGTGCAGGAGCCCATCACCGAGGCGATCTGCGGAATCCCCTGCGCCGAGAGCCTCGCCTGGTTGTAGAAGATCCGCCCGAAGTGGTCGCGGTCCGGGAAGACCTCGTCCTGGAGCGGCAAGAAGGCGCCGCCCGAGTCCACCAGGTAGATGCACGGCAGGTGGTTCTGCTCGGCGACTTCCTGGGCGCGCAGATGCTTCTTCACGGTCAGCGGGAAATAGGTGCCGCCCTTGACCGTGGCGTCGTTGGCGACGAGCACGCACTCGCGGCCCTCGATCACGCCGATGCCGGTGACGATCCCGGCGCTCGGAGCCTGACCCTCGTAGAGGTCCCACGCGGCCAGGGCCGAAAACTCGAGGAAGGCCGTATCGGGGTCGCACATCCGGTCGATCCGCTCTCGAGCGGTCAGCTTCCCCCGCGAGCGGTGCTTTTCGAGGGCCTTGTCACCGCCTCCGTGCGCGACCTGCGCCGTGCGCTCGCGGAGCTCCGCGACGAGCTCCTCCATGCGCGCGCGCCGCTCCTCGAAGGCATCCGAGGACTCTCCCTGGGAGGTCAGGACTGCCACGGCGCTGAGCCTACCCCGTCGTTACCCGCCGTGGCCTTGGGGGTTTCCACTGCCACCGGCCACCGCGGCTCGCCGCCACTATCGTCCCGCTGGACGATGCGGCAGCGCGCGATCCGGATCCTCGACAGCTACGCGGCACTGCTCGTGCTGCTGCTGGCGAACTTCTTTCTGCTCGAGGTCGTCGAGGACAAGCGCTGGGGCGTGATCGGCAGCACGTTTCTTGCCGCGGCGGCTCTGGTCGTCGCGATCAGCGACCCGGACACCGGCCACACCGTCAAGCGCCGCCACTGGATCTCGATTGCGGTCTGCATGCTGATCGCGCCAGTCGTGCTCGTGGTCAACTCGGAGTCGGTCATCGGACTGACGTACCTGCTCCCCGCTGCGCTGCTCGTGACAGCCACGCTCCCAATCACTCTGAGCCGGGTCCTGCACCACGAGCGGGTGAGTCACGAGACGGTGCTCGGCGCGCTTTGTACGTACGTGCTCGTCGGATTGCTGTTCGCATTTGCGTACCTGGCGGTCGACTCCCTTCGCGACGCACCGTTCTTCGCTCAGGCGGGACAGCATCAGGAGTCGGAGTACCTCTATTTCAGCTTCGTCACCCTGACGACGCTCGGCTTCGGCGATCTCTCGCCGGCGGTAGGCCTTCCCCAGGCGCTGACGGCGCTCGAGGCGCTGCTCGGCCAGGTCTTCCTCGTCACGCTCGTCGCCCGCCTCGTGACGCTCTGGGTTCGGCAGGATCGGTCGACGTGAGGGCCTGGCCGATTGAGCCGGACGCACGCTCTACGCGCGGCACGGCTTTGCCCCGACGGCGCCGGAGGCGATCGGCATGGCAATGACCCTCTCGACTGGACGCCTTCGCGACCCGACACCGCAGGGGGCACGGCTGATCGAAGCGCGGGGGTGGTGGTAGGCCAGTCGAACCTGAGCCCTCATCAGCAGAGCTCAAGCCCATCAGCGAGCACAGGCGAATAGTCGAACGGGATTCCACTGTGGTCGGTCGCGAGAATCACTCGGATACCCGCCGCGCCCTGCCGCCTTGCTGCCTCGTTCACCGCATAATTCACACCGTCGACCTCGAGCGTGACGATGCGCTTGCCCTCTGCGCGGCGGCAGTGCAACAGGCCCTCATTCGGTCCGAATGGCCACGTCTCCCCGTAGTCGGCTTGCCGAATCAGCTGCGAGTGACGGCGGCTGTCTGTCGTGCTCGAACGAGGATCGCTCGATGCACATCCGGTGAGGCCGGCAACGAAGAGGACCGCAAAAGCCGCCTCCGCGGCGAAGGCCGTTGCCGACGCCGAACAGGACCTAGACCGACTTTTGGGCTCGCCGTAGCGCATGGGTCGAGATCGTTGCGTGTCGTGCGTTAACAGGTAGCCGCCCGCGCTGTAATGGGTGCCACTTCGTTGCGATGGGTGCCACTTCGTTGCGGCGCTCCCGCGCACGACTATCGCGACCATCGCCTTCGGTCGGCGGGGCCGCCGCTCGTCCGAAGTTTAGAGACAGCCGCATGCGATCAATCTTCCGCTCATGCGGACGATGTTCACCTCCTATTGGCTCTTCATCCTCGCCGTCCTTGCCCTCTGCTTCTACGTCGGCATAGGGAATCGCTGATGAGGTTCGGGCGCGCACATGGCATCTCGCTCTTCTTCGGCGTCATTCTGTTGGTCTCCTTGATCGGGCAGTCCTTCGCCGGCCTGCATCAGTTCAACGCCAACGCCATCGAGCATCAGTCCGAGACCTACAGCTGGCTCCGCTACGTCTCGTCCTCGGAGTTCGGCGGGGACGTCCTCGAGAACTGGCAGTCAGAGTTCCTACAGTTCCTCTTGTACATCTTCGCGACCATCTGGCTGCTCGAGCGAGGCTCGAGCGAGTCGAAGTCCGAGGACAATCTTGGCCTCATGAGCGATCAGAGCCAGTTCGTCGGCGGCTATGCGAAGGCGAACTCACCACGCTGGGCACGTCTGGGTGGCGTCAAACGGCGGCTCTACGAGAACTCGCTCGCGCTCGCCATGCTCTTCTGTTTCATCGGGAGCTGGCTCGGCCAGTCCGTGACCGGCTGGCGCGCCTTCAATCACGAACAACTCGACCACCACTCCTCACCGATCGGTTGGGGCGAGTACTGGGGCAATGCCGACTTCTGGGACCGCAGCCTGCAAAACTGGCAATCTGAGTTTCTCGCGATCGGCACCATGGCCGTCTTCTCGGTCTACTTGCGCCAGCGCGGCTCGCCCGAATCGAAGCCTGTTGGCGCCCCGCATGACGCCACAGGCGAGTCGAATTAGCCCGGCCAGTGATCGGAAGCTCGGGCCGGCGCAGACTGGTCGTGTACGTCGCGCAAGACAGTGATGTCATCGCCTAGCCCCGAGTCGCTGCAGGACGTCACCGATAGGTGTGAACGTCACCCGCCGGCCACTCGCGACGAAGAGACCGGCCCGCTCGAGCTGCGCCCGCGCGATTCCGGTCGCCCGAATCGTGCTCGTTTGGCCCCAGCCGAGTCTTCGGAGGGTAACCATCCGGCCCAAGGCGGTCACGAGGATGGCGCGATCGAGGTCCTGAAGCCGGAGGCTCCGCTCGGCGGGGAACCGGGCGGCCAACCGGCCGGAGTCGGTGTCGTATATCTCGACGGCCTGCGCCGTCCGCAGGGCGAGTCGGTTGCCGGAGAGCGCCGCGGCGCGTGCCCGCACCGGAAAGTCGCCGAGGACTCCACCGGTGCCGCTGAGCAGCCTGACGCCGCTTGCCGTCCGCACGGCGATGCGCCCGGCGTCCAGGGCGAGCACGCTCAGCTCACCGTCAGCCTGGGCGAGGCGCGAGCAGGAGCGAAAGGGTCTCCCCGCCAGCGTCATGCCGGGGCAGGGGCCGTGGCCGCCCACCCTCCACACGCTCGCGTGCAGGACGTCACCTGACTTGCGGCCGGGCGGGCAGGAGAACTGGCGTGAGTCCAATCCGCAGCGCTGCTCGTAGGTGAAGGCGAGTAGCGCTCCGTCCCCGATCGGCGGGTGGACGAACTCACCCCCTGAAGCCTCCATATCGCCGTAGTAGCCCGCGGCGATCCGCACCGGAGTCGGGTGCGCCAGCGTCGCCGTCAGAACGATGGTTTCGAGGCCGTTCCCGCCGGTTCTCCAATACCAGGCCGCCCGCGTTCCGGCGAGCGCAGGGGCGTGTATGTCCTTACGGATCCCCTCGCAGCGGCCGCGGTGCAGCAGGGTGACGACCCGCGGGCGGCGCAGCGGCTCCCAGACGAGGACCCGCGAACAGTGGCCAGGAAGGCCGATGTCGAGAGCGGCCCGGTCGCCGTCTGCGGCGATTCCCAGCACCGGCCCCGCTGTGGCGAGCGTGCGCGGCTTGGCGGCTCCGGGAGAGGCGGACCCGGCCGACGCGAGGAGAATCGTCCCGAGCACCGCGACGGCGAGGAGTGCCCGCATGGTGCGATTCTATGACGCGCCCCTTGCTCGCTCGGGACCGGAATGGCCCACAGGGCTGCGAGACTCGAACCTGCAACCCCCGGTTATGGATTTCCTTGCTGACAGGCGGTCGCTTCTGAGACGCTCCGTCTGAGATGGCGCTGCAGTTTCCGACCCGCGCCGAGCGGCCCGGCAGGCTCCCTCACGCAGCCAGCCTCAGCGAGGGAGTCTGGCCGAAGTTCATGTACCACGATCCCGTTCTCGAACGCCTCTTCGCCCGCCTGATCCGCGAAGACGCCGAGTTTCACTTCTACGTTTGGGACGACGAGTGCGAGGAGGTCGTCGCTGCGGGGAACGCGGTTCCCGCGTCGTGGGACGGGGACGCCGCGAGCCTGCCGAATAAAGGAATCGACGCCGTCGTCGAAGCGAGGTTCGCCGAGGGTGCCCCGGAGCCGACTGTGCTCTGCGCGCTGCAGATCGTGATTGCACTTGAGTGCCGCGGGAAGGGCCTCAGCAGTCGCATGATCCAGCGGATGGCGGAGATCGGTCGCGACCACGGGCTAGAAACGCTGATCGCTCCGGTCCGCCCGACCTTGAAGCACCGGTATCCGCTGGCTCCAATGGAGCGCTACATCAGGTGGCGCCGCGCTGACGGCACTCACTTCGACCCCTGGCTCAGGACGCACGAGCGTCTCGGAGCCGAGATCGTGGAGGTTGCGCCGCGATCCATGAGCGTCCCGGGCTCGGTCGGCGAGTGGGAAGAATGGGCGGAGATGACGTTTCCCGAGACCGGCGTTTACGTCATCCCGGGCGCGCTCGTGCCGGTCGAGATCGACCGCGAACGCGACAAGGGGCTCTACGTGGAGCCGAATGTCTGGATGGTGCACCCGGCGGGCTAGGCGCGGTGAACGGAAGCGTCCATCCGTCAAGCACTGCCCGCAGAACGCCGCGGCGAACTAGGAGCATGCCCCCGGCTACGGTTGTTAGCTGGGGTAGCTGATGCGACACGGTTCAGGCTCCTCGCGGCCGCCGCTCGGCGACTACAGTTACGGTCGAAGGAGGCGAGCAAGATGAACTGGTGGATGCGAGTCGTTGCTCGTCGGCAGAGGAAGGCACACGCCCGCTACTTGGCCGAACGCGCCCGACAGCAGGCTCTTGCAGGCAAAGACGCACAAGATGAAGTTCGCAGGGTCGCTTTCTGGTCTTCCAAGGGCCAGCAAGGAATGGGGCCGGGTGGGGGAGGCTAGAGCCGCGATCTTCCGCTGAGCTCCCGATGGCAGGGGGCCGCTTACGCTGCCGCAGCCGTCACGGGTGAATGCCGGCTGGGCGTGGAGGCGTGTTTTCAGCGCGGCGGAAGCCTGAGCGCCAAGCAGCCGCTTTCTTCGCTCGGCGGAACTCCGCTCCTGACGACGCCCCGCTCCTCGTACGTGCAGCCGCGGTCGGTTTCGTCCGTCCAAGCCTTCACGCCTACAAGCAACGTCCTGGGTACCTAAACGCTTAGCGCTGCAAACGAAGGGGGTGCCGGTGCGCGCCAGCTGCGCGCCAGCGACGCTGGCCACCGCAGCGGCTACGGGGGCTGACCCGTTCGCAAAGCTCGCGGGCGAAGAGCACACTGCGAGGGGTGAAGGCGTTGATCGCGATCGTGATGGCGGTTCTGGGCCTGACGGCTCCTGCTCCGCCCCTGCCTGATGACTCCCCGTTCGGGCCGCTCGACAAGTGCCTCACGTTTCCGATCGGCTGTGCGAACGAGGGGCTGCGTTCTGGCGCTCCACAGCCGACCGCATTGCACTCTCTTCACCTTCACCCAGGCCACGGTCTCCGCAGAGCTAAGGCTCGTGCAGCCGCTTTTGCCACCACCCGCTCGAGCTGTGCTCGGGGTCAGCACGTCTAGAACCGATCGAGCAAGACGCGCGAATGGCGATGGACCGACTCTGGGTCGGATTCTGGGTGGGCCACTGTGCGGGAATGTCCCTTGGGGGACTCGCATCACGATCCAACATGCAAGCGGGCGAAGGACCTTCCGAGCAAGTCGGGGCGGCCCTCTGGAGCCGTAACGCTACGACCCCGAGGCGCTAGGGCAAGTCTTGCGCGATCCCCCAGGTGTAGCCGCCCGGATCGGCGAAGGTGAGCGTGCGCATACCCCAGTCACGATTCGCCGGGCCGCTGATCACTGTCACTCCGTGCTCGTCCAACTCAGCGCGCACCGCATCCACGTCCTCAACGACGATGGCGAACTGCCCGACACCCTTCTGCGCCAGGCCGAGGACCTCGTCCGTAGGGGCGCTCTGGTGGGCCGGAGCGTGGCGCAACGCAACGAACGTGTCCGTGAAGCGGAAGATGGCCAAGTCCTCCTCCTCGTTCAGCGGAGCCAAACCGAAGACCTCCCGGTAGAACGCCTTCGAGCGCTCAAGATCCCCGACGATCAGATTCAGGGCAAAGAACCGCTTCTCCCATTCAGCCATGTCGCGCCTCCCTCCACTCGCGTCGCCCGTTGATGGTGTTCTGAGGGTTGGACAGCCCGGCGATCCGCAACTCATCGGTCGAGCCTTGACGCGATGGCAGACGGTGACCCCTCTCGGGTGGGCCAGGGTTCGGGAATCTCTTCCGAGGACGTGAGGCCGGATGTGGGCGGAGCCGATGAGTTTTTGATGGTCTGCCGGTCTCTACCGCGTACGGATCTCGCCTGCACTAACGACTCCAGGAGAGCCGCATGAAACTTCTTCTCACGTCCGCCGGCATCAAGAACGCGAGCATCCACGACGCTCTCGTCGACCTCTTGGGGAAGCCGATTGCCGAGTCCGACGCCCTCTGCATCCCCACCGCGTCATACGCGCACCCAATGGCCGGTCCTGGCAGAGCATGGAATTTCATCAGCGGGCAGGAGCCCCGCTGTCCCATGTGCGAACTGGGTTGGAAGTCCTTGGGAGTGTTGGAGCTGACCGCGCTGCCCAGCATCGACCAAGAACGCTGGGTGTCATGGGTCCGAGAGATAGACGTCTTATTGGTGAATGGCGGCGATGCCCTGTATCTGTGCCACTGGATGCGGCAGTCCGGGCTGGCGGACCTCCTACCGTCGCTACACGAGATGGTCTGGGTGGGATTGAGCGCCGGGAGCATGGTGATGACCCCGCGTATCGGCGAGGACTTCGTCCAGTGGAAGCCGCCCAGCGGTGGCGACGAAACGCTCGGACTCGTCGACTTCTCGATCTGCCCGCACCTGGCCCACGAGGATCTGCCGGGGAATACGATGGCCGACGCAGAGAGGTGGGCGGCCGGAATCGAGGGTCCGGCGTACGCGATCGACGACGAGACCGCCATTCAAGTGGTCGACGGCACCGTCGAAGTCGTCTCCGAGGGGAACTGGAGGCTGTTCACCCCCAGCCCGGTAGCAAGCGTGACGGGCTAGAAGGCAACGCGCCGCTCGGCTGGGCCAGCGTTCGGGAATGACGCCTGACGCGACCGACGCGAAGTCTGTTAACCCGTGGTTGGCTCGGCTGCGTTGCCCTGAACCAGTTCCGTGAAAGCGGCCTCGTCGCGAATCGGGTCGAAGTCGCTGTCCCCGGCAGCAAGCGAACGGAACGATTCCTTGCGGTCGATCGCGAGCCGGAGATGCCTGATCGCATCGTCTGTCCGACGGGCGAGGCTCTCGCAGCACGCAAGGTTGTAGAGCGGCCCGGCGTACTCGGGATGAGCTTCGATCAACTCGCGTCCCCGATCGGCAGCCTCGGCGTATTCGCCTGACTCGTAGAGATGGTGGAGCGGCATCCAGATCTCGCCGCCCTGGGCCTCGTACGCCTTCCCCGGAGTTCCGCCGACCGCGACGAGCGTCGTCCCCGGCTCCCCAGCGAACGCCGTCCGCTTCACCTCCGGGCGAACGAAGACGAGTGTGCCCGCGGGTGCGTCCACCCGCTCGCCGTCGAGCTCGAACGTCGCGCGCCCTCGCTGGACGAGGTACAGCTCCTCCTGCAGGTCATGCTCCTGTGACTCGTCGTGCTCGTTGATGAGCCGATCGCCCACCTGATGAGCTGTAAATGCGTTGACGCCGAATGACGTGATGCCGAAGTG
>DATHAF010000010.1:0-7184 GCA_035296785.1 Gaiellaceae bacterium
GGGCAGTAGAAGATCGTGTGCTGGTCGAAGTCGACCTGCTCGATCGGCGTGCCGCAGGCATGGCAGGGCTCGTGCAACTTCTTGTGGATGCGGTAGACGCTCGCATCCTTCGCGCCGCGCTCGCGTAGCTCGAGCCCTCGCTGAAGCTCGGAGTCGATCGCCTTCGCGAGGGTCTGGACCTGTCCCGGGGTCAGACCCTGAGCCGTGGCAAAGGGGGACAGGGCCGCGGTGTGCAGGATCTCGTTCGCCCACGCGCGGCCGATCCCGGCAATCACCCGCTGGTCACGCAGGAGCGAGTGCAGGCGGCGCGGCTCGGTCTTCAGGATGTCGCCGAGCCGCTGCGCGCCGAGGCCAAGCGCCTCCGGGCCGAGATGCCCGAGTTCGAGGTCGACCTGCTCGGGCGTGAGCAGCCACACGCCTGCCCGCTTCTTCAGGCCCGCCTCGGTGAGGACGAGCTGGCCGCCGCCCTCGAATCGCAGCCGGAAAGCCGGCTTCTTGGGGCCGGCCTCGCCGGCGCGGAGGTAGCGCACGCGCCCGGCGGACATCAGGTGCACGAGCAGGACGAGCTCACCGTCCTCGGTCGGGAAGAGCAGCCGCTTGGCTCGCCGCTCGGCGCCGGCCAGCCGCCGTCCCTCGAGCGCGATCAGCGGCGGGTCGAACGTTTTCAGCGTCGCCACGTGGGCTGGCCCGGCCTGTTCGACTGGAAAGGCCCGCACGGGGCCGTCGAGGGCTCGGCGGAGCGCCTCGACCTCCGGAAGTTCAGGCATTTACGCTCCCGGCCATGGCTGAGCCGCTCAGGGTAGCCGTGCGGCGCTCGGAGATCGTCGAATGCGTCCACGAGGTTCACGCCGTCGCAGTCCAGCACGGCTCGGTCGTGGCCCAGGCGGGCGATGCGGCGCTGGTCGTGTCGCTGCGCTCCTCGGCGAAGCCTCTGCAGGCACTACTCCTCGCGCGCGCGTACGCGAATCTGAACGAGGACGAGCTTGCGATCGCGTCCGCGTCGCATTACGGCACCCCGGAGCACGTCGAGGTCGTGCGGCGGTTGCTCTCGGCCACAGGCGGCAGCGAGGACGAGCTCGACTGCGGGCTCCAGGATCGCCGTCCGCCGCAGCCGGTGTTCCACAACTGCTCGGGCAAGCACGCCGGGATGATTGCCGTCTGCCGAGCACACGGCTGGCCCGTCGAGGGCTACAGACGGGCCGACCACCCGCTTCAGCGTGCGCTGCTCGACGAGGTCGCCGGGGCCGCCGCGGTCGAGCCGGACGAGGTTGCGACCGGGTTGGACGGCTGCGGCGTCGTCTGCTTCGGCGTCCCGCTCGAACGAGCCGCCGCGGCGTTCGCGAGCCTCGAGCGGCTCGACGGTGGCGACCGAATCGCCTCCTCGATGCGCGCCTGGCCTGTGCTGGTGGGCGGTGAGGGTGCCACCGACACCGAGCTGATGCGGACCGGGCCGGAGTGGATCGCGAAGGGCGGGGCCGAAGGCCTGATGTGCGCCGCCTCATCCGCCGGGATCGGCCTCGCCGTCAAGGTCGCCGACGGAAACTCGCGTGCGCTGCGCCCTGCGCTGGCGGCCTTCGGCGCCCAGCTCGGTCTCGACCTGCCCGCGTTCGCGGAGGTCACGCTCCGGAACTCGCATGGAGAGCCGGCCGGAACGGTCTCAGGGCTGTGAAGAAATTGTTTCGATGCTGCGCTTTCGCGTGTAACATCGGATCCTCCAAGAGGGTGAGCCGGGGGTTGGGAGGCCGGCTCTTTCGTTTCTAGGTAGGTCGAAAGCCAGCCGCGAGACAAGCCGGAGGTCAAGTGCTCACCGTCGACATCTCTCTTCCGGACGTAGAAGAGCTCCACAAGCTCGTTCAGGACGGGCTCGAGAAGGGGTTCCTCACCTACGACGAGATCGTCTCCGGGCTCGAGGAAGTCGAGCTCACCAAGGAGCAGATCGAAGACTTCTACACGTACCTGATCGACCACTCCATCGAGCTGATGGAGGGCGAGAACCACAAGCATCCGCCGCACGAGCAGCCCGCCCTCGCCGAAGAGGAGAAGGGCCCGAAGCTCGACCTGACCGTCGAGCCCTCGCTCGACTCACTGCGGCTCTACCTGCGCGAGATCGGCAAGGTGCCGCTCCTGACCGCCGACCAGGAGGTGTACCTGGCCAAGCGGATCGAGCGCGGCGACATGGGCGCGAAGACGCAGATGATCGAGGCGAACCTGCGCCTCGTCGTCTCGATCGCGAAGTCCTACCTCGGCCGCGGCTTGAGCTTCCTCGACCTGATCCAGGAAGGCTCGCTCGGCCTAATCCGCGCGGTGGAGAAGTTCGACTATCGCAAGGGCTACAAGTTCTCGACCTACGCGACGTGGTGGATCCGGCAGGCGGTCACCCGGGCGATTGCCGACAAGGCGCGCACGATCCGCATCCCGGTGCACATGGTCGAGAAGCTGAACAAGGTCGTGCACATCGAGCGTCAGCTGGTGCAGCGCCTCGGGCGCGAGCCCCGGCCGGATGAAATCGCGGTCGAGCTCGAGATGACGACTGCGGAGGTGCGGGACATCCTGCGCATGGCTCAGCATCCCGTCTCGCTGGAGAAGCCGATCGGCGAGGAGGAGGAGTCCGAGCTCGGCGACTTCGTCCAGGACGAGCAGGCCGAGTCTCCGTACGACACCGCGCAGGTCTCGCTGCGGCGCGAGGACATCGAGAACGCGTTGGCCTCGCTGCCCGAGCGCGACCGCAAGGTGATCGAGCTCCGCTTCGGCCTCTCCGGGAAGCAGCCCTGCACCCTCGAGGAAGTCGGGCGGGCCTTCGGCGTCACGCGGGAGCGCATCCGCCAGATCGAGAACAACACGCTCAAGAAGCTCGAGTCCCTGCCCGAAGCGCAGGGCCTCAAAGACTGCGTGTAGTAGCGCGGCGGAACCCCTGGCTCCCCCGCGAGCTTCCTCCATTCGGGACGCCTGCGGGACTGCGCCGTTTCACCTGCCGGCGACGGCCCGACCCGTGGCCGACGCTTTTCGCGCCGTTAGGCTTCCCGCGGGCTAAGCCTGGCGCTGACGATCAGGGGGCTTCTGACCCTTTGAACAAAGGATGCCGCGTCAGCGGGCGCCGTCGGCGAGCAGCTCCCGGCTCGCCCGCTCAAACGGGACGAACAGGCGGCAATGTGGGCATTTGAAGCCGCGCGCACGAGGGGCGCGGGCGGCCGTCATCAGCTCGCCCTCGAACGTCTTCCCGCAATGCGGGCACACGACTTGATAGGTCGCCTGGGCGGAGCGATCCGGCACACGCCCAAGCTAGCAGAGAACTAGGCGCGCTCCAGCTGCTCCAAGGCGCTCGCCGGCGAGCTTTGCCAGTCGCTGAAACGAGCTCCGGCTGGCCGGCCTCGAAACCCCCTCGGTGTAGACCTCGCCGATCCCCAGCAGGCACCCGCGGAAGGCAGGCAGACCATCAGCAGCGACTCGAAGCCGAGCCTCCGCAGCAGATCGAACCTGGTCGCCCGCGCGTGTGCGGCCTAGGCCAGCACGCGGTACTTGAGGTGTGTGACGACCGGAGCCTCGACGACTCTGATCAGCTCCAACTCGGCTGGAGGGCCGTCGAAGAGGCGGGTCCCGCTCCCGAGGAGGACGGGCGCGAGGTTGACCTGCAGCTCGTCGACGAGCCCTGCCGCGAGGTACTGCTGCACGGCGGTGGCGCCTCCGGCCACGTGAACGTCTTTCTCGCCGGCGGCGGTTCGGGCCTCCTCGAGCGCGGCTTCGATGCCTTCCGTCACGAACGCGAAGGTTGTTCCTCCCTCCTTGGTCACCGTCTCGCGAGGGTGGTGGGTGAGGACGAACACCGGCACGTGGAACGGAGGGTCGTCTCCCCACCAGCCGTCCGCGTTGGGGTCATCTTCCCACGGCCCGTCGCCACCGCTGAACATCCGCCGGCCCATCACGACCGCGCCGGTCGACTCGAGCCTCTCCTCGACGACCTCGGTGCTTGCGTTGGTCTCGCCGCCAGGCAGGCCGTGAGGCTTCCGCCAGCTCGCGAGGGGAAGCACCCACTCGTGCAACCCCTCGCCGCCCTCACCCAGCGGCCGTTCGAGCGTGGGATTCGGCCCGGCCACGAATCCGTCCAGCGACATCGAGATATCCACCGCCAGCTTTTTCATCGTCCGTGAGACTCTCTCATGCGGCGCGACTCATCGGTTGCGACGATGAGTTCTGAGGGGTCGGGCCGTCTTAGTCGTGAATCTCGAACAGGAGGAGACCGTGAGCAAGATCGTCGTATCGCAGTTCGTGACGCTGGACGGTGTCTTCGAAGATCCGGGCGGGTCGGAGAGCCACGAGCACGGTGGCTGGGCGCTCCAGATCGACCGGGGGCCCGAGGGCGACAAGTTCAAGCTCGACGAGGTGATGGGGAGCGATGGGCTCCTCCTCGGCCGGGTGACCTACGAGGGCTTTGCCGAGGCCTGGCCCTCGAGGGAGGGCGAGTTCGCCGACAAGTTCAACACCATGCCCAAGTACGTCGTCTCGTCGACGCTCGGCGAGCCTACCTGGAACAACTCGACCGTGATCAGGGGCGACGTGGCAGGCGAGGTGGCCGCGCTCCAGGAGGGCGGCGATATCCTCGTCAACGGCAGCGGCCGGCTCGTCAAGATGCTGATGGAGAACGACCTCGTGGACGAATATCGGCTGATGGTCTTCCCGATCGTGCTTGGCAGCGGCAAGCGCCTGTTCGCCGAGGGGGTCGGTAAGACCCAGTTGCGCCTGGCCGAGACGAAGCCCGTAGGGCCCGACGGCGTCGTCATTCTCACCTATCGTCCGGCGGAATAACGCTCGATGAACGCCGTTCCCGCCGCCCGCCACCTGCTTCGCGCGAAGGATCTCGCGGACGCCCGCTACCGCGATCCACTCGACGTGCCCTCGCTCGCTCGGGCCGCGCACCTCTCGCCCGCGCACTTCAGTCGCGAGTTCCGGCGCGTCTTCGGCGAGACGCCGCACCAATACCTCCGGACGCGCCGGCTCGAGCGCGCTGCCGCGCTGCTGCGCAACACCGACCGCCCCATCGTGGAGATCTGCCTCGCGGTCGGGCTGCGCAGCATCGGCTCTTTCACGACGAGCTTCAGGCGCGCCTTCGGGCTCTCGCCGACGGCCTACCGGGCCGCCCATCCGGCCGCCGCCGCGCGGGGTCGGATCCCCACCTGCGTGCAGCTCGCGTGGGCGCGTCCGCAGTCCAGCAGTTTTCGAGAAGACAGCGCCGGAGGTGCCAGTTAACGTCGCGGCCGTCCGTACCACGAACCGGAGGATCATCATGCTGAAGCAGCTCAACTACGTCCAGGTCTGGGTGCACGACCAGGACGAGGCGCTCGCGTTCTACACCGACAAGCTCGGGCTCGAGCTCCGGGAGGACGTGACCGTGCCGGAGATGGGCAATTTCCGCTGGCTCAGCGTCGGCGCGCCCGGCCAGGACGTCGGCATCACCTTGATGGCGGTGCCCGGCCCGCCGGTCTTCGAGCAGGAGACCCGCGATCAGATCATGGCGCTGATGTCCAAGGGCGCCGCCAGCGGCCTCTTCTTCAACACCAATGACTGCCGGGCGAGCTACGACGAGCTCAAGGGCCGGGGAGTCGAGTTTTCGCAGGAGCCGACCGAGCAGCCGTACGGTATCGACGCCGGTTTCCGCGACCCGTCGGGTAACCAGATGCGTATGGTGCAGGAGGTGGCCGCCCCCTGATGAGCAACCGCCCGGCATCCGGAAAGCAACCGCTGCTCGAGCGGCTGGCGCACGTGATCGTGCGCCGCCGCCGTGCCGTGATCGGCTTGTGGGTCGTCCTGACGCTGTTCGGCGCCTTCTCGGCCGGCCAGGTCTCGAAGCGCTGGTTCGAGAGCTTCTCGATCCCCGGTTACTCGTCGTACGAGGCGAACCAACGGACGTTGAAGGCCTTCGGCACCGGAGAGCAGGCGCCGATGGTCGCAGTGTTCCACTCGAGCGGCGACGTCACGAAGGAAGTCGGGATCGCGAAGGCAATCTCGGCGGCGGCGAAGGTCAACCCCGGCTCGCGGGTGTCGTCCTTCTGGTCGACCGGCAGCCGCGTCTATGTCTCCAAGGACAGGCACACAACCTTCGCGGAGATCTACGCGCCCGGCACCCCCGGCTTCACGTCGACGACGCACATCAAAGAGGTGCGCGCGCGCATGAAGGCGGCCACGCCCGCAGGCGTGGAGGCAAACCTGACCGGGCGCGACCCGATCTACGAGGCCTCGGCGGGCGGCGGCGAGGGGCCGAGCGTGCTGACGGAGGCGCTGATCGGAGGCCTCGGCTGCCTCGTGATCCTGTTCTTCGTCTTCGGCACGCTGCCGGCGGTGCTGATTCCGCTCGCGATCGCCGTGGCCTCCATCCTGAACACCTTCACGCTCGTCTGGCTTCTGACCTACGTCACCGACGTCTCGATCATCGTTCAGTTCCTGATCGCGCTCGTCGGCCTCGGCGTGGCGATCGACTACGCGCTGCTGATGATATTCCGCTTCCGCGACGAGTTGCGCGAGGGCGAGGACGTCGAAACCGCGCTGGTCGAGACGATGACCCACGCCGGCCGATCGGTGATCGTCTCCGGGTCGACCGTTGCGGTCGGGCTGCTCTCGATGATCGTCCTGCCGCTGCCGTTCATCCGCTCGATCGGGATCGGCGGGATGCTGATCCCGGCCGTCTCGGTGATCACAGCGATTACGCTTCTGCCCGCGCTGCTCGCGACCCTGGGCGCGCGAATCAACAGTCTCAGGCTGTTGCCGAAGCGCCTCGTCGACCGAGGTCATCCCGAGGACGGCCCGTGGGGACGCTGGGCCAAGTTCGTCGTGCGCCGGCCGTGGCCGGTTGCCCTCGTCGGCATGGCGATCGTCGGAGTGCTCGTCTTCTACGGCGTGCAACTCAACCCGAGCGAGGCCCAGGCGAAGGACTTCCCCGGAACGGGCGACGCGATAAACGGACGGGAAGCGCTGGCCGACGCGGGCATCTCGGCCGGAGTGATGAAGCCGTTCGTCGTGCTCGTGGAGAATGGGGCCGATCGCAGGCCGATCGTCGTCAAGCTCAATCAGACGCCGGGCGTCGCCGGAGCGGTGGCGCCACCGGGCCCGGAGTGGATCAAAGGCCCGAACAGCCTGATCGAGGCGTTCCCGTCCACCGACGGCGCGACGAAGGAGGTGCGGGAGACGATCAAGGA
>DATHAF010000011.1:0-83012 GCA_035296785.1 Gaiellaceae bacterium
GGAGCGTTGTCCGCTCGACATCTGACTCATCGGCCCGTCGCATCTCTGCCACGCCTGTCGACTTGCCCCGATATTCGACCCACGTAACGCTGAGATGGGCCAGCGTCCCCTACCTTGAGCCGCCGGCGATCGCGGCGACTACGCGGATCTCCGCGTCCACCGTGATCTCAGCGTCCAGTTCGTCCACCTGGGTCTTGTCCAGGTAGACGTTCACGAGCGGGCGCAACTCGCCGCGCTCGTCGAAGAGCAGATCTCGCACCGGGACGCCACGTAGCGCCTCGCGTACCGTGGCCGCCTCGAGCTCGAAGCGCCCCTCGCCGCCGGCCTCGCGCGCGAGCAGCGAGGGCAGCAGCACTACGACCACTCGGCTGCCTCGACCGAGAGGATCGTCGGCAGGTAGCGAACCGCCTCGAGCCACTCGCCGCCGCCGTCTGGCGACACCCAGACCGAGCCGCTCTGCGTGCCCACGTAGATCCCGACTGGGTCGAGCCGGTCGAAGCTCATGCCCTCGCGCATGACCGATTGCCAGGCCTGCTGCGGCAGCCCCTCTTCGAGGAGCTCCCAGGAGGCGCCGCCGTCGCGGGTGCGGTAGACGCCCAGCCGCCCGTTCGGGGTGACACGGTTCTCCGCGCCCTCCTCCGGGACGACGAAGGCCGCATCGGGGTCTGACGGATCCAGCGCCAGCGGAAAGCCGAAGCCGCTCGGCAGGCCGTTGCCCTCGAGCCGCTCCCAGGTGTCCCCGCGATCGTCCGAGCGGTAGACGCCGCAATGGTTCTGCTGCCAGAGCCGCTCCGGCCGCGCCGGGTGCACGAGCAGCTTGTGCACGCACTGGCCGACCTCGGGAAAGTTGTCGTCGGGGAAGAAGTCGGCAGCGACGCCGGTGTTCTTCGGTGCCCACGATTCGCCTCCGTCGTCGCTTCGGAAGGTGCCGGCGGCCGAGATCGCGATGTAGAGCCGCTGCGGGTCTGAGGGGTCCATCTGGATCGAGTGGCAGCAGAGACCCCCCGCGCCGGGGTTCCACTTCTCACGCGTGGAGTGCTCGAGCAGCGACTGCACCGGCTCCCAGGTCGAGCCGCCGTCGCCGCTGCGGAAGAGCGCGCCCGGCGTGCCGCCGAGCCAGAGCGTCTCGGGCTCGTCCGCGTGCCCCGGCTCGACGTGCCACGACTTTTCCCAGGTCAGCTCGCTGTCCTCGGGCAGCCCGATCCCTTCCGCGCGCTCCCAGGTCTTACCGAGGTCGCGCGAGCGGTGGGCGGTCGCGCCGTAAACCCAGTTGTTCGTGGCCGCGTGCAGAGCGCCGTCGCGCGGATCGCGTATGGCGTGGAATACATCCCAGCCGGTGAGGTGCGGTCCCTCGACCGACCACTCCCGGCGGGTTTCGTCGCCGGTGAGCACGAACAGCCCTTTGCGGGTACCGACCAGGACGGCTACTCCCATCGAGTAATTAGCCTAGCGTCGTGACCGAAAGGAGTGACATGGCAACCCTTGACGACAAGCAGCGCGAGTTCCTCGAGCAGCCCTTCGTGGGAACCGTGACGACACTGCGCAACGACGGCTCGCCGCACTCGACGATCGTCTGGGTCGACACGGGTACCGACGAGGTGCTCTTCAACACCGCGGTGGGGCGCGCGAAGGAGCGTCATCTGCGCAAGGATCCGCGAGTGTCCCTGCTGGTGGTCGATCCCGAGGACACCTACCGCTGGCTCGCGATCAACGGGAACGCCGAACTGACCACCGAAGGCGCGGACGCACAGATCGACAAACTGGCGAAGAAGTACCTCGGCCAGGACGAATACCCCTGGCGCAATCCGGAGGAGCAGCGGGTGATGGTGCGGATCCGGCCCGAGCGCGTTGAAGGGTACGGCTTCGACGAGTAGCGTCACGCTGTGCGACGTCGGCCCGCGCGACGGTCTTCAGAACGAAGCCGAGACGCTGGAGCCGCGGGAGCGGGCCGAGCTCGTGAACCGGCTCGCCGGCGCGGGCCTGCCCCGCGTCGAGGCGGCCAGCTTCGTGCGAGCCGAGCGTGTGCCGCAGATGGCCGGCGCCGAGGAGGTGGCCGCGGCGATCGAGTTCCGGAACGGCACCGAGTACTCGGGTCTCGTGCTGAACGAGAGGGGCTACGAGCGGTTCGCGGCCTCCGGGCTCGACCGCGTCAACGTCACGCTCGGCGCGACCGATAGCTTCAACCGACGCAACGGCGAGATGTCGCGCGACGAGGCCGTCGCGCAGGTGGAGGCGATCCTCGCGGCCGCGACCGAACCCGCGACGGTGACGATCTCGGTCGCGTTCGGCTGCCCCTTCGAGGGCGAGGTGGACGAGGGCGAGGTGGTCGCGCTCGCGGAGCAGGTGGGGGCAGACGAGGTCGTCCTGGCCGACACGATCGGCGTGGCGGCTCCGGCCCACGTGGGGCGTCTCGTCGAGCGCATCGGCGGGCTCGGCAAGCGCACCGGTTTTCACGGGCACAACACGCGCAACACAGGCTATGCGAACGCGCTCGCGGCGCTGGAGGCCGGCGCCGAGGTCCTCGACTCGTCGATCGGCGGTCTTGGCGGCTGCCCGTACGCGCCGCGCGCCAGCGGTAATGTCGCGACCGAGGATTTGGTCTACCTGCTCGAGCGGGAGGGAATTCCGACCGGGGTCGACCTCGAGGCGTTGATCGGGATCTCTGCTTGGCTGGAAGAGATCTTGGGACGGAAGCTCGAGGGCCAGGTCTACCGCGCCGGGGCCTGGCCGGCGTAGGCCGCTCTGAAGGCCTCGACCGCAAGCTCGATCTCCTCGTCGCCAGTCTGCCAGTTCGAGACCGAGACCCTGATCGCCTTGCCACCGGCCCACGTCGTCCCGCCGACCCAGATGCGGCCGCCCGCCTGGACGCGCGCCAGCACCTCGTCCGTCCGCTCGTCCGAGTCGAAGCGGACGAGCACCTGGTTCAGCACGACGTCGTTCAAGACCTCCGCGCCCTCGACCTCGACGATCCTCTCCGCGAAACGCGCGGCGGCATCGCAGCAGCGCTCGACGAGGTCGACGAGCCCGCTGCGGCCGAGCGAGCGCAGAGCCGCGTAGACGGCGAAGCCTCGAGCCCGGCGCGAGAACTCCGGCACCCAGTCGACCGCGTCGCGCACCCGCCGGGCGCCCTCGTCCTGGATCAGGTACGAGGCGGTCACCGTCATCGCCGCCCGGTGGGACTCCGGATGAGCACAGAAGACGAGCCCCGAGTCGTACGGCACCTGGAGCCACTTGTGGGCGTCCGTCGTCCACGAATCGGCCCGCTCCAGGCCAGCGACGAGGTGGCGGAAGCGCGGCGAGACCGCAGCCCAGATGCCGAATGCGCCGTCCACGTGGAGCCAGGCTCTCGCGTTGTCGCAGGCGTCCGCAATCTGCCCGAGCGGGTCGAACGAGCCTGTGTTCACGTCACCTACCTGGGCACAGACAATCGTCGGCCCCGTACCATCCGCGAGGGCCTCAGCCAGCGCGTCCGGGCGCATGCGGCCCTGGTCGTCGGCGGCCACGGTGGTGGGTGCGCCGAGCCCGAGCAGCCGCAGCGCTCGGTCGACGGTGACGTGACGCTGCTCTCCGACGAGGACACGAATCGGTGGCGAGCCCGAGAGCCCCTCGCGGCCGACATCCCAGCCGACCTGGTCGAGAACGTGCCAGCGTGCGGCCGCGAGGCCGGTCACATGCGCGAGCTGTGTTCCTGTGACGAATCCCACCGACGCTTCGCCCGGGAGGCCGAGCAGCTCGACGAGCCATTCCCGCGCGACCTGCTCGACGACGGAGGCCGAGGGACCGATCGGGTAGATGCCCGCGTTCTGGTCCCAGGTCGAGGTGAGCCAATCCGCCGCGAGCGCGGCGGGTAGGGCTCCGCCGATCACGAAACCGAAGTAGCGGCCGCTCCCGAGCGCCACGACACCCGGCTGGGCTCCGGCGACGAGCTCATCGACCACGCGCTCGGCGTCCACCGGCTCGTCGGGCAAGGGTCCGCCGAGTGTCTCGCGCAGCTCCTCCGGCGTCACCCGCGGGAAGACGGGGCGCTCGCCGAGACTATCGAGGTAGTCGGCAGCGATCTCGGCGGTTCGCCGCAGCAGGTCGCGAGCGTCGCTCATGCGTCCAGCGCGAACAGTTGCGCGTCTCGCCGGCCGAGCTTGATGTCGCGCTCGTACTCGAGCCCGAGCTTGCGTGCCACGTTCTCGGATGCGGTGTTGCCGTGGATGATCAGCGCGATCACGCGCTCGGCGCCGAGGCCGTTCAGCGCGTAGTCGCGTACGGCTCCGGCCGCCTCGGTGGCGTACCCTTGGCCCCAGAAGTCGCGGCCAAGCGTGTAGCCGACCTCGACCTCCGTCGGCCCGGAAGCCTGCGCCCGAGTCGTCGGCTCCCAGGTCTCGCTGTTCCAGATCAGGATCCCGACCCGCCCGATCACGGCGCCGTCCTCCTTGCGGAGCGTGGTGTAGAGCCCGAAGCCATCCTCGTTCCAGCGCTCGATCATGCGGCGCACCGAGAGCTCGGTGTCGGCCCGCGTGAGGGTGCGTCCGTCGCCCACGTAGCGCATCACCTCGGGGTCGGCGTACATCGGCGCGAGCGCCCCCGCGTCCTCGGGTACGGGCACGCGCAGGATCAGCCGCTCGGTCTGCAGCTCCAGCATCCGGAGCTAGCCTAGTCGGGCAATGAACCGCCTGGCTGACGAAACGAGCCCGTACCTTCTCCAGCACGCCGACAACCCGGTCGACTGGTATCCCTGGGGCGAGGAGGCTCTCGCGCGTGCGCGTGAAGCAGACAAGCCGATCCTGCTCTCGGTCGGCTACGCGGCCTGCCACTGGTGCCACGTGATGGCGCACGAGTCCTTCGAGGACGCGGAGACCGCGGCGCTGATGAACGAGCGCTTTATCAACGTCAAGGTCGACCGCGAGGAGCGGCCTGATGTGGACGGGATCTACATGGAGGCTGTCGTCGCGATGACGGGGCACGGTGGGTGGCCCCTGACCGTTTTCCTCACGCCCGAGGGCGAGCCGTTTCTCGGCGGCACCTACTTTCCGCCCGAGCCGCGGCACGGGATGCCGGCGTTCCGGCAGGTGCTCGTCGCCATCTCTGACCTCTACCGCGAGCGGCGGGACGAGGTCGCCCAGCGCGCGACTGTGCTGATCGAGGCGCTCGAGCAGGCGGCGGCGGCCGCGCCCTCGTCGGAGCCGCTCACCGAGTCCCTCCTCTTCCAGGCGACGCGACGGCTCGGCGAGCTGGCCGACCCGGAATGGGGTGGGTTCGGCGGCGCGCCGAAGTTCCCGCCGGCCTCGGCGATCGAGCTTTTGTTGCGGCGGGGCGAGACCGAGCTTGCGGCGAAGACGCTGGACGGGATGGCAGCGGGCGGCATGTACGACGTCGTCGGCGGCGGCTTCCACCGTTACTCGGTGGACGAACGCTGGCTCGTGCCGCACTTCGAGAAGATGCTCTACGACAACGCGCTCCTCGTGCCGGCCTATCTGCACGGCTGGCTCGTGACCGGGAACGAGCGCTACCGCGAGGTGGCCGAGCAGACGCTCGACTACATGGTGCGCGAGCTACGGATCGACGAGGGCGGGTTCGCCTCGTCTCAGGATGCGGATACGGACGGCGTCGAGGGGTTGACGTACTCGTGGGCCCCCGGCGAGGGCGCCCCGGAGGAGCTGTTCGAGCCGTTCGAGGACGGGCGCTTCGTCCTGCGAGGCGAGCTGGACGAGCAAACACGGATCGGGTTGCTCGAGCTTCGGGCCGGGCGGCCGCAACCCGGACGCGACGACAAGGCGATCGCCTCCTGGAACGGGCTCGCGCTGGCGGCCCTGGCCGAGGCCGGCCGGCGCCTCGAGCGGGACGACCTCGTCGCCGAGGCGCGGGCACTCGGGGAGTTCCTGCTCGGCCCACTCTCCAACGACGAGGGTCGCTTGCAGCGCAGCCGCCGCGCGGGCCGCACTTCCGGCGCCGGGTTCCTCGACGACTACGCCAACGTGGCCAGCGGCCTTTACGAACTGCACGTCGCCACCGGCGAGCTGCGCTGGCTCGAGGAGGCGCGCCGGCTGGCCCTGCTCGCGGTCGAGCTCTTCGCGGACGAGGAGCGCGGCGGCTTCTATCTCGCTGCGGCGGAGGGCGAGCGCCTCGTCGCGCGCAAGAAGGACCTCTTCGACCACCCGATCCCCTCGGGCAACTCGATGCTCGCGTTCGTCCTGCTCCGCCTGGCCCGCATCTACGGCGACGGCGAGCTGGAGCGGCAGGCCGTCGGCGTGCTGCGCCTGTTCGGCGCGAGCCTCGGCCGAGCGCCCACGGAGCTCGCCCATGCCCTAAACGCCCTCGACCTCTACCTCGCGACGCCCAAGGAGATCGCGATCGTCGGACCGCCGGAGAGCGAGGTCGCGCGGGCGGCACTCGAGCCGTTCGACCCGAACGCGGTCGTCGCCTTCGGCCCGGCCCAGGGCGTACCGCTGCTCGAGGGCAAGGAGCTCGTCGAGGGGCTGCCGGCCGTCTACATTTGCGAGCGGTTCGCCTGCAAGGCTCCCGTCACCGACGCGGCCGCCCTCGGCAGCGCGCTAGCGGGTTAGGCCGACTTTCCGGGAACGGTCTCGGCCTCACGTCCGGCGGGTGCTGTCGGAGCGATCCGTTCGAGCCAGGGCGTCGCTCCGAGCCGCTCGAAGATCTCCCGTGCCTCGGTGATCAGGACGTCTGCCTCGTCCGCCTCGCCGGCGTCGCGGAGCCACTCGCCGTGTTCGAGCAGCGTGACGGCTAGCCAGAACGGCATCGCCAGCTCGCGCAAGAGCGCACCGGCACGCCCGAACAGCGGCGCGGCGCTCTCGTTCGAGCCCTGGAGCCGCGCCTCGAAACGCTTCGCCTGGGCTTCGAGGTAGGGAGGTCGCTGGCCGGGGGGAAGGGCCGCGACGAGGCCGAGCAGCTCCTCGGCGGTGCCGCGGTCGCCGAGGACGAGCGACGCCTCGACTGCTTCGACGAACCCCTGCTTGACAGGTTGGCTGCCGTAGGTGAGAAACTCTGCCTTGGCGACCGCTTCCCTACCCGCTTCGATTGCGCCTGGTAGATCCCCCTCCGCCCGCCTGAGGGCGGCACCCGCGCCGGCGTAGCAGCCCTGCTCCTGTACGTCGGCCGACGCTTCCAGCCGGCCGTAGAGGGAGAAGAGGTGGCGTGCCTGCTCGATCGCGCCACGATGGATGTGGATCTCGAGGATGGACGTGAGCGGGCTCAATAGAACCCCGGCGCTGGCGATCTGCTCCTCGGGGATCTCCTGGTAGGCCGCCATGCTCTCCGCCCAGCGACCCGTCATGTAGAGCGGGTAGGTCGTCTCGCTCAGCACCTCCCACTCTCTCAGGCGGTCGCCCGTCTTCCGGGCAAGCGCCAGAGCCTCTTCCAGATACTCGGCGGCGTCGCGATACCGGTCTCGTCTGAAGCAGGCATCGGAAAGCGTGAAGTAGGCACCGCCGGCCTTTTCGTGGAGGTCGTGCTCCAGCGAGATCTTCAGTGAGTGGTTGAGGAGGGCGATCGTCTCCTCGATGTGCCCCCGGGTCGTTGCGATCAGTGCCTTCGTGTGCAACGTCCGTGCCAGGATCTCGGGCAGCCAGAGGGACTCGGCGAGATCGAGTGCGAGCTCGGTGCGCTCGGCAGCAAGCTCCGCTCGGCCCGCGAACCAGTGGTGGGCGCCGACGCGGCCGGCGAGCTCGGCCAGATCCTCGTCCGGCTCGTCGCCCGAGATGACCTCTAACGCCTGCTCCATGCGCTCGACTGCCCGGTCGAGGCGTCCCGATCCGGCCTCGACCTCCGCCAGGCGGCCGGAGACTCGCGCGGCGGCATGGGTATCGCCCGCTTGGTCGTAGAGCTCCGTCGCCTCGATGAAAAGGCGCTCAGCTGGCTCGACCTCTCCGTTTCGCCAGGCCATCTGCCCCGCCTGGGAGAGCAGTCCTGCCTTCTCGGACGCTTCTTCCGCCAGCCCGGCCGCCTGCTCGAAGTAGCGTTGAGCCTCGCCCGAGGCAGCCAGCGAGGCGGCGCGCTCGCCCGCTCGGGCGAGCGTCGCGCAGGCCTTGGCTCTGACGTCCGCCGCGTCGTCGGCATCTGGCGCGGCCTCGTAGGCGTCGAGGTAGTGCGAGGCGAGCACCTCGACGATCTCGTCGTCGTCGACAAAGGCCTTCGCCAGGTATTCGGCTGCGTCGAGGTGACGCGAGCGGCGCTCGCGCTTCGACAGCGTCTCGTAGGCGACCCGCTTGACCAGATCCTGGAGGAAGCCGTACTGGCCGTGCTCGGGCGAGCGCGGGTCGGCCTGGACGGAGAGAACCTCCTTCCGGGTGAGCGACGCGAGCAGCGGCTCGAGCTCCTCTTCGGGTCGGCCGCCGAGCGCCGCCAGCGCGGCCCGCGTGAACGTCTTGCCGAGGATCGCGCCGTCCTGGAGAAGCCGCCGTTCCTCGGGGGTGAGGCCGTCGAGTCGGGCGGCGATCAACGCGTGCAGGGTCTGCGGCACCTCGAGCGTCTCGATCGGCCCGACGGGCCTGTAGAAGGACCCCTCCTGGACGAGCAGCCCGCGATCGAGCAGCATCCGCACCGTCTCGACCGCGTAGAGCGGTATCCCTTCTGCCCGCTCGAGGATCTGCGCCCGAAGCTCCTGGGGCAGGCCGGGGACGAGGCCGTTGAGCAACTCCTCCATCGCCTGCGTCGAGAGCGGCTCGAGATAGAGCGAGGTGAAGTTGCGGCGGCCTGCTCCCCACAGCGGTCGCCGGTCCAGCAGCTCCGGCCGGGCATGCGTGACGACGTAGAGCGGGTGGTCGCGCGACCATTCGAGCAGGTACTCGATGAAGTCGAGCAGCGAGCTCTCGGCCCACTGGAGGTCCTCGAACACCAGCACCGTGGGGTAGGTCTCGGAGAGCCGTTCGAAGAAGATCCGCCAGGCCGCGAAGAGATCCTGCTTGTCGCGCGCCTCGTGCTCCTGGAGCCCGAGCAGGTGCGCGAGCCGAGGCTCGACGAAGCGCCGCTCCTCGGCATCGACGACGTGTTCGTCGAGGATCACGCGCAGCTTCGCGAGCGCCGACGCCGTCTCCTCGTCCTCGGCGATGCGCGCGCGCATCCGCACCATGTCCGCGAGCGCCCAGTACGTGACGCCCTCGCCGTAGGCAAGACAGCGACCGCGATGCCAGTACGTGGTCTCGACGAGGCCGTCGAAGTACTTGTAGAACTCCCAGGCCAGGCGCGACTTGCCGATTCCGGCGATTCCCGTGATCGAGAAGAGATGCGCCCTGTTCTCGGCGGCGGTGGCGTGGAAGAGCTCCTTGATCAGTCGCAGCTCGCGGGCGCGGCCCGTGAACGGCGCCTCGAGCCCCGACGACTTCAACGACCCGCGCGCACCGGAGACGACGCGCAGCGCGCGCCAGAGGGGCACGAGCCCGGTCTTGCCCTTCAGCTCGTGAGCGCCCGCGTCCTCGTAGGCGATCGTCTGCTCGGTCAAGCGCCGCGTCGAGTCGCCCACGTACACCTCTCCAGGTGCCGCGGCCGCCTGAATCCGCGAGGCGGTGTTGACGAGATCACCAGCGACCATGCCCTGTCCCTCGGCGCCGATCGTCACCGCCGCCTCTCCGGTGAGGACGCCGATACGGGCTTGGAGCTCGGGCGCGGAGAGTTCCTCCCCGAGCGCCGCGACAGCCTCTGTCAGCTCGAGCGCCGCCCGCACCGCGCGCTCGGCGTCATCCTCGGTTGCGACCGGCGTGCCCCAGACCGCCATCACCGCGTCGCCGATGAACTTCTCGACCGTACCGCCGTAGCGCTCGATCAGCGTGCGTGAGGTGTCGAAGTAGCGGGAGAGAAGCTCCCGCGTCTCTTCAGCGTCGCGCGACTCCGAGAGCGGTGTGAAGCCGACCAGGTCGGCGAAGAGCACACAGACGAGGCGGCGCTCGGCGGCCGGGGCCTCGCGCGGGACGGCTGGCAGGGGGTCGCCGCCCGCAGAAATCTGGGCTGGGAGCTCTGCTCCGCATTCAGCGCAAAAGCGGTCGCCTGCCTGGTATGGGCTGGAGCACGAAGGGCAGACGAGACCCAAGCTGGAGCCGCATTTGGCGCAGAACTTCGCGGACTCCCGGTTCTCATGACCGCAGCTTGCGCAGAGCATCGTGCTTCGGAGCCTAGACCAGGTCGGCTCCGCAGCCATAGAGTCTTCCGCCGATGGCGATGCTCTCGGTCGAGCGCGTGACGCGGAGGTTCGGTGGGATCTTCGCGGTCGACGACGTGTCGTTCGACGTGAACGAGGGCGAAATCGTCGGGATGATCGGGCCAAACGGCGCCGGCAAGACAACGATGTTCAACCTGATCACGCGGCTCTACAAACCGGACAACGGCGAGATTGTGTTCGAGGGGGAGTCGCTTCTGAGGACGCCGCCGCACGGGATCGTGAAGCGCGGGATCGCGCGCACCTTCCAGAACGTCGAGCTGTTCCGCTCGATGACCGTGCTCGAGCACGTGCTCGTTGGCAGGCACGCACGCCGCGGCCGTGGCGCCCGCGAGCTCGTCGAGTACGTTGGTCTCGCCGGCCTCGCGCACCAGCAGGCCGCCGAGCTCCCCTACGGCACGCAAAAGCGGGTCGAGCTGGCACGCGCGCTCGCCTCCGGGCCGAGACTGCTCCTGCTCGACGAGCCGGCCGGCGGGCTCAACCACGAAGAGGTCGAGGAGCTCGGGTCGCTGATCCGCAGCCTGCGCGAGGACTTCGACCTGACGCTGCTGCTGGTCGAGCATCACATGGGCCTCGTGATGAGCATCGCCGACCGCGTGCACGTGCTCGATTTCGGCCGCCTGATCGCCAGCGGGACGCCTATCGAGGTGCAGGGCGACGAGGCCGTGATCGAGGCCTACCTGGGGGCCGTCGATGCCTGAGGCCCTGCTGGAGCTCGAGGGTGTCGAGGCGCGCTACGGCCCGGTGCAGGCTCTGCACGGAATCTCGCTCGAGGTGAAAGAAGGCGAGGTCGTCGCGGTCCTCGGCGCGAACGGGGCGGGCAAGACCACGACTCTGCGCGCGGTCTCCGGGACGGTGAGGCGCGGCGGCGAGATCGTCTTCGCAGGCAAGCGCATCTCGCGCCGCTCGCCGGAGGCCGTCGCCCGGCTCGGCGTTGCTCATGTGCCGGAAGGCCGGGGTACATTGACCGAGCTGAGCGTGCGCGAGAACCTGCGCCTCGGCGCCTACGTGCGGCGAGACCGCGCCGGGGTGCGGGAGGACGAGCAGCGCGTTCTCTCCTACTTCCCGTGGCTCGAGCACCGCGCGGGCCAGCGCGCCGGGACGCTCAGTGGCGGCGAGCAGCAGATGCTCGCGCTCGCGCGGGCACTGATGCTGCGCCCGAGGCTCGTGCTCCTCGACGAGCCGTCGCTGGGTCTGGCGCCGATCGTCACCGCCGAGATCTTTCGCATCGTCGGCGAGCTGAACGAGAAGGAGGGTCTCGCCGTGCTCGTGGTCGAGCAGAACGCCGCATTCGCCTTCGAGGCGTCCGCACGTGCCTACGTGCTCGAGGTGGGGGAGGTTGCGGTCGCAGGCTCGAGTGACGAGCTGCGCCGCAACGAATCCGTGCGCAGGTCATACCTCGGCTACTGAGCCATGCTGACTATTGACGGGTCATCTCCGACGGAAGCCCAGGCAAAGCGTGCGCGCCCTGACGACGCCACCGCGAGCGGCGGTTTGCGCGGCTACTGATGTTGCTCGCCTTCGACTGGACCCAGCTCGCCCAGCAGATCGTGATCGGACTGGCCTCGGGCGGCGTCTGGGCGACGCTGGCCGTCGCGCTCGTGCTGATCTACCGCTCGACCGGCGTCGTCAACTTCGCCCAGGGCGAGATGGCGATGTTCTCGACCTTCATCGCCTGGTCGCTCGTCCACCACGGGCTCTCCTACTGGGCCGCGTTCTTCCTCACGGTCGCGATCTCGTTCGTCGGCGGCGTGGCCGTCGAGCGAGTCGTCATCCGGCCGGTCGAGAGCGCGCCCGTGCTGACGGTGGTGATCGTCACCCTCGGCCTCTTCTTCCTCGTCAACGGCGCGGCCCGTTGGATCTGGACGCCGGAGGTGCGCAGCCTGCCGAACGCCTTCTCGACGAGGCCGATCGATGTCGCCGGGGTGGCCTTCTCGATCCAGGACCTGGGCAACATCGGCGTCTCGCTCGCGGCTGTGGGCCTGCTCTGGGTCTTTTTCCGGTTCACGAAGCTCGGCCTCGCCTCTCGTGCCGCGGCGGTCAACCCGGAAGCGAGTCGCCTGCTCGGCGTGCGCGTGAGCTGGATGCTCGCGCTCGGTTGGGGCCTGGCGGCGGGGATGGGGGGGGTCTCGGGGATGCTGACTGCGCCTGCCCTGGCGAGCTTCGACCAGAACCTGATGCAGCCAGTGCTGCTGTACGCCTTCGCGGGCGCCGTGCTCGGCGGCATCGACAGCCCGCTCGGCGCCGTTGTCGGGACGATGCTGCTCGGCGTGCTCGTCAACCTGGTCGGCACCTACGTCGACTGGGTGGGCACCGAGCTGCGGCTTCCCGTCGCCCTGGCCGTGATCCTCGGCGTCCTGCTCGTGCGCCCGGCCGGCCTCTTTGGGCGAGTGTCCGTGAGGAGGGTGTGATGCGGCAGCGCGCGCTCGGCAGCGTCCTCTGGCTGTTCATCGCCGGGCTGGCGCTGGTCGCATACGCCTTCGCGCCGAGGCTCGTCAGCGACTTCCACTCGCGCGACCTCGCGCACGCGGGCGTCTTCTTCATCGCGATCATCGGTCTGAACCTGCTCACCGGCTACACGGGCCAGATCTCGCTCGGTCACGGCGCCCTGATGGCGATCGGCGGCTACACAACCGCCGCGCTGGTCGTCCACGAGCACTGGCGCGACGTCTGGACGATTCCGCTCGCGGGCCTGGCCGCGGGCATCGTCGGCTTCCTGATCGGGATCCCCGCGCTGCGGCTCTCCGGGCTCTACCTGGCCCTCGCCACCTTCGCCTTGGCGGTGGCGATGCCGTCGCTACTGAAGAAGTTCTCGGGCCTCACGGGCGGTGGTCAGGGACTGCGCCTGCTCGAGTCCGCCCCCGAGCAGGTGACCGGGATCAGCGGCACGGTCACGATCCTCGGCCACTCGATGACCCAGAACCATTTCCTCTACTACCTGACCTGGGCGATCGGCCTCGTCGGCTTCCTGATCGCGTGGTTGATCGTGCGCGGCCCGCTCGGCCGTGTCTTCCGAGCCGTGCGCGACAGCGAGATCGCGGCAGCCTCGGCCGGGATCAACCTGGCCGGCTACAAGACGCTCGCCTTCGCGTTGAGCGGCGTCTACGCCGGAGTCGCGGGCGCGCTGCTCGCGATCCAGGACGAGATCGTCAACCCGCTCACGTTCACGTTCCTGCTCTCGATCCTGATCCTCGTCGGCACCGTCGTCGGCGGCCTCGGCTCCCTGCCGGGAATGGTGCTCGGCGCGTTCTTCGTCCAGTACCTGCCGGACCTCTCGACGCGACTCTCGAGCGCGCCGGGCGTGCCCGACTTCGTCTACGGCGCTGCGATCATCGTCGTGATGATCCTGCTCCCGAGCGGAGCGGGCGGGCTTCTGCGCCGCCTTGCCAGACCACTAACAACCCGGTTGTACACTCGTCCCTAAGGCGATGGCCAGGAAGCTTCACGTATTTCTGGGCGCGGTTGTCGCGCTCGGGCTCGCGGCGGTTGCGTCGGGAGCAGGCACTCCCGGGGTCACCTCGAGCGAGGTGCTGATCGGGGGCACGACGCCGCTCAGCGGGCCGGCTTCGGCATACCAGTCGGTCGCCCGCGGGGCCGCGGCCTACTTCAAGTACGTCAACGCGAAGGGCGGCGTGAACAAGCGCAAGATCAAGTACCTGTACAAGGACGACGCCTACGACCCGGCCAAGACGAGTGAGAAGACGCGCGAGCTCGTCCAGCAGGACAAGGTCTTCGCGATCTTCAACAGCCTCGGCACCGAGCAGAACCAGGCGACCCGCGCCTACCTGAACGCGATCAAGGTGCCCCAGCTCTTCGTCGCGAGCGGCGCGACAACCTGGGGCAAGGACTCCAAGACCTATCCATGGACGATTGGCTACCAGCCGAACTACCAGGCGGAGGGCACGATCTATGGGCGCTACGTCGCCAAGACGAGCCCGAAGGCCCGGATCGGCGTGCTCTACCAGAACGACGACTACGGCAAGGACCTGCTCAAAGGCCTGGTCAATGGCCTGCGCTCCAAGGCGAAGCTGATCGTCTCGAAGCAGAACTACGACGTCAACGACGCGGACGTCCAGTCACAGATCGCGCGCCTGAAGGCCGCGCGGGTGAACACGCTGATGCTCTTTGCAACGCCCAAGTTCGCGATCCAGTCCTACGTCTATGCGCACAAGCTCGGGTGGAAGCCGACGGTGTACGTGAACGCGGTCTCGAGCGCGGCCAACATCATGGGGCTCTCGACGGTGGGAACGAGCAAGAAACAGACCAACGGCTCGCTCAGCATCGTCTTTCTCAAGGACCCGACCGACCCGCACTGGACGAAGGACCCCGGCGTCAAGCTCTACCGCTCGATCATGAAGCGCTACAAGGGCGGGAACCCGAACGACGTCTACGCGGTCTACGGCATGTCGGCCGCGCACACGTTCGTCCAGGCGCTGAAGAAGGCGGGCAAGAACCCGACCCGCGCCGGGATCATGAAGGCGGCCAACAACCTGAGCATCAAGAACGACCCGTTCCTCTTGCCGGGGATGACCGTCAAGACCGGCGCCGGCGACCACTTCCCGCTCGACCAGGCGAAGCTCGAGCGCTACGTGAACGGCCACTGGGTCGTCTTCGGCGGCCTCTTCCGGGTTCGCTGACGGGCTCAGGTGGCGAGCGCGGGCTCGCCGGGCGGCACGCTGACAATCTCGCGACGGTGGGCCGGGAGCAGGCTGATCACTCCGACAGTGAGTGCGACGCCGAGCCACTGCGTCCAGCGCAGCGTGCTGTCGAAGACGTAGATGCCGACCAGCGTGGCGGTGACCGGGAACGCGAGCTCGCCGAGCGTTGCGAGCAGCGCGGGCGTCTTCTGCAGGCCGTAGTAGTAGAGCCCGAGCGCCAGCAGCCCCGTGACGAGTGCGAGCACCGCGATCCAGAAGCTGTCATGAGCGCTCGAGAAGGCTGAGGCCCCGACGATCGGCAGGGCGCAGGCGCTCGCGATCAGGCCGAAAGCGAAGCGGACGGTGGTCACGTGCTCGAAGGCGAGCCGCCTGCTGAGGAAGCGCCCGAACACGGTGCCCATCGCCCACAAGCTCGCGGCGCCGAGTGTCTCGGCGATCGGGGTCATCCCGTGCAGGTGCGGATCGAGCGGGTGGGGGAGCGCGATCAGCCAGACTCCGGCGAGGCCCGGCAGCAGGAACCACGCAAAGCCGGGCCGCGGCAGCTCCTTGAGCACGAGCCAAGCTCCGAGCACGGCGATCAGCGGTTGCGCCTTCTGCAGGACGACGACGGTGATGAAGTCACCGTGGAAGAGCGCCTTCGTGAAGAGGATCGTCGCGATCGCAGAGGCACCGGCGCCGACCGCGATCCCGGCTGCGATGTAGGCCGGCCCGGCCCGGTAGAGCGCGCGAAGCGCAGGGACGAGCAGCGGCAGCGTCAGGGCTACGAGCACGACATGCTCGCCGAACACGATCGTGAACGCGGAGGTCGAATCCGAGAGCGGCTTTCGGATCAACCCGTCGAGGCCCCACATCGCCGCGGCGAGGCTGACCAGAACTACTCCTGGGACCGTGTCGAGGCGGCGCGCCGGCATCGTGCTGAGCCTAGCCATTTGCCTGGGAGTCACTCAGGCTCGTCACTCCACCAGCCCTGTTCCGTCACCGCGTCGCCGGGGCCGGTGTGCGGGGCGCCGATCGCGACGATCTCCGCGCCCTCGGCGCCGGACTCGAATCCGCGCATGGTCTCCTTGGGAACGCGGACCGCGTCCCACTGCTTCAGCTCGACGATCTCGTCCTCGAGCTTCATACGAACGCTCCCACTGACGACGAGGTAGACCTCCTCCTGCGTCTTGTGCCTGTGCCCGAACGGGACCCGAAAGTTCGGCGCCAGCCGCTGATAGCTGAGTCCGGACTCCTCGAGCTCGAGCGGCACCCGCGCCATCCGCGCCTCCAAATCCGGAGCGAGGCCGAAGTTCGGGGCCTGGTCGTCGACGTCTTCCTTCAGGTTCACCTTGGTGTAGCCGGCCATCGTGCCTCCTGTTTCGGGAAAGCGATGGTAAAGTCCAAGCGATGATGCAGCTTCTCGAGTAGCGCAGGAGGCAAACGCGGCGGCGCCGCGCTGGCTTCCCCCAGGCCTCTCGTTCGAGAGGCTTTTTCGTATCTGGAGGCAGGTTGGAGAAGTACGACCCGAAGGCGATCGAGGCGAAGTGGCAGCGCGTCTGGGAGGACGAGCGGGCCTTCTACGTCGACAACCCCGAGCCGGGCGAAAAGCCGGGCGAGGACTTCTACATGCTCGAAATGCTTCCGTACCCCTCGGGCAATCTGCACATGGGCCACGTCCTCAACTACACGCTGGGTGACGTCGTCACGCACTTCAAGCGCCGCCAGGGGCTGAAGGTGCTGAGGCCAATGGGTTGGGATTCCTTCGGGCTGCCGGCCGAGAACGCGGCGATCAAGGAGGGCGGCCACCCGCGTGAGATCACCGAGCGCAACATCGCCAACATCGAGCGCCAGATGCGCCGCCTGGGCTGGGCGATCGACTGGGACCGGGTGGTCGCCGCACACGATCCCGGCTACTACCGCTGGACGCAATGGCTCTTCTTGAAGTTCTTCGAGAAGGGACTCGCCTACCGCAAGGAGGCGCCGGTCAACTGGTGCCCGAACGACCAGACCGTTCTGGCCAACGAGCAGGTGATCAACGGCCGCTGCGAGCGCTGCGGCGCCGTGGTCGAATCTCGCAAGATGGAGCAGTGGTTCTTCCGGATCACGGCGTACGCGGACGCGCTCCTAGAAGATCACGAGCTGATCGACTGGCCTGAGCGCACGAAGACGATCCAGCGCAACTGGATCGGCCGCTCCGATGGCGCCGAGCTCCTGTTCCGCATCGACGACCTCGACGTGGACGTGCCGGTCTTCACGACGCGTCCCGACACCGTCTTCGGCGCGACGTTCTTCGTGCTCGCCCCCGAGCATCCCCTGGTCGACACGCTGTTCGAGCGCGCGCCGGACGGGGACGACCTCCGAGCGTACGTGCGCACGGCGATGGCCAAGCGCGGCGAGGAGCGGGCCGCCTCCGAGGAGAAAACCGGCGTCTTCACTGGCCTCTACATCACCAACCCGGCCACGGAGGAGCCGATCCCGATCTGGGTCGCCGACTACGTCCTGATGGATTACGGCACCGGCGCGATCATGGCCGTCCCCGGCCACGACGAGCGCGACCGCGAGTTCGCCGAGCGCTACGGTCTCTCGATTCGGGAGGTCGTGGACGAGGACGGGGTGCTCGTGAACACCGGGCAGTTCATCGGCCTGCCCAGCGAGGAAGCGAAGCGGGCGATCGTAGAGTGGCTCGGCGAGCGCGGCCGTGGCCGCCCGGCGGTCAACTTCCGGCTGCGCGACTGGGGCTTTTCGCGCCAGCGCTACTGGGGCTGCCCGATTCCGATCGTGTACTGCGAGCAGTGCGGGGTCGTGACCGTGCCCGAGGAGGATCTGCCCGTGCTGCTGCCGGAGGTCGAGGACTTTCGGCCGAAGGGCAAGCCGCCCCTGGCCTCCAACCAGGCATGGCTGCACGTGGCCTGCCCTCGCTGCGGCGGCCCGGCCGTGCGCGAGGCCGACACGATGGACACCTTCGTCGACTCCTCCTGGTACTTCCTGCGCTATGTCGACCCCCACAACGACCAGGCGCCGTTCGAGCGCTGGCTCGTCGACTTCTGGCTGCCGGTCGACCAGTACGTGGGCGGGATCGACCACGCGACGGGACACCTGCTCTACTCGCGCTTCTTCGTCAAGGTCCTGAACGAGCTCGACCTGGTGGGGTTCCGCGAGCCCTTCCAGCGGCTCTTCCACCAGGGCTGGGTGCGTCAGGGCGGCTCGAAGATGTCGAAGTCACGCGGGAACGTGACCGCGCCGGATGAGTTGGCCGACATGTACGGAGCGGACGCGGTCCGACTGTACATCCTCTTTGTCGGCCCGGCCGACCAGGCGATGGACTGGACGGAGGAGGGCGTAGAGGGGATCGCGCGCTTCCTGCGGCGCCTCTGGCGGATCGTGGGCGAGGCACGCTACGCGTCCCCGGATCCACAACCAGACCCCCAGCCGTCTCTGCTTTCGCGGAAGGCGCACGAGACGATCGATCGGGTGAGCGACGACATCGGCCGTCGCTTCGTCTTCAACACACCGATCGCTGCCGTAATGGAACTGGTCAACGAGCTGGGGAAGGATCCGGCGGCGCCCGGAGCGCGCTATGCAGCGGAGACGGCCGTGTCGCTGATCCAGCCGTACGCGCCGCACGTCGCAGAAGAGCTTTGGTCGCGGCTGGGCCACGAGCGGCTCTGGGAGCGGCCGTGGCCGGTCGCCGACGAGTCTCAGCTGAAACGGGAGACTTTCGAGCTGGTGATCCAGGTGAACGGCAAGGTGCGCGACCGCGTCGAGGTCTCGGCTGAGGAGTCGGAGAGGGAGCTGATCGCGCGGGCGAAGGGTTCGTCTCGCGTTCAGGCCCTGCTGGACGGGCGAGAGGTTCGCCAGGCGATCGTCGTGCCGGGCAAGCTCGTCAACTTGGTGGTTTGAGCCGGTACGAAGTCGGCACGAAGGCGTCACCCACGCGTCACCCTTTCTCCGGCACGGTCGCCGAATGCCGGAGTTCCTCCTCCAGCGGCGGCGGCTGCTCTTGGCCGCCGCAGGCTCGCTCGCGCTGATCCTGCTCGCGGGACGCTTCGCCCTGGGTGCAGGCACGACCACGGTGGCGCCTCTCCCCTCGCCGCCGGTTGAGAACGCGGGCGTGACCGGGCTCCCGGCCGCGCGGGTGGTGGTGCACGTCGTCGGCGCCGTGCGCCGGCCGGGCCTGTACCGGCTGGAGCAGGGATCGCGGATCGCAGACGCCGTAGCCCGCGCGGGCGGGGCCACCGGGAAAGCGGATCTCGCGCAGGTGAACCTGGCTGCGCCGCTCACGGACGGCGAGCAGGTGGTGGTGCCGAAGCGCGGTGCGGCAGGGGCCGTCGTGACTGGGGCGGGCTCCGGTGGAGCCGGAGCCGTGACCGGACCGGTGCATCTCAGCACAGCAACTCTGGAGCAGTTGGATTCGTTGCCCGGGATCGGCCCGGTGACGGCCCAGAAGATCCTCGACTATCGGGCCAAGCACGGCGCCTTCAGCTCGGTCGACGAGCTCGACGCCGTGCCGGGGATCGGCCCCTCGCGAATGGATCAGTTGCGCGATCTGGTGGCGCCGTGATCGCAACCCGCACCTCGCCCCATCTGGTCGCGGCCTCGCTGTGCGCGGGTGTCGCGGTGTCGAATGTGATTCGCGGTCCGTCGCCGGCTGTGGCCGTGACCGCCGGCGCCGTCGCTTGCGCTGCCATCGTGGCGACGGGAGAACGACGGCTCTGGTTGTTGTGCACGGCCCTCGTGCTGATGGCCTGGTGGTGGGGCAGCGCGCGCCTACAAGCCCTCGACCGGAGCGTGCTGCTCACGCGGGTCGAAACGTCCGAGCGCGCTCGCGTGGTCGTGACCGCACCGGCGCGGCGGTCGCGCTTCGAGCTGCGGGTTCCCGGGCAGGTGCGTCGCTTCGGCCGGCTCCGCCTGCGCGAGTCGGTCCTGCTCGAGCTTCCGCCGGGTCGCGCGCCGCCGCAGGGCGCCGTCCTCGAGGCAGTCACAACGGTGCGCGTGCCCAGGCCTGCGCAGGACGGCTTCGACGAGAGGACGTTCCTGCGTCGCCACGGCGTTCACGTCGTGCTGCGCGCCGACCGTTGGCGGATTGTCGGCCATCGCGGCGGGCTCGGCGGCGTCGCCGATCGCCTTCGCGCGGCTGTGGCCGGGTCGATCGCTCCGGGCCTGGAAGGAGACCGGCGCGGGATCGTCGAGGGCGTCGTGCTCGGTGACGAGCAGGCGCTCTCGGAGGGACTGCGTCAGCGCTTCCGCGCCTCGGGGCTCTACCACCTGCTCGCCGTCTCCGGCCAGAACGCCGTGCTCGTGGCCGGAGGCGCGCTTGCGCTCGCGTGGCTGGTCGGGCTTCCGCGCTGGCTCGGCCAACTCGGCGCGATCGCCTCGATCAGCGGTTACGTGCTTGCGGTCGGCGCGCAGCCGTCGGTGGTGCGCGCCGGAGTGGCCGGGGCGCTCGTCTCGCTCGCCTGGCTGGCGGCGCGGCCGGTCGACCGCTGGTACTTCCTGCTTCTCGGCGCGCTCGCCCTACTCGTTTGGAACCCGTACAGCCTGCTCGATCCCGGCTTCCAGCTCTCGTTTGCTGCGGTGGCGGCGATCTTCGTGCTCGCTCCATGGGTTGCACGCGCGCTCGAGGGCTACCCGCTGCCGGGGAAGCTCGGAGCCGTGCTGGCCGTGTCGACTGCGTGCGGCGTCGCGACTGCGCCCGTGCTCTGGCTGCACTTTCACGCGGTGCCGCTGCTGACGGTGCCTGCCAATGCGCTCGCCGCGCCGGTGGTAGCACCGCTGCTCGGGCTTGCGTTCGCGACCGCGCTCGTGGGCCTGGTGTTTGCCCCAGCCGCGACTGCCCTCGCCGGGGTCAACGGCTGGTGTGCCGCCTACCTCGCCGGCTGCGCGCGCGTCGTCGGCGGACTTCCGGGCGCGCAGGTCCGCTCGGGCCGCTCGCTGGTCATACTCCTCGCCCTGACCGCCCCCGCTGCGGCCTATGCTTGGCGGCGGTGGCAGAGCTCCTCTCCGCGTACCTGATCACCGGCACCGACCGGCCGAAGGTGACGCGCGCGCTGCGCCGTCTCCGCGAGCGGGTCGGGGAGGATGCAACGGAGACGCTCAGCGCGAGTGAATCGAGCGGCGAGGACGCCGCCGCCTCGTGCAACGCCCTCGGTCTGTTCGCAGTCGAGCGACGCCTCGTCGTGGTCGAGCAGGTCGAGCGTTGGAAGGCCGCCGACGTCAAGGCGGTTCAGGAGTACCTGCGCAGGCCGGCGCCCACGAGCGTCCTCGCGTTGCTGGGCGAGGAGGTCAAGCGCGACTCGGCGCTCGCCAAGACGATCGCAAAGGCAGGCGAGGTTCTGGTGTACGACCTTCCGACCCGTGGTCGCAAGGCCGACCTGCCCAAGTGGGTCGAGCAGCAGTTTCGCGAGCGGGGAATCGTGATCGATCACGACGCGGCCCGCGCCCTCGTCGAGCTCGCCGGTGACAACGTCGACGAGCTCACGACCGAGGTGGACAAGCTCTCCACCTGGGCCGCGGGCGAGCGGATCGGCGAGCGGGAGGTCGCCGAGCTCGTTCCGGCGCGCGCCGACGCGCCGCCGTTCGACCTCACAGACGCCTGGGGCAGGCGCGACGTCGCCGCAGTGCTGGCGGCGAGCGAGCGAATCGTCGAGCGGTCGGGCGACGCGCCCAGGGACGTGTTCCTGAGGATCGCGGGGCTCGTCACCAACCACGTTACGCGCGTGCGCGAGTGTCAGGCACTGGACGCCGAAGGGGTTCCTCCAGCCGCTGGCGCCGACCGGTTGAAGCGCAACCGCTTCTACGTCCAGAAGCTCTACGAGCAGGCGCGCAACTACAGCGAGGAGGAGCTCGGTGACGCGGTGATCCGGCTTGCCCGGCTCGACCTCGCGCTGAAGGGCGGCAGCAAGCTTCCCGGCGAGCTCGAGTTCACGCGCGCGCTCGTCGACATCACGCGCCCGGCCGAGCCGGCGCGGGCCGGCCAGCTGCGAGAGCTTGACCCAACCTAGTCTGTGCCCTCCGGCCGAGGTGCTCGTCCCGAGAACGAGCTAGGTTCGCCCGGCCCTGCTAGGAAGCGCCGGAAACGAGCTTTGCGGCCTGCGCCTTCTTGCGCGCAGCCGTGTTGCGGTGCATCGCTCCGCGGGAAGCGGCCTTGTCGACCCAGCGCACGAGGTCGCGGTGCGTCGCTGCGACCAGATCCTCGTCGCCGTCGGCCACGGCCTGGCGGAGCCGACGGGTCAGCGTCTTGACGGTCGAGGCGTAGCGCAGGTTCTCGAGGCGCTCCTGCGCCGCGATCCTGACCCGCTTCTTCTGCTGTCTGATGTTCGGCATAGCGTCAAAAATGCCCGCTCTGCGGGCGGCCCGATCCTAGCAGCCGATCGGCCGGCACGGTTTCGGCGCAGCTGCGTCACAGGCCCGCGCGCCGCCTCCGAATAGGCTCTCAGCGGGGGAGAAGGTTGGGCTACCTGCCCAGCACGCCGGCCGGAACGGACACGGCCAGAGACGGCGCCGACGGAGCGCGTTCCTATACTCGCTCGCGTGGACGAGCAGCGCGCGGCCCGCGGCCGACGGCTGGCGCGGTCGACGGCGATCTTCGCGCTCGCCACCGGCATCTCCCGGGTTCTCGGGCTCGTCCGCGAGATCGTGGCCGCTTACTACTTCGGAGCCGCCGGGAAGATCAACGCGTTCACGGTCGCCTTCCAGGTACCGAACCTCGTCCGCTCGCTCGTCGCCGATGCGGCGCTTTCGTCGGCGTTCGTGCCCGTCTTCAGCGAGCTGCTCGAAAAAGGCGATCGGAAGCGCGCCTGGCGGGTCGCGTCCAGCCTCTTTTGGCTGATGTTGCTTGGCCTCGGTGGGCTTACGGCGCTCTTGATCGTATTCGCGCCGCTCGTGATCGCGCCCTTCGGCGATCCCGGCGGCGATGTCGATCTGGCAATCGGCCTCTCTCGCGTGCTCTTCCCGATCGTTGTGCTGCTCGGGATCTCCGGCGTGATCGTCGGAATCCTCAACAGCTACGACCATTTCACCGTCCCCGCGCTGACACCGGCCTTCTGGAACGTGGCGATTATCGCAGGCCTCGTCCTCGGCGTTCCGCGGGCGGACTCGATCGACGGGAAGCTCTACGTGTATGCAGTCTCGATCCTGATCGGCACGGTGATTCAGGTCCTCCTGCCCCTGCCCTGGCTTCGCGGGCTGGACGGTCGGCTCCAAATGGTTCTCGACTGGCGCGACCCGGCGATCAGACGCGTCTTCACGCTGATGGTGCCGGTGACGATCGGACTCGGCCTCATCAACTTCAACCTGGTCGTCGACTCGGTCTTCGCTTCGCGGCTGATCGACCCGAACCTTGCCCCCAGCGCAATCGACAAGGCCTTCCGCGTCTACATGCTCCCGCAGGGGATGTTCTCAGTCGCAGTCGCGACTGTCCTCTTTCCGTCGCTCTCGCGGCTCGCGGCGCGAGGGGACACAGACGGCTTCCGTCACATGGTCGGGCTCGGCCTGCGGCAGATCGCGTTTCTGCTCGTCCCTGCGAGCGTCTTTTCAGCGGTGCTGGCCGAGCCGATCATCCGCCTGATCTACCAGCGCGGCGAGTTCGGGGCGGAACAGACCCCGGTGGTCGCGGGCGCACTCGCCGCCTTCGCCGCCGGCCTCACCTTTAACGGGATGATGCTGATGCTGAACCGCGCCTTCTTCAGTCTCCAGTCGCCGTGGGTGCCGACGGCCGTGGCGCTCGGCAATCTCGTCCTCAACGGCGCCCTCGACTGGGCTTTCTATCGCTTCGGCACGTGGGGCATCCCACTCGCGACCACGGTCGTGAACGTCGCCGGCACCGCGGCGCTGCTCGAGCTACTTCGTCGCCGTCTTGGTCGGATCGAGCTGATGGAGACCGCTCGTGCCTTTGTCCTGATCGTACTCGCTTCGGCCGTGCTCGCCGGGGTCGCTTACGCGGTCTGGCGAGGGCTCGAAGAGGAGCTTGGGCGGTCGCTCGCGGCACAGATCGCCTCGGTGGGAACGGCGCTCGTCGCGGGAACGCTCGCCTACGGATTTTCCTGCCGTTTGCTGGGAGTTCGCGAGCTCCGGGCGTTGCTATGGTTGCGCTCCAGCCGACCGGGCTGAGCTCGCATGGACCAGAACCGAATCCGCAACTTCTCGATCATCGCCCACATCGACCATGGGAAATCGACCCTGGCCGACCGGATCCTGGAGGTCACCGACACGGTCACGGGCCGCGACATGCGGGCGCAGGTGCTCGACTCGATGGAACTCGAACGCGAGCGCGGGATCACGATCAAGGCGCAGGCGGTCCGCGTGGCCTGGAAGGGACACCAGCTGAACCTGATCGACACTCCCGGGCACGTCGATTTCACGTACGAGGTCTCCCGTTCGCTCCAGGCGTGCGAGGGCGCTCTGCTCGTCGTCGACGCGGCGCAGGGCATCGAGGCGCAGACCGTCGCAAATGCCTATCTGGCGATCGAGAACAACCTGGAGATCCTGCCCGTCGTGAACAAGATCGACCTGCCGCAGGCGGATCCTGACGCCGCCGGCGCCGAGATCGCGGAGCTCGTGGGTGAGGACCCGGACCGGGTCCTCCGGATCTCGGCCAAGACGGGTGAGGGCATCGAGGCGGTTCTCGACGCGATCGTCGAGCGGATCCCTCCACCTGCCGGCGATCCCGAGGCGTCGGCGCGGGCGCTCGTGTTCGACTCCTCGTACGACCAGTACCGCGGGGTGGTCGCCTTCGTCCGCGTGGTGGACAGCTCGTTCAGCCGGGGTGAGCCAGTGCGCGCGATGGCGCAGGGAACCCGCTTCGAAGCCGAGGAAGTCGGCTTTTTCTCGCCGACGATGGTCGCCGCTGACGCGCTCCGCGCAGGCGAGGTTGGCTACGTGATCACCGGCCTGAAGGACGTCAGCAAACTGCGCGTCGGCGACACGCTGACTTCGGAGCGCCGTCCCGCCGCCGAGCCGGTGCCTGGCTACGAGGACGTCAAGCCGATGGTTTTCGCAGGCCTCTTCCCGACCGACTCCGACGACTACCCAGAGCTCCGCGACGCGCTCGAGAGGCTGAAGCTGAACGACGCAGCGCTCTTCTACGAGCCGGAGACCTCGCAGGCGCTCGGCTTCGGCTTCCGCTGCGGCTTCCTCGGCCTGCTGCACATGGAGATCGTGCGCGAGCGGCTCGAGCGCGAATTCGACCTCGACCTGCTCGTCACCGCGCCGAACGTCGCCTATCGCGTCGTGACCAAGGCGGGGGACGAGGTCGAGGTGCACAACCCGTCCGACATGCCGAGCGAGATCGAGCGCGTCGATGAGCCGTACATCAAAGCGTCGATCATCGTGCCCAAGGACTACGTCGGCCCCGTGATGGAGCTGAACACGGAGCGGCGCGGGAGCTTCGACCACATGGAGTACCTCTCCGAGCAGCGCGTTTTGCTCGTCTACGAGCTGCCGCTCGCGGAGATCGTGCTCGACTACTACGACCAGCTGAAGTCGCGGACGCGCGGGTACGCGAGCTTCGATTACGACTTGATCGGCTTCCGTGTGGGCGACCTGACCCGGGTCGACGTGCTGCTCGCCGGCGAGCCCGTGGACGCGCTCTCGCTGATCGTGCACCGGGACGGTGCCTATGCACGGGGGCGGGCGCTGGTCGACCGGCTCCGCGAGGAGATTCCCCGCCAGTTCTTCGACGTCCCCGTGCAAGCAGCTATCGGCTCACGCGTGATCGCACGCGAGACGATCAAGGCCAAGCGGAAGGATGTGCTCGCGAAGTGCTACGGCGGCGACATCTCGCGCAAGCGCAAGCTGCTCGAGCGTCAGAAGAAGGGCAAGCGGCGCATGAAGCAGGTGGGCTCCGTCGAGGTGCCGCAGGAGGCCTTTCTCGCGGTGCTCAACCTGGACGGCCCGAAGAAGGACGGGCAGAAGAAATGACCGGCGCCCGGCACCTCTACGTCCACTTGCCATTCTGTGCCTCGCGCTGCGGCTACTGCGACTTCGTCACCGTTGTCGGGCGGCAGGGCCAGCACCGCGCGTATGTCGATGCGCTCCTCGGTGAGCTCGCGCTGGAGCGAGAGACGCTTGCGCCCCAACTGGAGAGCGTCTTCCTCGGCGGGGGCACGCCCACGCTGATCGAGCCGCGGGAGCTGGAGCGCCTGCTGCGGGCGCTGCCGGGGGCGCTCGAGGTGACCGTCGAGGCGAATCCGGAAACTGTCACCCCTGGGCTCGCCGAGTTGCTGCGCGACTGCGGCGTAACCCGGGTCTCCCTCGGGGCGCAGAGCTTTCAGCTCCGCCTGCTGGAGGTGCTCGAGCGGCGGGCTTCACCCGACGACGTCCGGCGCGCCGTCTACGCTTTCCGTGATGCCAACTTTGACAACGTCTCCCTCGATCTCATCTATGGGATTCCCGGCCAGAGCACCGCCGACCTCGAGGCAGATCTGAACGACGCGCTGGCGCTGGAACCGGAGCACCTCTCCTGCTACGAGCTGGAGGCGAAGCGCGGGACCCGGTTCACCCATGCCCATGGCGCCGAGCTCGCAGGCCAGGCCGAGGCCATGGAGACGTACTTCGAGCGCGTCGTAGTGCGGCTGACGGGCGCCGGCTATCGTTGGTACGAGACGGCGAACTTCTGTCGGACGCCCACACTCGCGGACGGGCGCGACCTGCGCTCGCGGCACAACCTCGCCTACTGGCGCGGCCGGGACTACCTCGGTCTCGGGATCGGAGCGGTCTCGACAATCCAAGGTCGGCGGTGGAAGACGACGCCTCGGCTGGGCACGTACCTGACCGCGCTCGCGGCCGGGGAGAGGCCTCCCCGGGAGCTCGAGGAGCTGCCTGTGCCGGTGCGGCAGTCGGAGCGCGTACTCCTCGGCCTTCGCCTCGACGAACCGCTCTCGCTCGCCGGGCTCGAGGGCGCGCTCGACGCAGCGGCGGTCGAGCGGCTCGAGGGGCTCGGGCTGGTCGCGCGCGGCGCCGCCGGGGCCGAGCTCGCGCTCACGGATCGCGGCCGCTTACTCGGCGGCGGCGTCACAGCTGAGCTGCTTGCCTAAAATCCCTGCAAAAGGAGGTGGGGAAGACGGAGAAGGTCGAGCTCAACGAGCGCCAGCGCGCGATCCTGCGCGGGGTCGTCGAGGAGTTCGTCGCGACGAGGCAGCCGGTCGGCTCGCGCACGCTGGTCGAGCGAACCGAGCTCGAGGTCTCGCCGTCGACCGTGCGAAGCGAGCTGGCCGAGCTCGAGAAGCTCGGGCTGCTGAAGCACCCCCACACCTCGGCGGGCCGGATCCCGACCGAGCGCGGCTACCGCTACTACGCCGACCGTCTGCTCGAGCGGCTCGATCCGCAGCCGGGAGGGTTTCCGCTCGACCTGACCACTGCGCGCACCGAGGTCGACTCGGCGCTGCAGGCGACCACAGAGATGCTTTCGGAGCTGACGAGGCTCCTCGCGCTCGTGTCGGCGCCGCCGCTCGGGACCGCCACCGTTCGTCACGTCGAAGTGCTCCTGCTCCAGCCGCAGGTCGTGATGGTGGTCGTGATCACCTCCACCGGCAGCGTCACGAAGCGCGTCTACGGCTTCGCCGAGCCGGTCGATCCTGGCCTGGCGAACTGGGGTGCGCAGTACCTCAACGACCGCGTCGCCGGCCTCGAGCTCGGCAGCCATCTGTTCCGCCGCCGGCTGGACGAGCCCACGCTGGGCCAACGGGAAACCGTTTTCCTCGCCACGCTGCGGCCGCTCTTCGACGACGCGCTGGCCGCTGAGGAGCAGAGCCTGTACGTCGGCGGCACCGCCGGCCTACTGGAGGACCTGCGAGGTGATGAGCTCGAGAGCTACCAGCGCCTGCTCGAAGTGCTCGAGAAGCGGGCGGCTCTGCTCGACCTCCTCAGCCAGACTCTCGACCCCCGCCGGCCGTTCGTCCGGGTCGGGCCGGAGATCGAGCACCCGGCGCTGCGCGACCTTTCTCTCGTCGGCGCCTCGTACGGCCTGACCACCCGCACGCTCGGCACGGTCACGCTGGTCGGGCCGGTCCGCATGGACTACGACATGGCGATCCGGACGGTGCGGGCGGCCGCCCACGAGCTCTCGCGCTTCGTCGAGGAAATCTACGACGACAACTAGCGAGGAAGCTACCCTCCGCACAGGAATGGCCACGACGCAGCGGGACTACTACGAACTCCTCGGGGTGCCACGGAACGCGGACGGCGTGGCGATCAAGAAGGCGTTTCGCGGTCTTGCCCGCACGCTTCACCCGGACGTTTCCGGGGCGCCGGACGCGCAGGAGCGCTTCCGCGAGGTGGTCGAGGCCTACGAGGTGCTCTCGAAGCCGGAGGCGCGGGAGCTCTACGACCGCTACGGGCACGCAGGCCTGCGGAGCGGCGGCTTCACGCCGACGACGTTCGACCTCGGCAGTCTCTCCGATCTTTTTGCCGCCTTCTTCGGGGACGACGTCTTCGGCGTGGCCGCCCGCCCGAGGAGCGCGCGCGGCGCGGACGTCGGCGCCCAGATCGAGCTCGATCTGGCAGAGGCTGCAACCGGCGTCAAGCGGGAGGTCCCGTTTCCTGTCACCGTCCCCTGCGCCACCTGCCAGGGGAGTGGGGCGGAGCCTGGAATCGAACCCGTCGCCTGTGGAACGTGCGGTGGCCGCGGCCACTTGCAACACGTCTCGCGCACTGCCTTCGGCGAGTTCGTCCGTTCCCAGACCTGCCCGGGTTGCGGGGGCGCCGGCCGGGTGATCGAGCGCCCGTGCCTGGACTGCGAAGGCTCCGGCCGGACGGTGGAGGAGCGCTCGCTCGAGGTCGAGGTCCCCGCCGGTATCCACGACGGCCAGCAGATCCGGATCTCCGGCGAGGGCCATGCCGGCGTGCTCGGCGGTCGGGCAGGCGACGTCTACGTGCAGGTGCACATCCGGCCGGACCCGCGTCTCGTGCGCGAGGGCAACGACATCTTCTGCAGCATCGACCTGACGATGACCGAGGCCGCGCTGGGGAAGAAGGTCGCGGTGCCGACGCTGGAAGGCGAGCTTGAGCTCGAGCTGGAGCCCGGCACGCAGCCGGGTGAGGTCAAGGTGCTGAAGGGCTGCGGTATGCCGGTCTTGCAAGGATTCGGTCGCGGCGACCAGCGAGTGCTCGTGAACGTGCAGATCCCGCACCGCCTCACCGACGAGCAGCGCGAGCTGCTGGAGAGGTTCGGTCGCATGGTCGATGCCGATACCTACCGGCCTGACGAGGGGTTCTTCGACAAGCTGAAGAGCGCCTTCCGCTGACCTCCCTTCGTCGCGTCTCCGCCTCAGTGCCACCCGAGCGAGCCGAGGCAGCGCGTGGGGTGATGATCGAATTGTTTCCAGCGGGCTTCGAGGAGCTAGAGCACGCAGACGCGGTCGAGCTCGTCGCCTACACCGACGCTGGTGGCGAGGAGCGGCTGTGGGCAGCCTTCGGTGAGGTCCGCTCGGAGGAGATCGCGCGGGACTGGGAAGAGCGCTGGCGCGAGTTCCATCGGCCGGTACAAGTGGGGTCGATCTGGATCGGGCCGCCCTGGGAAGAGCCGCCCGCGGACGTCGACGCGATCGTCGTCGAGCCAGGTCGTGCCTTCGGTACGGGCGGCCATGCCACGACGCGCCTGTGCCTGGAGCTGCTCGCCGGTCTCGAACGCGGGAGCCTGCTCGATGTCGGCTGCGGCTCCGGGGTGCTCTCGATCGCGGCCGCGCGGCTCGGTTTTGGGCCCGTGATCGCGATCGACCACGATTCGGCCGCCCTCGACGCGACCGCCCGCAATGCGAGCACCAACGGCGTCGAGCTCGAGCTTCGGCTCGCCGACGCGCTTGCCGAGCCTCTGCCTGCAACCGACATCGCGGTCGCAAACATCGCCCGCAAGGCGGTCGAACGACTCGGTCCGCTGCTCGATTCTGCTGCGCTCGTGACCTCCGGTTATCTGGAGCAGGACGATCCGGCGCTGCCAGGGTTTCGCCGAGAGGACCGACGCACTTCAGGAGGCTGGGCGGCGGATCTGTTTCGGCGCGAGGAGTAGAGTCCCGCGCCGTGGCGAGCTACTCGGAAGACTGCCTCTTCTGCGACCTGCTTCGTGAGGGCGAGCACGTCCATGAGGCGGAGGGGTTCGTCGCGATCCGCGACATCTCCCCGAAGGCGGAGACGCATCTGCTCGTGCTGCCGGAGCGGCACGTGTCGAGTTTCCGTGAGATCTCCGAGTTTCGCGCCGACGAGGCGAAGCGGATGCTCGAGTTCGTCGCCGAGACGGCGCGGGTGGCCGGTCTCGAGGACTATCGCCTCGTGGTCAACGTGGGCGAAGGGGCGGGGCAGACCGTTTTCCATCTGCACTGGCACGTGCTTGGCGGACGCATGTGGGGATTCGCTGGATGAGCCTGATCGCGCGGCTCGAGGAGGAGCTCAAGCAGGCGATGGTCGCGCGCGACGGAGAGCGGCGGGACACGCTGCGGCTGATCCTGACGAGCCTGCGCTCCGCCGAGAAGGAGCTGCAGCGGCCGCTCCACGACGACGAGGAGCTGCAGGTGCTCCAGCGCGAGCGTAAACGCCGAACCGAAGCGTCCGAGGCATTCCGCGCCGGCGGCCGGGAGGAGCAGGCCGACGCCGAGGAGCGCGAGCTGGCGGTGCTCGAGGAGTTCATGCCCGAGCCGCTCTCCGAGGAGGAGCTCGAGGAGATTGTCGACGACGCGATCGCCGAGGTCGGTGCGACGAGCATGCGCGACATCGGGCGCGTGATGGCCGACGTGATGCCGCAGGTCGCAGGCCGTGCGGACGGCTCCTCGGTGAGCCAGCTGGTGCGCGAGAAGCTCGCCTGACCCTGTTCCCTAGCTACGGCGCGCCCGGCCTCCTCCCCGCTGCGAGCGTATCGAGTCGCGGCGCACGCGTCTGTGCCGAAAGCGTGTCGATTCCGTCACGCCGAGCGCGGATGCTTCCGGGTCGCCCACAGCGCCTACACTTGCCGCAGTGCAGGAGGTTCTCTCGGTTTCCAACGATGTCGCCGCTGAGCTGGCAACCCTCGGCGACGGGGTGCTCGATGCCCTCCGCGACCGGCTTCGCATTACGATCCTGCTGCGGGGCAACCGTTTGACGATCGAAGGCGAGGATCCGAACGTCGCCCAGGCGCGCGCGGTCGTGGACGAGCTCGCCGAGCTCGTCGAAGGAGGCCATGAGATCGGCCCGGGCACGGTGGACGCCGTGATCGCGGCGCTCGACCAGGCCGAGGATCTACGAGAGGTCTTCGAGGACGTGGTCTGGCGGCATCGAGGCAAGAAGATCTCGCCCAAGACGGTCAACCAGAAGCGCTACGTGGACGCGATGCGCGAGCACACGGTCACATTCGCGATCGGCCCGGCGGGAACCGGCAAGACCTACCTCGCGATGGCGCTTGCCGTGGCTTCGCTGTCCGACCGGGAAGTCGGGAGGATCATCCTCACTCGTCCCGCGGTCGAGGCCGGCGAGCGGCTGGGCTTCCTGCCGGGCGACATGCTGGCCAAGGTCGATCCCTACCTGCGCCCTCTTTACGACGCGCTCTACGACATGCTCGATCCAGACCGCCTCGCCGCCTACATGGAGAAGGGCACAATCGAGGTCGCCCCGCTCGCGTTCATGCGCGGCCGAACGCTGAACGACTCATTCATCATCCTCGACGAGGCGCAGAACACGAGCCCCGAGCAGATGCAGATGTTCCTCACCCGGCTCGGCTTCGGCTCCAAGGTCGTCGTGACGGGCGACGTTACCCAGATCGATCTTCCGCGTGAACAGGCTTCCGGTCTGATCCAGGTCCAGGACATCCTCGGCTCGATCGAGGGAATCGCCTTCATCCGCTTTGGCCACGAGGACGTGGTCCGGCACAAGCTTGTGCAGCGGATCGTGGAGGCCTACAAGCTCCACGCGGAGGAGACCGGCACCCAGCGCAGCCGCTAGGGCCATGGTCTCGGTCGAGGTGGAAAACCGCAGTGGCGTCGAGGTCGAGGAGCAGGCGGCAGTCGAGCTGGCCCGGCTCCTGCTCGACGGAGAAGGCGTGCACGAGGGCGAGCTCGGCCTGCAATTTGTCGGGCCCGAGGAGATGCGCACGCTCAAGCGTGACCACCTTGGAGTGGACGAGGTCACCGACGTCCTCTCGTTCCCGATCGACCGCCGGGACGAGCTCGAGCCCGGGCTTCCGCGGCAGCTCGGCGACGCCGTGCTCTGCCCGCAGATCGTCGGCGATGCCTGGCGGCCGCCGCTCGTGCACGGCCTCCTGCACCTGCTCGGCTACGAGCACGGGACCGAGATGCAGGAGCGGGAGGCACAGTGGAGCGCATGACGAGACGGCGCGCGCAATCGCTCCTCGAGAGCTTCAACTTCGCCTTCGAAGGGATCATTCACGTGCTCCGGACGCAGCGGAACATGCGCATCCACTTCCTGGTGGCCGTGATCGTGCTAGTCACCGCCGTCGCGATCGGCGTCTCGAAGCTGGAGCTGATCGCGCTCCTGCTGGCGATTGCCTTCGTCTTCATTGCGGAGATGATCAACTCTGCCCTCGAGCAGGCGATCGACGTTGCGACCACCTCGTTCGACCCGCTCGCGAAGCTCGCGAAGGACATCGCGGCGGGCGCGGTCCTGATTGCAACCGTCAACGCCGTCGCGATCGGTTACCTCGTCTTCTCCGGGCAGGTCGCGGACCGCAGCTCCCGGCTGCTGGATCGCTTGCGTGACGCTCCCGCCCAGGTCACCTTGATCGCGCTCGTGCTTACGATCATCGTGGTGATCGGGACGAAGGCCTACACCGGCCGAGGCACGCCATTGCGCGGCGGACTGCCCTCGGGCCATGCGGCGGTCGCCTTCGCGGGTTGGATGGCTGCGACGTACATCATCAGCGACTCGCATCGGTTCCTGATCTCGTCGCTGACCTTCATCATGGCTCTGCTGGTAGCGCAGACTCGGGTCGAATCCGGTGTCCACTCGGCGCTCGAGGTCACCTACGGAGGCTTCCTCGGTGCCCTCATCACTCTGGTCGTGTTCCAGGTGCTCGCGTGACCGACGAGCTTCTCGAGCGGGCCTCCGCGATCGCGGAGAGGGCCTACGCGCCGTACTCGAAATATCTCGTCGGCGCGGCGGTGCGGGCGCGGGACGGTCGCGTCTTCGAGGGCGTCAACGTCGAGAACGCCGCGTACCCGCTCGGGGTCTGCGCGGAGAAGGTCGCGCTCTCGCGCGCGGTGGTCGAGGGCTGCCGGCCCGGCGACCTCGAGGCGATGGGGATCACCGCCTCCCCGTGCGGCGGCTGCCGGCAGTGGCTGTACGAGTTCCGTCTCGACCGCGTCACCTTCCGAAACCGCGAAGGCGAGGTCGTCTCCTACACGCCCGCCGAGCTGCTCCCGGACACGTGGGAGCTCGGCTGAAGTTCGAGGATCGTCACGTAGGTGTCTCAGCGCCGTGCGCCCGCCGCCGATACGCTCGTCGTCGAGGGCGGCGGGATGTCAACCCCACCCAGGGTGGGGGGTGTGAGTTTTGAAGAGCGGCTTCGTCGCCGTCACCGGGCGGCCGAACGTTGGGAAGTCCACGCTCGTGAACGCGCTCGCCGGGGGGAAGGTGGCAATCGTCTCGGACAAGCCGCAGACGACCCGCCGGCGCGTGATGGGGATTGCGAACGGCGAGGACTACCAGCTCGTGCTCGCCGACCTGCCGGGCTTCCAGCGCCCCCTCGACGCTCTCACCGAGCGGATGCAGCGCACCGTCGACCAGTCGCTCCAGGATGTCGAAGCGGTGCTGCTCGCGCTCTCGGCGCGGGAGCGGATCGGCGCCGGCGACCGATTCATCGCCCAGAAGGTCTTCGCGCTGGGCGTGCCGGTCGTGATCGTCCTCAACAAGGTCGACCGGCTCAAGCCGGGGCACATCGCTGAGCAGATGCAGAACGCGTCTCGGCTCGGCGCGTTCGATTCGCTCCATCCGGTCAGCGCACTCACCGGCGACGGCGTCGCCGAGCTGCGCGACGAACTTGTCGACCTGCTCCCGGAGGGACCGGCGTACTACCCGCGCGAGCAACGCACCGACCTCACTCCCGACGTGCAGATCGCCGAGCTCGTGCGTGAGAAGGCCCTTCAGCTGACCCGAGAGGAGGTCCCCCACGCGCTCTCGGTCGAGGTCGACGAGCTGACGGACAAGGTCGTCCGCGCGACGATCTTCGTCGAGACGGACTCTCAGAAGCAGATCGTTGTCGGCAAAGGGGGCTCGATCGTCAAGAAGATCGGCACCCGCGCGCGGCCGGAGATCGAGCACCTGCTCGGCCACCCGGTCTTCCTCGACCTGAAGGTGAAAGCGAGGCCGAAGTGGCGACGGGACGAGGCGATGCTGGAGCGCCTGGGCATCTAGCCTCATAGGCCGGGCTACACTCCGTTTCATGGCCCAGGCCCCCGCGCTCCCAGTCGGTTTCGAGCTTCCGCTCGAGCCGCGGCTGCCTCGCATCGGCTCGATCGACCAGGTTGCACTCGAGGAGCGGGCTGCCAGTCTCGCCAAGCGCTCGATCAAGCGCGAAGCGAAGATGTTCGCGCTCGAGCTCGCCGTCCGGATGACCGACCTGACGACGCTCGAGGGCTCCGACACGCCCGGCAAGGTCTCTGCACTGGCGTCGAAGGCGATCCGGCCCGACCCGGCCGACGCGAGCGTGCCGTCGGTCGCGGCGATCTGCGTCTACCCGAACCTCGTTCCCACCGCTGTGGAGCGCGTCCTCGGCAGCAGCGTCAAGGTCGCCTCGGTCGCAACCGCCTTCCCGTCCGGGCAGTCGCCCCTCGAGACGAAGCTCGAGGAGGTGCGCTGGGTAATCGAGCGCGGCGCCGACGAGGTCGACATGGTGATCGACCGCGGTGCTTTCCTGGCCGGCCGCTACGCGAAGGTCTACGACGAGATCGTTCGCGTGAAGAAAGCCTGTGGTGAGACGGGTCTAAAGGTGATCCTCGAGACCGGTGAGCTCGGCACCTACGACAACGTGCGCCGCGCCTCGCTGCTGGCGATCGCCGCGGGTGCTGATTTCATCAAGACCTCCACCGGCAAGCTGTCCTCGTCGGCCACGCTCCCGGTCGCGCTCGTGATGCTCGAGGCGATCCGCGACGTCTACGACGAAACCGGCAGGCGCGTCGGCTTCAAGCCCGCCGGCGGCATCCGCAACGCGAAGCAGGCGGTCCAGCACTTGGTGCTCACCCACGAGACGCTTGGCGTCGACTGGCTCACGCCGGACCTCTACCGCTTCGGCGCTTCCTCGCTCCTGAACGACATCCTGATGCAGATCCGCAAGGAAAAGACCGGCCGCTACCAGAGCCCGGACTACTTCACGATTGACTGAGCTCGAGCGAAAGCACGACCAGGCGCCCATCCCGGTCGGCTGGGAGTACGAGACCGCGCCCGAGTCGCGCGACATCGTCACCCTCCGGGAGCGCTACGGCCATTTCGTCGGCGGCGAGTGGCTCGAGCCGAAGGAGACCTACACCACGATCAGCCCGGCGACGGAGGAGCCCCTCGCCGAGATCGGCCAGGCGAACGAGGAAGAGGTGCAGCTCGCGGTCCAGGCAGCCCGCACCGCCTTCGAGAACGGCTGGTCGTCTCTCGCCGGCGCCGAACGAGCGAAGTACCTCTACCGGATCGCGCGCATCCTCCAGGAGCGGGCGCGCGAGTTCGCCGTGCTCGAGTCGCTGAACGGCGGCAAGCCGATTCGCGAGTCGCGCGACGTAGACGTCCCTCTCTCGGCGGCGCATTTCTTCTACTACGCGGGCTGGGCGGACAAGCTCGAGTACGCGTTCCCAAACCGGAAGCCGAAACCGCTCGGCGTCGCCGGCCAGATCATTCCGTGGAACTTCCCGCTGCTGATGCTCGCCTGGAAGATCGCGCCGGCGCTCGCGGCCGGGAACACCCTCGTGCTCAAGCCGGCCGAGACGACCCCGCTCTCGGCGCTCGTCTTCTGCGACGTGCTGCGTCAGGCCGAGCTGCCGCCAGGGGTGGTCAACATCATCACGGGCGACGGGCGCGCCGGGGCCGCGCTCGTCAAGAGCGACGTGGACAAGATCGCCTTCACGGGCTCGACCGAGGTCGGCAAGGCGATCAAGCGCCAGCTCGCGGGAACCGGCAAGAAGCTGACCCTCGAGCTCGGCGGCAAGGCGGCAAACGTGATCTTCGACGACGCCGCGCTCGACCAGGCTGTCGAGGGAATCGTCAACGGGATCTACTTCAACCAGGGTCACGTCTGCTGCGCCGGCTCGCGCCTGCTCGTCCAGGAGTCGATCTACGAGGCGACGATCGACAAGCTCAAGCGGCGCCTGCAGACCCTGCGCGTGGGTGACCCCCTCGACAAGAACACCGATGTCGGCGCCATCAACTCGGAAGCGCAGCTCGAGAAGATCCAGGAGCTCGTCTCGAGCGGGGAGGCCGAGGGCGCCGAGATCTACCAGCCGCCGTGCCGCCTTCCGGAGAAGGGCTACTGGTTCGTGCCCACCGTCTTCACCAACGTCGCGCAGAGCTATCGAATTGCACAGGAGGAGATCTTCGGCCCGGTGCTCTCGGTGCTGACGTTCCGCACACCGGACGAGGCGGTCGAGAAGGCGAACAACACCCCGTACGGGCTCTCGGCCGGGGTGTGGACCGAGAAGGGCTCGCGGATTCTCGCCATGGCGCAGCGCCTGAAGGCCGGAGTGATCTGGGCGAACACTTACAACCGCTTCGATCCCGCCTCGCCGTTCGGCGGCTACAAGGAGTCGGGCTTCGGTCGGGAGGGCGGCTTGCACGGCCTGGCGCCCTACCTGGACTTCGAATGAGCAGGCTGCCGGTCCGCAAGACGTACAAGCTCTTCATCGGCGGCGACTTCCCACGCTCCGAGTCCGGCCGCACGTACGCGGCAGAGGGTCAGAACGTGGCCCGGGCCTCCCGGAAGGACGTCCGCGATGCCGTGCGCGCGGCGCGCTCGGTGTTCCCGAAATGGGCCGGCATGACCGCTTACAACCGCGGCCAGGTGCTCTACCGCATTGCCGAGATGATGGAGGCGCGCCGCTCTGAGTTCGCGGACCTCTGCTCGGGACCGAAGGAGGTCGAGCGTTCGATCGATCGCTTCGTTTGGTACGCGGGCTGGGCCGACAAGCTGGCGCAGGTGATCGGCTCCTCCAACCCGGTCGCGGGCCCGTACTTCAACTTCACGGTGCCCGAGCCGCAGGGGGTGGCCGGGATCCTGGCGCCGCAGGAGCCTCCGCTAGCCGGGCTCGTCTCCCGAATCGCGCCCGCGCTCGTGGGCGGCAACGCCGTAATCGTGGTCGCGTCGGAGCCACACCCGCTCGCTGCGGTCGAGCTGGCCGAGGCGCTCGCCACGGCCGACGTTCCGGGCGGCGTCGTGAACGTCCTCACCGGCTTCCGCGACGAGCTCGCGCCGGTGCTCGCCGCCCACATGGACGTGAACGCGCTCGACGTCTCCGGGGCCGATGGAGACGTGGCCGAGCTGGAGCGGCTGGCGGCCGACAACGTCAAGCGCATCGTGCGTGGCGCTGCCGACGGGCAGAGCGCCTGGGAGATCGAGCCATTCCTGGAACTGAAGACGGTGTGGCACCCGATCGGCGTCTGACCCCGCCGAACCGGTTCATCTCTATGGCACATCCAACCTCCTCCCCGAGGCGAGCCTATCGAGGGACGGCGCATGCGTGTGTGACGGCTTTGCGCCAGAATTGCGCCACGTGACCGGAGCCCGCCGCTTCAGCCAGGCGATCGCCGAGGGGGACGGGATCTCCATCGTCGTCCACGTCGACGACCTCGCAGCGGCCCGCGCTGCCGAGGAGCAGGGCGCGGAGGCGGTCGCGCTGCGAAGACCGCTGGAGGGGCTCAGCGGGGCGACCTCGCTGCCGCTGCTCTGGCGACCGCACGGCGCGCCGGAGGAAGCGCGCGCGGCCGGGGCCGACGCCTGCGTGCTTGCCCTGGCGGGTTTCGACGACGACGAGGCGGAGCTGGAGCGCTCCTACCGCTCCGCCCTCGAGTTCGGCCTCGACTGCGTGGTCGAGGTACGAAACGACGAGGAGCTCCAACGGGCGCTGGAGCAGATGGACCCGGAGATCTTCCTCCTCGCCGGCAACGGCGAAGACGACGCCGGGCCACTGGCCCACGCGCTCGAGCTGCTCCAGGACGTGCCCGCCGGGAAGCTCGCGCTGGCCGAGGTGGCGAGCTCCGGAGCTGATGACGTGGCCGAGCTCGAGCGGGCGGGAGTCGACGGCGTGATCGTGCCCGCGGGGAACGTTGCCGAGCTCGCCGGCGGAGCCCAGCCCCAGGTCTGAGACGCGCTCGCGCGACGCCCTCTGGGGCGGCCCGCGCGTCGCGCTGGCGGCGATCATTGCCGGTGCGGCCACATTACGTCTCGTGGGCGTCGCCTACGGCCTACCCTTCCCGCTGCTGAGCCCCGACGAGCAGAGCATCGTCCCGCGGGCCTGGACGATGGTGCACGGCGGCGGTCTCGATCCGCACTGGTTCGACTACCCGTCACTGCTGATGTACCTGCTCGCGCCGTTTCAGGCCTGGCAGCAGGAGCCGTCCTACCTTGCGGCCCGGCTCGTCGTGGTCGCACTCGCGCTCGGTGCCGTCGCGGCCGCCTGGTGGCTCGGCAGCCGCGCCTACGGCGGTGCCGCCGGGGCGATCGCGGCCGCCGCGGTCGCCGTCGAGACGACCCACGTGGCCTACTCGCGGATGGCGGTGACCGACGTGCCGCTGACGCTCGGTGTGGCGGCCTCGCTCGCACTCCTCGTCTCCGGCCGCATCGAGCTGGGCGGGGTCGCGGCCGGCCTGGCGATGAGCTTCAAATACCCCGGGATCTTCCTGCTCGTTCCGCTCGTCGTGGCCGGCTACCGGCAGCCTCGGCGGCTGGCGCTGGGGGTCGTCGCCGCCGCGGCCGCGTTCTGCGCGATGAGCCCCTTCTTCGTCGCGCATCTCGGATCGGCGGTGAGCGACGCCTACCACGTCCAGAGACTCGCGCGTCAGGGCTGGCTCGGCTTCGAGCACGACCATTCGGCTCCGATTGCGTTCCTCGACCGCCTCTGGAGCGGCCTCGGTCCGATGCTGCTCGTCTGTGGGCTCGGCCTCGTGCTCGCCCTCACGCATCGTCGCCGCACCGACTTGATCCTCGCCTCGTTCGTGCTCGTCTACTTCTTCGACCTCTGCACCCTCGGCGCCCACTTCGACCGCTACGTCCTGCCGCTCGTGCCGCCGCTGGCCGTCCTGGCCGGCCGCGTCCGTTCGCTCGCGCCGGTGACGCTGCTGCTACTGGTCGTGCCGCTCACGTGGACGATCCGCGACGACCGGCGCTTGACGAAGACCGACACGCGCGAGGACGCTCATGCCTGGGTGGAGCGCCACCTCCCGAGCGCAGCACGCCTGGCCGCCGACCCGTCGCTGCCGCCGTTCGAGCGCTTCCGCGTGCTCAAGCTCCGGCTTCCGCTGCCCGAGGAGAAGCGGGCCGACCCGAATCGCGACCTCACTCGGCTCCGGAAGGCCGGAGTGCGCTACGCGATCGTCACCGGTGCCGTCGCCGACCGGGTTCTCGCCGCGCGCGAGGACTACCCGAAGGAGACTGCCTTCTACGAGAACCTGGAGACGCTCACCGAGCGGCTCTACTACGTCGAGGAAGACGGGCTCACCGGCCCCTGGGTGGCCGTCTACCGCCTCTAGCCGAAGAACGCGCGGGCGACCTCGTACCACTCGCGCGGCACTTTCTTCAGCTCCGAGGTCGCCTCCGCGAGCGAGACGTCGACGATCTTGTCGCCCTGGAGCGCGGCCATGCGGCCGAAGCCGCCCTCGTGGACGAGGTCGGCCGCCTTGAGCCCGTAGCGAGTCGCGAGCACGCGGTCGCGCGGAGTGGGGGAGCCGCCGCGCTGGACGTGCCCGAGCACGGTCACGCGCGTCTCGAACCCCGTGCGGGATTCGATCTCCCGCGCGAGCGCATCGCCCACGCCGCGCTGCGAGAGCCGCGTGTGCCCGAACTCGTCGACCTCACCCTGCTCGTCGAGGCCGTCGAGCTCGTAGCCCTCGGAGACGACGACGATCGAGAAATCCTTGCCCCGAGCGTGCCGGCTGCGGATCTCCTTGCAGGCGTCGTCGATGCTGACCGGGAACTCCGGGATCAGGATTACGTCCGCACCGCCCGCGATTCCGCTCATGACTGCGATCCAGCCGGTGTGTCGGCCCATCACCTCGACCACCATCACGCGGTTGTGCGACTCGGCGGTCGTGTGGAGTCGGTCGATCGCCTCGGTGCAGATGAAGACCGCCGTGTCGAAGCCGAAGGTGTAATCCGTCGCCGAGAGGTCGTTGTCGATCGTCTTCGGCACGCCGACGACGGGGAAGTCGTGCTCGTCGCTCAGGCGAGCCGCGACGCCGAGCGTGTCCTCACCGCCGATCGCAACGAGCGCCTCCAGGCCCCCCGAGCGGAAGTTCGCGAGCACCGCGTCAACGCCGCCCTCGATCTTGTACGGGTTCGTTCTCGAGGTGCCGAGCACCGTTCCGCCCCGCGGCAGCAGCCCCGAGACCTCGCGGGGCCCGAGCGGCTCGAACGTTCCCTCCACGAGGCCGCGCCAGCCCGCGCGCACGCCGATGACGTCGCTGCCGCGCGAGAACGAGCGCCTCGCCACGGCGCGGATCACAGCGTTGAGGCCGGGACAGTCGCCCCCGCCGGTGAGAACTCCGACCTTCACGGATGCCGAAGGTGGGAGTCGAACCCACACGGGACGTTAGTCCCACTGGATTTTGAGTCCAGCGCGTCTGCCAGTTCCGCCACTTCGGCTCTGGCAAAGACTAGCCCCGAGAAGGCCGGGGCGATGCTCTCGCCGGCGCGGCAAGAGCGCGTTCTCGTCGAGCCTCCGCACCAGTGGTCGGAGGAGAAGGAGGGGGCTCACGGGGAACTGCCACACCCCTGCTCCCGAGCGGGTCGGCCAGTTGGCCACTTCGGCGCGAGGCGATGCTAGTCGTGGCCTCCGGCGGCGCTTCCGATTTGCTCTTGCGCGCCGTTGTCCTCGATACTTCCACCCACGGAAGCCGTGCTCGGCCTCGTGCCGGGGGGTTTTTCGCAACAACGAGACCAAGGGCGACGGAGGAGGAAGTGTGAAGAAACGAGCAATGATTGGCGTGCTCCTTGCCACCGTTGGCGCGCTGGCCCTCATCGCGGCCGGCTGCGGCGGCGACAGCAAGGAGAGCAGCGGTGACGGAGGGGGAGGCGGCGGTAACGTAAAGGCGCTGCCGGCCTCGTCTTGTGGTCCGCTCGAATACAAGGGTTCGGGCGATCCCGACTATCTGATCGCCACCGACCTGCCGATGCAGGGCAGCTCGCGGACGCAGACCCTCCAGATGGTGGGCGCCATCCGCTACCAGCTCAATCAGCAGGACTGGAAGGCCGGCGACTACAACATCGCGTTCCAGGCCTGCGACGACTCCACTGCCCAGCTCGGGAAGTGGGATCCGGACAAGTGCAGCGCGAATTCCCACGCCTACGCGCAGAACAGCAAGCTGCTCGGCGTCGTGGGCACGTTCAACTCGGGCTGCGCCGCGATCGAGATCCCGGTGCTGAACGGGGCTCCGGGCGGCGGGTTGCTGCTGCTCTCGCCGGCGAACACGTACGGCTGCCTGACCGAGCCGTGTGCGGGTGACGAGCCGGAGAAGTACTACCCGAGCGGTAAGCGCACGTACGCACGCGTCGCGCCGAGCGACCCGAACCAGGGTGCCGTCGACGCGAAGTTCCTGAAGAACCAGGGCGTCAAGACGGTCTCGGTCCTGAACGACAAGGAGGCGTACGGCCTCGGCGTCGCGAAGAATTTCGCCGGTGCCGCGAAGGCTGCGGGGATGACGATCACGGGCTTCACCGCCTACGACCCGAAGCAGGCGAACTTCCGGGCGCTGTTCACCCGCATCAAGGGGCAGAATCCGGACGCCGTCTTCATCGGAGGCCTCGTCGACGAGAACAGCGGCCAGTTGATCAACGACAAGGTCGCGATCCTCGGAGACAACGAGACCGTCAAACTGATGCTCCCGGACGGGTTCACCACTGACGCCGTGTTCCAGCGTGCCGAGGGCGGCACGCCCAACGCCAAGGGCGCGTTCTTCAGCGTCGCCGGCGTCGGCATCGACAAGTACAAGGGAGCCGCGCTGAAGTTCATCAACGGCTTCAAGTCAACGCTCGGCGGCAAGAACGTCGACCCGTACGCGATCCTCGGGGCGCAGGCCGGGATCGTCTTGCTGAACGCGATCGCCGACTCCGACGGGACTCGCTCGGAGGTGATCGACAAGGTCTACGCCACCAAGGTCACAGACGGCCTGATTGGCAGCTTCGAATTCAACGAGAACGGCGACCTGTCAGGTGCGAAGGGAGCCTCGGTCCTCTTCACGATCTACAAGGGGACGACCAAGCTGAACACCCTGCTGACGACGGCGCCTGATCCGAAACTCGTAGCCGCGGCGCGAAAGGAAGCAGCCGGCTAATCATTTCAGTAGGCCGGTTCGACGAACGAGGGAGGGCTGAAATGCCCTCCCTCGTTAGTTCTAGAATCCCGCATCGCTGTCGAGACCCAGACCGAACAGGCCGAGGCGCGCGCGCCGAGGCGCCGTCGTCAGCGGCCCGCGACTCTGTCGCTCGTCGGCCTCGGTTTCGTCGGCCTGTTCTTCGCGTGGCTCGCATACAACCTGATCAACGATCCGACGAACTTCTTCAACATCCTCTTGATCGGTCTGACGCAGGGCTCTGTCTATGCGCTGGTTGCGCTCGGCTACACGCTCGTCTACGGGATCCTGCAGCTGATCAATTTCGCCCACGGGGACGTGTTCGCTCTGACGGGGTTGTTCTCGAGCACCCTGATCGTGTCGCACTTCAACCTGGATGAGAGCTCCGGGGCGCTCGTGATCTTGGGCGGTCTGGCGGCGACCTTCCTGATCGCAATGGCGTTCGGCGCGGTGGTCAACGCGACCATCGAGCTCGTCGCCTATCGTCGGCTCCGCTCCGCTCCGCGCCTGGCGGTGCTGATCACGGCCGTCGGGATGTCGTTCATCGTCCAAAACATCTCTCTGGCGGTCTTCGACGTGAACTTCCGCAGCGTCCCGCCGCTGATCTCGGATGCGAACGTCTTCGCGATCGGCGGCGTCCATTACAACTGGCAGGCGTTCTTCGTCATTCTCGTGACCTTCCCCGTGCTCGTCCTCCTGACCTGGCTGGTCAAGAACACGCGCCAGGGCAAGGCGATGCGCGCGACTTCGCAGGATCCGGAGGCCTCCGCGATGATGGGGATCAACGTCAACCGGACGATCTCCTTCACGTTCTTGCTCGCCGGTGGGCTTGCCGGGATCGGCGCCGTCCTCTTTCTCGTCGAGTTCAACATCCGGTACGACACCGGCTTTGAGCTCGGGCTGATCGCCTTCACGGCGGCGGTCCTGGGCGGGATCGGGAACCTGAGCGGCGCCGTCCTCGGCGCAATCATCATCGGGATGATCCAGGCCTTCAACGAGGGGCCGTTCCTATGGGCACCAGGTAGCGACTGGACGCGCTCGATTGTGTTCGGGATCCTGATCGCGATCCTCGTCTTCCGGCCCGAGGGCTTGCTCGGCGAGCGCACGCCGGAGGGGGCGTAGTGCCTCGCCGCCGCGACCGCGCGCGGACCTCCGCCCGCGCCTACCGCAGCGAGCTCGTCCAGCGCAGCGGCCTACGTGCCGCCGGCACGTACTGGGATCGGCTGCCCGGGCCTGTGCGGACCTTCGCACCTGCGCTCGCGCTGCTGGCGCTCGCCGCCACCTACCCGTTCTACCTTGCCAACCTGCCTGGGAACTTCCCCGTGATCAACGAGTTCCCGTCCGTGCGCTCGGCGGTGACGATCATCGTGTTCACCACGATGGCCGTCGGGCTCAACGTGGTGGTCGGTTATTGCGGCCTCCTCGACCTCGGGTACGTCGCCTTCTACGCGATCGGCGCATACACGGCGGGCTGGCTCGCGTCGGGTCAGTTCCAGCAGGTCAAGCTCCACTTTGGCTCGGTCGGGATCACCCACGACGCGCGGGGAATCCACATCTCGATCTGGCTCGTGCTCATGTGTGCGGCGGCGCTGACCGCGATGGGCGGCATCCTGATCGGGCTGCCGACCCTGCGGCTGCGCGGCGACTACCTGGCGATCGTCACGCTCGGGTTCGGCGAAATCATCCCGCAGTTCGTGCGCAACGCCGACAGCCTGCACGGCTTCGACCTCACCCACGGCACCTTTGGCATCAGCCCGATCGACGCACCCGGCTTCGGCGAGACGCTGCACCGGAGGGTCGGCCTGCCCGCCAGCTACCAGCAGGAGTTCAACGCGGACCGGCTCTTCTTCTGGACGGCCCTGGCCCTCCTCCTCCTGACGATCTTCTGCTGCATTCGCCTGCGCGACTCCCGGCTTGGCCGAGCCTGGATCGCGATCCGCGAAGACGAGACCGCCGCGGGGGCGATGGGGATCCCCCTGATGCGCACCAAGACCTGGGCCTACGCGATCGGCGCCTTCTTCGGAGGGGCGGCCGGAGCGTACGTCGCGAGCTTCAACCAGGGCGCTTTCCCGAGCCAGTTCAATTTCAACATCTCGGTGTTCCTGCTTTGCATGGTGATCCTGGGTGGGATGGGCTCGATCTGGGGCGTCGTGATCGCCGGCGTGATCCTCTCATGGCTCAACGTCGAGGGGCTCGCGAACATCGGCACCTGGTTGAACAACAACGTCTTCCCGAGCGGCCATAACATCGAGGTGGCGAAGTACCAATTCGGCATCTACGGGGTGGTGATCGTCCTGATGATGATGTTTCGCCCCCAGGGGCTGATCCCCGAGCGGCGGCGGAAGCGCGAGCTCGAGGAGGGGTCGCATGGGCCGCTCGACGAGCCGGTGTACGAATTGCGTGGCGGCGACGAGCCCGGAGCCGGCGAGCGCGGCGAGCCGAAAGGGCCGGTGCCCAGGGGATGAGCGAGCCCGCAACGCCGGTCACCGGCAACCTGCTCGTCGCCGACGACGTGCGCAAGGAGTTCGGCGGCCTGATCGCGGTCAACGACCTCGAGTTCACGATCCCGGAGCGATCACTCGTGAGCCTGATCGGGCCAAACGGGGCTGGCAAGACGACGTTCTTCAACATGCTCACGGGCCTCTATCGGGCGACCTCCGGCACGATCACTTTCGACGGCCAGGACGTGACGGACCGGCCGCCGCACGCGATCACCAAGCTCGGCGTCGGGCGGACGTTCCAGAACATCCGCCTGTTCCCGCAAATGACGGCGCTGGAGAACGTGCTCGTGGGCATGCACTCGCGCCTCAAGGGCGGCATCCTCGGCTCGATTCTGGGGCTCCCCAGGGTCCGCCGAGAAGAGCGCGAGGCCACGGAGAAGGCGCGCGAGCTGCTGCAGTTCGCCGGCCTGCGCGGGGTTGACGAGGAGCTCGCGGAAAGCCTCGCCTACGGCGACCAGCGCCGGCTCGAAGTGGCGCGCGCGCTCGCGACCGAGCCCAAGCTGCTGCTCCTCGACGAGCCGACCGCAGGCATGAATCCCCAGGAGACCGTCACCTTCATGGACTTCGTCGACAAGCTGCGGGAGCAACGGCAACTCGCGATCCTCCTGATCGAGCACGACATGAAGGTCGTGATGGGGATCTCCGAGCGGGTGACTGTGCTCGACTACGGTGAAAAGATCGCGGAGGGAACGCCGAAGGAGATCCAGACGGACGAGCGTGTGATCGAGGCCTACCTCGGCAAGGCGGCGACCACGTGAGCACGGGCACCGCTGCGGCCGGCGAGGTGATCCTCAAGGTGGAAGACGTCCACACCTTCTACGGCTCGATCGAAGCGCTCAAGGGGATTTCGATCGAGGTGCGGGAGGGCGAGATCGTGACCCTGATCGGCGCGAACGGCGCCGGCAAGTCGACGACGCTCCGGTCGATCAACGGTCTCAACCAGCCGCGGGAAGGCTCGATCACCTTTCGTGGCAAGAACATCACCCGCCGCCCGCCGCACGACATCGTCGGCATGGGCATCTCGCAGTCGCCGGAGGGGCGGCGCCTCTTTCCGCACATGTCAGTCGTCGAGAACCTCGAGATGGGCGCGTTCCAGCGCAAGGATCGCGCCGGCATCCGCGAGGATCTCGACCGCGTCTACGGACTCTTCCCCCGCCTCGCCGAGCGGAAGCACCAGAAGGCCGGCACGTTGTCGGGCGGCGAGCAGCAGATGTGCGCGATCGGTCGCGCGCTGATGGCGCGGCCCCGGCTGCTGATGCTCGACGAGCCGTCGATGGGGCTCGCGCCGATCTTCGTCGAGAAGATCTTCGAGATCATCCGGGAGATCAACGACCAGGGCACGACGATCCTGCTGGTCGAGCAGAACGCGCTCATGGCGCTGGACGCGGCGCAGCGCGGCTACGTGCTCGAGACCGGCCACGTGGCACTCGCGGATGACGCCAAGAACCTCCGCGAGAACGAGCAGGTTCGCAAGACGTACCTCGGCGAGACTTAGGTTTCGACGCGCAGAGGGAAGTACGGCGGCGAGAGCAAGTAGCCGACTCGCGCTTCGCTGCCGTGGCGCCCCTGGACCATCTCGAGGGCCGCGCCGACGCCTCGCGCCGGGACGAAGCCGAGTTGACGGGCGGCGACCGCGTCTCGGCAGCCGGCGACGATCACCGAACCGACGCGATTGAGCGCCGGGGCGCAGCCGGCCCAGTCGGCGAACGGAAGGAGCGGATGGCAGGAGCGGCCCGCGCGGTAGGCGGCAAGTGCGCGCTCGTCGACCCCGGTCTCGCGCTCCGCCTCGGCCAGGTCGTCCGGTTCCCTCCCGAAGCGAGCCGCCTGGAAGATCGCCCGGTACGGCTGCTGGGTCGGATGTGAGAAGTGGCGATGGAAGCGATGCAGCAGGATCACGGTGCCGCCCTCGACGAGCGGGAACGAGTCGCGCCACAACCGCAGCGCGAGCCCCAGACCGAGGTAGGCCGCCAGCAGCGGGTTCGGCCGCTCGCGCGGAAGGTGCGGCGTCGTGCGCGGGATCCCGATCACGATCGCGTCGAGCGGAGCGGCGAGCGTGGCCGAGCGCGACTCGACCGCGCGCAGGAGCGCCTCGGCATGCGCCACCGACGGCGGGCCCGAATAGGCCGCAGCGGCGGTGAGTTCGCGCCTGATCGACTTCATCAATCGGTCTCGGGCAAAGCCGGGCAGCAGTGCGAAGCCCTGGTGCATCGGGGAACGGGCAATCCGCTCGATCGCCTCCTGCTCGAAAGGGTAGCCCCGCGCGGCGCCGGTCAGGAGGGGCTGGTTGAGCACGAGCGAGGCGCCGATCACCGGCATGCGATCGGAGAGGGAGCGCTCGAGCTGGACACCCAATCGCCACCCCTGCGAGGCGCCTGTCTCGAGCAGCGAGTACGCCCCGGCGGCCCGCAGCGCCACCGGGCTCGCCGCGCCGAGCAGCGTCGCCGGGCCGCCATGGAGGACGGTTTCCGCGGCGCTCACGGTGAGAACGAGGTCGGTGTCGAGGAGCGCCCGGTTCGCCCTGATCGGCACGTTGCCGGCCACATCCAGGTCGAGCAACTCGGGATCTTCGGCGTCGTGGATCTCGACCTTGCCGCGGAAGCGTCGCGCAAAGCCGGGCGAGACGACGCCGAGACCCTCCAGCTCGCGGCGGTTGGGCCTGCGCGTGAGCCCGGTGGCGACCAGGAGCGTCTGGCGCTCGGTTGGCACGCCTGCGCGCTCGAGCTCAGCCGAGGCCGCGGCAAGGGCGACCTGCCGCGGGTCGTGCAACGCGCTCGGGATCGGCAGGGCCGGGGGCTCGACCACGATCGTCGCCCGACCGCCGCGCGTGACGAGCGCCTCCAACGGGTCGCCCGCGAGTGGAAACCGGAATGCGTCGCGGATCGCCGCGCGCACGTCGGCGACCTGCTCGCCGGGCGGCGGCGGGCGGAGAATCACTGCGTCGTCCGGCGCGTCCACGACCACGACCCGGGTGCCGAAGAGCAGAGGAAGCTGCGGCACTAGGTCACTAGGGAATCGAGCGATAGAGGCGCAAGAACACCTGGCGAAAGCCGCGCTTCCGCCAGAAGCGCGACGCGAGCAGGTTCGTCACGCGCCAGTCGGTCGCCATCACGTGGTAGCCGTTCTCGGCGGCCCAGTTGAAGGACGCATCCGTGAGAGCGATCCCGACGCCGGAGCCGCGGAACTGCGGCAGGGTCGAGGCAAAGCCGAGGAAGGCCGCGTGCTCGGGCCTGCCGACACCACGGTGCTGGTCGGAGGTTTCGAGCGGCATGACCGACCAAGCGGCCACCGGCGTCCGCTCCTGGTAGGCGACCAGCACGTGCTCCTTGTCGTCGGTCAGCGTCGAGGCCCACTCCTCGCGCGACTCCTCGCGCGTCGGTTGGTCGATCGTCGAGAAGACCGGCGAACGGCTCTGATGAGCGGGCAGGGCGAGGTCGACTTCGATCAGCTGCTCGATCTCCTCCTCGCGGGGCTCGCGGATCACGATCCCGGACGGCAGGGCGACCTCGCGCGGCGTTACCTCTTGCAGCCCATGCGCGTGCTGCTGGCCGAAGCCGAGGCGAAACCAGGCGTCCACCAGGCCTGGGTCGCTGGCCGGGACGAGCGCGTAGTGGCGCGTTCGACCCTCCTCGACCCAGGCGGCGGCGGCCTCGGCGTAGAGGTCGCGCAGATCCTCGGGCTCCTCGACGGCGTGTCCCGCGAGCTCAACCCAGATGTTCGCGCCCCAGATCCTGTCCTCACGAGGGGTGCCGATCAGGTAGCCGACGACCCCTCCGTCGCGGAGCGCGGCGGTCCCGGAGACGCCCTCGCCGCGCCAGGCCGCCTCGACCTCCTGACGAGCGGCGGCTGGATCCTCGAAGCGCTCTGGTAGAGACGGCTCGGCCCCGCGGTGGCGGGCTTGGCGGGCTGCGAGCAGCCTCGCGGCGTCGTCGAGCTGCGCATCGGAAAACGGGACGACCTCGAGCCTGGCCACGGGACGTAGACTCGCAGAGATGTCTCCGAAGACGCTTACTGGAGACGAGCTCCAGCTCGACGACGTGCCAGTGCGCGAGTCCGAGCTGTTCCTGGTGGACGGCAACAACCTCGCCTACCGGGCGTTCTACGCATTGCCCGAGGAGCTCGCGACGAGCGAGGGCTTCTCCACCAACGCGCTGCTCGGCTTCGCCAACATGCTCTTCAAGCTCCTGGCCGACTACAAGCCCAAGGGCGTCGCCGTCGCCTGGGACACGCGCCCGGTCCACCGCCACGAGGCGCTCGAGAGCTACAAGAGCGAGCGCAAGCCGATGCCGGATCTCCTGCGCGAGCAGTTCCCCTACTTCCGGCCGATCGTCGAGGCGTTCGGGTACCGCAACCTCGAGTTCGAGGGATGGGAGGCGGACGACGTGATCGCGACGCTCGCACACCGCGCCGACGAGGCGGGCGTGAAGACGACGGTGGTCTCCACCGACCGCGATGCCTTCCAGCTCGTGAGCGACAACGTGGCGCTGATGATGACCCCGCGCGGCGTCTCGGACGTCCACGTCTACACGCCGGAGCGGGTCGAGCTCCGGCTCGGGATCAAGCCCGAGCAGGTGCCGGACTTCATCGGGCTCAAGGGCGACACCTCCGACAACATCCCCGGGGTACCCGGGATCGGCGACAAGACAGCCGGCCAACTGATCGCCCAGTACGGATCGCTGGAGGAGGTGCTCGAGCACGTGGACGAGCTGACGGCCGCCCGCTCCAAGGCGATCCGCGAGCACGCGGAGCAGGCGCTGGCGGCGAAGGCGCTCGCGACCATGCGCCGCGACCTCGAGCTCGACTGCGACCCCTCCGAGCTCGTGCTCTCGCCGCCCGACCGGTCACAGCTCAAGGAGATGTTCAGGCGATTCGAGTTCCGCAACCTGTTGAACCGGGTCGACGAGCTCGACGAGGCGCTCCCGGCCGCCGCCCTCACCCCAACGGGCGTCGAGGTGCCCTGGCGCGAAGAACCCAGCAACAGTCTGTTGCTCGGTCACGGTTCCGTGGCGGTCTCGGGTGACAACGGGCGCATCGCCGCAGCCGCCGGGGGCGAAGTCGTCGTCTCGCCCCGGCCAGAGCGGCTCGAGGGCGAGCTGATCGCCCACGACGCGAAATCGCTTCGCGTTGACGCCGTCGACGACACGATGATCCTCGCCTACCTGATCGAGCCGGGCCGCGCCGATTACGAGCTGGACGACCTGGCGGCGGAGTACGGAGTCGAGCTGCAGCCCGTCCCGGAGGCCGAAGAGGAGACGGCTGCGCTCGTCCGGCACGCGGCCGCGGCGCTACGCCTGCGCGACCCGCTCCTCGAGCGCGTCCGTGAACGGGGCGCCGAGTCGCTCTACCGCGAGATCGAGCTTCCGCTGACCGAAGTGCTCGCCGCGATGGAGACGGCCGGCGTCAAGGTCGACACCTACCGCATGGGCGAGATCACCGCCCGCCTGGCCGACCGGGTCGAGGAGCTCGAGGCAAAGGCCTACGAGCTCGCAGGCGAGGAGTTCATGCTCGGCTCGACTCAGCAGGTCGCGCGGATCCTGTTCGAGACGCTCGGCCTCAGTCCCGGCCGCAAGGGCAAGACCGGCTACTCGACCGACACGCGAGTGCTGCGCTCGATTCGCTCCGAGCACGAGATCGTCCCGGTGATCGAGGAATGGCGCGAGTACTCGAAGCTGCTCAACACCTACCTCGGGCCGCTGCCGACGCTGATCGGTGAGGACGGCCGGCTGCACACGACCTTCAACCAAACCGTCGCCGCCACCGGGCGTCTCTCCACCACCAGCCCGAACCTGCAGGCGATCCCGATCCGCACCGAGCTCGGCCGCGAGATCCGCTCCGCCTTCATCGCCGAGCCCGGTCACAAGTTGCTCTCGGCAGACTACTCACAGGTCGAGCTGCGCATCCTCGCGCACGTCTCCGGTGAGCCGAAGCTGAAAGAGGCCTTCGAGCGCGGGGAAGACGTGCACACGGCAACTGCGGCGGAGGTGCTCGGCAAGGACCCGGCCACGCTGACGAAGGACGAGCGCAACGTCGCCAAGATGGTCAACTTCGGGATCATCTACGGCATCTCCGCCTTCGGGCTCTCGGAGAACCTGGAGATCCCCCGGGAGGAGGCGCAGGCCTACATCGACGCCTACCTCGCCCGGTTCCCGCACGTGCAGGACTTCATCCAGCGCACGATCGAACAGGCCGCGCGGGACGGTTACGTGACGACGCTCTTCGGCCGGCGGCGCCCGGTCCCCGAGATCCGAGCCTCGAATCGCCAGACGCGCTCGCTCGGCGAGCGGCTCGCGGTCAACTCGGTCATGCAGGGAACCGCGGCCGACGTGATCAAGAAGGCGATGGTCGCGCTCCACCGCCGGCTGCGCGGGGAGGGCCGCGCCGCGCGCCTGGTGCTTCAGGTGCACGACGAGCTCCTGCTCGAGGTTCCCGACGCGGAAGTCTCGGCCGTGAAGAGTCTCGTGCGCGAGGAGATGTGCAACGCGTTTCCGCTCGACCCGCCGCTCGGCGTGGACATCGGCGTGGGCGAGGATTGGAACGACTCGAAGCGTTGAAGTCCGGCGCCGGCTTCGCCGGCGAGCGAAGCCGGCCACGGCGGCGATGATTCGCACCGTTCGCATTAGCTCTCTGCGCTCGGCCTGACGCCTCAAGGGAGCCAGAGCCTCACGGCTATACTGACCGACTTCTTGATGGCTAGCGAAACCGTAGACAGACCGAGCGAGCAGCTTGACGACGCCGGCGTCTGGACGACGACGGAGGACGGCGAGCGCGTTCCGGACTACGACGCGACCTTCCCGACGATCAACGAGGGCGAGGTCGTGCACGGCACCGTCGTGCGCGTGGACAAAGACGAAGTGCTCGTGGACATCGGCTACAAGTCGGAGGGCGTGATCCCGGTCGCGGAGCTGTCCATCAGGCGCTCCGTCAATCCCGCCGACGAGGTCAGCCTCGGTGACGAAATCGACGCGCTCGTGCTCACCAAGGAGGACGCCGAAGGCCGGCTGATCCTGTCGAAGAAGCGCGCGCGCTTCGAGATGGCCTGGAAGGCGATCGAGCGCGCCGCCGAGTCCGGCGAGCCGGTGGACGGAAAGGTGATCGAGGTCGTCAAGGGCGGCCTCATCCTCGACCTCGGCGTGCGCGGCTTCCTGCCGGCCTCGCTGGTTGACATCCGTCGCGTCCAGGACCTGGACGATTTCCTCGGAAAGGAGCTCCGTTCCAAGGTGATCGAGCTGAACCGCTCGCGCAACAACGTCGTCCTCTCGCGCCGCGCCGTCCTGGAGGACGAGCGCAAGGAGATGCGCCAGGCGATCCTCGACCGGCTCAACCCGGGCGACGTCGTCGACGGCCAGATCTCCAACATCGTCGATTTCGGAGCGTTCGTCGACCTCGACGGCATGGACGGCCTGATCCACATCTCGGAGCTCTCCTGGAGCCACGTCAACCATCCGTCCGAGGTGCTCGAGATCGGCCAGGACGTGAAGGTGAAAGTGCTCGACATCGACCGCGAGCGCCAGCGCATCTCGCTCGGGCTCAAGCAGACGCAGTCCGATCCATGGCAGCAGGTGCTCGAGACCTACCACGAGGCCGACGAGGTCGAGGGCAAGGTGACGAAGGTCGTCACCTTCGGCGCCTTCGTCGAGATCATGCCCGGGGTCGAGGGGCTCGTTCACATCTCGGAACTGGCACAGCACCACGTCGAAAACCCGCGTGAGGTCGTCTCGCAGGGCGATCTCGTCAAAGCGAGGATCATCGAGGTGGACGCCGAGCGGCGGCGCCTCTCGCTCTCGCTGAAGCGCGTCGAGGGCGGTGGCGTGACGGAGCATGCCGACGACGCCGAGGCTGTGGAGGGCACGCCGAACCTCGGGCTCTCGGAGGAGGTCTTCCCCGAGGGCGCCGAGCCGCAGGCGGAGGAAACCAGGCCAGCGGCGGAGCCGTCGACTCCGGACGTCCCTGCGGCAGAGTCGCAAGAGGAAGCGCCTGCCGCGGACGAGGCTCCCGCGGAGCAGGTGCCCGCAGAGGCGCAGGTGCCGGAGACGGACGAGCAGTTGGACGCGAGCATCGAGGCCGACCGCGCCTCGCCGGAGGAGCAGGGCCCGGGCGACTCAGAGGGCGAGCCTCCCGCGCCTCCCGACTAGCTTGGCCAGACCGATCGCCGTCGCCATCACCGGCGGCATCGGAGCCGGGAAGAGCGAGGCGCTCGCCTCGTTTAGACGCCACGGTGCGGCCACCGTCTCCAGCGACGAGATCGTCCATCGCCTCCTCCGCGAGGATCCGGTGGTGGGAAAGACGCTGGTCGACCGCTTCGGCGAGCAGATTCTCGACGAGGCCGCGCAGATCGACCGCTCGGCGATCGCGGAGATCGTCTTCGCCGACCGCGAGGCCCTCGAGTGGCTCGAGTCGTTGCTCCATCCGCTGGTCGTACAGGAGTATCTGGAGTGGCGGGAGCAGCTCGCTGCGCTGGCAAATCCGCCGCCGCTGACGGCGACCGAGGTGCCGCTGCTCTACGAGGTAGGCGGGCAGGACCGCTTCGACGCCGTCGTCGTCGTGACGGCCCCACCGAGGATTCGGTCGGACCGCAGCGAGGTCGACGCCGAGGAGCGCGAGCCGCGCCTTCTCCCGGACACGGTCAAGGTTGCCCAGGCGGACTTCGCGTACGTCAACGACGGCTCGCTCGAGGAGTTGGACGCCTTCGTCGGCGAGGTGGTGAAGGAGTTGACCGCGGGACCCGGATGAAGAAGCTCCTGGCCGTCCTTCTGTTGGGCGCCGCCCTCGGTGGGGGGTTCGCGTACGTCAACTCAACGGAGCCCGGGTGGTACGTGCGGATCCGCTACCCCCTCCACTACGAAGCGATCGTGCGCGGTCACGCGCGTAACTACAGGCTCGACCCGGCGCTGCTGGCGGGCGTGATCTACCAGGAGAGCAAGTTTCGCGCGAGCGCCCGTTCCAGCTCGGGCGCGATCGGATTGATGCAGCTGCTCCCAGACACAGCGAAGGGCATCGCCGTCCACACGGGCGGCTCTCGGTTCCGCGTCTCCGATCTCGACGATCCCGAGATCAACGTCCGCTACGGCTCCTGGTACCTGCGGCACCTGCTCGACAAGTACCACGACGAGCGCGCCGCCCTGGCGGCCTACAACGCGGGCCAGGACAACGTCGACCAGTGGCGCGCCGAACGGAAGGGAATCGCCTTCGCGGAGACCCGCCACTACGTCAAGCGGGTCGAGCATCTCAAGGTGCTGTACCGCCGCGGCTACCGCTCGCAGCTCTATGCGGCGCAGTGACACTTGACAGACGGCGTGGTGATGTCATAATGACGTCACCGTGCAACTGGAACGCTTCATCGACGCGCTGGAGGCCGAGCTTGCCTCGCTCGCCGCGCTCGGCGACCAGGAGTCGCAAGCCGCAGCCGCGCGTCTGAGCGGGGCGCTTCGCTCCGCCGCCGGGCTTCGCTTCCTCGACGTTCTCTCGGAGGCCGCGCTCGAGCTCTCGGGCCAGCTTCCCTCGGGACACGTGGAAGTCCGCCTGGCCGGGCAGGAGCCGAGCCTCGTCTACGTTGAGTCTCCCGAGGCTGCCCCGGCACCCGCAGCGGAGGACGGGCTCAACTCCCGGATCACCCTGCGCCTGCCCGAGCAGCTCAAGGGGAGCATCGAGGCCGCGGCCGCCCGCGAGGGCGTCTCGGTCAACGCGTGGCTCGTCCGGGCTCTCGCACGAAGCGTCTCCAGCCCGCCACGGCGCCAGTCGGGCAGCCGCCTGACCGGCTTCGGCAAGAGCTAGAGAGAGAGGAGTTCCGATGACATTCTTCGCAGGCCCGTTCGGGCACCTCGAAGTCAAGGTCGACCAGCGGCCGCCGCGGCCGCGGCCGCGGAGGCGGAAGCGATGAGGCGCGAGACGTTTCCCGCGCCCGGCCCGCTGCAGCTCGAGCTCTCGCTCCCCGCCGGCGAGATCGAGATCCAGGCAGAGGCGGAGGCGGGTGCGGGTGCGGGTGCGGGTGCCGAAGCCGTCGTCGAGCTCGAGCTGGTGCGTGGCAGTGAGGCTGCGGTCGACGAGGCCCGCGTCGAGCTGCGGGGCGACGAGCTGATCGTGAAGGTCGAGCACCCGAACGCCGAGGTTCGTCTGCGCTTGCAGGTGCCGGAAGGCTCGGCGCTGCGTGCCAAGACCGCCTCCGGCGACGTTCGCGCCCGCGGGCGCCTGGGTGACACGGAGGTGAAGAGCGCCTCCGGAGACGTGAAGCTGGACGCCGTCCGCTCGCTCAAGGCAAAGATCGCGAGCGGGGACGTCGAGGTTGCGCAGGTGGCGGGCGAGGCCCGCGTGGACAGCGCCTCGGGCGACGTGGAGCTCGGGGAGACCGCAGGCGCAGTCAACATCCGCACTGCCTCCGGCGACCAGCAGGTGCGCAGCGTCGCCGAAGGAAAGGTCGAGCTCTCCTCGGCTTCCGGCGACATCCTGGTAGGGATCAAGCGCGGGTCGCGCCTCTGGGTCGACGCCCGCTCGATGAGCGGCGACGTCTCGTCGGAGCTCGACGTCGGCAACGACCCGGCTACCGACGACGGTCCACTGGTCGAGCTGCACGTGACGGCGATGAGCGGGGACGTCCAGGTGGTTCGTGCGTGAGCCGGAAGGAGCTCCTGCGCCAGCGCCCGCTCGTCGCCCTGCTCGCGGCCGAGGTGATCTCGACCACGGGGGCGCAGATGACGTGGCTCGCGCTGCCCTGGTTCGTGCTCGTCACGACCCACTCCGCCACGCAGGCGACGTACGTCGTCGCGGCGGAGGTGATCGGGCTTGCGCTCCTTGGCCTTCCCGGCGGCCGGCTGCTCGGCCGGATCGGCGCACGCCGCACGATGATGTTCTGCGACGGCGTGCGCGCCCCGCTGATGACCGTGATCCCGGTGTTGCACTGGAGCGGTGGCCTCTCGTTCCCGGTGCTCGTCGCCGTGGCGTTCGCCCTCGGGGCGCTGACCGCGCCCAACTTCGCGGCGCAGAAGGTGATCGTGCCCGAGCTGCTCGGCGAGGACGAGCAGCAAGTCACCGAGGCGAACGCCCTCTTCCAGGCGGCTACGCGGACGACCTTGCTCGCTGGACCTGCCCTCGCCGGGGCGCTGATCGGGCTGATCGGAGCGACCTCGGTTCTCCTGGTCGACGCCGCGACCTACGCCGTCTCGCTCGCGCTGGTCGCCGCATTCGTGCCGCACCGGCCGCCGGTGGTACAGGAGGCCGAGCACCGCAGCCTGCGCGCAGGGCTCGGCTTCATCGCGCGTGACCGGCTGCTTCGCGTCTGGTGGCCGACCTTCGCGGTCGGCGACGCTGCGTGGACGGCCTTCTTCATCACTGTCCCGGTGCTCGTGCTGGCACGGTTCGGGCACGAGCCGCTGATCGCAGGCGGGCTGGTCGCCTCATTCGGGATCGGGGCGGTGATCGGCAACGCGATCTCCTTCCGGTTCCTCACGCGGCGCTTCGAGGGGCTGGCCGTGATCTCGGTATGTGCGCTCGGGCAAGCGGCGCCGCTCTGGCTGCTCTGGCTGCCGCTCCCGGCGGTCGCGCTCTCCGTGCTGATAGTCGCCTCCGGAGTCACGAACGGGCTCGTCAACCCGAGCCTGCACGCGATCACCACGCTGCGGGTGCCGGTACCACTGCGGCCGAACGTCTTCACGACCCAGATGGTCGGCTGGGCGGTGGTGAACCCGCTCGCGTTGTTTGTGACCGGCCCAGTACTCGACGCATACGGGACGACGCCGGTGCTGATCGGCTTCGCGGCCGTGCAGACCTTCTCGATGGCCGTGGTCGCGATCGCGGCCGCGCGTGAGCTCGGGCGACGCCGCGAGCTCGGGCCGGCAACCGCTTAGCCGAGCTCGTTCGCCTTCTCGGTGAGCGCGGCGAACCCCGCCTGTAGGAAGTCGTTCGCGGCGGCGGTGCCCAGAGACCAGGTCAGCAGCCGCCCGAAGCGGGGCGCGAGAATCTGCGCGGACGCCAGACCAGCCGCGGCCCACGTGCCGACGCAGCGGGTGCACGTGACGAGCTCGCCGAGCGCCTGCTGGTAGCCGCCCTCGACGGGCCGTTCCTCGTCCACCTCGGGTGGCTCGCCGTAGACGAAGGGCCGCCGGATGAAGCTCGTGACGTCGTCGCGGGCAAGTGTCCTGGCGGCCTTGAACGTCGCTGCCGAGAGCACGGCGAAGTCAAGCGCGGTCTGGCACTGGGGATCGCGTTCGAGCAGCTTGCCGACGGCGCCGGCCGTCGCCAACAGGCCGGCAAACGCCCCGACGATCGCGGCGTAGGAGCCGTAGGGCGGGCGGTCTGAATCGGCGGTCATCGTCGCCAGCCCAAGGCGCCGACTCGGCGGCGCCGACCAGGGAGGCTCTGCCGCCTTGGCCGGCGCGGGCCGCTCGACACACTGGCTTGGAAGCGCGACGGCATGGACGTAGTCACCGGGTAGCCTCTTAGCTCGGTGGCGGAGTTCAAAACATCCGAGGGGTACTCGCCGATGGCCGACCAGCCGACGGCGATCGCCGAGCTGTCCGAGGGCATCGAGGCCGGCGAGCGCTACCAGACGCTCCTCGGCGCCACCGGTACCGGCAAGACGGCGACGATGGCCTGGATCATCGAGCAGGTGCAGCGACCCACGTTGCTGATCGCGCACAACAAGACGCTGGCCGCGCAGCTCTGCAACGAGCTGCGCGAGTTCTTTCCCGACAACGCGGTCGAGTATTTCGTCTCCTACTACGACTACTACCAACCCGAGGCGTACGTGCCGCAGGCCGATCTCTACATCGAAAAGGACTCCTCGCGGAACGACGACATCGACCGTCTGCGCCACGCGGCCACCGCCGCATTGCTCTCGCGCCGCGACGTGATCATCGTCGCCTCCGTCTCCGCAATCTACGGCCTGGGATCACCCGAGGAGTACGAGAAGCGCGTGGTGCTCCTGAACCAGAGCGAGGAGCACGACCGGGATCTCGTCCTGCGCAAGCTGATCGACATCCAGTACGTGCGCAACGACACTCTTCTCGGCCGGGGCAAGTTCCGTGTCAAAGGGGACGTGGTCGAGGTGCAGCCGGCTCACATGGAGTCGGCCTACCGCGTCTCGTTCTTCGGCGACGAGGTCGAGCAGATCACGCACTTCGACCCGCTCACCGGCGAGGTCTACGGCAAACTCGACCATCTCGCACTCTTCCCCGCGACGCAGTACGTCACCTCGAAGCCGACGATCGACCGCGCCTACGACCAGATCCGGCACGAGCTCGAGGAGCAGGTCAAGCGCTTCGAGTTCGAGGGGAAGATGCTCGAGGCGCACCGCCTGCGGCAGCGCACCGAGTACGACCTGGAGATGATGAAGGAGCTCGGCTTCTGCAACGGGATCGAGAACTACTCGCGGCACCTGGACGGCCGCCCGCCCGGCTCGCCGCCGCACACGCTGCTCGACTTCTTCCCGTCCGACTTCGTCGTGATGGTGGACGAGTCGCACCAGACGGTGCCGCAGCTAGGCGGCATGTACGAGGGCGACCGCTCGCGCAAGGAGACGCTCGTCGACCACGGCTTCCGGCTGCCCTCGGCGATGGACAACCGGCCCCTGCGTTTCGACGAGTTCCTCGAGAAGGTCTCTCAGCTCGTCTTCGTCTCGGCGACTCCGGGGCCGTTCGAGCTGCGCCACTCGACCCGCATCGCAGAGCAGCTCGTCCGGCCGACCGGGATCGTCGATCCGGACGTCGAGCTGCGCCCCACGAAGAATCAGATCGACGACCTCCTGAACGAGATCCGCCGCCGCGAAGAGATCGGCGAGCGGACGCTCGTGACGACGCTGACGAAGAAGATGGCCGAGGACCTGACCGACTACCTGCTCGAGTCAGGGGTGAAGGCTCGGTACCTGCACTCCGAGATCGACACGCTCGAGCGGATCCAGATCATCCGCGAGCTGCGGCTCGGCGAGTACGACGTGCTGGTCGGGGTCAACCTTCTGCGGGAGGGGCTCGACCTGCCCGAGGTCTCGCTCGTCGCGATCCTCGATGCGGACAAGGAAGGTTTCCTGCGCGGGCAGACGGCGCTGATCCAGACGATCGGCCGCGCTGCACGGCACATCAACGGCAAGGTGCTGATGTACGCGGACAAGCACACCGAGGCGATCAAGTACGCGCTCGACGAGACCGATCGCCGGCGCGAGAAGCAGCTCGCGTACAACGAGGAGCACGGGATCACGCCCGAGTCGATCGTCAAGGGCGTCTCCGACATCGCCGAGTTCCTGTCGCTCGAGTCCCCGACGGTTCCGGGGCGGCGCCGGAAGGGCCGTAAGGAGGTGGAGGGGCTCTCGCCGAGCGAGCTCGAGCGGCTGGTGGTCACGCTGGAGGAGGAGATGTTCGCCGCGGCCGAGGAGCTGCGGTTCGAGTACGCCGCGAAGCTACGGGACGAGATCAAAGACCTGCGGCGCGAACTGCAGGCCGCGGCAGAAGCGCCAGCCTAGGCTGCACTTGCGCTGCCGACCTCAGCGCGCGCGGCGCTGCCGATGTGCGTCTGAAGTGACCTGTCGACCCGTCGGCCGTCTCGTCCAAACCACCTAAGATCGCTCTCGTGCTCGGCGCGATCATCCAGATTCTCATCTCCGGCTTCGTGATCGGCGCGCTCGCCCGCTGGGCGGTTCCCGGCCCCGATCCGATGCCTATCTGGATGACGATCCTGTTCGGGATCGTCGGCTCTTTCATCGGCGGCGGCATCGCCGGCGCGATCTTCGGCGTCGAGCAGGACTCCGGCAGCGTGTTCGCGATCCTGATTGGCTCGATCCTCGCCTCGACGCTGCTCGTGATCGCCTACCGGCGCTTCGTGCAGCACCGGCCGATCACGGGCCCTGAAGCGCAGCAGCCGCCGACCTGAGCTGCTCGCGCCCGTGGGGGCGCCTGCTCGCGAGCCGCGGCCGGACTTTCTAGGCGGGCTCGGCTGCGAGTGGCGTGCGACCCCTGGGGAAGCGCCGCACGCCCGTGAGCGCCCAGTCGTCCTCGCGCCAGACGTAGGTCTGGACGAGCAGCGAGTCGGCGCTCGCCTCGTAGACGTGCAGGCCCCGCGCCTCTCCGCGGCGGTCGGGTCGCGGCTGGCCGAGCCCCGGCGCGACCGAGACGGTCACGCCGCGCAGCCCGTTGCGGTCGACCTCGAACTCATGCCGCGCGCTCACTGCGGCCTGGTGGATGTGGCCGGCCAGGATCAGCTCCGCCCCGGCGTCGACGAGGCCTGCTAGCACGTCGGAGCGGCGTGACACCGGCTTCTTGCGCGACCTCCATGGCGCGCCGATCAGGTGGTGGTGAAGCACGATCACCTTCAGTGCGTCCTCGGGCGCCTGTTCCAGCAGCTCGGCCGCGCGTGCGATCTGGGTTCTGCGAATTCCGCCGGACTGGTGCCGCCAGGGCCGCACGGAGTTCAGGCCGACCACGTAGAGGCCGTCGGAGCTGTGTACCGGCTCGGCGGTCTGCCACTGGCGCTCGAACTCGGCGAACGGACGCGTGAACCGGGCCGGAAAGGAATATGGAATGTCGTGGTTCCCCGGGATCGCGAGCAGAGGCCTCCCGAGCCCTCGAAGGAATTCGGCAGCGCGCTCGTGCTGGACGCGGCGGCCCCGATGAGTGAGGTCGCCCGAAGCCACGACCAGATCCGGCTCGACGCGCTCGATCAGCGGCTCGAGACTGCGCTCGACCCTCTGTTCCTCCACGCTTCCTACGTGCAGGTCGGAGATGTGGAGGACGCGAATTGGCAACGCCGAGGCAGGCTATACACTGAAAACATGGCCGACGAATCCACCGAAATCTTCGACGACCTCTATCTCGGGCTCCGAGCCGGCGGCGCGATGCGCAAGCAGCGTCGCGGCGAGCCGCTGACGACCGAGGAGCAGGAGGCGATCGGCCGCTGGGAGCGCCTCTCATCCTGGCGCAAGGCGATCGCCATCGGCGCCTTCTCGGTAGGGACATTCGGACTCGGGTTCACCCTGGGCGGCCTGATCTTCGGCCGCTGGCGTAAAGCCTAGGACTCCTTCGCGAACAGCACGGCCGGCACGTCCTCCTCGGCCGGGTCCTTGTCGCGAACGATCACGTCCACGAGCGTCGCCAGCACCGCCGCGAGCGGCGTCGCCAGAAGCACGTAGAACCCGCCGAAAAGCAGGCCTACCGCCGTCACGGAGACGAGCACGAGCATCGGCGAGAGCCCAGTGACGTGGCCCATCACGCGCGGGATCACGACGTAGTCCTCGAACTGGCGGACTACGGCCACGGCGATCGCGGCGAAGAGCGCAACGTGCCAGGAGGCGGTGAGGCCGACGCCGACGGCGACTGCCCCGGCGGCGAGGGGGCCGATCACCGGCACGATCTCGACGACTCCGCCGAAGATCCCGAGCAAGAGCCAGAACGGCACGCCGATCGCCCAGAAACAGAGCGAGAGGACGACCGCGACGAAGGCAATAAGCAGCAGCTGCCCGCGGACGAAGGCACCCAGCTTTGCGTCGATCAGCTCCCAGGTGTCGCGGACGACCTTTCGTCGCTGACGCGGGACCATCCCCAGCACCACCCCCATCGCCCGGTCGCGCTCGAAGATCCAATAAGCCGCCGTTGCGAGGACGAAGAAGATCCCGACCACGATCTCAAGCGCCTTCACGCCGAAGGTGACCGCCCCGTGCACGAGGCTGCCTGCGGATGGCAGCCTGTTCAGCCGCCGCTGGAGGCCAACGAAGAACTCGTGCTTGATCCCTTTCGAGTTCTGGGCCTTCTGCTTCAGTTCTTGCTGCGAGGTGGGCACGCCGCCGATCGCCTGGCCCACCTGGTCGAGCGCGCGAGGCACGACCAGCCAGAGCAGGAGCCCTAAGGCTGCCGCGAGCGCCAGATAGTGAACCGCGACGCCGAGCGGCCTGGGAACGCGGTGCTGGGCGAGCCTGTCGACCGTCGGCCGCATCGCGGCGGCGATGATCAGGCCGAGGAAGACCAGCGCGATCACGAGCTTCAGCTTCCAGAGCGCGAGGCAGACCGCGACCACTGCCACGACGACGAGCGTCGACACGAGGGTGCGGCGGGCGGTTTCCTGCATGTCCAGCCATTTTCGCCATGTGAGGGTCGGTGCAAACCCGGCAGGAGCGCGCCGGCGCTTGCGGAAGCTAGGCGGGTGGCACCCACCTCCCCCCACGAAGAGATTTGTTTCGACGCTCGCCGCCACGGCGTTGTGCTCGCGCTGCCGGTGGCGCAGGCAGTCGTGCTCGCCGTCTCCGGCGGGATCCTGCTGACGCAGCCCTCTCCGTTGCCGCTTGCGGGCGCAGCGCTCGTTGCGCTCGCGGCCTTTGTCTGCCTCCGCGCGGTCTGGTGCTGGGAGCGCGCGCACCTTGTGGTCACCACCGAGAAGCTTTTCGTCGTGGACGGCACTCTGCGGCGCCGCTCGTCGGCGGTTCGACTGCGCACGGTCGAGAACCTCGAGCTCGAGCAGAGCCTGGTGGGACGGCTGCTGGGCTACGGCACGCTCGTGGCCGGGCCCCTCGAGATCGAGCACGTGCCCCAGCCGCGCAGCGTGTATCGGCTGGTCGAGCGGCTCGCGGGCTGATGGCCGAGGCGCCTCCGATCGAGGTGCGAGGGCTGACGAAGCGCTACGGCTCGACGGTCGCGGTCGACGACCTCACGTTCTCGATCCCGGCGGGCCGCATCACCGGCTTTCTCGGTCCGAACGGCGCCGGCAAGACGACCACGCTGCGTGCGGTGCTCGGACTCGTCCGGCCGACCGCCGGCGAGGCGACGGTCGCGGGCGAGCCCTATCGGCGTCTGCGCGACCCCCTCAGGAGGGTCGGCGCCGTGCTCGAGGCCGACAGCTTCCATCCCGCGCGCTCGGGCAGGGACCATCTCCGAGTGCTTGCCCTCGCCGGGGGGATCCACCTGGCGCGGGTGGACGACGTGCTCGCCGAGGTCGAGCTGATCGACGCCGCGCAACGAAGGGTAGCCGGGTATTCGCTCGGCATGCGCCAGCGCCTGAGCGTCGCGGGCGCGTTGCTCGGCTTGCCCGAGCTGCTCGTGCTCGACGAGCCCGCCAATGGCCTAGACCCGGAGGGGATCCGCTGGTTGCGCAACTTCCTCCGCTCCTTCTCCGCCGCGGGCGGCACGGTCTTCATCTCGAGCCACGTCCTCGCGGAGGTCGCACAGCTTGCGAACGAGGTCGTGATCATCCACCGCGGGAGGCTGCTGGCGCAGGAGCCGCTGGAAACCCTGATGGCCCGCGCCGCGGGCGGCACTGTCGTGCGCTCGCCCGAGATGGAGCGGCTCCGCGCGCTGCTCGCCGAAGCGGGCCTCGAGCCCACCGTCAGCTCCGACGACGAGCTGCGGGTCGCAGCCCCGCCCGAGCAGGTGGGCGAGATCGCCGCCGCTGGCAAGCTCGTCCTGCACGAGCTTCGCACGGAGGGGGCAACCCTCGAGGAGGTCTTCCTCGGCCTGACCTCAGAGCGCCCGTCGTGATCCGGCTCGTCCGCGCAGAGCTGGCGAAGCTGAGCACGACGCGCCTCTTCCTGTGGCTGGGACTCTTGATCGTCGCCCTGTCGGGGTTCGTCACCACGATCACGGTCCTGTCGGATGACGAATCATCGCTGGCCACTCTCAGCCAGCAGCGCTCGCTCGCGCAGTTCGCCGCAGTGGGCGCGATCATCGCGCTGATCGTCGGGATCGTCATGTCCTCCGGGGAGTACGCCCACGGAACGATCGCCCACACGTTCCTCGTTTCGCCGGTGCGACCGCGCGTGACGGCGGCGAAGCTGATCGCCGGGGCGATCGTCGGGGTTCTGGTCGCTGGATTCGCGGAGCTCGTCACCTGGACGATCGCCGCCGCGTGGATCTCCGGGAAATCGCTTCCGTTCCTACTGGACAGCCGCCGGATCCTCGAGACCTACCTCGGCATCCTCGGAGCAGGTGCGCTCGCCGCCGTGCTCGGCGTGGGTCTCGGGGCGCTCCTGCGGCGGCAGACCGCCGCGATCGTGCTCGCCCTGATCTGGCTGCTCGTAGGGGAGCCCGTCGTCTCGATCGCCGGGATCCAGGAGTACGCGCCCGGGCACGCGATCGCGGCGGTGGCCGTGGCCGGTGAGCGCAGCGGCGAGCTGCTCGGCCTGTGGCCCGGGCTCCTGGTCGCGTTGGTGTACCTGGCCGGTTTCGCCGCCGCCGGAGCGGTCGCCATGAACCGCTCAGATGTGAGCTAGCCGCGTCAAAACGAACACTTGTTCGCGTTCGCCAAGGTCGCTAGACTGGCTCGGTTATGGCCCAGGAAGAGCTCGTCGTTCACGGCGCCCGAGAGCACAACCTCAAGGACGTCACGGTGCGGCTGCCGCGTCAGAAGCTGATTTGCGTCACCGGTCTGTCCGGCTCCGGCAAGTCGAGCCTGGCCTTCGACACGATCTACGCAGAGGGGCAGCGGCGCTACGTCGAGAGCCTCTCCGCCTACGCCCGCCAGTTCCTCCAGATGATGGAGAAGCCTGATGTGGACTCGATCGACGGCCTCAGCCCGGCGATCTCGATCGACCAGAAGACGACCAGTCGCAATCCGCGCTCCACCGTCGGCACCGTCACCGAGATCTACGACTACCTGCGACTGCTCTACGCGCGCATCGGCAAACCGCACTGCCCGGTCTGCGGTCGCCCGATCGCCGGCCAGAGCCAGGAGGCGATCGTCGACCAGATCCTCCAGCTCCCGAAGGGAACGAAGTTCACCGTCAACGCGCCCGTCGTCCGCGACCGCAAGGGCGAGTTCCGAGACGTGCTCGAGGAGCTCCGTGCCGAAGGCTTCACACGTGTGAAGGTCGACGGCGAGGTGAAGCTGCTCGAGGAGCCGATCGAGCTCGACAAGAAGTTCAAGCACACGATCGAGGTCGTGGTCGACCGGCTCGTGCTCAAGGACGACCTGCGCACGCGCCTGGCGCAGTCCGTCGAGACCGCCGCGCAGCTCGCCGACGGCCTGGTCGAGATCGACGTGGTCGACGGCGAGCCGATGACCTTCTCCGAGAACTTCGCCTGCCCCGAGCACGGCGTCGGCCTGCCGGAGCTCGAGCCTCGCATCTTTTCGTTCAACTCACCGCACGGCGCCTGCCCACGCTGCACCGGGCTCGGGGCGCAGCAGGAGATCGACCCTGACCTGCTCGTCCCCGACCCGACGCTGTCGATCAGCGAGGGCGCGCTCGTCCCCTGGTCGCTCGGCAACTCGAGCTTCTACGAGTCCGTCATCCAGGCGATCGCCGACCGCTACGAGATCGACCTCGAGGTCCCGTGGCAGGAGCTCAGCGACGAGCGGCAGAACCTGTTCCTCTTCGGAACCGACGGCGACAAGGTCTACATCCAGTACCGCAACCGGATGGGCCGCCGCCGCTCCTACATGCTCGCCTTCGAAGGCATCGTCGCAAGCCTGGAGCGCCGCTACCGCGAGACGGACTCGAGCCAGCAGCGCGAGCGCATCGAGGAGTACATGAGCCTCCGTCCCTGCCCGGTCTGCAACGGCGCGCGCTTGAAACCCGAGGTGCTCGCGGTCACGGTCGGCGGGAAGAACATCCACGAGTTCACGCGCATGTCGGTGCAGCGGGCAATCGAGTTCGTCGACCGGCTCGACCTGACCGAGACCGAGCAGCTGATCGCCGTCCGGATCCTGAAGGAGATCCGCGAGCGGCTCACCTTCCTCGAGAACGTGGGTGTCGGCTACCTGCAGCTCGACCGCGCCGCCTCCACGCTCTCGGGCGGAGAAGCGCAGCGCCTCCGGCTCGCGACCCAGATCGGGAGCCAGCTCGTAGGGGTGCTCTACATCCTCGACGAGCCCTCGATCGGGCTCCACCAGCGGGACAACGGCAAGCTGATCGGGACGCTCGAGCGGCTGCGCGACCTCGGCAACACGGTGCTGGTCGTGGAGCACGACGAGCAGATGATGCGCGCGGCCGACCACCTCGTTGACATGGGCCCCGGGGCCGGCGTACACGGCGGCCACGTCGTCGCGGAGGGCACGGCGAAGACCGTCGAGCGCAATGCGAAGTCGATCACGGGACAGTTCCTCTCGGGTAAGCGTGAGATCGCGGTTCCCGAGCGGCGCTCGGACGATCTCGGCACCTTCACGGTGCACGGGGCGAGGATGCACAACCTGAAGGACATCGACGTCGAGTTCCCGATCGCCAAGTTCATCTGCGTCACGGGCGTCTCGGGCTCCGGCAAGTCCACGCTCGTGAACGAGATCGTCTACAAGGCTCTGGCGAACCGGCTCCACCGGATGCGGGTCAAGCCCGGCGACCACGACGCGGTGGAGGGGATCGAGTGCTTCGACAAGGTGATCGACATCGACCAGTCGCCGATCGGCCGCACGCCGCGCTCCAACCCGGCCACCTACACCGACATCTTCACGCCCATCCGCGAGCTCTACTCGCTCACGCCCGAGGCGAAGGTACGTGGGTACAAGCCAGGCCGCTTCTCCTTCAACGTGCGCGGCGGCCGCTGCGAGACCTGCAAGGGCGACGGGACGATCAAGATCGAGATGCATTTCCTGCCCGACGTCTACGTGCCGTGCGAGACGTGCGGCGGCAAGCGCTATAACCGCGAGACCCTCGAGGTGCGCTTCAAGGGCAAGTCGATCGCCGACGTGCTCGACATGTCGGTCGAGGAGGCGCTGCGCTTCTTCGCCAAGATCCCGAAGCTACGACGCAGGCTCCAGACCCTGCACGACGTGGGGCTCGACTACGTCAAGCTCGGGCAGCCGGCGACGACACTCTCCGGGGGCGAGGCCCAACGCGTCAAGCTGGCTAAGGAGCTCGGCAAGATCGCGACCGGCCGGACGCTCTACATCCTCGACGAGCCGACCACCGGCCTCCACTTCGCGGACATCGAGAAGCTGCTCGAGGTTTTGCAGCGGCTCGTCGACGCGGGCAACACCGTGCTCGTGATCGAGCACAACCTCGACGTGATCAAACAGGCGGACTGGATCGTCGATCTCGGCCCAGAGGGCGGCGAGGCGGGTGGCGAGGTGATCGCGAGCGGAGCTCCGGAGGAGGTGGCCGCGGTCGACGACTCGGCGACCGGCCATTACCTGCGCGCGATCCTGCCCGCCCGGGCGTCCGCGGCCGCCTAAGACATGGCAGCTACCGCGCGCCGGGAGCTCGTGGCCGCCGACGAACGGGTCTGGCTCCTCCGCGCCATGCTGATGCTCGTCCGGCCACGCGAGGTGCTCGAGGGTCTTCGTGACGACTCCGAGCCCGCCGCGCGCGCCCGCAGCGAAGCGGTGCTCGCTCTCGTCTGGCTGGCGGGGATCGCGGGTGTGCTCTGGACGCCCGTCGCGGGAACGATCCTGAACGACGTGACTCTCGACTGGGTCGACGTCACGATCTGGGCGTTCTTCGGCGGGGGCCTCTACGGCGCGGCCGTCTACTTCGCCGGCGGGCTGGTGTTGTACGGGCTGACGCGTGCAGCGGGCGGCGTCACCTACCGACAGGCCCGGCACCTGCTCGCGTTTGCGTCGGCTCCGGTCGCGCTCTCCTTGTTCCTCGTCCTGCCCGTGCGATTCGCGGTCTACGGCGAGGACGTGCTGCGCCAGGGCGGAGCCGACCACGGCACCGGGAACACGCTCTTCGTCGCGATCCAGGCCGCATTCGTCGCCTGGGCTGTCTGGCTACTCGTGATGGGCCTGCGCACTCTGGTGCGCCGCTAGCCAGGACTCGAACTCCTCGAGTTCCTCGTCGGGAATCGCGTAGGTGTGCTGCTCCTGCGGGAAGCGGCTCTCTCGCACGTCGGCGACGTAGGCCTCGAGCGCGCGCTTGGCCTCGGTGGCAAGATCGGCGTAGCGCTTGACGAAGCGTGGAGCCTTGCCCTCGTACAGGCCGAGCAGGTCGTGCCACACGAGCACCTGGCCGTCGCAGCGGGCACCGGCGCCGATTCCGATCGTCGGCACCTTCAGTGCCTCGGTCACCCGGGCGGCGATCGGAGCCGGAACCGCCTCGAGCACGATCGAGAAGCAGCCGGCGGCCTCGAGCGCGAGCGCGTCCTCGTAGAGCCGCTCGGCCTTCGCCGCGGTGCGTCCCTGCGCCTTGAAGCCTCCGAGCATGGTCGCCGATTGCGGCGTCAGGCCGACATGGCCCATCACCGGGATCCCTGCACCGACGATCGCCTGCGCACGCGAGAGCATCGGCCCGGCGCCCTCGAGCTTCACCGCGTCGGCGCCGGCCTCCTTGACGAAGCGCACGGCATTCTCGACCGCGACCTCGTCGGAGACCTGGTACGAGCCGAAGGGCATGTCGGCGATCACGAGCGGCCGCTTGGCGCCCCGCGTGACTGCGCCGGTCAGCATCAGCAGCTCCTCCATCGTCGCGGGCACGGTCGAGTCGCGGCCGAGGACGACCATGGCCGCCGAGTCGCCGACCAGTACGAGCTCCACGCCGGCGTCGTCTGCGATCCGCCCGCTCGGGAAGTCGTAGGCGGTCACCATCGCCAGCTTCTGTCCGCGGCGCTTGAGCTCGAGCAGCTCGGGCAGGGGCAGCTTGCCGTGTGTCCAGGATGCGTACTTGCTCACGAGGGCTCTCGTTCCAGAACGACGTTGTCTATGAGGCGCATCTTGCCGACGCGCACCGCGGCTGCGAGGACACGTGGCTCGAACTCAGCGACCTCGAAGTAGTCGACCTCGAGGCCGTTCAAGAGCGACGGATCCCGCGCCTGGAGGGCCTGCGGCAGTGACAGCGCGGCTTGCCGCTCTTCCAGGGAGAGGTAGGCGTTTCGCGACGAGAGCGCGAGCCCGTCGCCGTCGCGCACGGTCGGCAGGACGCGAATCTCGACGGGCAGCGCGAGGTCCTGCACCATCCGCTTCACCACGGCGACCTGCTGCGCGTCCTTCTGGCCGAAGTAGGCGCGCCGAGGCCGGACGAGGTTGAAGAGCTTGAGGCAGACGGTGGCCACTCCGCGGAAATGGCCGGGGCGGTGCTCGCCCTCCAGGATCGAGCCGAGCACTCCGACGTCGACCCACGTCTCGTACCCTGGAGGGAAGATCTCGTCGACGCTCGGCGCGAACAGCACGTCGACGCCGACCTCATCTGCGAGCCGCACGTCGCGCTCCTCGTCGCGCGGGTAGCTCGCAAGATCCTCGCCTTCCGCGAACTGGGCCGGGTTGACGAACAGACTCGCGACCACGACCTGGTTCTCGGCCCGCGCGGCACGGAGGAGCGAGAGGTGACCCTCGTGGAAGGCACCCATCGTGGGAACCAGGCCGATTTCGCCCTCGGCCGGAAGCTCGGCGGCGGTGCGAACGACCTTCATTTCGCCGTCGCTTCCGCGAGGACGTCGTAGAGCGGCTCCAGATCCGGGCGCACGCGGCGGATCGCTTCGCGGTGCGCCTCCACGGTCGCCCAGTCGCCGCGCTCGATCGGTCCGGTCAGCTCGAAGCCGTTCTCGATCGTCCGGCGCATCAGCGGCTCGAGCGCCTCGGGCGGTGCGCCTGCGGCGGCGACGAGGCTCGTTGCAGCCTCGTGCAGCGTGACCAGGTAGTTCGACGCGACCGCGGCGCCAGCGTGGTAGAGCGGCCGCTCGGCGTCGACGAGCTCGAACGGCTCCAATCCGAGCACGCGCGCCAGCTCGAAGCCGAGCGCGAGAGCCTCGTCCGTTTCGGCGGTGACGGCGGCCCAGGCGCCGTCGAGCTGCTCGGCCCCCCGCGCACGCGTGAATGTCTGCAGTGGATGCAGTGAGAAGCGCCGCTCGTGCGGGTCGAGCGCGGCCAGCGGCGTGGCGCCGCTGACGTGGGCGACCCAACGTCCCGGTCCCGGGGTCAGACCCCGAGCCACGCCCGAAATGGCCGTGTCCGGTACACAGAGCAACGCCAGCTCCGCGTCTTCGCGCACGGCGACGCCGCACTCCTCGAGCCGGGCGGCCAGCGCCGAGCCGACGCGGCCGCGACCGATGACATTCACGCTTTCGACCATCAACGCTCCAGTTCCGTAGCGGATACCGGGCGCAGGAAGTCTAGCCGCCGAGCCTTCGCTCGAGCGCCGAGCGCACGCCTGGCCAGTCGTCGTCGATCACCGCGTACCAAGCGGAATCCCGCCGTTCGCCGCTCCGGACGAGCATGTGCTTGCGGTGGATTCCCTCGAACTCCGAGGGCAGCGCCGCCAGCGCGCCCCGCGCCCGCTCGTTGAGCGCGTCTGTCTTGAACTCGACCCGCCGGCAACCGAGCACCTCGAACGCGTGCCGGAGCAGGAGGTACTTGGCCTCGACGTTCGCGCCGGTGCTCCAAGTGGACGGGTTCATCCAGGTGTTGCCGATCTCCAGCCGTAGGTGCTCGGGCGCGAGCGACATGTAGCTCGAGGAGCCGACGACGACCGCGTCCTGGAGGATCGCAAACGCCTGGCGGCTCTGGTCTCCCAGCGCAGCGGCGATCCATTCCTCGACGTCCCGCGTCACCATCCAGGTCCAGATCCGCTCGTCGGATGCGGCGGTGCGGAGGCCGTCCAGGTGCTCGGGCCCGAGCGGCTCCAGCACGACCAACCGCCCCTCCAGCCGCGGCGCGAGCTTTTCGAACGCGTCCACGTGCGTGATGATGCCGATGTGAGCCGTCACACGGGGGCCGAGAAAGCCGAGCTGCTACTCGCGGCCGCGCGTTACCTGAACGAGACCCTCGAGCTCGACCGGGTCTACGACCGCTTCCGCGAGCTCCTGGCCGAGGCCGTGCCGCACGGCGGCGTAGTGGTTTCCTCCTTCGACCCGAAGACCGAGCTGATCAGCTGCGAGTACGCCTGGGTCGACGGCGGGAGGCTCGACCCCGCGATCTTTCCGGCGCTACCTCTGAACCGGGAGGGTGGAGGCATGCAGAGCCGGGTGATCGTAGGCGGTGAGCCGCTCCTGGTCAACGACGTGCCCGAGCAGGTGAAGGATCCGGCCGGCGTCTACTACGACGTCGACCGTGAGGGGCATATGCGGAAGATCCCCGACGAGGGCCCGCCCGGGGTGCAGTCGGCGATGATGCTGCCCGTCAAGCACGAGGGTCAGGTCGTCGGAGTCGTGCAGCTCATGCACGAGCGCTCTGAATACGACCAGGAGCAGCTCGAGCTCGCAGAAGGACTGATCGGCCTGATGGCAGCCGCCGGACGCAACGCTCGGCTGCACCAGCGTGCGCAGGAAGAAGCCGCGGCACGTGCGCGAGCCGAGGCAACCGCCGCCGAGCGCGAGCATGCGGCGCGGGTCCTGGCCGCTGTGGGCGACGGCGTCTTCCTTGTCGACGAAGGCGGGGTCATCCGCTTCTGGAATCGCGCGGCGGAGCTCGTCAGCGGCCGCGGCAGCGACGAAGCGCGCGGCCGCCCGGCCTCCGAGATCTTTGACGCCTGGGATGCGGTCGCCGCGGAAATCCCGATCTCGGAGAGCGCGTCTGTGGCCAGGTCGGTGACGGTGCCGGTCGAGCTGGAGGGCCGCGAGCTCTGGCTATCGTTCGTGGCCGTTCGGAGCTTCGCCGGCGTCGTCTACGCCTTCCGCGACCTCACCATCGAACGCGGGCTGGAGGAGGCGAAGAGCGACTTCATCGCAACCGTTTCGCACGAGCTGCGCACGCCGATGACCGCGGTGCTCGGCGCGGCCAAGACGCTCTTGCGCGAGGACATCGCTCTCTCACCGGCACAGCGCCAGCAGCTCCTCGAGATGATCGACTCTCAGGCGTCGCGGCTCACTCAGATCACCGAGGAGGTGCTCCTGGCGAGCCGTCTCGATCGTGGCGACCTTCCTGTCGATCGTGAGCGGCTCGACCTCGCGGAGGTCGTTTGCGGTGCCGTCGAGACGATGCGTGGACAACTGCCCAGGTCGATCTCGTTGGCCGCGGAGATCGACACCGACGCCGCCGCGGTGGGCGACCGCGACCGGATCGAGCAGGTGCTCCTCAACCTGATCGACAACGCGGTCAAGTACTCGCCACGCGGCGGAGCGGTCACCGTCTCCGCGGGTCGCTCCGCGACCGGCGCGCGGGTCGAGGTCGAGGACGAGGGGATCGGAATCCCGCCGGCCGAGCAGCGGGCGATCTTCGAGAAGTTCTACCGCGCGGACCCAAACCAGAGAGAGGTCCCGGGCGGCACCGGGCTGGGGCTGTACATCAGCCGCGAGCTCGTCCGCCGGATGGGCGGCAGCATCGGCGTCCGTTCCCAGCCCGGTCAAGGCTCGACGTTTTACTTCGAGCTCCCGGGCGCCTAGCCGGCGCGGTCCGTCCGATGCTTTGTCGAACATCACTAGCCGTTGCTAGGGTCTGCTGACACGGTGCCGATCTACGAATACGTCTGCATGGAGTGCGAGTCGCACTTCGAGGAGCTCGTCCGGAACGGCGAGGAGCCGGATTGCCCGGACTGCAGCGCCTCGAACGTGCGCAAGCAATTCTCCGTGTTCGCGACTCACGGCACCTCCGCGCAGCCGACCTACGAGGGGCGTTCCTCCGGTGGCGGTTGTTGCGGGGGTAGTTGTGGCTGCGGCTGAGCGCAGCCTGACCGAGCTCGAGGCCTTCGGGCTGCACGTCTCCGGCTGCACGCGCTGCCGTCTGGCGCAGGGCCGCACGCAGGTCGTCTTCGGCGCCGGCGACCCGAACGCCAACCTGATGTTCGTGGGCGAGGCACCGGGCTTCCACGAAGACAAGCAGGGCTACCCGTTCGTCGGGCAGGCCGGGAAGCTGCTCGACAAGCTCCTGGCCGCGATCGGGCTCGACCGGAACAGCGTTTACATCGCCAACGTTCTCAAATGCCGACCGCCCGGGAACCGTGACCCCGGCGCGGACGAGATCGAGGCCTGCGAGGGCCATCTTTTCCGCCAGATCGAGTTGATCCGACCGCGCGTCGTCGCGACCCTCGGCAACTTCGCGACCAAGCTCCTCTCTGGGAAGCCGGCTGGAATCACGCGCGTCCACGGCGCCGAGCAGAACGTGACCGTCGGCGGCAACCGCGTGCTGCTCTACCCGCTCTACCACCCGGCCGCGGCGCTTTACACGCCAACGATGCTGAAGGTGCTGGAGGAGGATTTCGCGCGCCTGCCGGCAATTCTCGGACGCCCTGCTGCGGAGGCGGCGCCGGCGGCAGCCGCGCAGCTCGCGCCGCCGGTGCTCGCGGAGCCGGCGGTCCAGCTCGGCCTCTTCTGAGCCGTGGAGATTCGCTCCGCCTCGCCGGCGGAGACGGAGACGGTCGCGGCGACCCTTGCGGGCGAGCTGCGGGCGGGCGACGTCGTCACCGTTTCGGGGGAGCTCGGCAGCGGCAAGACGACGTTCGTCCGGGGCGCGTGCCGGACGCTCGGCGTGACCGTGCCGGTGACGAGCCCCACGTTCACCATCGGCCACCGCTACCCCGCCGATCCCGACGTCTCGCACCTCGATCTCTTCCGCTTCCAGGGTTTCTCTGCGGCCGAATGGGGCGACCTGGAGCCGTACTTCGACGACGCGATCTGCTTCGTCGAGTGGCCCGAGGCGGCCGGCGACGCCCTCCCACCCGTGCGGGTGGAGGTACGTTTGTCCCACGTGGATCCTGCTCGTCGCCACATCACGCTCGCAAGCCCGGAAAACACCCTGCTCGAGCGCCTCTTCGGGGGTGCTGACACTCGCGTTTGACACCGCGACGAGCGTTGCCACGACGGCGCTCGTCCGGGACGGAGAGGTGCTCGGAGAGCGCGCCTCCCGGGCCGTCCGGGTGCTCGAAGACGCCGACGCGCTGCTGCGCGAGGCCGGGGTGGGGCCGTCCGACCTGGACGGTGTCGTGGTGGGAACCGGCCCGGGCAGCTTCACCGGGCTGCGCATGGGCCTGGCCGCCGCGCGAGGGCTGGCGTTCGCGCTGGATGTGCCGGTCGCCGGGGTCTCGACGCTCGACGCTCTCGCCGCCGGCGCTCCCGGAGCGCTGCCGGTCGTCGACGCCGGCCGGCGCGAGGTGTTCACGCGCGTGAACGGCGAGTCCGCCGCCGTCGCGCCGCAGGAGCTCCAGCTCGAGGCGGGCACGCTCTGCGTCGGCGACGGGGCCGTTCGTTACCGGGAAATCCTCGAGGAGCGCGGAGCAGAGGTTCCGCCCGACGACGACGAGCGGCACCGCCCACGGGCCCGCTTCCACGCTGCGCTGGCCACCGAGTTCGGCCCCGCCGACGAGATCGAGCCGCTGTACCTGCGCATCCCGGACGCGGAGCAGAAGACATGACCAACGTGATCGAGCTCCGGCGACTCGAGCTGCGTGACCTGAACGAGATCGAGGAGATCGAGCGCGGCTCCTACCCGACGCCGTGGTCGCGCTCGATGTTCGCCAGCGAGCTCGCCAAGCCCTCGTCGCTCTGCCTCGGCGCCTTCGACCCCGAGAGCGGCCGGCTCGTGGGTTACCTCGTCATCTCGCGCTACGTGGACGCGTGGCACGTGATGAACGTCGCCGTGGCGCCCGCGCGCCGCCGCCAGGGAATCGCCTCGCTGCTGCTCCAGCGCCTGTTCGAGCTCACCTCGGGCCGCAGCCGCCGCGGCTACACGCTCGAAGTGCGCGTCTCCAACACCGGCGCGATCAAGCTCTACGAGCGGCTCGGCTTTCGTCCCCGCGGCGTGCGACGCGGCTACTACACCGACAACCGCGAAGACGCGCTCATCATGTGGAAGGATCCTGTGTCAGAGCCCGCGGAGCAGCCCTGATCCTCGGACTGGAAACTTCGTGCGACGAGACCGCGGCGGCGCTCGTGAGCGCCGAGGGCGAGATACGGTCCAGCGTCGTCTCCTCGCAGGCCGACCTGCACGCGCGGTTCGGTGGGGTCGTCCCCGAGATCGCTTCGCGGCGGCACCTCGAGCTCGTGCTCCCGGTGGTGCGAGAGGCGCTCGGTGAGGCAGGCGCGTCGCTCGACGACATCGAGAGTGTGGCGGTCACGCAGGGGCCGGGCCTGGTCGGCGCATTGCTCGTCGGGCTGGCCGCGGCGAAGGCGCTCGCTTGGGGCCGCGGCCTGCCGCTGGTGCCCGTGAACCACCTGCACGGCCACGTTGCCTCGCTCTACTTCGAGCCCGCCCCGCTCGAGCCGCCCTTACTCTGCCTGCTCGCGAGCGGGGGGCACACGATGCTGGTGGACGTGCGGGAACGGGGCGGCTTTCGCCCGATCGGCACGACGCTCGACGATGCCGCAGGCGAGGCCTTCGACAAGGGCGCGCGCCTGCTCGGCCTCGGCTATCCGGGCGGAGCAGAGCTCGACCGACTTGCGCGGGAGGGCGATCCCGAGGCGTTCAGCTTCCCGGTCGCCCGCCTGGCCGGACTCGACTTCTCGTTCTCGGGGGTGAAGACGGCGCTGCTCTATGAGGTCCGCAAGCAGGAGCCTGAGCTGACCGCGCGGCGAGCAGATCTCGCCGCGAGCTACCAACGCGCGATCGTCCGCGCGCTCGCGCAGCGCACGCTCGAGGCCGCGGAGCACACCGGCGCCGAGCGGATCGCGATCGTCGGCGGAGTCGCCGCCAATTCCGAGCTACGCGCCGCGCTTCCCGATGCGACTGCGCCTCCGCTGCACCTCTGCACGGACAACGCCGCGATGATCGCTTCCGCCGCCCGCTACACGAAGGCGATCCCCGCGCCCGGTTATCTTGGGCTCGATGCCTTTTCCTCGGCTGCCTGAGTCGCGCCGCCTAGCGCCGGCCGCGATCATCGCGCTGGCCGCGAGCTTGCTCGTGGTCGGCTTCGGCGTCAGCAGCGCCAAGCAGCGCTCGCTCGTCTCGAAGGCCTCGTCGTGGCGCGGCCTCGTCGGGGGTGCGCATCCGAAGGTGGCTGTCGGGCAGCGGCAGCTGGTCGTTTTGAGAACTCCTTCCCTGGCGCAGCGCGTTGCGGCCAACGGCGGCGTCGCGACCCAGGGGGCGGAGCGTCGTTGGACTCGCCTCGCCCTCCTGGCCCAGCGGCAGCTCCTCTCAGCCGTCAGCGCCCGCGGGATCCGGCCGCGGGTGGAGTTCAGCTTCACGCGCGTGCTCAACGCCTTCTCGGCACCCCTCGACGCCCAAGCGGTCGCGGTACTCGAGCGCAGGCCCGAGGTGGTGGGGGTCTATCCGGTTCGGGTCGCCTATCCGGCCTCGGTCTCCTCGGAGCTGCTCGGCGAGATGGGGCTCGTGCACAGTGGCGGCCACCTGCCGGCCGTGTCGCTTCCGGGCTACGACGGCCGCGGGGTGACGATCGCGCTGCTGGATACCGGAGTCGATCGCGCTCAGCCGTACCTTCGGGGACGGGTGCTCCACGGGATCGACATCGTCAATCAGCGAGACGACGCGCCGGCCGTAGCCGACCCTGCTGACTCGAGCCGCGTCGAGCATCACGGCACCGAGCTGGCCGGAATCCTCGTCGGCGCAGGCGGCCCGGCCGGGATCACCGGCGTGGCGAGCGGCGCCTCGGTGCTCCCGATCCGGATCGCCGGCTGGCAGCGCGACCTCAAGGGCGGCTGGGCGGTTTACTCGCGGACCGATCAGCTGATCCAAGGGCTGGAGCGCGCGGTCGACCCCAACCTCGACGGTGACGCACACGACGCCGCCCGAATCGCGCTCATCGGCGTCGCCGCCTCGTACGGCGCCTTTGCCGACTCGCCCGAGGCACGCGCGATCCGGGGCGCGCTCCGGCTCGACACGCTCGTCGTCGCTCCCGTGGGCAACGACGGGCCGGCCGGTCCTGCCTACGGCAGCGTCTCCAGTCCCGGCGGTGCGTCCTACGCGCTCACGGTCGGGGCGGCCGATCTGCGCTCGCAGGCCGAGGAGGTGCCCGCGGCGGTACGGGTAGGGCTTGACCTCTTGCTCGACCGACCGCTACCCCTGGCCGGAGCCCTGGTCGCCTCGCGTCCGATGGAGTTGGAGCTCACTGCGCCGCGGGCGGCTGCCGAAGGGGCGAGCGGGCCGCAGCTCGCGCAGTTCTTCGACGGCCAGGGGGCCAGCCTCGTCGCAGGCCGCGCCGCGCTCGTGCACGGCGGCCAGGATCCGCAGCTCGCGACGCAGTACGCGGCGCGCGCGGGTGCAGCGGCCGTCGTGCTCTACGGCACGGAGCTCCCCGCGGGCGGGCTCGGGCTCGACGAGAGCGTCGGCGTGCCGGTGCTGAGCCTGCCCTCGCGCGTGGGACGGCTCGCGGCCGCGGCGGTCCGGCGGCACAAACGTCCGGCGATCTCGATCGGTGTTCCGCGGCTCGCGCTCAACGGGACCTCCGGCGAGGTCGCGCCCTTCTCTTCCCGGGGTCTAGCGTTCGACGGCCGCGTGAAGCCCGACCTGATCGCTCCTGGAGTCGCGGTGGCGACCTCCGAGCCCGGGTCGAATGAGGACGGCACACCGCGCGTCGGAACCATCAACGGCTCGAGCGCTGCGGCGGCGGTCGTCGCGGGCGCGGCCGCCGTCCTGGCTCAGGCGCGGCCTGCTTTGGGCGGCCTCGACCTGCGCAGCCTGCTCGTGGGCACCGCGCGCTCGCTCTCCTCCGAGACCAGCGTCACCGCGCAGGGAGCCGGTTTGCTCGATCTCGGCGCGGCCTCAGCGGCCGAGGTTGCGGTCGACCCGGTCACCCTTGCCTTCGGCCGCGCCGAGGGAGACGGCTGGCAAGCGGCCGAGGAGCTCACGTTGCGCAACGTCTCGACGCGGCGGCTGCTCGTGCGCATCCACGCCCCGGGGCAGGGCGGCCTGGTGATCGACTCGAAGCCGAAATGGGTGCGGCTCAAGCCTGGAGGCCATGCTTCGGTGCAGCTCCGCGTCCGCTTGAACGGCGCGCCGGCGACCGGCGGATCGGCCGAGGGGACCGTGCTACTGATTGCTCGCGGTGCAGGGCCGCTGAAGGTTCCCTGGGCGATCACGTTCGGCTCCTCCTCGACCACGCTGATCTCGGAGATCGGCCTGTCGGACAGCGCCTTCAAGCCCTCGGACACGACCCCGGCGGTGCTCTCCTTGCGCGCCGGAAGCCTTCTCGAGACGCCGGCCGGCGCTCAGGTGCAGCCCCTCGCCAGGCTCGACGTCGAGCTCTGGCGTGGCCGCGAGCGCCTCGGCCTGCTCGCCCGGCTGCGCGACCTGCTGCCGGGCCGAGTCACGCTCGGCCTCACCGGGCGAGACCCCGACGGGACCCGGCTGCAGCCGGGTGCGTACCGGATTCGCCTGCTCGCTCGCCCAACCAGCGGCGCTGCGCTGACGCGCAAGACGATCCCGTTCAGGATCAAGTAGACGCCTATACTCAGCGCGGCGTGACCACAGTCGAGGCGCCTCAGAGTCACCTCCGAGAGAACCCGTTCGAGATCGCGCGGGAGCAGCTTCGCCGCGTCGCGGACATCTTCGACATCGATCAGCGTCTGGTGAACGTGCTCCGGGAATGCAAGAAGGCGGTCGTAGTCTCGGCGCCGGTGACGATGGACGACGGGACGATCCACGCCTTCGAGGGCTACCGCGTCACGCACAACATCGCGCGCGGCCCCTCCAAGGGTGGCATCCGCTACCACCCGGACGTGACCCTGGACGAGGTCAAGGCGCTCTCGATGTGGATGACCTGGAAGTGCGCGCTGATGAACATCCCGTTCGGCGGCGCCAAGGGCGGCGTCATCTGCGACCCGAAGAAGCTTTCCCGCGGCGAGCTCGAGCGGATGACCCGGCGCTACACGACGGAGATCATCAACGAGATCGGCCCCGAGAAGGACATTCCGGCGCCCGACGTCGGCACGGACGCAAACGTGATGGCCTGGATCTTCGACACCTACTCGATGAACAAGGGCCACTCGGTCCTGGGCGTCGTGACGGGCAAGCCGCTCAACGTGGGCGGCTCACTCGGCCGGCTGGAGGCGACCGCACGCGGCGCCCTCTATTGCATCCACGAAGCCGTCCGCAAGAAGGAGCTCCGCCTCCAGGGCCTGCGGGTCGCCGTCCAGGGATTCGGCAACGTCGGTAGCTACCTGGCGAAGTTTCTGGCTGAGGAGGGCTCGACGGTGATCGCGATCTCGGACTCGCGCCTCGGGTTGCACAACCCGAACGGAATCGACGTCCTCGCAGCGATGGCCCACAAGCAGGAAACGGGCTCGCTGGCCGGCCTCGCCGGCGCCGAGGAGATCACGAACGAGGAGCTGCTGCTGCTCGACTGCGACGTGCTCGCGCCGTGTGCGCTCGAGCAGGTGATCACGCACGACAACGCCGCGGACGTGAAGGCGAAAATCGTCGCCGAGGGCGCGAACGGCCCGATCACTCCGTCGGCGGACGAGATCCTCGAGGAGAAGGGCGTGCTGATCTTGCCCGACATCCTCGCCAACGCCGGCGGCGTGGTGGTCTCGTACTTCGAGTGGGTTCAGGGTCTCCAGGAGTACTTCTGGAAGGAGCCCGAGGTGAACTCGAAGCTGCGCGACATCGTCACGCGCGCGTTCAACGAGACGTGGCACGTGTATGAGGAGCGCGAGACGACCATGCGCAACGCCGCATACGGGCTTGCGGTCGGGCGAGTCGCGGAAGCCACGGTGACCCGTGGCCTATATCCCTAGGGAGGGCACGTGCGCCCGGATCGTCTTCGACGAGTCATTGCAGACGGACGTACGGGCGCGCGCGCGTGCTGACGGAGGCAGCGCAAGCGGTGCCTCGGGTAACTGTCTTTCACGGCGAGGGGTGCCACCTCTGCGAGCGGGCACTCGCGCAGGTACGGGCCCTCCGCGAGGAGCTCGGGTTCGAACTCGAGGAGGTCGCCATCGACGGCGACCCGGGGCTCGAGGCGGCCTACCGCGAGCTCATTCCGGTGGTCGAGATCGACGGCCAGCAGGCGTTCACGTACTACGTGCACGAGGATGCCTTCCGCCGTCGGCTGGCGGCCGCACAAACTCCCTCCTGACGGGGGCGCTTGTAACCGGTTGACGCACGGAGCCGCGCGGTAATGGCAGAATGGTTGTGCGGTGTTACAAACGACGGTCCAGGGGAGCGGGGTAAGCGGCGAGCGGCTGACCGTCGGCGTTGCGGCGAGGTTGAGTCGCTACCTCCAGGTCCTGACCCAGGCCAAGAAGATGGGCAAAGACCGCATCTCCTCGCAGGAGATCTCCGACTACACGAACATCAACGCCACGCAGATTCGGCGTGACCTCTCGGCATTCGGCAAGTTCGGCAAGCGCGGGGTCGGGTACAACATCGACTCGCTCCTGGGCGAGATTCGCAAGATCCTCCGCACGCAGGGCCAGCACAACATCGCGCTCGTCGGCGCTGGGCGGCTCGGGCACGCGATCGCGAGCTCGCCGATCTTCGCCGAGCACGGGATCAACATTGCCGCCGTCTTCGACAACGACCCGGACAAGGTCGGGCGGACGATCGGCGTGAACTCGATCAGCGACTCACGGCAGCTCGCAGACGCCGTGCGCGAGAAGAACATCATCGTCGGGGTCGTCGCCGTTCCGGCCGGCAGCGCCCAACAGGTCGCGCAAGAGCTGATCGACTCCGGCGTGAGGATCATCTTCAACTACTCCGAAGCCCTGCTCGACGTGCCCCACGACGTGACGGTGCACACGTCGAACCCGGCGGTCGACCTGCTCCACGCCCTGTACTTCCATCTGACCTGAGCATGGGGGAACCAGGGGTTCCCCCGTGAGAATCCTGCTCTGGCACGGCTACTTGCTCGGCGGCACCGGCTCGAACGTCTACACGCGTGCGCTCGCGCGGGAATGGAGCAACTCCGGCCACGACGTGGTCGTCATCTCACAGGAGCCTCACCCGGATCACTACGACCTGGGCCGGGCGACGACGGTGCGTCCCGAGCTCGGCGGACCCCTGCCGGTCTTCGTGCTCGACCGCTACGAAGGCCACGAGCCGCGCCTGCTTCAAGAGCTCACGCTCGAGGAGCGCGAGCGCTACGTCGAGCGCAACGCCGCGGTCGTGCGTGAGCTGCTGCCGGCCGATCTCGTCTTCGCCAATCACGTTCTGCCCGGAGCTGCCGTCGGAGCCGCGAGTGGCGCGAGGTATGCCGTCAAGGCGCACGGTTCCGAGCTCGAGTACTCGATGCGGGCGAGCCCCGAGCTGCAGGCGTGGGGGAGGGAGGCGCTCGCCGGAGCGGAGGCGGTCTTCGTCGGCTCGGAGCACATACGCGAGGTCCTCGAGGACGTGGTCGGCCACGTCGAACGCGTCTACGAGGTGCCGCCCGGAGTCGATATTGCCGAGTTCCGCCCGCGACCACGCGACGAAGCGCTCGCCGGGCTGCTCGAGGAGGCCCGTCAGGACCCGCCGAACCCCGCCAATGCGAACGAACGGGTTCCGGACGAAGGCAACGCCGAGCGCCTTGCGTCCTTCTTCGAGGACGAACGGCCTACCGTCCTCTACTTCGGCAAGCTCCTCTACAACAAGGGCGTCCACTTGCTGCTCGAGGCTCTCGGGGAGCTCGAGGCCCGGGCCGTGATCGTCGGCTTCGGCGACTACCGCGCAGAGCTCGAGACGACGGCGTCGCCCGGCACGCTCTTCACCGGGGCACTCGAGCACCGTCACCTCGTCCACCTGCTCCCGCTGTCCGACGTGACCGTCGTGCCGTCGATCTTCCCGGAAGCCTTCGGGATGGTCGCCGCCGAGGCCGCCGCCGCCGGCTCGCCGCCCCTCGTCGCGCGCCACTCTGGCCTGCAGGAGATCGCGGAGGGTCTCGAGGCCGAGTACCCGCCCGAGCATCGTCGCCTGGCGAGCTTCGCCAAGGGCGAAGTTGCCGATCTCGCCGCCAAGCTGCGGGAGCTGCTTGCGTTACCGGCCGGCGAACGCGCCCGCATCGCCGGGGCGGCTCGCCGCGCCGCGGAAACCCGTTGGAGCTGGGCGGGCGTCGCCGGCCGCCTGCTGCAACCCTTCAACTAATGTAGCGCCCCGTGGGAGACGCCCAGCGCCTGACCTCCGAGGAGCAAATCCGCACCGCCCGTGAGAAGTACGAGCAGGCGACCGACCTCACGCTCGCGGTCGAGGAGGAGTTCGCGATCCTCGACCCGCAGACGCTGTCCCTGACCAACCGGTTCGAGGAGCTCCAGGCCGCAGCCGTGGGTACGGGCCTCGAAGAGCACCTCGTAGGCGAGCTGATCGCCTCCGAGGTAGAGATCCGAACCGGCCGCTGCGACGACTTCGAAGAGGCATCCGCACGTCTCGGCGAGCGCCGCGCCCAGTTGGCAGAGCTTGCCGGCCCGCTCGGCGTCGCCCTCGGAGCCACCGGCACCCACCCCTGGAGCCCCTGGCAGGAGCAGCGCATCATCGACACGCCTCACTATCGGCGCAACGACGAGCTGCTGCGCTACGTCGTCTGGCGCAACAACAGCTTCGGCATCCACGTCCACGTCGCGATCAACGGTCCCGATAGGGCAATTGCGGTGTGCAACGGCCTGCGCAACTTCCTCCCGGAGCTGCTAGCGCTCTCCTGCAGCTCGCCCTTTTTGGAAGGGGTGAACACGGGCCTCCACTCCGCGCGCACTCAGATCTTCACCCGCCCCTTCCCACGCTGTGGGATACCCGACGTCTACGAGGGCTGGGATGGGTTCGAGCGCTATGTGCGCTTCCTCTACGAGACCCGCTCGATCGACGAGCACACGCAGCTCTGGTGGAGTGTCCGGCCCCATCTCGCGTTTCCCACGGTTGAGATCCGCATCTGCGACGCTCAGCCCGATCTTGGCGAGGCGCGCTCGCTGTCGGCGCTCTGCTTCGCACTCACTGCGCGCATCGCCCGCGCCGTCGACGAGGGCGAGCCCCTGCCTTCTCATCCGCACCGGTTGATCGAGGAAAACTTCTGGCGCGCGATTCGCTTCGGCCTGTCCGGCGAGCTCATCGACCTTGCGAGCGGGGAGGTGCGGTCGACCCGAGCCCACCTCGAGCGCCTCGTGGAGTGGGTGTTGCCCGTGGCCGAGGAGCTTGGTTGTGCCTCGGCGATCACGATTCCCGCGGCCAACGCAGCCGAGCGCCAGATCGCCCGCCACGAGTCGGGCGCGAGCCTCGAAGAGGTCTACGCCGAGCAGGTCGGGCCCGAGGCGCCGCTAGCGGCGCCGCTATCAGGAAACGCTCCTGAGAAACCCGTACGTGGCTGAGCCGACCGCCGACGAGCAGAAGCTGATCGAGGAGCTCCAGGCGGAGCTTGCGAAGCTCAAGGTCGGCGACCTCTTGCTCCAGACGCTCTACTCCGTCTCGTCGCTGGGCTACCACCGCTTGAGCGGCGAGGGCCGTGATCTCGATCAGGCCCGGCTGGCGATCGAGGCCCTCCGCGCGCTCGTCCCCGTGCTCGAGGGATCGGCTCCCGCAGATGCCCTGCGCGACTTCAGCCAGGTGCTCGCGAATCTCCAGCTGGCCTACGCCGCTGCGGCCGACGAAGACTCGGCCTCTTGAAACCGTCTGACTAGCGACGTATAAGACTCGTAGGGACGGGTTGTCACTACGGAGGGGAGC
>DATHAF010000012.1:0-82336 GCA_035296785.1 Gaiellaceae bacterium
CTTGACACGAACAGACGTTCGCGTTAGCATGGCGAACACATGTTCGGGAAGATCCTCCTGATTACAGCTCTGGCTCTCATCGCCTGGGCGGTCGTGGCCCGCGCCTCGCACGGCGCCGGCGCCGAGGTGCGATACACGGTCAAGCCCGGCGACACGCTCTGGGCGATCGCGGCGAGCCACTACGCGGGCGACCCCCGGGACGCGATCTACCGCATCGACCGCCGCAACCATCTGGCCGGGAGCCTGCTTGTTCCCGGCCAGCGCCTTGTCTTGCCGTCAGCCGGGTAGCGGCAGGCCGGCGGTGTAGACGCGCTCGCCTCGAAACAGCCGGCGCTCCGCATCCCATGGAAAGAAGATGACCACCGTCCAGGCGAGGCTTTCGCGCGACGGTGGGATGCCGAGCCACTCAGCCTCGTGGGTGCCGGTGACGTCGGCTTCCTCGCAAACGCCCTGAGGGCCGATCACGATGTTGGTCAGCCTGAAGTCGATGTCGGGGAAGGCGCCGAGCAAGCCACCGTAGAAGCGCGCGGCGCCCTCGTGTCCCTCCCAGCGGTGGCCGGTCTGAACCAGCTCGTAGACGCAGTCGTCGGCGAGCGTCGAGATCAAGCCCGGCACGTCACGGTTGTCCTCGGCCTTGGCATGCCGCTTCCAGAGCTCCCGGATCGCTTCATGCTCGCCGAGGTCAGGATCCCGTCGGATCAGCTCGAGCACGTCGTTCTTGAACCCGTTCACGGCGGAGCCAACCCTACAATCGAACCGTGGATCTCGACCTCGTCTTCTTCGGGACGTCCGGCTCGGTGCCGACCGCGCAGCGGGCGCCTTCCGCGCTGCTCGTGCGCCGGGGCGGCGAGCGTCTCCTGTTCGACTGCGGCGAGGGCACCCAGCGGCAGATGCTGCGCTCGTCGGTCGGGCTAATCGAGCTGCGCGAAGTCTTCGTCTCTCACTTCCACGCCGACCATTACCTCGGGTTGCCCGGGATGCTGAAGACGTTCGCCTTGCGCGGACGCGAAGCGCCCCTGACGATTTACGGGCCGCCGGGGTTGAAGGAACTCTTCAGCGCGCTCCGCCGCGTCTTCGGGAAGTTGCCCTACGAACTCGTGCTGGTCGAGCTGCGGCCCGGTGACGTGCTCGACCGCGGCGACTACAAGCTGGTCACCTTCCCGGTGGCGCACGGTGTGCAGTCGCTCGGCTTCGCGCTGATCGAGCACCCTCGCCCGGGCCGCTTCGACGTCGAGGCCGCGGACGCACTCGGCGTTCCCTCGGGGCCGGAGCGCGGTCTGCTCCAGGCGGGCGAATCGGTCACGACCGCTGACGAGCGCGTAATCACGCCTGACGAGGTACTCGGGCCGCCGCGGCCGGGGCGGAAGATCATCTTCAGCGGTGACACCGCCTCGACGGCGACGGTGCTGGAGGCCGCGCGCGGGGCGGAGGTGCTCGTCCACGAGGCGACCTTTCTCGACGAGGAGCGCGAGCGGGCCCAGGAGACCGCGCACTCCACGGCCCTCGAGGCGGCGGAGGTGGCGCGTGACGCAGAGGTGGGTCTGTTGGCCCTCACGCATCTCTCCAACCGCTACTTCGGCCCCGAGGTGGCCCGGGAGGCGCGTACGATCTTCGCCGAGACCGTGGTGCCCAAGGACTTCGACGTGATCGACGTGCCGTTCCCCGAGCGCGGGATGCCGCGACTGGTCAAGGGCGGGGTCGTGCACCGGCGCGACGAAGCCGTGCCGGAGCCCGAGCCGGAGACCGTGCCGTGACCGCCTTCGTGCAGGTCGCGCTGGCCGAGACCGTCGCCGAGGCGGAGGAGATCGAGGCGATCCTGCGAGAGGCCGCGATCGAGGTCGAGCTCGAGACTGCGGTCGACCACCACCCGAGCGAGACCGACGATGCACCGGTGAAGGTGCTCGTCCCGGAGTCCGAGCTGGAGGCGGCCCGGGACGCGATCGAGGCGATGACCGAGCCCGACGATCTCGACGCCGACGCCTGACTTCGGTCGCCGGGCGGCGACCTATGACGAGCTTCGGCCGGCCGACGACGACTGGCGCGAGGTCTGCGAGGCGCTGGTGCGCGAGGGCGATCTCACGGGCCGGCGCGTGCTCGAGGTCGGCTGCGGCACCGGGCGCTTCCTCGCCGCGCTGGCCGGCCGCGCGAAGGCGTGGGGGGTCGATCCCTCGCCCGAGATGCTCGAGGTGGCGCGCGGCCGCGTCCGCGGCGCGGGGCTCAAGCTCGGCTCGGCCGAGGAGCTGCCCTTCAAGGACGGCTGGTTCGAGCGGGCGGCGATGTGGCTCGTCGTCCACCTCGTCGAGCGGCCGCGTGCCTTCGCCGAGTCGCACAGGGTGCTCACGCCCGGCGGGCGGCTCGCAATTGCCACTTTCGACCCTTCGTACTTCGACGACTTCTGGCTCAACCACTACTTCCCCTCGATGAAGGAGGCAGATCTCGCGCGCTTCCCCTCCGCGGGCGACCTGGAGTCGGAGCTGCCCGCCGCGGGGTTCGAGGCGCCGCGATTCGTACGGCTCACCCAGCGCGGCCGGCTGGCGCGTGAGGACGCGCTCGAGCGGCTTCGCGGCAAGCACATCGGCACCTTCGACCTGATCAGCGATGAGGAGTACGCAGCCGGGCTCGGACGCGCCGAGTCAGAGCTCCCGAGGCTCACCGACTACTCGGTCGAGTGGCTCATCGCCAGCGCCGTCCGGAGCACGGTGTAAGGTCACACACCGATCCGCACCCCTTTAACCCGGTCCCGAGAGGCCGAGAAGGAGTCGTAAGGTGAGACCAAATCTCGTACCCGCGTCTGGGTACCCGCGTGGATCCCAGGACGCGTAGCGTATGAGCGCGCAGACCTCCGCAGCGAAGACCGTCCTCGACGGCGAGGCGATCGAGCGGGCGCTCACCCGGATCGCACACGAGATCGTCGAGGGCAATCCCGACCTGGCGCGGGTGGCACTGGTCGGCATCCACACGCGCGGCGTGCCGCTTGCGCAGCGGCTGCGCCGCCGGATCGGCGAGCTGACCGGTGCCGAGGTCGCTCTCGGCCAGCTCGACATCACCTTCCACCGGGACGACGTCCATGTGCGCGGGGCCGAGGCGCCAAGGCATCCCCAGCCGCTCGTGCGCTCGACGATGCTCGACTTCCCGCTCGAGGGCATGACCTGCGTCCTGGTGGACGACGTGCTCTACACCGGCCGCACGATCCGCGCGGCCATCGACGCGCTCTTCGGCTATGGCCGGCCCGAGCGCGTGCAGCTGGCCGTGCTCGCCGACCGCGGCCACCGGGAGCTCCCCATTCGCCCGGATTACGTCGGCAAGAACCTGCCCACCGCCCGCGACGAGCGCATCAAGGTCGAGCTCGTCGAGGTGGACGAAATCGACCAGGTCCTGCTCGTGCAGAAGGAGCCAGCCAACCATGGGTGAGATCCACGTCATGCGGGAGGGCTTCCTCCCGCCCAAGCCGCCGCCGCGCCGGCACCTGATCTCGATCGCCGATCTCGAGCGCGACGACGTCGAGCGGCTGCTCGCGACCGCCGGCAGCTTCTCGCGCTCGCTCGAACGAGAGGTGAAGAAGCTCCCGACACTGCGCGGCTTCACGGTCGTCAACGTCTTCTACGAGTCCTCCACGCGCACCTCGTCGAGTTTCGAGCTCGCGGCGAAGCGCCTCTCGGCGGACACGATGTCGATCAAGGCCGCCGGATCGTCGGTGGACAAGGGCGAGTCGCTCAAGGATACGGCGCTCACGCTTGGGGCGTACGACCCGGACGTGATCGTGCTCAGGCACCCGCAGATCGGCGCCCCCGAGCTGGTCGCGCGCTACACCGACGCACACATCGTCAACGCCGGCGATGGCAAGCACCAGCATCCGACGCAGGCGTTGCTCGACCTCTACACGATCCGCGAGGAGCTGGGCCGCCTCGAGGGCGTCCACGTGGCGATCGTCGGCGACGTTCTGCACTCGCGGGTGGCACGCTCGAACATCCAGGCGCTGGCGCTGATGGGCGCGAAGGTGACGCTGGTCGGCCCGCCGCCGCTGATTCCGCGCGGGATCGAGGCGATGGGTTGCGAGATCTCGTACGAGATCGAGGCGATCGGTGCCGCTGACGTCGTCTATGTCCTGCGCATGCAGCGCGAACGGATGGCCGAGGGCGCCAACTACGTGCCTTCGCTGCGGGAGTACGCCGCGCGCTGGGGAGTGACCCCGGAGCGCATCCGTCCCGGCCAGAAGGTGATGCATCCCGGGCCGATGAACCGCGGTGTCGAGATCGACCCGAGGGTCGCGGATGCGGCCGACGCGCTGATCGAGACCCAGGTGCGCGCTGGTCTCGTGGTGCGGATGGCCGTGCTCTACGACCTGCTCACGACGGGCCCGGTTCCCGTCGAGGCGGCCCAGCCGCTGGAGGTGGCGTGATGCTCTTCGGGAAGACGGGCCGGAAGCTCGACGTGGTCGTGCGCGGGGCGCGCGTCCTCGACCCGGTGGAGGGCCTGGACGCGGTCTGCGACCTGCGCGTCGACCGCGGAACGATCAGCGCGATCGGCGCGGATCTCGACGCCAATGGCCACCGTGTGATCGACGGCGCGGGCCTCCTCCTCGCGCCGGCCTTCATCGACCCGCACGTGCACCTGCGCGCCCCGGGGGGCGAGGAGGAGGAGACGATCGCCTCTGGCACCGCGGCGGCAGCGGCCGGCGGCTACTGCGCGATCCTGGCGATGCCCAACACCGACCCGGTCGTCGACTCGGCTGCGGTGCTCGGCTCGCTGATCGAGGACGCGCAGCGCGAGGCCGAGATCCCGGTCGGGTTCCTCGCCGCGATCACGCGCGGCCAGGAAGGCGCCGAGCTGACCGAGATGGTCGAGCTCGCCGAGCAGGGCGCGGCCGGGTTCACGGACGACGGCCGGCCGCTCGTCGCTCCCGCGCTGATGCGGCGGGCGCTCCAGTACCACGGAATCGCCGGCAGGCGGCTCGCGCTGCATTGCGAGGAGCCGACCCTCTCTCGCGGCGGGCAGATGCACGAAGGCGCGGTCTCCGCCGAGCTCGGCTTCACCGGCTACCCCTCGGTCGCCGAGAGCCTCATGGTCGAGCGCGACCTCTCGCTCGCGGCCTACGAGGAGCAGCCGCTGCATCTGCTGCATCTCTCGGCGCGCGAGTCGGTGGACGCGCTCAGCGCGGCGCAGGCGAAGGGCGTCGAGGCGACCGCCGAGGTCACGCCGCACCACGTCTGCCTCACCGACGAAGCGGTCCGGACGCTCGATTCGAACGTGAAGATGAACCCGCCGCTGCGCTCCGCCGACGACCGCGCAGCCCTGATCGAGGGCCTCCGGGACGGAACCATCGGCTCGGTAGCAACCGACCACGCCCCGCACGCGCGGCACGAGAAGGAGGTGCCGTTCGAGGCGGCGCCGTTCGGCGTCACCGGCCTCGAGACCGCCTTCGCGGCGCTCTACACCACCCTCGTCGAGCCGGGAATCCTCCCCCTGGAGATCCTGCTCGAGCGAATGTCGTCCGGGCCCGCGCTCGCCTACGGTCTCGAGCCGCCGAAGCTCGCGGTCGGCGCCGAGGCGAACCTCGTCCTCCTGGACACCGCCGCGACCTGGCGTGTCGACGAGGCCGGCTTCCGCTCGCGCTCCGCCAACTCGTGGCTGCTGGGACAGCACCTGGCGGGCGAGGTGCGGCTGACGGTTGCTGCCGGGCGGATGGCTTTCGAGGGATGACGGTCGTGGAGGCGCAGCACGAGGCATTCGTCGCGCAGGTCGTGGAGGTCGTGGACGCGTTCGGCGTGCCCGTGCTCGGCGCGTACGTCCTCGGCTCGGCGCTTTTGGGCGGCTTCGACCCTCGCACCAGCGACCTCGATCTCGTGCTCGTCGTCGCACGACGGCTCGACACGTTCGAGCGTGCCGCCGTAGTGCGCGCGCTGGACGAGCTCAGGGTGCCCGCCCGGAAGCTCGAGCTCGTGATCTACGCGGTTGGCGCGAAGCCTCCCGCGTACGAGCTGAACTATCCGGACGGGGAAGGAGAGCCGCCGCACTGGTTCGTGCTCGACGCGGCGATCGCGCAGGAGCGGGCGCAGCCGTTCACGGGCCGACCGTGGGGCGAGCTCCTCGAGCTCGTCTCGGATGACGAAGTCAGGCAAGCCGCCCAAGCGTCCCTCGCCTGGTCGCTCCGGCAACCAGCGGACGACGAGTTCGCGCGGAGAAACGCCGTTCGCTCCCGCCACTTCCTCGAGCACGGCGAATGGATCACGAAGAAGGAGGCAAGCCAATGACCGGGTTCCTGGCACTCGAGGACGGGACCGTCTTCCGAGGGGAGTCGGTTGGCGCGGAGGGGTTCGCCTTCGGCGAGGCCGTGTTCACGACCGCAATGACCGGCTACCAGGAGGTCGTCACCGACCCGAGCTTCGCGGAGCAGATCGTCTGCTTCACGGCGGCGATGGTCGGCAACTACGGCGTCCAAGCCGACCGCTGCGAATCGCGGCGCCCGCACGCGCGCGCGGTAGTGATGCGCGAGGCGCGAGGTCCGGCCTGGACGGACTGGCTGCACGAGCGCGGGATCGTCGCGCTCTCCGGGATCGACACGCGGTCGCTCGTGCTCCACCTGCGCGACTCGGGCGCGATGCGGTCGATCGCCGTCGCGGGTGAGGCCTCGGTGGAGGAGGCACTGGCCGCGGTCAAGCAGCAGCCGGCCATGGCAGGACGCGCCCTCGCCTCCCAGGTCTCCATCCGCGAGCCCTACGTCTTCTCCGACGCGGGCACGGCGCGGATCGCGGTGCTCGACTACGGCTGCAAGCAGTCGATTCTGAACCGGCTCGCCTGGGCGGGCGCGGCGGTCACGGTCTACCCGCACGACGCCGATCCGCACGAGCTGGCGGCCTACGACGGCGTATTGCTCTCGAACGGGCCAGGCGACCCGGAGCCGCTCGCTGCCGAGGTCGAGACCGTGCGCGCGCTGCTCGGGCGCGTGCCGCTGCTCGGGATCTGCCTCGGCCACCAGTTGCTCGCGCTGGCGACCGGCCACGAGACCTTCAAGCTCCCCTTCGGCCATCGCGGCGCCAACCACCCGGTGCTGGAGAAGCGCTCCAACCGCGTGCTCGTGACGAGCCAGAACCACGGTTTCGCAGTCGGCCGCTCTGACTCGAAAGAGGTCACGCACGTCTCGCTCTACGACGGCACCGTCGAGGGTCTCGATTTCCCGGAGCTGCGGGCAAGCTCGGTGCAGTTCCACCCCGAGGCGCGCCCCGGCCCTCACGACGCCTGGCCGCTGCTCTCACGCTGGGTCGAAGGGGTGAGACTTGCCGAAGCGGCGTGACCTCCGCTCGATTTGCCTGATCGGCTCGGGGCCGATCGTGATCGGCCAGGCCTGTGAGTTCGACTACGCGGGTTGCCAGGCGCTGAAGGTGCTGAGGGAGGACGGCTTTCGCACGATCGTCGTCAACTCAAATCCCGCGACGATCATGACCGATCCGGGCTTCGCCGACCGTACCTACCTGGAGCCGCTCGACCTCGAGGCCGTCGCCGACGTGCTCGGGCGCGAGCGGCCGGACGCGCTGCTGCCGACGATGGGGGGCCAGACGGCGCTCAACCTCGGTCTCGAGCTTGCGGAGACGGGCGTGCTCGACGCGCTCGGAATCGAGCTGATCGGAGCGCCGCCGGATGTGATCCGCCGCGCCGAGGACCGCCAGCTCTTCCGCGAGACCGTGCGCGGCACCGGCCTGAAGGTGCCCGAGTCGCTAGTCGTGACCAACCTCGCAGAGGTGTCGCGCGACCTTTCGTTCCCGGTGATCCTCCGTCCAGCCTTCACGCTCGGGGGCCACGGCGGAGGTACCGCGCGCTCGTGGGCCGAGTTCGAGCTGCTGCTCGACCGCGCGCTGCGCGAGAGCCCGGTTTCGCAGGTGCTCGTCGAGGAGTCGCTGCTCGGCTGGGACGAGTTCGAGCTCGAGGTGATCCGCGACCGCAGCGACAACGTCGTGATCGTGTGCTCGATCGAGAACCTCGACCCGATGGGCGTCCACACGGGCGACTCGGTCACCGTCGCGCCGCAGATGACGCTCTCCGACGAGGCTTACCAGGAGCTGCGCGACGCTGCCGCGGCGGTCGTGCGCGCGGTCGGTGTCGAGTGCGGCGGCTCCAACATCCAATTCGCGCGCGAGCGCGAAACCGGCGACGTACGAGTGATCGAAATGAACCCGCGCGTCTCCCGTTCCTCCGCGCTCGCCTCCAAGGCAACCGGCTATCCAATCGCCAAGGTCGCGGCCAAGCTCGCCGTCGGGTACACGCTCGACGAGATTCCGAACGACCTGACCGGGACGACGCCGGCGAGCTTCGAGCCGACGCTCGACTATGTGGTGGTCAAGGTGCCGCGCTTCGCGTTCGAGAAATTCCCCGGAGCCGACACGACTCTCGGCACTCAGATGAAGTCGGTGGGCGAGGCGATGGGGATCGGACGCACGTTCACCGAGGCGCTCCTGAAGTCGCTCCGCTCGCGCGAGCTCGAGGGCGGCGCGGTCACGCCTTGGGCCTCGCTCGACGAGGCACCGAAGGGGCTCCATCCTTGGTTCCGGGGCGAGCTCGAGCGGATTCGCCTCGGGCCCCTGCGGCTCGAGGATCTCGTAGCCGACGACTGGCTGCGACTCAAGCGGCTCGGCTTCTCTGACGCCGATGTCGCCGCGGCGGCCGGAACGAGCGAGGAGACGGCGAGAACGAAGCGCCGGGCGTGGGGGGTACGGCCCTCGTTTCGCCGGGTCGACTCCTGCGCGGGCGAGGTCGCGGCAGCCTCGAATTACTTCTACTCGACCTGGGGTGAGGCCGATGAGTGCCACCCGGCGGCCGGCCTGGAATCACGCTCCGTGGTCATCCTCGGCTCGGGGCCGAACCGGATCGGCCAGGGGATCGAGTTCGACTACTGCTGCGTCCATGCCGCGCAGAGCTTCCGGGCCCTGGGCTTCGAGGCGGTGATGGTCAACTGCAACCCCGAGACCGTCTCGACCGACTACGACACCTCCCACCGGCTCTATTTCGAGCCGCTCGGCGTGGAGGAGGTGCTTGCGATCTGCGAGCGCGAGCGGCCGGTAGGGGTCGTGATCCAGTTCGGCGGCCAGACGCCGCTCAAGCTCGCGCGCGCGATCGAGGCGGCCGGGTTCCGGATTCTCGGCACGCCTTTCGAGGCGGTAGACCTGGCCGAGGACCGCGAGCGCTTCGCGGCGCTCTGCGGCGAGCTCGAGATCGCGGTGCCGCCCTGGGGGATGGCTTCAGGCGCGGAGGAGGCGGTCGAGGTCGCCGAGCGCGTCGGCTATCCGGTGCTCGTGCGCCCGAGCTACGTTCTCGGGGGGCGCAGCATGCGCATCTGTTACGACGGGAAGGCCGTGCGCGAGGCTGCCGCTACCGGCGGAAGATTGCTCGTCGACCGTTTCCTCGAGAACGCGATCGAGATCGACGTGGATGCCCTCTGCGACGGCGAAGAGACGTTCGTCGCAGCGGTCATGCAGCACGTCGAGGAGGCGGGGATCCACTCCGGCGACTCCAGCTGCGTGCTCCCGCCACCGTCGCTGACGCGCTCGGAGCGCAGAGCCGTGATCCACGCCGTGCGGCGGCTTGGTCCCGCGCTCGGGGTCGTCGGCCTGCTCAACGTCCAGCTCGCGCTTGCCGACGGCGAGCTCTACGTGCTCGAAGCGAACCCGCGCGCCTCGCGCACCGTTCCGTTCGCGAGCAAAGCGATCGGCATGAACCTCGTTCAGGCCGCGTGCCGGCTGACCGCCGGCGCGAAGGTGTCCGAATTGGACGCGACCCGGGGTCGGACCCCGGGACAGGTCTCCGTGAAGGCGGCGGTGCTGCCCTTCGCCCGCTTCCCCGGCGCCGACCCCGTGCTCGGCCCGGAGATGCGCTCGACGGGTGAGGTGATGGCGAGTGCCTCAGACCTGCCAACAGCCTTCGCGAAGGCCGAGCGCGCCGCCGGGCGGCGCCTGCCCTCCGGCGGCACCGCGTTCCTGTCGGTGCGCGACGAGGACAAGCACGTCGCGGTGGCGGTGGCGCAGGCGCTCTCCGGGCTCGGCTTCCGGTTGCTCGCGACGGCCGGCACAGCCCGGACGCTCGCTGGCGCCGGGCTCGCCGTCGAATACGTGCGCAAGGTGACGGAGAAGGGCGAGGGCGCAACCGTCGTCGACCTCGTCAGGCGGGGTCGCTGCGACCTCGTGATCAACACACCGCAGGGCTCGGGTGCGCGCACCGACGGCTACCGGATCCGCGAAGCGGCGCTGATCGCGCGGGTCCCATGCATCACCACGATCTCGGGTGCCGCCGCTGCGGTGGAAGCGATCGCCCACGCGCGGGACGAGATCGCGCTCAGCCTCCAGGAGCGAATCGATGCTCAGGCGCGAACGGCGTAGCGTCCTCGGCGTTGAGGCGGTGGGCCCCTACACGCTGCTGCGCGTGGCGCGGGGTGGCCTCGACCCGGGCACGCCGGGCCAGTTCTTTATGCTCGAGGCTCCGGGTCGGCTGCTGCCGCGCCCGATGAGCGTCTGCCTCGCACCGCCCGGCGAGCTCGGCTTCCTGATCGACCCGGTCGGCTCCGGCACCCGCGCGCTCTGCGGGCTCGGGGCGGGCGACCGGCTCGGCATCCTCGGCCCGCTCGGTAACGGGTTCCGGCTCGACGTCGAGCGGCCTGTGCTCGTCGGCGGCGGGATCGGCGTCGCACCCTTTCCGTATCTCTCGGAGAGGCTCGGTGCGCCAGCACCCGCCGCGGTGCTTGGCTTCCGCAGCGCCTGGCACGCCGAGGCGGCCGAGCTCGTGCCGAATGCCGAAGTCGTGCTCGAGCCGACCTACGTCACCGACGTGATGCCGGCGGGGCACGACGTGCTCGCCTGCGGGCCCGCGCCGATGCTCGAGGCCGTCCGCCGGCTGGCCCCGCGCGCCCAGCTCGCCTGGGAGGCCCCGATGGCCTGCGGCTACGGGGCCTGCTACGGCTGCGCCGTCGAAATCGACGGCGAGCTCAAGCGCCTCTGCGTAGAAGGACCCGTCCTTGCGGCTGCTTAACGCGAGCGGCTGCCTCGATGCGCTGACCGCGCCCGAAGCGGTGCGGGAGCTCGATGCCTACGTGACCAAGACGGTCACGCCCCTCGCGCGTGGGGGCAACTCGCCCGTGCGTATCGCCGAGACCGAGGTGGGGATGCTGAATGCGATCGGGCTCGCCAATCCCGGGATCGAGGCGTTCGTCGAGGAGCACTTGCCGCGGCTCGCTCGGCTCGGCGTCCCGATCTGGGTCTCGGTCGGCGGCTTCACTGTCGACGACTACGTCCGCGTCTCGGAACGGCTCGATGGCTTTCCGGAGGTGAGCACGCTCGAGCTGAACCTCTCCTGCCCCAACGTCGACGAGGTTCCGGAGAACGTGGGTGAGGTCGTCGCGGCCGTCCGCGCAGTGACCGCCAAGCCCCTTTACGCAAAGCTCTCGCCTGCCGTGGCCGACGTGACCCAGACGGCACGCGCCGCGGAGGCCGCGGGAGCCGACGGCCTCAGCCTGGTGAACACGATCCGGGGGCTCGCGCTGCACGAGCGCACGCTCAGGCCGCTGCTCGCGCGCGGCGCCGGCGGGCTCTCGGGTCCAGCCCTGCGCCCGATCGCCCTCGCGGCCGTCCATACCTGCCGCCGGGCGACGGAGCTGCCCATCGTGGGGATGGGCGGAGTGGCTACCGGGCGGCACGCGCTCGAGCTCCTCGCAGCCGGCGCGACCGACCTCGCGATCGGGACGGCGTTCTTCTCCGACCCCGGCTCCACGACCCGTATTCGTTGCGAGCTGGCTGCCGAGCTGGCGACGCTCGGCTTCGCCAATCCTGACAACGCCGTAGGAGCCACTCATGAGCCGGAAGGCCCAACCCTCGACCGCGGGTCGAGCGTTGACGGCGAAAAATACCTGCATACAACGGCAAATATGGAGGGTTGACCGAGGCTCCGAGCTTGTTAGTATCCCCCGCCGTGGCCGCCCTCAAGACCCAGGCGCAGGCGCCTCTTCGTTCTCTCGACCAGCGGATGGAAGCTCTCAAGCGGGCGAATGACATCCGTGTCAGGCGTGCGCAGCTCAAGAAGGACCTCAAGTCGGGGTCGGCCCGGATCGAGCAGATCCTGAGCAATCCGCCGGAGTACGTGTCTACTGCGAAGGTGTTCGACATGCTGATGGCTGTCCCGAAGTTCGGCCGGGTCAAGGCCGCTCGGTTCCTGAACCAGTGCCGCATCAGCCAGTCGAAGACCGTGGGCGGCCTCTCGGATCGCCAGCGCGCGGAGCTCATTGGGCTCTTCCATCGTTAGACCCGTCTTCGTGATCACCGGCACCTCGGGAGAGGGCAAGAGCACCCTGGCCAGGGATCTCGTCGGGCGACTGTCCGAGCTGGAGCTCGCCGTCTCGGCAACCACGCGGCCACGCCGACCGGGCGAGAAGGACGGGCGGGACTACTGGTTCGTTTCCGAGGAGGAGTTCGATCGCAGGCTCGCGGCCGGCGAGTTTCTCGAATGGGTCGAGCTGCCCTGGGGCGAGGGGTACCGGTCGGGAACGCTGTGGTCAGAGCTCGACCGCATTGCCTCCGGCGGGCACTCGCCCCTGCTCGAGATCGAGACCGGCGGTGCGCTTGCGGTTCGCGACCGAGTTCCGGCGGCGGTGACGATCTTCATCACGGCTCCGAGCTCGGAGGAGCTCGAGCGCCGGCTCCGATCACGGGCGACCGAGAGCGAGGGCGAGATCGAGGAGCGACTCGACATTGCCCAGCGCCAACGGGCGCTCGAGCAGGAGTTTCAGCACACGATCGTCAACGACGACTTCGAGCGCGCGCTCGGCGAGCTGGAGCGAATCGTCCGTGGGGAGTTGCACGCGGCAGGTACGATGGCCGCCAGTGATTCATCCACGCATTGACGAACTGCTCGACAACGTCGACTCGCGCTACGCGCTGGTGATCGTCGCCGCGAAGCGTGCCCGGCAGATCAACAACTACCACCATCAGCTGGGGGAAGGCACCTTCGACCAGTTCCTGCCGCCGCTGGTCGAGTCGCGCTCGAAGAACTACTTGACCATGGCCCTCGAGGAAGTCGCCGAGGGCAAGATCAAGTACACCTACCCGAAGTAACGCAGGGAACCCCTGGTTCCCCACGAGCCCCCTCCTTGCGAGCGGAGGCTTGCATCAGTCGTTTCAGGAGCCGCTGCTTGTCTCTTCAGCTCGGAGGGTCGTGGTGAGGCTCCCGCGGGCCAAGCCCGGCTCCGCCGCCTCGCTAGGGCCCAAGATCGTTAAACCCATCATTTCCGGGCAGAATGTGCTGGTGGCACGGGTTCTCTTGGGCGTGACGGGCGGGATAGCCGCCTACAAGGCGTGCGAGCTCGCGCGCCTGCTCGTGCGCGCGGGACACGAGCTGACGCCGATCCTTACGCCGGAGACCGAGACCTTCGTTACGGCCAAGACCTTCGAGGCGCTTGCCCGCCGCGAGATGCCGCGCGAGCTCTACCCGCATCTGGTCGAGGCCGACTTGCTCGTAGTGGCGCCGCTCTCGGCCAACACGCTGGCCAAGCTCGCACACGGTCTCGCGGACGGCGTGCTCACCCAGACGGCACTCGCCTTCGAGGGCACGGTCGTCGTCGCGCCGGCGATGAACCCGCGCATGTGGGGGAATCCGGCGACCCAGGCGAACGTCGAGTCACTGCGCACTCGAGGTGTGGATTTCGTAGGACCGGAAGAGGGCGACACGGCCGAGGGCGAGATCGGCGTAGGGCGGATGAGCGCGCCGGAAACGATCTTTGAGCGCGTCACCTCGCTGCTCGAGAAGCGCGGGCAGCTTCGGGGCCGCCGTGTGCTCGTGACCGCCGGCGGCACCCGCGAGCCGCTGGACGCCGTGCGCTTCCTCGGCAACCGCTCTTCGGGCCGCATGGGAGCCGCCCTCGCGGCCGAGGCGCGCAGCCGCGGGGCGGAGGTGACGCTCGTCGCGTCGAACCTCTCGGTGCGTGCGCCCGTAGGAGTGGAAGTGATCCAGGCGCCGACCGCTGAAGACGTGGCCCGCGAGACGCTCGCCCGCGGCGACGCCGACGTCGTCCTGATGGCCGCAGCGGTCGCCGACTACCGGCCGGCGGATCCCGACGGGGAGAAACGCGCCAAGGACGGCGAGCTCTGGACGGTGACGCTCGAGCCGACGAGGGATGTCCTGCTCGAACTCGGACGAGGGCGTGATCCCAGCACGCGTAGCGTGCTCGTCGGCTTTGCCGCCGACCGGGGCGAGCGCGGCCTCGAGCGCGCACGCGAGAAGTTGGCCAACAAGCGCGCCGACCTGATCGTCTTCAACGACGTGGCCCGTGACGACGTCGGCTTCAACGCCCGCGAAAACGAGGTCGTCCTCGTCTCAGCAGAAGGCGAGCGGCGGATCGAGAAGGCGCCGAAGGAGCGCGTAGCGGCGGCTATCCTCGACGAGGTCGCAGGGCGTCTGGAGGAGGCGAGTGGACGAGACGGTCGATAGCGAGCGGGTCGACGCCGAAGCGGGCGAGGCGATCCAGCGAATCGTCGACAACCTCGCCGTCGTGGTGCACGCGCCGGATGAGACGCTGCGGCTGGTCGTGCTCTGCCTCGCTGCCGAGGGCCACTTGATCATCGAGGACTTCCCCGGGGTCGGGAAGACGATGCTGGCGAAAGCGCTTGCCCGCTCGATGGACTGCTCCTTCTCCCGGCTTCAGTTCACGCCGGATTTGCTGCCCTCCGACGTGACCGGCGTGAACGTCTTCAACCAGAAGACGAACGAATTCGAGTTCCGGCCGGGCCCGGTGTTCGCCAACCTCCTGCTGGTGGACGAGATCAACCGCGCTTCGCCGAAGACGCAGGCGGCCCTGCTCGAATGCATGCAGGAGGATCAGGTGACGGTGGACGGCGTCAGCTACGAGCTGGCCGCCCCGTTCATGGTCGTCGCCACACAGAATCCGATCGAGTACGAGGGCACCTACCCGCTGCCAGAAGCCCAGCTCGACCGCTTTACGCTGCGGGTGGAGATCGGCTACCCGCCGCTGACAGCCGAGGCGCGGATGCTGACCGAGCAGACGAGCGACCCGCCGCTCGAGTCGTTGCAGCCGGTTGCCAGCGCGGCCGAGGTGCGCCGTCTCGCGGCGGCCGCGACCGAGATCTTCGTCGAGGAGAGCGTCAACCGGTACGTGGTGGCGCTTCTGCGCCAGACCCGCAGCGACGCCCGGCTCTACCTCGGTGCCAGCCCCCGCGCTGGGATCGCGCTCCTGCGCGTCGCGAAGGCGCGGGCGCTCGCGGACGGCCGCGGCTTCGTCTCGCCCGACGACGTGAAGGCGGTCGCAGAGCCCGTGCTCGCGCACCGGCTGATCGTTGCGCCCGAGGCCCGTTCGGCCGGCCTGACCGGCGGCGAACTGGTGCGCGAGACCCTCGAGCACACCCCAGTTCCCGTATGACCCACCGCGGGAGGCTCGCGCTGGCACTTGGCGGCGCGACGTACCTCGCTGCGTGGGCATTCGGCTCGAAGGTTCTCTACCCGGTCGCACTCGGGCTGCCCGCGGCGGTGCTGCTCGCATGGATCCTGACCCACCTGGCCAACCGTCCGCTGCAGCTGCGGCGCACGCTTCCGCCCGGCGAGCGGCTCGAGGGCGACGATGTCGAGGTGTGCCTCGAGCTGCTCGGTGAGCGGCTGCTCGTGCCGGCGAAATGGGTGCTCAGGGAGCGGGTCGGCAGGCTCGGCGAGCGCGCGACGCCGCTCGCGGCGCACGGCCGGTCTGCCTACGTGCTCGGGGCACTGCCGCGGGGGCGCTATGCATTCGAGGACACCCGGGCGGAGATCGAGGACCCGTTCGGGCTCGAGCGGATCGAGCAGCCTCTCTCGGCTCCCGGCGCCCTGCTCGTCTACCCCCGCCTGGTCGAGCTCGACCGGCTCTTCTCGGAGTCGGGCGCTCGCTCGCACGACGGGCGACGGCTGCTCCTGCAGCGGCCCGCCGGGTTCGACTTGCACAGCGTTCGCGAGCACGAGCAAGGCGAGTCGCTGCGCAAGGTGCACTGGCGGTCGACCGCGAAGCGCGGGCAGCTGATGGTGAAAGAGCTCGAGGACTCGCCGCGGGACGAGGTGGCCGTCGTCCTGGATGCCGACCCTGCCGCGGTCGCCGGGGAGAGCTTCGACGTGCAGGTGCGAGCCGCGGGCTCGATTCTGCTCGCACACTCCCGCCGAGGCCGCCGTGCGGTGCTCGTCGTCAACTCCGGCCGGCACGAGCAGCAGCGTGTGCACTCGGGCGAGGCCGACTGGCGGCAGGCACTCGACCTGCTCGCGGCTGCCGAACCCGAGGAGGGGCCGCCGCTCGCTGCGCTGCTCGCGGACGAGGGCCACGTGACCGGCCGCGCGCTCGAGCTCGCGGTCGTAACGGCCTCGCTGCCTCCGCGGTTGGTCGAACGACTCGTCGAGCGCTCGCTCGGGAGTCGCAACGTCTCGCTCGTGCTGGTGGACACGGCGAGCTTCGCGGGCGCTGCACGAGAGCGCATCCCTGAGCTGCTACGGCTTCAGGCTGCGGGCGTAGCGACCGTGGTGCTGCGCAGCGGGGACGACCTTGCGGAGCGGCTGGGCGCGGCGGAGGTACCGGAGGCGGCGCGTGCCTAAGACCCTGTTCGTCGGTGCTCTCGGCGCGACTCTGCTCGCGTGGAACTGGTTGCGACTCGAGGAGCGCACCGGCACAGCCGAGGCGGCGCTCGTCGTCGCGCTCGCGCTCGTCCCGGCAATCGTGCCGGGCGCGCGCCGCCGGGCGGTGGCCGCGGCGCTGGCAGCCGGAAGCGCCCTCGGGATCGCCTTCGGCTGGAGCTCGCCGGCCCGGGTCATCTCGCGCTTCGGCAGCGGCTTCCTCGACTTCTACGACGTGCAGGTGCCGTTCGACCCGGGCGCGCATGCGCGCATGCACGGCGTCCTCCTGGTTGCTGTCTTCGTCTTCACGCTCTGGGTGAGCCTTGCGGCTGCGGCGCGTCGGCCTGGGCTTGCCTCGGCCGGGCTCGTAGTCGGCGCGGGCTGGCCAGGGACGCTGCTTCCCGGCCACGACCTCCTGCGCGGAGGACTGCTCCTAGCCGGCGTGCTGGCCGCGATCGTCTGCCTCCGCCGGGGGCCGCTGCGCGGCGTCGGCACAGCTTTCGCCGCGGGCGCGCTCGTACTCATCGCCGCGTTGGCCGCCTCGAGCTCGCCCGCCTTCGCGAAGCGGGCGTTTTTGCACTGGCAGCAGTGGGATCCCTACAACCATCCCTCGAAGCCGGTCAACGTGCGCTACGTCTGGGACTCGAAGTACGACGGGCTGACCTTCCACGGAAGGCCCACCACCGTCCTGAAGATCACGGCGGCGTCAACACCGCAGTACTGGCGCGCCACCGTCCTGAAGACCGTGAAGGGCGGCCAGTGGAGCGAGGACGAGACGTTGCAGCAAATCCCGATCCTCGGGGAGGCCGGGCTCGTTCCCGAGAAGGCGATGAACCGCTCCTCCTGGGAGGAACAGACGGTGCGGATCGAAGGGCTGAGTGATGCGCATCTGGTCGGGGCCAGCGTGCCGGTCGAATTCGGGATCGGGCCAGAGCTTGCCGTTCGTGTCGACTATGACCCGAGCGGCATCGCCCAGTCCTCCGAGGCGCTGCCGCGCGGTGAGACCTACACGGCCTTCAGCTTCTCGCCGACTCCGACTCCTGCCCAGCTATCCCGTTCTAAGCCCGTGTACCCGGAGCCGATCACCGGCAGCCAACGGAAGTACCGCGAAGTCGAGCCCCGCGTCTACCCGTATCTGTTCGGGACCCCCGGCCGAACGGCGTTTCGGCACTACCTCTTCACCGGGTACTCGCGCGCCGCGAAGATCAGGCCCTACTTGCGGCTCTCGACCCTGGCGGAGCAGGTTGCCGGTGGGGCAAGGAGCCCATACGCCGCCGCGGTCGCGCTGGAGCAGTGGTTCCGACGCGGAGGCGGTTTCGTCTACGACCAGCACCCGCCGCGCTCCCGCGGCGTGCCGCCTCTCGTGGACTTCGTGACCAACACGCGCCGCGGCTACTGCCAGCATTTCTCGGGCGCGATGGCGCTCATGCTGCGCTATCTGGGGATCCCCTCGCGCGTCGCCGCCGGGTTCACGAGCGGTCAATACGACAAGAGGGCGGGGCAATGGGTGGTCTCCGACCGCAACGCGCACACCTGGGTGGAGGTCTGGTTCCGCGGGTGGGGCTGGCTGCCCTTCGACCCAACGCCGGGCCGCACCGGGCTCGCGGGTCAGTATTCGTCCTCCTCGCCGAACTTCGACCTTGCCGCGGCGACCGGCGTGCTGGCCGGCCCGCAGGGGTTGAGGAAGTTCGGACAGGGCTTGGCCGACCGGCTTGGGTTCGGCGGAACCGCCCGCGTCTCGCCTGACGTACCCGACCTGGGCGCCGCCCCGCCCGGTACGGCAGCGCCGGATCGCTCGCGCGCCTGGGGCCTCTTGCGCCTGCTCGCCGCTGGGCTAGGCGGGCTCGCGCTGCTCGTGATCGTCGCGAAGCTGCTCGTGCGCCGCTCGCGGTATCTCACGCGCGACCCGCGCCGCCTGGCGGCCGCCTGCCGGAGAGAGCTGCGCGACGTCCTGCTCGACCAGCAGGTGGACGTGCCCCCCAGTGCGACCCTGCGCGAGCTCGGCGAGCTCGTGCGGGTCGAGTTCGGTGTCGAGGCGGCTGCATTTGGGCTGCATGCCGACGCCGCGCGCTTCGGGCCTGCCGCCGGAGCACGCGAGGCCGCCCGGGCCACGCGGCGTGATCTGCGGCGGCTGCGGCGAGGCCTACGGCAGGAGCTGACCGGCTTCGAACGTTTCCGCGGGCTCCTGTCTCTTCGCTCGCTGGGCCTGACCGGGTAGTGCAGGCCGTCGTGTTGGCCGCCGGCGAGGGCCGGCGCATGCGCCCGCTCAGCGAGCATTGGCCCAAGCCCATCCTGCCAATCGACGGGCGGCCCGTGATTGCGTCACTCCTGCGCGAGCTCGCGGCGGCGAGCCTGACGGCCGTGACCGTCGTCACCGGCCACCTCGCCGAGCAGGTCGAGCAGCTGCTCGGGGACGGGAGCGCCTTCGGAGTCGAGCTCCGCTACGCGTGGCAGCCCACACCCGACGGCTCGGCTGACGCGGTCCGGCGAGCCGTCGAGGCCGGCGCCGATTTTCCCTTCGTGGTCAGCGCGGCGGACACCCTCTACACGCCCGGCGATGTCGCTCGCTTCGCCGAAGCCTTCCTCTTTTCGGGGAAGGCCTCGGCGCTGGCCTTCGCCCCGGACGGGAGCCCCGCGCCGCTCTGGGGGTTGACCGACTCGGTGCTGCTGGAGGGTCTCGCAGGACCGCCCTTCGAGCTCCTCGAGGCCGCTGGGCGGGCGGGCGAGGTTGCGCGTGTCGAGATCGGGAAGACGCGAGCTGTGACGAATCCGCTAGACCTAGTGCGAGAGAACTTCTCGTACCTGAGATGACAGAGACCTTCGATCTCTTCCAGCAAGGCCGCGAGCACCTCGCCAATGGCCGAGCGGCGCAGGCCACCGTCGCCCTCGAGAAGGCGAAGGCGCGCGAGCCCGACAAGGCGTCGATCCGCGAGGCACTGGGGATCGCGTACTTCCGCATCAAGCGCTACCCCGAGGCGGAGACGGAGTTCCGCAAGATGCTCGAGCTCGCGCCCGTCGACGACTACGCGCACTACGCCCTGGGCCGCTGCCTCGAAAAACTCGGCCGCGACGCCGAGGCAAACGGCCATTACAAGCTGGCGAGCTCGCTGAGGCCGGGCGAGTCAGCCTACGAGTCGCGTATCAGAGACCTGGACTGAGTTACGCGAGCCGGTCGCCCGTGAGGGAGCGAAACGGAAAGGGCCCGAGCGTGACACGCCCGCCGTCTGCGCCGCTGGTGGGAGCGATCGCGTGCGTTGTTCTCGTCGTAGCCGGTTGCGGCGACGCGCCAAGGCCCCTCGACGCCGGCGGCAAAAGGCTGCCGGCGCTCCGAAAGAGATGCGGGAGCGGCGAGGTGGGCGCGAAGGTGGACGCGAAGATCGGCTGGTTCCGCGCATCGGACGGCGTACTTCTCGACGGCGCGGCCCTCGGAGACGGTGATACGGGTGTCGTCCTCGCACACGAGTCGCCAGCCGACTTCTGCGGCTGGATGCCCTATGCACAGGTGCTGAGCCGCGCCGGGCTCCGCGTTCTGCTTTTTGACCATCGGCACTTCGGCCTCTCGGAGTCGCCGATCAGAGGCACGAAGGCGGGCCGCTTCGGGCGCGATCTCGAAGGCGCCGTCGACGAGCTTGAGCGAGAGGGCGCGAAGAAGGTCTTTCTGATGGGCGCGTCCTTCGGAGGGGTGACCAGCATGGTCGCGGGCTCGCGGCTCGGCTCCAAGATCGCCGGCGTCGTCAGCGTCTCGGGCGAGACGGAGCTTGCAAACCAGTACGGTGGGCCGCAGAGCGAGCTCGACGCTCTGGCCGCGGTTCCGAAGTTGCGCGTTCCGTTCCTTATCGTCGATGCCCGCAAGACCCGTACCTCCCTCTACCAGAGGCGCGGGAGCTGGAACGCAAAGCAGGAACGGCACACTCGCAGCTCGCGCTCTTCCCGGGCGGGTACCACGGCTGGGATCTGCTCTCCTTCGCTCCCTACCGCGCGCGAGCCAGCGGGGTCGTGATCGACTTCCTCCACCGGTACTCGTAGCGCCTCGAAACCGGTTCTCGGCGATCGTCCTTTTCGTGCTCCTGCACTTCGAGCAGGGCACAGAGCCTTCGTCAAAGCGTGCACGGTCTGCCGCTAAGCGCGGACTCCATCCCAGGCCCGCCGACGAAGGAATCGACTTGTAGGCAACCGCGAGCCCTCAGGCGGCGCGGATTCGCCTATGCCTGCTTCGGTTCGGCCGGCGGCGGTACGGGTTCATCCTCGGTGCCGAGCTCGTCAGGACTCAGCGCGTCTTCGCGCTCGTGCGATTCAGGCCCCGGAACGCCGAGATGCCCGTGCTCTTCCTCTTGGTTCTCGTCTTCGGGCTTCTCGTGATTCATCGCTACTCATTCTTCCCGCGAGTACCTTTTCGAACCTCGTCCAATGCTCGAGCTTCGATGGGCGGAAACGCCGGTCTCCGAGCCCGTGCGCTCTACATATGTGTTTGACATATAATGACCGGCATGAAGCACCGAGGCCACCCGCGCTCACGCAGCCGCCGGCTCGTCCGGCCCGGCCATTGGGCCGTGAACGCACGCGTCGAGCGCTTCGTCGAGCCGACGTTGCTGCTTCTCTTGCGCGAGCGCCCGCTGCATGGATACGAGCTGCTCGACCGCATCCCGGAGCTCGGGGTCGAGGGCCGCGTCGACATGGGGAACGTCTACCGCCTCCTGCGCGCGCTCGAGGACGAAGGCATCGTGCGCTCCGAATGGAGCGCCGAGCTCCCAGGGCCGGCGAAGCGGACGTATGAGCTGACGAACGAGGGTCGCCAGCTCCTGGATCGCTGGGCCGAGGCCCTGCAGCGCGCCCAGGGGACGATCGGAAGCTTTCTCGACCGCTACGAGGCGTCCCTCGGAACCGTCCGATCTGCCCAATCTGAACAATGAGCATCCGCCCCTGAGAAAGGAGGTGAACATGCACGGTCACCGACATTCCCGCGGCCGCCCAGGCTTCCGCGGACACCGTCGCTTTCCGAGCCGCGAGGAATGGCTTCGCCGCTTGGAGGAGTATCAGCGCGACCTCGAGCAGGAGATTGCCGACGTCGCCGACGTGATCCGGCACCTGCGAGGCAACGAGCCCGCGGATACCGGCACGATCTAAGGCATCGCCCGCGATGCCGCGTCAGGAGGCGCGGGCTTTGGCGCGCGTCCGTTTCACCGTCGAACCACTCGACCTCGTTCGTCCCGCGTTTTACGGCTTTCGGCCCCGCTTCGGCGGGGCCTTTCGCCCGCTCTCGCTTGCTATCCTGACCTGACCACATTTCACCGGTTGGCGAAATGGGCGCGCGGCGCCCATTTTTCATGAGGAGTACGGATGGCGAGCATTTACGAGAAGGAGCGCGCACTGGAGCGGGAGATCAGCGGACGCGTCGCCGAGGCCCTGCCGGGCGTCGAGGTGCTCGCGGTCGAGCTGAGCGGCCCGGAGCGGTTCACGGTTTTCGTGGATCGTGAAGGCGAAGCCGTCGACCTCGCGCTCTGCGAGCAGGTGACGCGCCTCCTCTCGGATTACTTGCGCGAATACGGCATCGACGTCTCCTCGCCGGGCCCCGAGCGCCCGGTCCGCAAGCCGGAGCACTTCCAGCGCGCGCTGGGTCGTCAGGTGAAGCTCAAGACCGACAAGCGCACGAAGGTTCGAGGCGAGATCAAGCGCGCAGACGACGATGCCGTCACCCTGGTCGCGGAGAGCGGCGAGGTGGCCATCCCGTACGAGAAGATCGTCCGGGGTAACCTGATCTACGAGAGGGAGCAATGAGCAAGGAGATCATCGAGCTCGTCCACGAGTTGGAGCGCGATCGCGGAATCGAGGGCGACACGCTGATCGAGGCGCTCGAGGACGCGCTGCTCGCCGCGTACAAGAAGACCCCGGGCGCGACGCGCCACGCCGTCGTCGAGCTCGACCGCATCGAGGGCGACTTCCGCGTCTTCTCGATCGAGCTTCCCCCCGACATCGAGGAGCGGCTGCTCGAAGAGGCGCGCGAGCGCGTGCTGACCGAGCTCGAGGCCGCCGAGGTCGAGAACGGCGAGCGCTCCCACGTGCTCGTCACCGACGACGACCTCGATATCGACTGGTCCGAGATCCCCGAGGAGAAGGTGAAGCGGGCCGACGTCACGCCCGACAACTTCGGCCGCATCGCGGCGCAGACCGCGAAGCAGGTGATCACCCAGCGGATTCGCGAGGCCGAGCGCCAGATCATGTACGACGAGTACGTCGACCGCGTGACCGAGGTCGTGACCGGGATCGTCCAGCAGGCGGGCGACCGCAACAACGTCCTGGTCGACCTCGGCAAGGTCGAGGCGCTGCTGCCGCGCTCCGAGCAAGTGGACGGCGAGCGCTACGAGCAGGGCTCCCGCATCAAGGCCGTCATCACCGAGGTTCGCTCGGGCACGAAAGGCCCGCAGGTGATCCTCTCGCGCCGCGATCCGGAGCTGATCCGGACGCTGTTCGAGCTGGAGGTCCCGGAGATCGCCGACGGCCTGGTCGAGATCCGCGCCGTCGCGCGCGAGCCGGGCTACCGCTCGAAGATCGCGGTCGAGTCGCACGCCCAGGGCGTCGACCCGGTCGGTGCCTGCGTAGGCCCGCGGGGGTCGCGCGTGCGCATGGTCGTCTCCGAGCTGCGCGGCGAGAAGATCGACATCATCCCCTGGAACCCGGAGCCTGCCCGCTTCGTGGCGAAGGCGTTGTCTCCCGCGCGGGTGCGCGAGGTCTATCTCGACGACGAGGCCAAGGAGGCGACGATCGTCACGCCCGACGATCAGCTCGCGCTAGCGATCGGCAAGGAGGGGATGAACGCCCGTTTGGCCGCGCGCCTGACCGGCTGGAAGATCGACATCAAGTCCGACACCGAGTTTGCGACCGAGGAGGCCGACGCGGCCTACGCCGGTGACGGCGACGAGGTCGGCGAGTTCACAGGCCGCTGCTCGGCGGTGCTCTCGACCGGCAAGCGCTGCCCGAACGCCGCCCTGCCCGGCTCTCGTTACTGCGGCGTCCCGGCCCACCAGGAGCTCGCGCGCAGGGAAGCAGCGGGCGAACTACCAATCGAGCCGGAGCCTCAGCCTGAGGCCGAAGCCGATACAGAGGCAGAAGAGCCTGCTGCGGAAGAGCCTGCAAGGGCGAACTCGGAACCCGTCGATTCAACAGACGCACCCACGGAGCCTGAGCCGGCGGCGGTAGCAGAGGAGTCGGCGCCGGAGCCCGGGGCGGAGGTCGTGGTGAAGGAGGACGAGACCCCTGCGTGAGCGTTCCCATCAGGACGTGCGCGGGCTGTGGCCGCAAGGCGCCGCAGGCCGAGCTCGTGCGCTTCGTCGCACGCGACGGCAGGTTGCTGCACGGCCCGACGGAGCCGGGTCGAGGGGCCTACACCTGCCGGCGGCTCAGCTGCTTCGAGCGGGCCGCCACGAGGCACGCCTTCAACCGCATCCTGAGGCGAGCGGTGCGGGTCGATCCCGAGCTGAGACGTCTCTACACTGACGCCCATGGCTGACGGCCCCAAGAGACCCAACCGACCGATCCGGCCCCGTCAGGGCGCGCCGCCGGGCGGCCGCAAGCGCCGTGTCGTGATCGACACCGGCGCCGCCCGCCCGCGCCAGGACAGCCGGCAGGCCCGCGATCGCGTTGACACGAGACCGAAGGACAAGACCCCGGTCGCCCCACCCACCGGGCCGGTGACCGTCGAGTCCGGCATAACCGTCAAGGACCTTTCGCAGGCGCTCGGCATCACGGTGCCCAAGCTGATCACGTTTCTGATGGGCCTCGGCGCTCCGAAGACGGTCACGCAATCGCTTTCCGACGAGGAGATCGAGCTGATCGCCGCCGACGTCGGCCGCGAGGTGCACATCAAGCACGCCGCCGAGGAGGAGCTCGAGCCCGACGTCTACGAGGACAACGAGGCCGACCTCGAGGCGCGCCCGCCGGTCGTGACGATCATGGGTCATGTCGACCACGGCAAGACGACCTTGCTGGATGCCATCCGCAAGAGCGCAGTCGTCGAGACCGAAGCAGGCGGGATCACTCAGCACATCGGCGCCTACCAGGTCGATCACAACGGGCGCAAGCTCACCTTCCTCGACACGCCCGGCCACGAGGCCTTCACGGCGATGCGCGCCCGGGGGGCCAAGATCACGGACATCGCGGTGCTCGTCGTGGCCGCGGACGACGGGGTCATGCCGCAGACGAAGGAGTCGATCTCGCATGCGCGTGCCGCCGAGGTGCCGATCGTCGTCGCGATCAACAAGGTCGACCTGCCGGATGCCAACACGGACCGCGTGCGAAACGAGCTGGCCGCCGAGGAGCTCCAGCCCGAGGAGTGGGGCGGGACGACGCAGTTCGCGGAGGTCTCGGCCAAGCAGAGCGAGGGCCTCGACAACCTGCTCGAGCGGGTGCTGCTCGTCGCAGACGCCGAGCTCGAGCTGACGGCGAACCCATCGGCCGAGGCATCCGGGCCGATCATCGAGTCGCGTCTCGACGTCGGCCGCGGGCCCGTTGCGACGATGCTCGTGCATCGCGGCACCTTGCGGGTCGGCGACGCGATCGTCGCCGGTGATGCCTGGGGCAAGGTCCGAGCGTTGCACGACTTCCGCGGGGACAAGGTCAACGACGCGACTCCGGGCGAGCCGGTCGAGATCCTCGGCTTCGATCACCCGCCGCCTGCGGGCGAGGTCGCCAAGGTCGTCGAGAACGAGCGCGCGGCGCGTGGCTTCGCGCAGGTGCGCGGGGAGCGGCTGCGCCGCGAGCACCTGGCTCAGGGCGGCGGCAGCGGCGGCATGTCGCTCGAGACGCTCTTCTCGCAGCTCCAGGAGGGCGCCGTTCAGGACCTCAACCTGGTGCTCAAGGGCGACGTCGTAGGCTCGGTCGAGGCCGCGGTCTCCGAGCTCGGCAAGATCCAGCATCCGGAGGTTCGGGTGAGCGTGATCCACCAGGGCGTCGGCGCGATCACCGAGAACGACATCATGCTCGCCTCCGCCTCCAACGCGATGGTGGTCGGCTTCAACGTACGCCCGAACGCCGAGGCCCGCTCGCTCGCCGACCGCGAGGAGGTCGAGATTCGGACCTACCGCGTCATCTACCAGCTCACCGAAGACATCGAGCAGGCGCTGGTCGGGATGCTCAAGCCCGTGCGCACCGAGGAGACGATCGGCGAGGTCGAGGTGCGGCAGCTCTTCCGCGTCTCGCGTCTCGGCACGATCGCCGGCTCCTACGTCACGAACGGCATCGTCCGGCGCAACTCGAACGTGCGCATCCTCCGTGAGGGCACGGTCGTCTACGAGACCAAGATCTCCCAGCTGAAGCGCTTCAAGGACGACGTCCGCGAGGTCGAGGAGGGCTTCGAGTGCGGCATCTTGCTCGAGGGCTACAACGACCTCAAGGAAGGCGACGTGCTCGAGGTCTACGAGACCCGCGAGGTCGAGCGAACCGATCTCGAGACGCCCACGCCCGCACCGACGCCCGCCGCTCAGTAGCGGCCTTGGGCTCGGGTTATGTCGGCATCCTCTCCGCCGAGCTGCACTTCCCTGAGAACGGGTCGCTGAAGGGCAAGCGCAAGGAGCTGCTGTCCGTCAAGGCGCAGCTGCAGCGGCGATTCGGAGCCTCGGTCGCCGAGGTCGACCACCACGAGTTGTGGCAGCGCGCGCGGCTCACGCTCTCCTGCGTCGGGCGCGGCTATCGGGACGTCGAAGCGCTACTGGACGGAGCCGAGCGCTACCTGGCGGGGCAGGCCTTCGAGCTCGGTCAGATCGAGCGCAACGTCGTCACGCTGGACGACTGAGCACCCAGAGCCCCGAGTTCAGGTCCGAGGCGAGCACGTACTTGCGGGTGGGGAAGACGCCCCAGACGGCGGTGCAGGAGGCGCCGGGGCAGAGCAGGGAGTTGTGGTCGCGGTCGGGCGGCGGGCGGAAGCGGGTCACGAAGCGGGGCCTGCGCGGATTGCTGAGGTCGAAGAGCGCCACCCCCTGCCCGTACCACGAGAAGTACGCGTAGCGACCAAGCACCTTCGCGTCGTGGATGCTGTCGGCCAGCACGAAGGCGTCTGCGCCCGAGCCACCGGGTCGCAGCGCTGCCGGCAGCCGCACCGTCGAGAGTTGCAGCGGGTGCGCAGGGTCGGCGATCTGCCAGACGACCGGCCGTCCGTGCGCGAGCTCGTGGGTCTCGAGCATGATCGTGCCGCCCCCCGTGAGCCACGCCGAATGGGCATTGCCCTGTCCGGCGGGCGTGCGCCCGAGGTACGCGGGGTGGGTCGGATCGCGGATGTCCAGGATGACCGTGCCGAGGTTCCAGTAGGAGAGGTAGGCGCGGGTTGCGGCGGCGTTCGTGATCACCGAGTGGACGAGGTAGCGCGAATCAGTCCCGGTGGTGACGAGCGGCGAGCACTGGTGCAGCTCGCGGCAGGCGCTCCAGCCGCCGACCTCGACCGGCTTGCGGGGGCTCGAGACGTCGTAGATGTGGAAGCCGAACGATTCAGACGCGACAGCGAACTCGGTCGCGGCTTCGGCCGTGTAGACCCAGGCGTGCCCGCGCGCGGTCGCGAGCCAGATCTCGTGCGAGCCCCGAGGGACGGTGCGCACGAGCGCGAGCCTCCTCGGATGCGACGGCTTCGTCACGTCGTAGACCCCGAATCCGCCGAAACCGCTCGTACAGGCCTGGAAGCTGGAGACCGCGAGCACGCCGTCGAAGCCCGAAGCCTTGACGCGCCGCACGATCGTCTTCTCCGTCCAGGTGTCCTTGAGCGCGCCGAAGGTCGAGACGTGCCGCGGGCGGCGCGGGTTCGCCACGTCGTAGACGCGCACGCCCTGGGCGGGGCAGTCGGTCTTGCCCTTGCGGCTGGAGAGGTAGGCGAAGTGCCGCTCACCGACGACGTCACCGCTGTAGCCGCCGCCGGGGTCGGCGTGACCCAGCACCTGGAACCGCGGCGCCTGAAGGCTGCTTGCGCGTACGTGACCGGACGACCCGGCCGCCGTGGCGACCACCAGGATGCAGATGAAGGTGAAGACGCGGGCCGCCACTCAATGAGCTAGGACGAGACTCCGGCCTCGGAGTTGGCTCGACCCGCTTGAATACATCGGATGAGCGACCGGATGCGCAGAGTCAACGAAGCCGTGCGTGAGGTGGTCTCCGAGGGCCTCGGCGACCTGAATGACCCGCGAATCGGTTTTGTCACGGTCACCGGCGTGGAGACGTCGGCCGACCTTCGACACGCGCGCGTCTTCGTCAGCGTGCTCGGCTCCGAGGCGAAGCGAAAGCGGACGCTCACCGGCCTCGCTGCCGCTCACGGGGTCCTGCAGGCGCGGCTCGCGCGCGAGCTGCGAATGAAGCGAACCCCGCAGCTGGCCTTCGAATACGATCCGACGGTCGAGCGTGGGGTTCGCATGACACAACTCATCGATGAGCTCGCCCCAGAAGACGACGAATGACGTGGGAGCGGTAGCGGACGCTCTCCGTTCGCACGACCGCTTCCTGCTCGTCACCCACGAGAACCCTGACGGCGACGCCCTCGGCTCGCTGCTCGCGATGAAGCTCGCGCTGGACGCTCTCGGCAAGGACAGCGAGATGTACCTCCACGGTGACGCGCCTCTCCCGAATGAGTACTCGTTCATGCCGCTAGAGGCCCTCAGCCGTGAGCCTCCCGAAGACGCGGCAGAGCGAGTGCTGGTCGCGCTTGACTGCGCCAACGAGCAGCGCATGGCGCCCGATACGGCGCTGCTCGAGGCGGCGCCGCTGACGATCGACATCGACCACCACCACGACAACTCGCGCTTCGGCGACCTCAACCTCGTCGTCGGCGACGCTTCCTCGACGAGCGAAATCCTGCGCGACCTCTTTACGGAGCTCGGCGTCGAGCTGACCCCGGAGATCGCGGAGGCGCTCTACATCGCGCTCGTGACCGACACCGGGCGCTTCCAGTACACGAACACCACGCCGAAGGCTCTCCGCCTCGCCGCGGAGCTGGTCGAAGCGGGCGCCGACGTGCATCGCGTCTTCCAGGGCATCTACGAGTCGGTCGAGTTCGCCAAGCTGAAGCTGCTTGCGCGGGCCCTGGAGCGCGCGCAGGTCTACGAGGGCGGCCGGCTCGTCGTTTCCTACCTGCTGCGGAGCGACTTCACCGAGCTGAGCGTCGCCGAGGCGTTCTCGGAGGGGATCATCGATCACCTGCGCGCGGTCGAGGGGGCCGAGATGGCGGCGATGATTCGGGAGCCGCCGCGCAGCGAGGGCCCCGCGCGGCGGGTCAGCCTGCGCGCCTCGAACGACGAGTTGGACGTCTCGGCCATCGCGCGCAAGGCGGACGGCGGCGGGCACCGGCAGGCGGCCGGCTTCTCGAGCGACGACTCCGTCGAGGAAATCACGCAGTTCATCCACGACGAGTTCGTCCGTGCCACCTCGCGCGCTTAGTCCGACCGGGCTCGTGCTCGTGGACAAGCCGGCGGGGCCATCGTCCTTCGCGCTCGTGCAGAAGCTGCGCGACCGCACCGGGGCGCGTGCCGGCCACGCTGGCACGCTCGACCCGTTCGCCACCGGACTCCTGCTCGTGTTGCTCGGATCGTCGACGAGACTGGCGCAGTACCTGGTCGGTCTGGACAAGCGCTATGTGACGGAGATCGACCTGCGCACGCGCACCTCGACCGGCGACCGCGAGGGCGAAGGGCTCGAGCGGCTCGAGCCGCCGCCCCAGCCCGAGCTCCAGGAGGCTGTGACTGCGCTCGTCGGCGAGGTCGAGCTGCCGATCCCGGCGGCCTCCGCGGTGAAGATCGAGGGCGAGCGTGCCTACAAGCTCCATCGCCGCGGGGTCGCAGTCGAGATGCCACTGCGGCGCTCGTCGGTGCGCTCGGCGGAGCTGCTCGGCTACGAGGGCGGCATCGCAACGCTCGACCTGCGGGTCGGCTCGGGGACGTACGTGCGCGCGATCGCCGATGCGCTCGGCGGACACTGCAGCACCCTGCGCAGAACGGAGGTCGGGCCTTTTCGCATCGAGGACGCCGACGGGGAGCGCATCCTGCCGCCGGTCGAGGCGCTCCCGTTCCTGCCGCTGCTGGAGGTGGACGCCGAGGCGGCGCTGGCGATCAGAGCCGGCCGCAGCCGCCGCGAGGAGCCGGTGCGGGTCGTCCACGAGGGCGAACTCGTCGCGGTGAACGGGACGGTGATGCCCTCGTGAAGGTGGTGCGGAGGCCGAAGGAGCTGGAGCAAGAGCCTCGCGCGGTCGCGATCGGGACCTTCGACGGCCTCCATCTCGGCCACCGGCGCGTGCTCGACGCCGTCAAGGCGGTGGGACTGATCTCGACGGCGGTCACGTTCGACCCGCATCCGCGGGTCGCACTCGGTTACGAGGTCGAGTTGCTCGCCACGCTCGAGCGCCGGCTCGAGCTGTTCGCCGAGGCGGGGATCGAGCAGGCGCTCGTGGTCGAGTTCGATCTCGAGCTGGCGCGGCTCCCGCCGGAGGAGTTCGTCGAGGCGGTGCTGCGGCCGATCGGCGCCGAGGTGGTCGTCGCGGGCGTGAACTTCCGCTTCGGCCGGGCCCGGGCTGGCGATCTCGGCCTGCTCGAGCGGCTCGGGTTCGACGTGCGCCAGGTGCCGCTCGTCGAGGGAGTCTCGTCGAGCCGGATCCGCGAGCTGCTGCGTGCCGGCGAGGTCGAGCGGGCCGCCGGCCTGATCGGTCGCCCAGCCGAGGTCGAGGGCATGGTCGTCGCCGGCGATGCGCGGGGTGGGACGCTCGGCTTTCCCACGGCCAACCTTCGGCTCGACCCGCTGCTGCTCGTTCCCAAGTACGGGATCTACGCGGGCGCCGCCGAAGGCCACCGGGCGGCGATCTCGATCGGCACCAATCCCCACTACGGCGGCGGCGAGCGGCGGGTCGAGGCATACCTCCTGGACTTCGAGGGCGACCTCTACGGCAAGCGGTTGGTGGTCCAGCTCTGGCGCCGCCTGCGCGACGAGCGCGCCTTCGAGAGCGAGCAGGAGCTCGTCGCGCAGATCGCCCGCGACGTCGAGGAGACGCAGGCGGCCGAGCCGCCGATTTGACCCGCAGGTTCGCTGGACGGGGCGCATCTGTCTCCACATGGAGCAAATTCGCTCATCCGAACAGACAGACCTCGTCCGCTGTCTGGACTGTAAGACGATCTACAGCCGCCCGGTCGCAGACGACGAGGCGGGCCCGTGCCCAACTTGCGGTTACGTCGGCTGGATCACGCTGAAGCCTGGTCGAGAGCCGAGCAAGCGCGACAGCTAGACGCAAGTTTCGGTGGTTTCCGGGCGTCTGGTTGAGCGTGGGTTCCGGATCGACTGCAGCGGAGCGACGCTTCAAAGTCCTGGAATCCGTGCGCTGTCTCGAATGCGGGAGCTCCTACGCCAAGCCAGTAGGCGGTGGTACGACCGCGGCGAATCCCGGCTGTCCCGACTGCGGCTACCTCGGTTGGCTGCCGTTCAGCGGCGATCAAGGGTCGCCGCCGCTCCACTTCGCCGGGGGTCTCCCGCGGCGCCGTTACGCGTGACGACGCTGACGCCGCCGAAGTAGTGGTGCCGCGCCGGCCAGGCGCGCACCTCGAGCCCAGCGGCCCTCAACGCGTCGGGCACCTCATCCGGAAACCCCGGCTCCAGGTGCACCACGCCGGCGGCGGGATGCACTCGCGGCTGTGAGACGGCCTGTTGGGGATCGAGGCCTTCGTCGAGGATTCCGGCGGTCACCTGGACGAACGCGCTGCGCAGTCGGGTGCCCCCCGCTGCTCCGCCCGCCAGCGCGAGGCCGTCCTCGTCGAAGGCGAAGCTCGGGGCCATCATGCTGTCCATCCGGTCGCCGGGCACGAGTGCCCCACGGATCAGGTCGGCCTCGCCAAGCATGCTGTTCAGGTGCAGGTCGAGCCCTGGTAGGAAGTCGCCGGAGCCGAGACCGAGGCTCGTCGTGAGGACGCAGGCGTTGCCGTCCGAGTCGATCGTCACGAGGTTCGTCGTGTGGCTTTCCGGGCCGGCCTTGTCGAGTGCCGACACCAGCGTGAGCGCACGCTCGGCTGGGGAGAGGCCGAGCAGGGCAGGCAGGCGTAAAAGGGCCGCCGGAAGCGCGGAGAGCCCGGCCCGGGTGAGAAACCGCGTGCCGGCGTACCCCGTCTCGACCGGCTCCGTCCAGCGGGCCTCGTAGGCGTCGAGGTCAGCACTCGTGACGACGCCGCCGCGCTCGTCCATCAGCTCGAGCAGGGCGTCCGCCACGGAGCCCCGGTACGCGCTGCGGAGGCCCTCCTCGGCCAGGAGCTCGAGCGCTCGCACAAGCCCCGGCTGCTCCAGCCGGCTGCCTGCAGTGAGGAGCTCCCCGGCGGGGGAGTAGATCCGCGCGCCTTCGTTCATCGTCATCACCGGCGCGAGCATCGCCAGGCAAGCGGCGTGGGCCTCCGGAAAGTCAACGCCCGTGCGGGCGAGGCGCAGAGCAGGTTCGACGAGGCGCGGCCAGGGCAGGCTCCCGTGCTCGCGGTGCAGGGCCCCGAGGCCCGCGGGCAAGCCGGGCACCCCGCAGGAGGCGATCCCGACGGCGTAGTGGACGAGCTCGGCGCCGAAGGGAACGTCGAGCTCGAGCAGCTCGACCTCGCGCCGCTCTTCTCCGAGGCCAGGGACGGCGACGAAGCAGTCGAGGTTCCGCGTCTGGCCAGAGGAGGCATCGAAGACGATCGCATGGCCGCCGCCGAGCAGGCCGGTCATCACCGTCTCGGCCACGCAGGAGGCGAGGCAGGCCGCAACCGCGGCGTCGGCGGCCGAGCCGCCCTCCGCCAGCACTTCGATCCCGGCCTCCACCGTCGCCGGATGCCCCGCTGCAACCGCCGCCTGCACCGTGGAGGGATCGTGACGCTTTCGCCGCGGCCCCGTCACCCATACGTGCGCTTGCCCGCGATACGCTCACGGTGGGGAGGAGGTTGGTGGCCTCCAAGCGCTGATCGGGGAGCCAGGGGTTCACCCATGATCTTGCTACCCTTCCGCAAGACCGCAGTCTCGGCCGTTCGCGTGTGCTTCCTCGCGGCGGGCTTGGATTGCGGAGTCCGTTGTAGAAGGAGGGACACGTGACTCTCACCAAGGAAGCGAAGTTGGAGATCGTCGGCAAGCATGGACGTGCCGACGGCGACACCGGCTCAGCTGAAGTGCAGATCGCGCTGCTGACGGCTCGCGTCAACGAGTTGACCGAGCATCTGCGGGCGCACCCGAAGGATCACTACTCGCGCCGCGGGCTGCTCAAGCTGGTCGGGCGCCGCAGGCGACTCCTGCAGTACCTCCAGAAGCGCAACGTCGAGGGCTACCGCGCCCTCATCCAGGAGCTCGGCCTGAGGAGGTAGGCCGAACCGGGCCCCAACCAAAGCCGGAGGGTGGAAGTTTGAGCGAGCGATCCAGACGCGGAACGCTGACTCAAACCTCCACTCTCCACGGAACGTGGAGGAACCCATGGCAACAACTACAGAGCCCCGGGTCGCAACGGTGTCAGTCACCGTCGGCGACCAGGAGCTGACTTTCGAGTCGGGCAAGATCGCCAAGCAGGCCGATGGCTCGGTCGTCGTTCGCGCGGGCGACACGATGGTGCTCGCGGCCGCGACGGGGAGGATGGAGGCCCGCGAGGGCGCAGACTTCTTCCCGCTCACGGTGGACGTCGAGGAGCGGATGTACGCGGCCGGGAAGATCCCCGGCGGCTTCTTCAAGCGCGAGGGCAGGGCCAGCGAGCGGGCAACCCTGACCGCACGGATGATTGACCGCCCGATCAGGCCGCTCTGGCCGAAGGGCTACAAGAACGAGGTGCACGTGGTCTGCACGACCTTGTCCGCGGACCTGGTCACCGCCCACGACATCCTCTGCATCAACGGGGCCTCCGCGGCGTTGATGGTCTCGCCGCTGCCCTTCATGGGCCCGGTCGGGGCCGTGCGCATCGGCCAGGTCGACGGCGAGTTCGTGATCAATCCGCCGCTGCCCATGGTGGAGAGCGGGGAGAGCACGCTCGACCTGATCGTCGTCGGCAGCAGGGACGCACTCACCATGATCGAGGCCGGCGCCCACGAGGTGCCCGAGGCGACGATGCTCGAGGCCTTCGAGCTCGCCCACCGCGAGATCGCGAAGATCTGCGAGGCCCAGGAAGACCTCCGCCGTCAGGTCGGCAAGGAGAAGTGGCTCGACTCGGAGCTGACGGCTGAGATCGAGGAGCAGCACGGTTCCAAGATCCAAGAGCGGATCGCTTCCGAGGGCCTGCGGGAGGCTGGTGCGGTCATCGAAGAGATCGTCACCGAGCTGTCTTCGACGATCTCGATGGACTCCGGCGAAGAGGACATCAGGCGCCAGATCCAAGTGCGCTCGAGCCTCACGATGATCCTCGACCGCCTGCGCCTCGAGGCAGTAGTCCACCCGGTTCGGGAGCAGTTCGAGGACGACCTGCGCGGGCTCACCGAGGCCGAGCAGGACTCGAAGGAGCTCAAGTCGGCCAAGCGGAGCCTGCTCTTCGGGCGGATCGAAGACGAGCTGAAGCTCCCCTTCCCGGTCGGAGCGCCGGCCAGCGACGAGAACACGCCGGTCCAGAAGGACTCGGTCACGCGTCAGTACGTCAAGAAGGCGGCCGAGGCCATCTACAAGGAGCTCGTTCGCCGCAAGATCGCGGTCGACAAGCGCCGCCCAGACGGTCGCGACCCGGAGGAGATCCGGTCGATCACGTGCGAGGTCGGCGTCTCGCCGCGCACGCACGGCTCGGGGCTCTTCACCCGCGGCCAGACGCAGATCATGTCCCTGCTGACCCTCGGCACCGCCAAGGAGGGCCAGCGGATCGACGACCTCTCGCTGGAGAAGGACCGCCGCTTCATGCACCACTACAACTTCCCGCCCTACTCGGTCGGGGAGACGGGCTTCATGCGAGGCCCGAAGCGGCGCGACATCGGCCACGGTGCGCTCGCGCAGCGGGCCCTCGAGCCGATGATCCCGCCGGCGGAGGAGTTCCCGTACACGATCCGGATCGTCTCCGAGACTCTCGAGTCGAACGGCTCGTCGTCGATGGGCTCGGTCTGCGGCTCGACCCTCGCGCTCCAGGACGCCGGCGTGCCGATCAAGGCGCCCGTCGGCGGAATCGCGATGGGGCTCGTCAAGGAGGGCGACGATTACGTGATCCTGACCGACATCCAGGGCGCCGAGGACCACCTCGGTGACATGGACTTCAAGGTCGCCGGGACGCGGGACGGCATCACCGCCCTGCAGATGGACATCAAGATCACCGGCGTCACTCAGGAGATCATGAGCAACGCTCTAGAGCAGGCGAAGCAGGCGCGCACCTTCATCCTCGACAAGATGGCCGAGGTGCTGCCGGAGAGCCGCGAGCAACTCGCTTCGCACGCGCCGCGCATCTCGTCGGTGAAGATCGACCCGGAGAAGATCGGGATGGTGATCGGCAAGGGCGGCGAGACGATCCGCTCGCTCGAGGCCGACTACGAGGTGCAGATCGACATCGAGGAGGACGGCAACATCCTGATCTATGCCACCGAGGGCGAGAAGGCCGACGCTGCGATCGCGGCTATCGAGTCGATCACCAAGGAGCCGGAAGTCGGCGACACCTACACCGGCAAGGTCGTCAAGACCACCGAGTTCGGCGCCTTCGTCGAGCTGAAGAAGGGCACCGACGGCCTGCTCCACGTCTCCAACGTCGGCCCCGGACGCGTCGCCCATATCGAGGACGTGATCGGGCGCGGCGACGTGCTCGACGTGATCGTCCAGGAGGTGGACAAGGACCGCGGTCGCATCGGCCTGAAGCTGGTGGCCAAGCACGAGAACGGCAACCTCGTCCAGCCCGAGGAGCTGATCGAGCGGGCCAAGGACGCCCCACCGCGGCCAAAGGAGGATCGTCCGCCGCGACGCGACGGCGGCGGTGGGCGCGGAGGACGCGGCGGCGGGCGCGAGCGAGGCGGCGGCAGAGACCGCTAGCCAGTAGAACAGGTCGTGCCGGCCGAGCCGGCACGACCTCTTCTGGTCGGCGTCGCAAGCGAGCGCCTCAGTGACGCACGACGTAATCGTCACCCTCGCAGCGCTGGGGGTCGCGGGCCAGGTGCTCGCCGCCCTCTTGGTGCTGCTAGGGCTCGCATGGCTCGCCGGCGTGCGCGGCTCGGCGGAGATGCTGCGCCGAGCGCTCGCAGGCTACGAGCTCTGGCTCGTCTTCCTCGTCTCTTCGATCGCGACCGGTGGGAGTCTCTTCCTCTCCGAGGTCGCGGGCTTCATCCCGTGCGAGCTTTGCTGGTTCCAGCGGATCTGCATGTACCCGCTCTCGATCGTCTCGCTGCTCGCGGCCCTGGCCAACGATCGCCGGGTCGCCCGCTACCTGCTGCCGCTGCCGCTTGTAGGCTCGGGCGTCGCCGTCTACCACCTGCTGGTGGAAAACGGCGTGGTCGAGCAAGCTCGGGCGTGCCTGCTCTCGGCGCCGGGCGGGTGCGCGACCAAGTGGATCGAGGAGTTCGGCTACGTGACGATTCCGACCCTGGCCCTGACCGGCTTCGCGCTCAGCCTCGCCTTCCTGCTGCTCGCTACCGTGGGTGAGCGATGACGAGCGGCAAGCAGGCACGACGACGGCGCCAGGCCCAGGCGCGGCCTCCGGTGAGCAGCAAGGACCGCCCGAAGGCCTCTCCGAAGGTGCTACTCGGGGCGGCCGCCGGGATCGCGGGGAGCGTCGCGGCCATTGCCCTCACCTTGGCCTTCACCGGTGGATCCTCGTCGCCCTCCTCGACCACGGTGAGCGCACTTCCGGATGCGGCCTCGGTCATTCGGCTCTTCACGGGTATCCCCCAGCAAGGCAACGTGCTCGGCAAGGCCTCGGCGCCGGTGACGATGGTCGAGTACGTCGACCTGCAGTGCCCCGTCTGCCGCGCCTTCGAGGCCGAGACGATGCCGACGATCATCGACCGCTACGTGCGGACCGGCAAGGTGAAGGTCGAGGCGCGGACGATCGCGTTCATCGGCCCGGATTCGGAGCGCGGCCGGCGCGCGGCGATCGCCGCTTCGAGACAAAACCGACTCTTTCAGTTCGAGCAGCTGCTCTATGCCAACCAGGGCTCCGAGAACAGCGGTTGGCTCGACGACACGATGGTGACCGCTGCTGCCAAGAGCATCCCCGGGCTCGATACGCAAGCCCTTCTGAACACGCGCAACAGCGCCGGCGTAGTGGACACGGCCAAGCGCTACGACGCACAGGCCAACGCAGACGGGGTCGGCGGAACCCCGGCGCTTTACCTCGGCAAGACCGGCGGCAAGCTCATGCCATTCTCTCGGGGCAACGCCCCGGACGCGGCTGCGCTTTCGGCGGCACTCGACCGCGCCCTCCGCTGAACCTCTTCTCCGGGCTATTTCCACCGATTTCCGGGTGAGATCTGCCGGCGAGCGTTGAGAAAACTCAACGCGAGACGGGTCGTTCAAGCCTTGTAGCCCTGACTGCGAGGTGCCAACGTGCGTCGTGTCCGTGCGCTGCGGAGCGATACCACGGGCTCAGGCACCGCCTGCATATGTACATGCCGGCGGCTACAGGAGGTGATTGGGGCACACAAGAGGTTTCACCCGGGTCGCCTTGGGGAGCGACCCGCATTCATTCTGCAATTCAATGGGAGGGCATCAATGAGTACACGTATCTTGGGGCCGACAGGGCCTCGGCGACGACGCCGACTCTTCCTGTCGTTGCCTCTCTTGCTCGCGGCCGTTGCGGCGGTAGCGTTCGCGATCTCAGGATCTGCGGTCGCGGACACAGCCAGCTGCGCTAACACGGCGACGCTCGAAGGCAGCGCGTTCGAGATCGACGTGAACGCGAATCTGAAGGTCAACACGACGGGGTGCATCGACTGGCTTGCCGGCGGAACGGATAGTGACTTCCGCGCCGGTGTCCTGGCCAAGAACGACGCTCCCACAGGAAGCGGCGATGACTCGTTTGGCCAGGGAACGGCAGAGGACAATCCGAACCCCACGATCGTCACGGGGTCGATTCCGCCGAACAAGAGCGACCTGAAAGCGTTCGGCGTCTTCACGGAGGACGACTTCCTCGAGCTGTTCTGGTCGCGCGTGCAGAACCCGAGCGGCACGACGAACATGGACTTCGAGCTGAACAAGTTGGCCTGCGACGGCACCGCGACCAACTGCGCGAACAATGGCACGTCGAAGGTTCCGGTCTATGTAACCCCGAAGCGGTCGGTCGGAGACAAACTGATCACGTATGACCTGTCGCAGGGAGGCACCCACCCGTCAATCTCGATCCGCACCTGGATCGCCGCGGCCGGGAAGGTGGCTGCACACTGGAGCGACGCCGACCTGATCAGTGACGGCAATAGTCCGGATGCCCTCGGCTCGATCAACACCAGCTTGATTCCGTCGAGCGAGACCGGCGGTGCGACCGGGGGCCTCACGGCAAGCCTCGGCTCGCAGGATCCCTTCACTTTCGGTGAGGCGGCGATCTCATTCGAGACGCTGTTCGGCTCAGGAGCCTGCGGCACGTTCGGCTCGGCCTACCTCAAGAGCCGCTCCTCTGACTCGTTCACCTCCGAGATCAAGGACTTCGTCGCCCCGGAGAAGGTTCGGATCAGCAACTGCCCAAGCGGCCTCACGACGACCGCGACGGCGTCGGCGACGATCGGCGATCCGATCAGCGACACAGCCCATCTGGATGTGGGCACCGGAGCGGGCGGGACGATTACGTTCCACCTGTTCAATGCCGCCGGCTGCGCGGCCGCGAGCGAGGTCAACACGGGACTCAGCCCCGTAACAGTGGACGGGCCAGGCGACTACAACTCGGGGGACTACACTCCCACCGTCGTCGGCACGTACTACTGGACCGCGGAGTACAGCGGTGACGCAAACAATGACGGCTCGACGACTGAGTGCGAGGACGCCGGCGAGACCAGCGTAGTGAATCTGGCGCCGTCGACCATCTCGACCAATCAGCGCTGGTTCCCGCAGGACACCGCGACGATCGACCACAGCGGCGGCACGGTGACGTTCACGCTCTTCAAGAACGACAACACCTGCGCCGATGCGACGAAGATCGTCTTGGGGCCGACTCCGGCAATCGCCGTAAGCGGGTCCGCGCCGTACACGGCAGGCACGTCGAACACGACGTTCTCGGTCTCGTCAGTGACCGCCAACGACACGTACTACTGGAAGGCCGCCTACAGCGGCGACACAACCCACAAGGCTGTCACCAGTAGCTGTCAGGAGTCGACGACCTTCAGTGCTCTCACCAACGGCACTTCGGTCACGAGCCCCTGATCAATCAAGCAACGCAATAGCGGGCTCCCTAGGAGTTCGAGACCGCAGAGAGGCCCCTGGTGTCGGGGGCCTCTCTGCGTTTGAAGGCAGGTGCCGCCGAGACGATCCTTCCTACGACGAGCAGCTCTGAAAGACGCTGTACTTGCTTCCGTCGGGGCCATAGGTGCAGCTGACGAACTCGTAGGTCGTCGCGCCGTTAGGCGCGGGCACGTTCACAGACCAGTTGCCGTCATGCGTGTAAACCGAGTACGAAGCCCCAGGTACCGGACGCATCGGCGACCATGAAGTTGATCACCTGATCGGTCGGCAGGCCGCTCCCGTAGACGACGTTGCCGGACACGGAACAGGGCGCCGAGGCAGCTGCCGCGTGGTGGCCGCCTTTGGCAGCGAGCGCGGCCGGAACAAGGGCGAACACGAGGACGAGAGCAGCAATCTGCACGGCATGGGCGATGCGGCGATTCATCGGTGAGACTTCCTTTCGATAGAGGAAGGTGAGTCGAATACGCGGCTTGGCATATTGGGCGGACTAGCGGTCACGTTGAGAGGACCTTCCCGTGGTCGGGGACGCGGCCGCCCGCCCGCTGCGCAGTTACCAGGTCATCGGCCGGGGGCAAGACGCGCGATGACCCCCTAAAGGGTGATTGCCGATGTGGCCGAAGTGTCCTGGCGGCGCCGACTTCAGTAGCGGTCGAGCTTGCGCAGGCGCTCGTCGCTGATGCCGAAATGGTGCGCGATCTCGTGTAAGACAACCCGCTTGATCTGGCTTCGCAGCACCGCGGCATCGCCGCCGTAGAGCCGCTCCAGCGGGCCGCGGTAGATCGAGATCTTGTCCGGAGGCACGTTGCCGTACCCGCTCGTCCGGCGGGTCAGCGGAACGCCCTGGTAGAGCCCGAGCAGCGGTTGCCCGTCGGGCGGCTCGTCCTCGATCACGATCTCCACGTTCGACATCGCCCGGCGAAGGTCGCCGGGGAGCTCTTCCATTGCGTACTGCACCGATTGCTCGAACTCGAGTCCCGATCCCGCCTCATCCATGGGGCCAACCTAGTGCAGAAGCTCCGCGAGCGACGCCAGGCCGGCCAGGAAGCCGATGGCGTACAACGCGAACCGCGCCGTGTCGAACAGTCGTTGGGCGGCGTAGCCGGCGACGGCCTGGCGCAGGCCTAGTTCGGGCTCTTCCTCGTCGACGGGCGCGGCCGGGAGGAGAATCAGTTCACGAGGCTGGTCAAGAAAGGCGTACGGATCGCGGTCGGGCAGCAGTTCGCGGGCGCGCCGGCAGACCTCGGGAGAGACGAGGGCGAGCTCCGAGTGCAGCTCCCACGGCTCGATGTCGTCGCTGGGCTCGACCGCTTCCTCGAGGACGATGGGAAGACCACGTTGGAACTCGACCGGGAGTTCGAGGGCCACACTCATCAGGTTCAAGCAGCCATCGGCCTAGGACATCCCTTCCTTGAGGATCGCCTACAGGCCAGAAGGTACACGTCTCTCGGTTTTCCGCTTTCGGCGCCGACCCCTGCGGGACACGGTGGGGCTGCGGCCAGACGCGCAAGTACGATCTGCCCGTGCAGCAGAAGTACGTTCTTTCGGAGCTCGACACTGGCGAGCGCGTCATCTCGGAGCGCCTGGCGCATGTGCGTTCGGTCTCGATCGGGTTCTGGATCGGGGCCGGATCCCGCGACGAGACCGACGCCAAGGCCGGAATCTCGCATTTCATCGAGCACCTCCTCTTCAAGGGCACCGCCTCGTACAGCGCCCAACAGATCGCGGAGATCTTCGACACCCTCGGGGGCGAGCTGAACGCCGCCACCTCTCGGGAGCACACCGTCGTCTACGCGCGCATCCCCGACGAGCGACTCGAGACGGCGCTCGACGTGATGGGGGAGATGGTCTTCGCTCCGGCCTTCGCCGACCTCGACGCCGAGCGGGAGGTCGTGCTCGAGGAAATCGCGATGTACGAGGATCAGCCTCAGGAGCTCGTGCACGACCTGATCTCGGAGGCGACCTTCGGCTCGCATCCGCTCGGCCGGCCGGTGATCGGGCGGGCGGAGGTGATCTCGAGCGTCACGCGGCGCGCGATCTCCGGCTACCACCGCTCGATGTACATCCCGGGCAACGTTGTCGCGGCCGCCGCCGGGAACGTCAAGCACGAGGAATTCGAGCGCCTGCTCGTGCGGGCGCAGCGGAAGGCAGCAGCCGCCGTGCGCAAGGGCCCGCGCGTACGCCCGGCGCTCGTCAAGCCTCCGGCCCCGAGCCTGCGCTTCCAGCGCAAGGACACCGAGCAGTACCACGTCTGCATCGCCGCACCCGGGATCGCGCGCTCCGACAAGCGCCGCTTCGCCGGCTCTCTGCTCGACGGGATCCTCGGCGGCTCGGCCTCTTCGCGTCTTTTCCAGGAGATCCGCGAGAAGCGCGGCATGGCCTACGCGGTCTACAGCTTCACCTCCCAATACAGCGACACGGGCCAGGTCGGGGTCTACATCGGCACGCGCGAGGACAACCTCGCCGCGTGTCTCGAGATCGCCAGCGAGCAGATCGGCGACATCGCCGCCGGCAACGTGCGTCCGGACGAGCTGGAGCGCGCCAAGGAGAACCTCAAGGGGCGGATCCTGCTCTCGATGGAGTCCACCTCGACGCGGATGAGCCGGCTCGGGAAGTCGCTGATCACCGACACCGAGCTGCTCTCGATCGAGCGGATCATGGCCGAGATCGACGCGGTCGAGCCGGAGGCGCTGGCCGAGCTTGCCGGAGTGCTGCTCGCGCCGGAGAAACTCTCGGCAGCTGGGATCGGGCCGAGCGAGGAGCGGTTCCTCGCTGCGGTCGAGCGGGTCAACCCGGGCCTCGCCAAAGCGGCGTGAGGGTGGCGCTCTTCGGCGCGGGTGGCAAGGTCGGGCGCGTGCTCGCGCCGGCGCTCGAAGCTGCGGGGCACGAGCTCGTGGAGCTGGGCCAGGCCGAGGCGATGGTGGACTTCACCGCTCCGGATGCGGTCGAGGCGAACGTGCTCGCAGCGCTCGAACGGGGCGTGCCGTGTGTCGTCGGAACGTCGGGCTGGAACCCCGCCCGGGCCGGCTCGGTCGCCGGGAAGCGAGGCCTGCAGCTCTTCGTCGCGCCCAACTTCGCGATCGGGGCCGTGCTGATGATGCGGCTGGCGGCCGAGGCGGCCAGGTTCCTCCCGGATGCCGAGATCGTCGAGCTCCACGGCGAGGGCAAGAAGGATGCCCCCTCGGGCACGGCGCGGGCAACCGCCGAGCTCCTGCCCGGCGAGCCGGCGATCCACTCGGTGCGGCTGCCGGGGCTCGTCGCCCACCAAGAGGTCCTGCTCGGCGGCGAGGGCCAGCTGCTGACGATCCGCCACGACGCCTACTCCCGCGAGGCCTATGTGCCGGGCGTCCTGCTCGCGCTCGAGCGATTGCGCTTGCTTCCGCCCGGCCTGACGCTCGGGCTGGCTACGCTTTTGGAAGCGTGACCCCAGCGCGTGCGGCCCTCGTTTCCGTCCTTGTCTTCCTAGCCGTTCTGGGGGCGGGCTGCTCGGGCTCGTCTGGGCCGAAGAAGGCCAACCCGGTCTACGCGGGGATGCCGCTCAGCGCCGCGCGACAGGCCGCGCTGGTCGAGTCCGGCTCGGAGACGACGGACGGCTCGAACGAGATCTACGGCCACCACCTGCGCCTCGTCTCGATCACGAAGGACCACGATCCGACGGGCGAGCCCGCGTGGAAGGCGACGTTCAAGGATCTGACGCAGGACGGCCAGCTGCTCTGTATCTGGATGGCGAACCAGCAGTACAGCGGGGGACTGACGCTGCGGCCTTGCCCGAACGACCGCAAGGCCCCGTAGAATCGGATCGTGCTCGGCGAGGTCTTGACCGCGATCGTCACGCCGTTCGACTCCACGGGCGCGGTCGACCACGAGCGGTTCCGGGAGCTGGCCGCCCACCTCGTCGAGAACGGCTCCGACGGGCTCGTCGTCGCCGCGACTACTGGCGAATCGCCGACGCTCACAGACGACGAGCGGCTCGAACTCGTTGCCGTCGCAGTGGACGCCGTGGGCGATCGTGCGACCGTCGTCGCGGGCACGGGCACCTACTCGACGGCCCACTCCGTCCACCTGACCGAGCGCGCGCACGAACTCGGCGTTGACGCTTTCCTCGTCGTGACGCCCTACTACAACAAGCCGCCGCCGCGCGGAATCGTCGAGCACTTCAAGGCAGTAGCGGCCGCGACCGACAAGCCGATCGTCGTCTACAACATCCCGGCACGAGTCGTGCTCAACCTCGAGACCCAGACGATCGCGCAGCTGGCCGAGATCCCGACGGTGTGCGCCGTCAAGCAGGCCAACGACGATCTCGAGCAGGCCCGGGCGATCGTCGAGCTCGGGCTGGATCTCTACGCAGGCGACGACCCGCTGATCCTGCCGTTCCTCGAGGTGGGCGGCGTGGGTGGGGTGTGCGTGCACACGCATGTGGTAGGCCCACAGGTGAAGGAGCTGATCACGCGCTTCCGCGAAGGCGACGCCGACGGGGCACGGCGGCTGGAGCAAGAGACCGCGCCGGCGCTGGAGATCCTCAAGGTGCAGACGAATCCGATCGCGATCAAGGCCGCGCTCAGCCTGCTCGGCCACGACGTCGGCGGGTTGCGCCTACCCCTCGTCGAGGCGAATGAAGATGAGATTGCGCAGGTCCGAGAATGTCTCGAGCGGCTGAAGCTGCTCGAGCCCTCGCCCGCCTAAGATCGAGGCGCCAGGAACGCGAGCCGGTAGTACCAGGTCATCCGGAGCATTTTTTCCTCCCTTGGCTGAGACGGCGTTTTGCAGGTTGCTCAACCCGGGGCGATCGAGCATCCCCTGCGCGGGGGATCCGGGGCGGTTCCCAGCGCAGCCGCAGCCGCCGCTAAAGTCGGGCTGGAGCACCTCACCGCTTCCGATGAGCTGGAGCAGCCCGCGCGAGACGAGCAGGTAGATGAGCGCGAGCACGGTCAACGGCACCAGGTCGTCGACAGCGCGAGTTGGTGGCCGCTGATCCCGCCGCCGAGAGCGAAGGCGTAGTTCGCGGCGACCCGAGGCGAGCGCGAACTCCGAGGCCTGGAAGGCCGCGGAGCGCCAGGAGCCGCGAATGAGGCGTGCGAGGAGCGTGGCCGCGCCGGCCACCGAAGACCGCACTGACGGTGTATCGGAAGGCGCGGCCGCCAGGCCTAGCGGCGCTTCGCGTCTAGACTGCCCCGATGCCAGGAAGCACCCGAATCATCCCGCTCGGAGGCCTCGGCGAGGTCGGCAAGAACACGACCGTCTTCGAAGCCGACGGCGAGGCGATCGTCGTCGACGCCGGGCTCGCGTTCCCTCGCGACGAGCATCTCGGCGTCGACCTGATCCTGCCCGACTTCTCGTACCTGACGGACCTGGACAAGCCGATCCGGGCCGTGCTCTTGACGCACGGCCACGAGGATCACGTCGGCTCGCTGCCGTACCTTCTCCGCCAGGCGCGTGTGCAGGAGGTCTGGGCGACGCGGCTCACGCTTGGGCTGATCAAGTCGAAGCTCGACGAGCACGGCCTGCTGCGCTCCACGGAGCTGAAGGAGGCCGATCCCGAGGGCGAGCCGGTTCAGCTCGGGCCGTTCCGCGCGGGGTTCATCCGCGTAGCGCACTCGATCCCGGACTCGGTCGCGATCGTGCTCGAGGCCCCGGGCGGGCGCATCGTGCACACGGGCGACTACAAGATGGATCACACGCCCGTGGACGGCCTGCGCACGGACGTCGGCCGCCTCGCCGAGGTCGGCAACCAGGGGGTCGACCTGCTGCTCGGCGACTCGACGAACGCCGAGCGGCCGGGGGTGACGGGCTCGGAGCGGCTCGTGGGCGAGGCCTTCCGGCAACTGATCCCACCGCGTGAGGGGCGCATCCTCGTCGCGTCCTTCGCTTCCAACGTGCACCGCATGCAGCAGGCGATCGACGTCGCGGTGGACGTGGGTCGCAAGGTCTGCGTGGTCGGCCGCTCGATGCGCAAGAACATCAACATCGCGCGCAGCCTCGGCTACATCGACGTGCCCGACGAGGCGCTGATCCGGCCGAACGAGCTCGACGACTACGAACGTGAGGACGTGCTCATCCTCTGCACAGGCAGCCAGGGCGAGCCGCTCTCGGCCCTGGTTCGGATCGCCTACAACGACCACCCGGCGATCAAGGTCGAGGCGGGCGACACGGTGATCATCTCGGCCAAGCCAGTGCCCGGGAACGAGCTGAAGGTGCACGACGCGATCAACGAGCTCGCGCGCTCCGGCGCGGAGGTCCTGCACCAGGAAGTGGCGCCGGTACACGTCTCCGGCCACGGCAACGCCGAGGAACTGCGCCTGATGCTCGGCCTCGTGCGGCCGAGGTCGGTGATGCCGGTGCATGGCGAGTTCCGGATGTTGGCGGCCCACGCGCGCCTGGCCGTCGAGAGCGGGGTGCCCGAGAGCCGGATCGTACTCGCCGAGAACGGCTCGGTGGTCGAGCTCGACGAGTCCGGGGCGTACTTGACCGGCAAGGTCGACTCCGGGGTCACCTTCGTGGACGGCCTCGGCGTGGGTGACGTGCAGGACGTAGCGCTGCGCGATCGGCGCCACCTCTCCGAGGACGGCGTCCTGATAGTCGTCGCCACGTTGACGGGGCAGAACGGCTCCATCGCGGGCCAGCCCGAGCTGATCGCGCGCGGGTTCGCCGAGCCGGGCGAGCCGCTTCTCGAGGAGATGCGCGAAGAGGCCCAGCGGGTGCTCGACGGCCTGATGAAGGACAACGTGAACGAGATCAAGCTCCTCCAGGAGCACCTGCACGACGGGCTCGGACAGCTGATCTACGACCGCACGGGTCGACGCCCCATGATTCTTCCTGTAGTAGTCGAAGTATGAGCACCACCCGCGCGGAACCCGGATGGGCGGACGTCCTCGTCGACTACGCCGCCGACATCGACACCGCGGAGCGCCTGATCCGGCAGCTGATCGCAGCCCAAGTCTCGTCCCTCGCCTTCTGCCGGCTGCTCGAGCGCTGGAACCGCGGCGACGCCGCACCCTCGACCGCAGGCGGCCGCCAAGCGGCGCTGCGCCGCGCCGCCGATCGCGCCGAGACTGCGCTCGTCGGGCTCGAGGAGCCGCTCGGCCGGTACTTGCTCGAGCTCGAGCCGGAACGGGCAGAGGGCCGTTCGTGGTACGGGGCTCCCGGGGCCGCCGAGTTGCTCGAATGGGCTCCGGTTCTGCACCGAGCCGGCGTGAGCTCGTCGCCTGTGCGGATCGCTCAGGCCTACCTCGAGCTCGCCGTCTTCCTGCGCGCCCTGGCAGGACTGAGCGATGCGGCGCGGATTCGCTCTACGCCCGATCGCTCGTCCCTGTGGGCCGGCCTCTTCGACCTGCGCGAGAACCTGCTCGGGCGCGCGGTCGAGGACCTGCGCGCCATTGCCGCCTGAGGCCTCGCTTGCGATGCCGACGTCAGGACGCACGGGCCTCCCTCGCACCCGTCTGAAATGACGGGTCGATCGGCCGGGATGCGACCGGGACAGCCCCAGCTAACGGTTGTAGGTTCGCTCAACCTCGACCTGGTCGCGCGGGCCGAGCGGCTGCCGAGACCGGGGGAGACGCTGACCGATGCCACCTTCGAGCGCTTCCCCGGCGGAAAGGGCGCGAACCAGGCCGTCGCTGCGGCGCGGCTCGGTGCCGGAGTCACGTTCGTCGGCAGTGTCGGCGGCGACGACTTCGCCGACGTGGCGCTCGCCGGCCTGCGCGCGGAAGGGGTCGAGATGGTTCTGCGCCAGGGCGGGCCGACGGGCGTGGCGCTGATCATCGTAGATGCCCGTGGTGAGAACCAGATCGTCGTCGCGCCGGGTGCGAACTCGGAGCTGCGTGATCCGCAGGTGGGTGGCCCGGTGCTCGCCCAGCTCGAGATTCCGCTCGATGCCGTCGAGGCCGCCGCGAACCGGGCGGAGCGCTTCTTTCTCAACGCCGCGCCCGCGCGGCCGCTTCCAGCGGAGCTGGTGCGGGCCGCCGAGCTCGTGGTGGTCAACCGCTACGAGCTCGAGGCGCTGCCGGAGACCCCCAAGCTGACCGCCTTGACCCTCGGCGAGGAAGGCGCGGTCCTGCTCGAGGGCGGCAGGGAAGTCGCGCGGTGCGCGGCGCCCCTCGTGCAGGCCGTGGACGGGACCGCCGCCGGCGATGCCTTCACAGCATGCCTCGTCGTCTCGAGGCTCGAGGGCAGGGAGTGGGACGACGCGCTGCGCCGGGCCTGCGCAGCCGGGGCGCTCGCGGCCTCCCGTCCCGGCGCCCAGCCCTCGCTCCCCACCGGCGAGGACGTCGATGCCATGCTCAAGTCATGATCACACGGATCCTGCTCGACTGCGATCCCGGCCACGACGACGCGATCGCGCTCCTCCTCGCGCTCGCCAGCCCGGAGGTCGAGCTGCTGGGGGTGACCACCGTCGCCGGCAACCAGACCCTCGACAAGACGACCGCGAACGCGATCCGCGTGCTGGAGCTCGTGGGCAGGGGAGACGTACCGGTCGCGGCCGGCGCGGAGCGGCCGCTCGTGCGCGAGCGCTCCGTGGCCGCCGACGTGCACGGTGAAACGGGCCTCGACGGCCCGAACCTGCCTCCGCCGCAAGCAGCTCCGGAACGTGAGCACGCGGTCGACTTCCTCGCCGGCCGCGTCGCCGGAACGACCCTCGTCGCTACCGGCCCGCTCACGAACGTCGCGCTCCTGCTCGCGCGTCACCCCGGGGCGGAGCCAGAGCGGCTCGTGCTGATGGGCGGGGCGATCGCCGAGGGTAACGTCACGCCGGCGGCCGAGTTCAACATCTGGGCCGACCCGGAGGCGGCTGCGCGAGTCTTCTCCAGCGGCCTGGACGTGACGATGGTCGGCCTCGACGTGACCCACCGTGCGCTCGTCGCCTCGGCGCACAAGGAGCAGTTACGCGGCGTCGGCCGCGTCGGCCGCTTCGTCGCCGAGCTGCTCGACTTCTACGGCGTCTTCCACCGGCAGGTCTACGGCTTCGAGGGCTCGCCGGTGCACGATGCCGTCGCAGTCGCCCGGGTGATCCGGCCCGAGCTGCTCGAGCTCGAGCAGCTCAACGTGCGCGTGGACTGTGCGTCGGAGCTCTGCCGCGGCCGCACCGTCGTCGACGTCTGGCGGCGCACCGGGCTCGACCCGAACGCAGGCGTGGCTGTCGAGATCGACTGCGAGGCGTTCCTCGACCTCTTGCTCGAGCGGCTCGCGAAGCTAGGCTAACGGAGTCATGACCGCGGCTGACATCTGGACCTACCTGATCCCCGTCTACATCCTCGGGGGCCTGCTGTTCCTGTTGATCGCCCTGAACGTGCTCGCGCGCGTCCAGGGCGGGCGCTACGTCCGGCCGCTCGGCCAGGCGATGATGAAGGTGCCGATCCTCAAGCGCTACCTGCAGAAGGCGTCGAAGGCGTCGCTCGAGCGACAGAACCCGGAGCTTGCGAGCGCGATCTCGAAGCTGGAGCGCAGCGGCGTCCAGCACGACCCGCAGCGCGCCCAGGCCGCACTTTCTCGGCTCAGTGCCGCCGAACGGAAGGCCTGGCTCGAGGCCGCGGGCCAACAGGGCTCGATCCCCGAGCCGATGAACCGCCAGCAGCGCCGCCAGCAGGCGAAGCTGAAGAAGAACCGCTAATCCGCGCTGCAATTTCTCGATCAAGCTCCGCCGCGTTGACGGCGTCATAGCTCCCGACACTCGTCAACGTGCGGGCCGCCCCGCGGTCCTGAAAGGAGCTCCATGGACGGCAGGTCACATTCGCCGAGGCGGATCCTCTTCTCGGCGATCCTGGTGGTCGCCGGCACGCTTTTGCTGCTGGCCGCCGCGCTGGCCAGGCCGGCGCACAGCGCGCCCGCCGCGAAGACCGGCGGCACGCTGAGAGTCAATCTCTCGACTACGGACGTGCAGTACACGGATCCATCGCTCGAGTACGAGGGCACGGGCTGGCAGATCGAGTACGCCACCGCGCTCAAGCTGCTGAACTGGAAAGAGACGAAAGCCCAACTGTTTCCCGAGGCCGCCACGTCGTTCCCCCTGGTTTCGGCAGGAGGGAGGCGCTACACCTTCCACGTTCGGCCGGGGCAGAGGCTGAGCAACGGCGAGAAAGTGACCGCGCGGAACTTCCAGTACGCCTTCCAGCGTGCGGCCAATCCGAGGATGAACTCGCCGGCCGCGGCATTCCTCTCCGACATTGCATCGGTCCGCACGGTCGGAAAGCTCACGCTCGTGATCTCGCTCAAGCGGGCGCGGCCCGACTTCGCGTCGATCGTCTCGATGCCGTTCTTCCAGGCCATCTCGGTGAGGATGCCGATCGACGCGGCGGGTGTGAAGACCCCAGCTTCGGGCGGCCCATACTACATCTCCGCGCGCGACGTAGGGCGCAGCATCGTGCTCAGCCGCAACCGGTTCTACAAGGGCAAGCGGCCGCACAACCCCAACGTGATCTCGATCAGCGTGAACACGAACCTCGACACGAGCCTGTTGCAGGTTCAGTCGAACTCGAAGGACTACGACATGTTCGGCGTCCCGCCGACCGCGCACGTCAACCTGCACAACCGCTATCCCAAGCAGTACCACGTCAAGCCGGGCGTGATCACGGACTTCTTGACCATGAACACGACCTATGGCTCGGCCGGCGAAGGCATCAAGGGCCACTCCTGCTTCAACGGCAACGCAGGGCTCGGCCCACGGACCCGCCGTGCCGTCAACTACGTCGTGAACCGGCCCGCCGCCCTCGCGCAGCGGGGTGCGTTCGCCGGAACGCCGACCAACCAGATCCTTCCGCCGACGATGCCCGGCTTCCAGAACTGGAAGAAGGAGATCGGCTACCCGACCGGTCGGCCGAACGTCTCGAAGGCCCGTTCGCTGAGGCCGAAGCGCTGCAACGTCGTCATGTACGCGGCGACGAGCCCGACCTCGATCGCGATCGCCCAGCTGGTCAAGAACGACCTCTCCAACATCGGCATGAACACGACCATCAGGACGTTCCCCTTCGCCGTCCGGATCGCAAAGGAGGGCCACCGCGGCGAGCCCTTCGATCTCGATCTCCAGGCCTGGGGTGCGGACTATCCCGATCCGGTCGACTTCATCGACATCCTGCTCGACGGCCGCAACATCCAGGCCGAGAACAACAACAACAACTCCTACTTCAACCACACAGGCTTCAACAACCGAATGCGGGACGCAGGTCGCATCTCGAACCTCTCCAAGCGGTACGCGGCCTGGGCGGCGATCGACCGTGACGTGATGAAGCAGCAGGCTCCACTTGCGCCGCTCTTCTTCCGCACGGTCAGGGAGTTCACGTCGAAGCGTGTCGGCTGCTACTCGTACCAGCCGATCTACGCGGTCATGAACTTCAACGCCGTGTGTCTCAAGTAGGCAGGCGATGACGGGGCGAGGCGCCGGTCCGGTGACTCCTATCGGCGCCTCACCCGCTTCAAGTTTCGCTAACGACCGAGCTGGAGTCACGTCTAACAGAGCAGCGCCTTCTGGGAGGAGAAATCGAAATCGAGGGACCGGTGTAGAGGCTGCAGTGCCTGCGGCGGTCGCAGCGGTAGCTGACACCTCGTGGCTCGGAGTCGAGCTGCGACATCTCGTCGCGCTGCGGGCGGTCGTCCAGGAGCAGTCGTTCAAGGGCGCTGCACGGCGACTCGGGTACAGCCAGTCTGCGGTGAGCCAGCAGATCGCGATGCTCGAACGGCTCGTCGGCCAAACGCTCCTCGACCGGTCGACCGGCGGACGGGCGGTCTCGCTGACCGCGGCGGGCAGTCTCCTCCTGAGGCACGCCGAGGCCATCTCGGCCCGCATCACGACCGCGAAGGCCGAGATGGACGCTTTGGCGATCGGCAAGGCCGGCGTCGTGCGGGTCGGAGCGTTCCAGACGGCCGGCGCGAAGATTCTCCCGGAAACCCTCAAGCTGCTGCTGGCCCAGCGGCCCGGCGTCTCGGTCGACCTGCGCGAGGCGATCTCCGACCTCGAGCTCCTGGAGCAGCTCGAACGCGGGCTGCTCGACCTCATTTTCGCGGTGCTCCCGCTGCCCGAAGGGCCGTTTGAATGGACAGAGCTCGTGACCGATCCCTTCACCGCACTCGTCTCGGCGCAGTCTCCTTTCGCCGGGCGTGCGGAGATCTCGCTCGATGAGCTCGGTCAGGTGCCGCTCGTCTGCTTCCGCAGCTGCCGGATCACGCAGATCGCACTCGATGACCTGCGGGCGCACGGAATCGAGCCCACGATCGTCTTCCGCTCCGACCAAAACGAGGTCATCCAAGGAGCGGTGGCGGCGGATGTGGCGACGGCGTTCCTGCCGAGCCTCTCCGCGGACGAGCGCGACCCCCGGACACGGCGGCTTCGGATCGTCCCGGAGGTTCCTCCGCGCGTGATCGCGGCCGCCTGGCGCTCCGACCGGCCGCTGGCGCTGCAGGCAGCCGCCCTCGTGGACGCGGCGCGAGAGGTCTGCCGGTGCCTGACCGCCTAGACGCCGGCAGAGGGAAAGCTCCATCCGGCGTCGAAGCAGCGCACGATGGCGCGCCGTCGGAAGAGACGCACCCTGAAGCCGCGCGTCCCCGCGCGCGTGAAGCGCAAGAAGCGCGAGCGCAAGGGGCACGGGCATCAGCACCCTGAGCTGATCGGGCTCGGGCTGCTCGCCTTGGGGATCTTTCTCGGCTCGGTCATCTGGGCGGGCTGGAACGGGGGGTATGTCGGCCTCTGGATCGCCGAGGGGCTCGAGGCCGTCATCGGGGGTGCTGCCTGGGGCCTGCCCGCCGCGCTCGCGATCGTCGGGGCCCTGATGGTCGCCCGCAGCGACCTCGTGGACGTTCGCCCCTTCCGTACCGGCCTCGCCGTGCTCGCTTTCGGCCTGATGATCACGCTCGGCCAGGACCAGGGCGGCTACATAGGCAGCCTGGTCGGCGGAGGGCTGGCGTTCGCGCTCGGGGGAACCGGCGTCGCGATCGTCGGTGTCTTGACCCTGCTCGCCGGGGGCCTGCTCGTGACTGGCGCCTCGGCGGGAGCGATGCTCCGCAATTCCGGCCGCGCCGTCCACCGCGCCGCGCGCCGTTCGATCGACCGCTGGCCCGAAGCGGCAGCGCCTCCCTTGCGCGTGATCGAGGGCGACGCGCCGTCGTCGAAGCCGCAGGCGCCGCCGGTGGACGTCGTACACGAGTTTCCCGAGCTCGTCTCCGAGGGCGAGCATGCGCCGCTCCTGGTCGAGGAGCACACCGAGGAGGAGCAGGTCACCCTGTTCGAGAACGGCGCCGCACCCGCCGCTGACTACCGATTGCCCGACCGCGAACTCCTGCGCCGCTCCAAGCCCGGCACGGGCCCCGATGCCGACCACTGCGCCCGCGTCGCCGAGGCGCTCGTGCAGACGCTGGCCAACTTCGGGGTGGACGCGACCGTGATCGGCCAGATCTCGGGCCCGCGCGTCACCCGTTACGAGCTCCAGCTCGCGCCGGGCACGAAGGTCTCCAAGGTCGCAGGGCTCAAGGACGACCTCTCTTACGCCCTCGCGACGACGGAGATCCGCATCCTCGCTCCGATCCCCGGAAAGCAGGCCGTCGGCGTCGAGCTTCCGAACACGAGCCCGAACCTCGTTACCCTCGGCGACATCTACGAGGATCTGCCGCCGACCTCGAGCCCCCTCTCGGTCTGGCTCGGCAAGGACATCTCGGGCCAGGCGGTTTGGGCCGACCTCGCGCGGATGCCGCACATCCTGATCGCAGGCACCACCGGCTCGGGCAAGTCCGGCTGCATCAACACGATCATCACCTCGACGCTCTTGCGCGCGACCCCGGACGACGTCCGGATGATCCTGATCGATCCCAAGCGGATCGAGCTCGGTTACTACGAATCGATCCCGCATCTGCTCACGCCGGTGGTCTCGAGCCCGAAGGAGGCGGCCGCCGTGCTGCGCAACGTGGTCGCGGAGATGGAGCGCCGCTACGAGCGCCTCTCCGCCGTGCGCGCCCGCAACCTGCCCGAGGCCAACCGCGCTTTCCGCTCGCGCGGGGAGCCGTCCCTTCCCTACCTGCTGGTCGTGATCGACGAGCTCGCCGACCTGATGATGATCTCGCCGCAGGAGGTGGAAGACGCTGTCATCCGGCTCGCACAGAAGTCGCGTGCGGTCGGGATCCACCTCGTGCTCGCCACGCAGCGGCCCTCGGTGGACGTGATCACCGGGATGATCAAGGCCAACGTGCCCAGCCGGATCGCCTTCGCGGTCTCCAGCCAGACCGACTCGCGCGTGATCCTCGACCAGGCGGGCGCGGAGAGCCTGCTCGGCCAGGGAGACATGCTCTTCAAGCCGCTCGGCACCTCGCGCCTCCAGCGCCTCCAGGGCGCCTACGTGAGCGAGGAGGAGATCGCGCTCGTGGTCGAGCAGTGCAGGGGCCAGCGTGAGCAGGAGCTCGACGAGTCGCTGCTCGAGGCGCCCGAGCCCGCGGCGGAGGACGGCGACCTGCCCGACGGAGAGTTCGACCCTGACGAAGACCCGCTGCTGGACAAGGCGATCGAGATCGTCGTCCAGACGCAAACCGCCTCCGTTTCTCTCATCCAGCGCCGGTTGCGGGTCGGCTACACCCGCGCAGGCCGCCTGATCGACATGCTCGAGCGCCGCGGGATCATCTCGGGCTACGAGGGCTCCAAGCCCCGCCGTGTGCTGGTCGGCGAGGCGGAGCTCGAGCGAGCCTCGAGCTAACTAGCGCCCAAAAGTCGCGTCTCAGCTCTTGCCGGGCACAGGGGTCACGGCTTAGCATCTTCTCGATACCCGACTAGGGGAGGCACGAAAGTGAAAAGAAACACGTGGGTGACGCTTGCGATCGTTGCGGTCGTGGGCGTCCTGGCCGTGGCGATAGCCGCATCCGGCGGAGCCGGAAAGGCATCCGCCGGGCCACAGGCGACGTTGAAAGCCGCCATGGTCAGCGACACGGGCAATATCAACGACCGATCGTTCAATCAGCTATCGAAGAAGGGGCTCGATCGAGCAAAGACGGAGCTGAAGGCCACGACACGCGTCTTCATCTCGAACTCCGCGTCCGAGTATCTGCCGAACTTCACCGCCGCTGGTCGTGCGAACTTCAACGCGATCGTTGCGACTGGGTTCTTGCTCGGCGACTCCATGAGCACGGCGGCAATGGCTTTTCCGAAGTCGAAGTTCGCCATCGTCGACTTCCCGTGGGCCGCGCTCAAGGACAAGCCGAAGAACGCGATCGGCCTGACCTTCAAGTCCGAGCAGTCCGGCTATCTCGTCGGGTACCTCGCCGGGTTGATGGCGAAGAAGCAGGGCGGCAAACAGGTCGTGAGCGCTGTGGGAGGAAAGAAGCTTCCCTCGGTCGACAACTGGATCGCCGGCTTCTTCGCCGGTGCAAAGAAGGCGAACCCGAAGATCAAGACGCTGGTCGACTACTCCGACCAGTTCTCGGTGCAGTTCGCCGCGAAGTGCAAGGAGCTCGCCCTCAAGCAGATCGCGCAGGGATCGCAGGCGATCTTCCAGGTTGCGGGCGGCTGCGGCCTCGGGGCACTCGACGCCGCGAAAGCCAATCATAAGTCAAAGAAGCGACCGGTTTGGGGCATCGGCGTGGATGCCGACCAGGGCTACCTGGGCAAGCACATTCTGACGAGCGGGACGAAGAAGGTCGACGTCGCCACCTTCCGGTTCTACAAGTCAGTGAAGGAGGGCACGTTCAAGGGTAGCCGCGACTTCGTCGGAACGCTCAGAAACGGCCTCCAGGGAGTCGGCAGGATCAGCAGCGTCGTGCCGAAGACCTACATCACCCAGATGAATCGCATCAAGAAGCTGATCATCAAGGGCAAGATCAAGCCTCCGGCGAAGCTCTAGCACGTCCGGCGGCGAATCTCCGGAGAGCGGGCCCAGTGGCCCGCTCTCCGTTTCTCCGCCTGCTTAGAATCCTCCGCGAATGGAAGGCGCACCGCTTCTCGACCTGAGGAAGATCACGAAGCGGTTCCCGGGCGTGCTCGCCAACGACCGAATCGACTTTGACCTCGGCCGCAACGAGGTTCACGCGCTCCTCGGCGAGAACGGCGCCGGCAAGTCGACGCTGATGAACGTCCTGTATGGCCTTTATCAGCCGGACGAGGGTGAGATCAGGATAAAGGGCGAGTCCGTGCGCATGCACTCGCCGAAGGATGCGATCGGGCGCGGGATCGGGATGGTTCACCAGCATTTCATGTTGATCCCCGTGATGACGGTGGCGGAGAACGTGGTTCTCGCGACCGAGCCGACGCGTGCAGGGATGTTGCTCGACTACAACGCCGCGCGGAAACGGGTGGTCGAGATTTCTCGCACCTTCAACTTCGCCATCAACCCCGATGCCCGGGTCGAGAGCATCACGATCGGCCAGCAACAGCGGGTCGAGATCCTGAAGGCGCTCTACCGCGGGGCGGAGATCCTCATTCTGGACGAGCCGACAGCGGTTTTGACGCCGCAGGAGGCGACGGAGCTCTTCGCGATCCTTCGAACACTCGTCCGTGAAGGGATGTCGGTCATTTTCATCAGTCACAAGCTGAACGAGGTGCTCGAGATCGCAGACAGGATCACGGTCCTCAGACGAGGGAAGAAGATCGACACCGTCCCGCGCGAGGGTGCCACGGAGAAAGGGCTCGCTCGAATGATGGTTGGCCGCGAAGTGCTGCTTCGCGTGGAGAAGAGCCAGTCACAACCCGGCGAGCCGCTACTCCAAGTGGAAAATCTCCAGGTGCTCGACGACCGTGGGCTCGAGGCTGTTCGAGGGGTTTCGTTCGAGGTCCGCGCGGGCGAGATCGTCGGTATTGCGGGCGTCGACGGAAATGGACAGACGGAGCTGATCGACGCGCTCACCGGTCTGCGCCGCCCCAAGGACGGCCGGATCAGGGTAGGTGACCACGAGATAACCAGAGCCGGGGCGAGGGATGTGATCGAGTCCGGGATTGGCCACATACCGGAAGACCGGCAGCGCCGTGGTCTCGTGCTCGAGTTCACGCTGGCCGAGAATCTCGCGCTCGAAGATTACCGATACCCCCCCGACTCTCGTTTCGGCTGGCTCTTTCCGAGGCGCATGATCGCGCGTGCGCGACTCCTCTTGAAGGAATTCGACGTTCGCGGTGGCGGCCCTCAGACCCGTGCAGCGTCGCTGTCGGGCGGCAACCAGCAGAAGGTCGTGATCGCGCGTGAGGTTGCCCGCGATCCACGTGTGTTGTTAGCAGCGCAGCCGACTCGCGGGCTCGACGTCGGCGCGATCGAGTACGTCCACCGGCGCCTGGTCGAAACTCGTGATGAGAAAAAGGCGATTCTGCTCGTCTCGCTCGAGCTCGAGGAGATTCTGTCGCTTTCCGACCGCATCCTCGTTATTTACGAAGGGCGGATCGTCGCCAAGCGCACGCCAGACGTGTCCGAGGAAGAGCTGGGAATCGCCATGACCGGCGGTCAAACCGGAGAGGCTGCCGCGTGACCGAAGCGCCGACGCCCGCCGAGCCGGAAGGCACTATCCCCAGCCCCGCCGCGCGCCTGGCTCTCTACCAGCGAGCCGGCGGATTCGTGACGCCGCTGATAACGACGATATTTGCGTTCTTCATCGGCGGCCTCGTCGTTCTGGTCGTGACCGGAAAGAACCCAATCTCCACCTACAAGGCCATCTTCAATGGAACAGGCCTCAATTGGCTGTTTCCGTGGATCTCGCACGACGACCGCATCACCGCGGCGTTCAACCTCCAGGCGACCCTGCTCCTCACGACGACTTTGATCCTGACGGGTCTCGCTGTCGCATTCGCCTTCCGCTGCGGGCTCTTCAACATCGGGGGTCAGGGCCAGTACGCCATAGGGTCGATCGTTGCGGTTTGGGTCGGCTCCTCGTTTTCGGGCTTGGCCGGCATTCCGCACATCCTGCTCGCGATCGTGCTCGGATCTCTCGCCGGGGCGGCGTTGGCGGGGATCGCCGGATTCCTGAAGGCCACGGTGGGTGCTCACGAGGTGATCACGACCATCATGCTCAACTGGATTCTCTTCTGGTCGGCCGGCTACATCTTCGGGCTGGAGGGCCCGCTCCAAGATAAGACGCAGGCGTCGGTTCCGGTCTCGAGCAACATCGCGCCGGACACGCACCTCCACGTCTTCTGGGGCAACCCCGTGCTGCAGGGCCTACACGTGGGCTTCTTCATTGCGCTCGGGGCCCTCGTCGCCTACTGGCTCCTTCTGAACCGGACGACCCTGGGCTACGAGGTCAAGGCGGTGGGTTTCAACCCGGAGGCCGCTCGCTACGCCGGCATCGGCGTCGGCCGCAGCATTTTCCTAGCGATGGCCATCTCCGGTCTTTTCGCGGGACTCGCCGGCGCGGTGGACGTGCTGGGCTGGCAATTCCACGTCGGAGTCGACGATATCCAGGGATCCTCTGTCGGTTTCATCGGCATCGCCGTCGCGCTGCTCGGCCGCAACTCCGCGCCGGGCATCTTCTTCTCTGCACTGCTCTTCGGTGCGCTCGTCAACGGCACGTCGACGCGCAACCTCGACCCCGAGATCTTCAAGCCCGAGCTGGCCCAGAACCTGACCTTGATGATCCAGGGACTCGTCCTCCTGTTCGTCGGAACCGATGTGCTCGTCCTCTATCTCTGGCGCGGGCGCCAGCGGCTCATGTTCTGGCGCAAGACCGAGCCTCCGACGTGATTGCGAGGGCGGAGCCTGGCCGGCTTCCTTCATCGCGGCTTCTAGGCGCCAAGAACACAGGCCTCCTCGGCATCGGTCTGGGGGTGCTTGCCTTCTGGCTGACGCTTCCTCCGCTCACCACCCGAACCGTCCTCTGGCCGCTCATCTTCGGCCTGCTCGCCGTCGCCGCAGGGATCTGGTCGACGCGTCGTGGAGGCGGACGGGCGGGGTGGAGCGCGGTTGCGAGCGGTCTGCTCGGGATTACCTTCGGAGTCCTGGCAACCCGGTCGAGTACCGCGCACCTCGAAGAAATCGTCGTCTGGTCTGCCCTGATCGCCTCGACGTTGCGCTACGCGACGCCACTGACCTTCGCGGCGATCGGCGGCATGTTCTCTGAGCGAAGCGGGGTCGTGAACATCGGCCTGGAGGGCATGATGCTGATGGGGTCGTTCTTCGGAGTCTGGGGCGCCGACAAAACCAACTCGTGGGCACTCGGAGTGCTCATCGCGGTCGTGGCGGGCATCGCCCTGGCATTCGTTCACGCCGTGTTCACGATTCATCTTCGGGCCGACCAGATCGTGATCGGGACGGCTGTCAACTTCCTGGCCCTTGGGCTGACCGGATACCTGTTCGTGTCGAGCTACGGGGCCGAAGGCGCACCAACGGCAATTCCCGAAATCCCCGATGTCTCGCTGGGATTCCTCACGGACGTGTACTTCGTCGGGCCGGTGTTCGCCAATCTCAATCTCATGATTTGGCTCAGTTTCGCCCTCTTGCTCCTCTCCTACGTCGTCATGTTCAGGACGACGATCGGGCTGCGGATTCGAGCGGTCGGCGAGCACCCGAGAGCGGCAGACACCGTCGGCATCTCCGTGTATCGAACTCGATATGCGGCTGTGATGACCTCCGGCGCACTCGCCGCGCTCGGCGGCGCCTACCTCTCGCTCGGCTTCGTCCATACCTTCGACCAGAACATCACCGGCGGGCGGGGCTTCATCGCCCTCGCGGCCCTCATCTTCGGCAAGTGGCGGCCGTTCGGCGCCTTCGCGGCCGCGCTGCTCTTCGGCTTCTCGAGTGCCCTCGGGGATCGACTCCCGGACTACTTCGCAGAAGGAAGCGCTGTGCCCCAACTCTTCAACGTGCTCCCGTACCTGCTCACGATCATCGCCGTCGCCGGTGTGATCGGCCGCTCGATCCCGCCTCGCGCAATTGGACGGCCTTACACGAAGCAGTAGCTCCCGCGGGCGCAACGATGCAGCGAGGGGGTCGGTCCTGCTCGCGCTCGTTGGGCTCGCGATCCCGCCGCTCGGCTTCCTGGCGGCGCGCAGGCTCGACCAGGTAACGCTGATCGAGGCGACCGCGGCGACCTGCGGCTCGGCGGCCCTAGGCGCCATCGCGATCGTGCTCGCCCGCCGGGCTCGTCGGAACATCGAGCGCTCGATCGGGCGCATCGGCGGCGCGGCAACCGCGCGCGTAGGGCGCCTGCTGGGGGCAATTTCCCTATTCGTGGGCCTCACTGCGGCCCTGGCGCTCGGCTTCTACGGTCTGCTCAACCTCTTCGGCTAGTGGATCTTCGGCTCAGCGCAATCGGCACTACAATCGGGCAGTGTTCGAGATCGGCAACAGCCTGCGCGAGGCCCGTATCCGCCAGCAACTCGAGTTCAGCGAGCTCGAGCAGGCGACGAAGATCAGGGCTCGCTACCTGCGCGCCCTCGAGGAGGAGAGCTTCGACACGCTCCCTGCTCAGACCTACGTCAAGGGCTTCCTGCGCACCTACGCGGACTACCTCGGGCTGGACGGGCAGCTCTACGTGGACGAGTACAACTCGCGCTTCGGCGCGGGGGAAGAGGAGCACCGTGAACCTGTCGTTTCGCGCCGAACCTCCAACGTGCGCCGCCAGCACCACCGCCGCCTCGAAAACCGTGGCGTGCTGCTCGCACTCGCCGGGATCGGCGCGCTATTCGCGCTCGTGATCGCGGCCTGGAAGTTCAGTGATACGGGCACGGAGCGGATTCCGAACCTTCCTGGGGCAACCTCGACCGCGAAGACCCCCGTGACCACTACTCCGGGCAAGGCCGCCCGGCCCGCGAAGTTTCTGCTCAGCATCAGAGCGACGCACGGCAATTCTTGGATGCAGGTGCGCAGTTGGTCGGCGAACGGGAAGGACCGCTATACGGGCACGCTCGAGCTCGGTCAGACCCAGCCTTTCCGTGCCCGCAAGCTCTGGATCAACTTCGGGAACCCCGGCAACCTCTCGATCACCTTGAACGGCAAGCGGCACAGTCTCACCCGCAGCGGTGCCTACATCGTGACGCCGCGCGCAATCACGCCGGCCGCTTGAGCCGCCCCCGCGGGTTCGTCGTCGTCACCGGCAGCGAGCTCGTCCGCGGTGACCGGACCGACCTGAACGGGCCCTTTCTCGCTCAGGAGCTGCTGCGGCTCGGCATCGAGCCGGCGCGCATCGCGATCGTTGGCGACGACCCCGCCGAGCTCGAGGAGGCGATCGGCGAAGGGCTCGAAGCGGATCTCTGTCTCGTCACGGGTGGGCTCGGCCCGACTCATGACGACCGGACGGTGGCGGTCGTGGCCCGAGCCGCGGGCCGGGAGCTCGTCGTGGTACCCGGGCTCGAGTCGGAGATCGAGGATGTCTCGCGCAGGATCGCAGAGCGGCTCAAGCGGCCGTATGCGGACTTTGCGGCCGGTGTGCGCAAGCAGGCGACCGTGCCTGCGGGGGCGCTCCTGCTCGGCTTGGCGGGCACCGCGCCGGGTCTCGTGGTCGAGGGCGAGAAGGGCCCGATCGTGGTCCTGCCGGGGCCACCGTCCGAACTGAGACGCCTTTGGCCTCGGGCGCGCGAGTCGGAGCCCCTCAGGCGGGTGCTCGAGCGGGCACGACCGCCACTGCGGCGCGTCCTGCGCTTCTACGGGGCGAGCGAGTCGGAGATCGCGCGGGCGCTGGAGGGGGCCGGGGGAGAGGGAGACGGCGTCTCGGCGACGATCTGCGCCCGGGAGTTCGAGATCCACGTCGATCTGATGGTCGAGCCCGGAGCCGAGGAGCGCGCAGAGGAGCTGGCGGCGGGACTCAAGGAAAGCGCGGGCAAGCACCTCTTCACCGACGACGAACGGCCGGTGGAAGCGCTCGTGCTCGAGGCGTGCCGGGCGCGCGGCCTGACCCTCGCGACCGCGGAATCGTGCACCGGCGGGCTCGTGGCGGCGCGGCTCACCTCCGTGCCGGGCTCGAGCGACGTCTTCCTCGGCGCGGTGGTCGCCTACGCCGACGCGGTCAAGGCCGCGGAGCTCGGCGTGCCAGAGTCGGCCTTGAAGCAGTACGGAGCGGTCTCAGCCGAAGTAGCGGCGGCCATGGCCGGAGGCGCCCGAGACCGGCTCCACGCCGACGTAGCGGTCTCGGTGACCGGCGTCGCGGGGCCGTGGGGCGGCACGGCGGAAAAGCCCGTCGGGCTCGTCTATTTACACGGCGAAGGCCCTGACGGAAGCCTGGCCCGGGAGCTCGACCTTCCCGGCGAGCGTGAAGCGATCCGGCAACGGGCAGCGGCCGCCGCGCTCCACCTGGTGCGCACGCTTCTGGCACGAGGTCGTGACGAAGACGCGTGAGCCTTCCTGCTAGCGTCGAGGGGAATGAGCGACTTCGGCTCTTCTGCGCCCTACGTCTACCGCCTGAGACGGCTCAGGGCCTCGCCGTCTGGCAGCGCCAGGCGTTCGCCGGCGTGCCCGACATCAGGCCGCTTCCGCCCGAGCACCTACACGTCACGCTCGCGTTCCTCGGCCATCGGCCGCTGGAGGAGCTCGACGCCATCCTCGATGCCCTGCGCGAGGTGGCGGCACGCGCGAAGTTGCCGCTCCTCTCCGTGCGCGGTTACCGAGAGACTCGGAGCGTCGGCATGCTCACCTTCGACGACGCCGACGGCCGCGCGGCGGCACTCGCGACCGATCTCCACGAGCGGCTTGCTGCGCTCGGCGTCTACGAGCCCGAGCGGCGGAAATGGCTCCCGCACGTGACGGTACTTCGCTTCCGAAAGCGTCCCGGACTACGGCCTGTTCTGCCGGACCTGGAACCGTTCATGCCGTCCGACGCGGCTGCTTTCCTTTCTCGGCTACGCCCCAGCGGGGCGCAATACGAAGTCCTCGAATCCATGGCAGTGGGAGGTAGATGACGGTGGACCGCGAGCAGGCTCTCGACACCGCGCTCGGCCAGATCGAGCGCCAGTTCGGCAAGGGCTCGGTGATGCGCATGAACGACCAGGCCCAGGTGGCAATCGGCGCCATTTCGACCGGCTCGCTCGCGCTCGACCTCGCCCTGGGGATCGGCGGGTTGCCGCGTGGGCGCATCATCGAGGTCTACGGCCCGGAGTCGTCCGGTAAGACGACGCTCGTCTACCACGTGATCGCGGAGGCCCAACGGCGCGGCGGCATCTGCGCGTTCATCGACGCGGAGCACGCGATGGATCCCGCGTACGCGAAGCGGATCGGAGTGAACATCGACGACCTCCTGGTCTCACAGCCCGACACGGGCGAGCAGGCGCTCGAGATCGCGGAGCTGCTGATCCGCTCAGGCGCGCTCGACGTGGTCGCGGTGGACTCGGTCGCGGCGCTGACGCCGAAGGCCGAGATCGAGGGGGAGATGGGCGACTCGCACGTCGGCCTTCAGGCGCGGCTGATGAGCCAGGCCCTGCGCAAGCTCGCCGGCACGCTCAACCGAACCGACACGATCTGCCTGTTCACGAACCAGCTGCGCGAGAAGATCGGCGTCATGTTCGGCAGCCCGGAGACGACCCCAGGCGGCCGCGCGCTCAAGTTCTACGCGTCGATCAGGCTCGACATCCGGCGGATCGAGACCCTCAAGGACGGCGTCGAGGCTTTCGGTAATCGCGTGCGCGTGAAGGTGGTCAAGAACAAGGTCGCGCCGCCGTTCAAGCAGGCCGAATTCGACATCATCTATGGCACCGGGATCTCCTGGGAGGGCTCCGTCCTCGACACCGCGATCGAAAAGAAAGTGGTGCAGAAGTCGGGCTCCCACTTCAGCTTCGGGGACGAGCGGCTGGGACAGGGGCGCCAAAACGCGACGGCGTTCCTGCGCGAGCACCCGGACGTCTCGGACCAGATCCTGGAGCGGCTCCAGGCACTCGCCGGGCCCGACCAGGTCATCTCTGCGAGGTTGCTGGCAGCGACCGCGGCCGAGCAGGCCGACGGGCGGCCCGCTCTCGAGGCGGTTCCCGGGCCGGAGCCGGAGGCAGAAATCGAGACCGAGGCGCCGAAAGAGGTCGCCTCGAAGGCCTAGGTGGCTAGGGAGCCGGAGAGCGCCCTTGCTGTTGCCACGCGGGCCCTGGCCAGGCGCGACTTCTCGGAGCGCGGCCTGCGTGATCGGTTGCGACGCGCGGCCGTCGATCCCGCTGAGGCCGAAGACGCTCTTGGAGCCCTGCTACGGGCGGGCCTCCTGAACGACCGGCGGTTCGCGCTCTCGCGCGCCGGATCACTCGCCGAGCGGGGGAAAGGCGACGCGGCGATCCGCTACGACCTCGAGCAGCAAGGGCTTGCAGCGGATGAGATCGAGGCCGCGCTGGCCTCGCTCGAGCCCGAGCGCGAACGGGCCGAACGGGTCGTCGCCCGGCGCGGCGGCGGCTCTGCGACGGCCCGGCTGCTGGCTCGGCGGGGCTTCGCTGAGGACGCAGTCGACGCGGCCGTTGCGCGAGACGCCTGAGCACCGTTAGGATAGACAGGCTTCATCTGACATTTTGCCTGCATCTAAACGTGTTTCCGAATCGGATAGACACCCTGAGATCAATCATGACGAGCGCGAAGGAGGCCGAACGGCAGCGGCGGTGAGCTGATCCGCCACGGCAAGCACGCGCGCCTTGCCGATCCCCGATTCGAGCATGTCCCATGCAGCGGTGCTGGATGAGCACCGCGTTCCGGCGCGGACAACCGGTTCCCGGCCGGCCAAGAGCCCGGCCGGAGATAGGGAGCGCGCATGGTCGTCGTCATCGGGATAGTGGTGGGCCTCGCAGCCGGAGCCGGCGTTGCCTTCCTTTCGCTGTACGCGTTCGCGGGCTCTCGCCTCGCCGCCGCACGCCGCACTCGCCAGCTACTCGTCACCGAGGCGAAGCGGGAGGCCGATGCGCTTCGCCGCGAGGCCCAGATCGAAGCCCGTGAAGAGTCGATCCGGCTTCGCGCGGAAATCGAGCAAGAAGTGGCCGGGCGCCGGACGGAGATGCTCTCGTTGGAGGAGCGCGTCGTGGCCAAGGAAGAGGACATCGACCGGAAGCTCACCGAGCTGACGCGCCGGGAGCAAGGCGTCGCCGACCGCGAGGTGCACACCAAGCAGCTCCAGGAGGAGCTGAAGGAGGCGCGCGATTCCGAGCTGACCGAGCTCGAGCGCATCTCCGGGATGACCGTCAACGAGGCCAAGACGCACCTGCTGGGGCGATCCGAGGAATTGATCCGCCACGAGCTCGCGCGACGAGTGCGACAGGCCGAAGAGGAGGCGCGCGCGGAGGCCAAGCGCCGGGCGCGAAACCTCGTCGCCGACGCGCTCCAGCGGGTGGCGGCGAATCACGCCTCGGAGACGACGGTGTCGTTGATCGAGCTCCCGTCCGACGACATGAAAGGCCGAATCATCGGCCGCGAGGGCCGCAACATCCGCTCCCTCGAGCACCTGACCGGCGTGGACGTGATCATCGACGACACGCCGCAGGCAGTGGTGCTTTCGTCCTTCGACGGGATCCGGCGCGAGGTTGCCAAGCTGACCCTGACGAAGCTGATCGAGGACGGACGCATCCACCCGGCCCGAATCGAGGAGATGTACTACCAGTCGAAGTCCGAGATCGAGGAGCACATCCGCCAAGCCGGGGAGCAGGCCGTCTTCGAGGCGAACTGCGGGGACTTCCACGACGAACTGGTGAAGGTCCTCGGCCGGCTGCGCTTCCGCACGAGCTACGGCCAGAACGTGCTCAAGCACACGCTCGAGGTCGTCCACCTTGCCGGAATCATGGCGGCCGAGCTCGAAGCGAGCGTCAAAACCGCCCGGCGCGCAGCCCTGCTGCACGACCTCGGTAAGGCCCTTACCCACGAGGTCGAGGGTTCGCATGCGATTCTGTCCGCTCAGTACGCCCGTAGGTACGGCGAGTCGCCTGCGGTCGTCCATGCGATTCAGGCCCACCACTACGAGATCGAGCCGCAGACCGTCGAGGCCGTGCTCCTGATCGCGGCCGACGCGATCTCGGCGTCGCGGCCCGGCGCACGCGGTGAAAGTCTGGAGCACTACATCAAGCGGCTCGAGGCCCTCGAGGAGGTCGCGTCACGCCACGGAGGCGTCGAGAAGGTCTACGCGCTTCAGGCTGGCCGCGAGATCCGCGTCATCGTCCGCCCGAAAGAGATCGACGACGACGGCGCCGTCCTCCTCTCGCACGAGATCGCGCGCGAGATCGAAGACCAGCTCGAGTACCCGGGTCAGATCAAGGTGACAGTGATCCGGGAGTCTCGAGCGATCGAGATCGCGAAATGAAACCCGCGCAGACTCCATGGTGCGGCGTCGGCCGCGGCACTCCGCTGGACGCTGCACTCCGGGTCGCTTCTCGCCCTAGACTGGAATCACGTGAAGCGCTACCACGTCACGACCTTCGGGTGCCAGATGAACGCCCACGACTCCGAGCGCATCAAGGGCATGCTCGAGGAGCTCGGGCTCGGGGAGACGCAGGCGCAGGCAGAGGCCGACGTGATCGTCTTCAACACCTGCACCATCCGCGAGAAGCCAGATCAGCGCTTCGCGGCTCACCTGGCTCAGGCGCGGGCGCTGAAGCAGCGCAACCCCGACAAGGTGATCGCCGTCGGCGGCTGCTACGCGGAGGCGCAGCGCGATCGGCTCTTCGCGCTGTATCCGTACGTGGACGTCGCCTTCGGGCCCGGCTCGATTCCGCATCTAGGCGAATGGCTCGGCGCGGGCGGCACCGGCGTCGCTGCAGGTGCCTTCGGCCTGGACGAGCGAAGCTTCGCCGGCCGGCTGCCGAGGCGGCGAGAGCGTGACTTTCAGGCGTGGGTGCAGATCTCGATGGGCTGCAACTCGAAGTGCTCGTACTGCATCGTTCCGGCCGTGCGCGGCCGCGAGCAGAGCCGGCGCCCGGGTGAGATCGTCGCCGAGGTGACGACTCTCGCGCGCGAAGGCGTGCGCGAGGTCACGCTGCTCGGCCAGAACGTCAACTCGTACGGGCGCGACGTTGGCAGCGATTTCGCCGAGCTTCTGCGCGCCTGCGACGCCGTCGACGGCATCCGCCGAATTCGCTTCACCAGCCCTCATCCGAAGGATTTCCGCGCGCCCGTGATCGCGGCGATGACCGAATGCGAGACGGTCTGTGAGCACGCGCACCTGCCGCTCCAGTCCGGCTCGACCCGGATCCTGAAGGCGATGCGGCGCACGTACTCACGGGAGCGCTATCTGCGACTCGCGGACGAGCTGCGAACCGCGATCCCGGACCTCGCGCTCACCACTGACCTGATCGTCGGCTTCCCTGGCGAGACCGAGCGGGACTTCGAGGAAACCCTCACGGCCGTCGAGGAGGTCCGCTACGACGGTGCCTACACGTTCGTCTACTCGCCACGTCACGGCACGGAGGCCGCGATCATGCCCGATCACGTGCCGGAGGAGCTCAAGCGCGAGCGGATCGAGCGGCTGGTCGAGTCGGTTCAGCGCGTCGCCGCCGCGCGCAATCGCGAGCGCGTGGGTCGAGTCGAAGAAGTGCTGGTCGAGGGGCCTAGCCGCACCGACCCCGCAATCCTGCGCGGGCGGACGCGGCGCAACACGACGGTCAACTTTACGGGTAGCGCAGCCGCCGGCGAGCTCGTCGACGTCCGGATCGAGAACGCGAGCTCGACGACGCTCCGCGGCGCGCAGCTCGAGGCCACTGCGGCCTGAAGTCGTAGCGATCTTCGGACCGACCGCGTCGGGCAAGAGCGTCGTCGCGGAGGAGTTGACGCGCAAGATCCCGGCGGAGCTCGTCTCCGCAGACGCAATGCAGGTCTACCGGGGACTGCCGCTGCTGACGAACCAGTCTGAGTTTCCGACGCGGCTCGTCGGGATCCTCGAGCTCGGAGAGGAGGGATCCGTTGCCGACTACCAGCGCCGTGCGCACGCCGCGATCGACGAGATTCTTGCGAGCGGGCGCACGCCGGTCGTCGTCGGAGGCACGGGCCTCTACCTACGGGCTGCGCTGGCCGAGCTCGAATTGCCTCCACCGCCGGCCCCCGGAGAGCGTGACCGGCTGGAGCGCCTCTACGACCGGATTGGCGGACAACAGGCGCACAGGCTCCTGGCCGCACGCGACCCCGCGGCCGCCGCGGTCGTGCACGCGAACGATCGCCGCCGCATCGTCCGCGCGCTCGAGCTGGCCGAGGTCGGTCTGAGCCTGCGTCCCGGCGAGGATCGACTTTGGGGCGAGAACACGCGGCACCCGACGCTGATCGTCGGCCTCGAGCTTCCGCACGAAGAGCTCCTGCGCAGGATCGAGGTGCGCACGCGGCGGATGTTCGATCACGGGGTCGAGGAAGAGGTGCGGCGGGCGCTCGCAGGCCCGATCTCGGCCACGGCGCGCAGCGTCGTCGGGCTACGCGAGGTCGCAGAGCTCCCGCGGGAGGAGGCGATCGACACGCTCATCGTGCGGACGAGCCGCTATGCCTCCTACCAGCGGAAGTGGATGCGCCGGATCCCCGGGCTCCTGCCGGTGCGCGCCGACCGGCCGCCCGCAGAGGTAGCCGCCGAGATAGTTGGTAGCCTCGCCGGCGCCGGATGAAGCTCTCGAAGTGGCACGGGCTCGGCAACGACTACCTGCTCGTGGAGCGGGAGGAGCTCGCGGCCCCGCTCACACCCGAGCAGGTCAAGCGCATCTGCGACTACCACTTCGGCGTGGGCTCGGATGGGATCCTGGAAGTTGTGTCGGCAGACGGCGGTCAGGCCGAGGTCGTGATCTGGAACCCCGACGGTTCGACCGCGGAGCTCTCGGGAAACGGCACGCGGATCGTTGCGCGCTGGCTTGCCAGACGCAGCGGCGCACAGGAGGTGCGGATCATCGTGGGCCCCCGAGAGGTGGCCGCCCGGATGGGCGCGGGCGCCGAGGTCGAACTGGACGTGGGCGCGGTCGAGGTGGAGGAGACCGAGACGATCTCGGTGGGCGGCGAAGAGATCGAGCTGACGGCAGTCTCCGTCGGCAACCCTCACGCGGTCATCCGCCGGGCGCCGGAGCGCGTGGAGCTCCTGCGGCTCGGGCCGCTCGTCGAGACCCATGAGCGCTTCCCCGACCGCACGAACGTCCAGCTCTTGCGCGTGGACGGCCCGCACGAGCTCACCGTCGGCGTCTGGGAGCGGGGCGCGGGGGAGACGCTCTCCTCCGGAACGAGCGCGGTTGCCGCCAGCGCGGCCGCGGTTGCCAGAGGCTGGTGCGAGAGCCCGGTGACCGTCCATCTCGCGGGCGGCGATTTGCTGGTCGAGATCGTCGACGGCAGGGCGCGCCTTACCGGCCCGGCCCAGGAGATCTGCCTAGTCACCCTCGCCGAGGAGTTCGAGCTGTGAGATTTGCGAAGAGGCTCGACGCCGTGCCCCCATACCTCTTCGCCGAACTGGAGCGCAAGCTCGCGCAGAAGCAGCGCGAGGGCGTCGACGTGATCAGCCTCGGAATCGGCGATCCCGACCTACCGACGCCGCAGCCGGTCGTGGACGCGCTGATCGCGGGAGCGCGGGACGCCGCGACCCATCAATACCCCACCAACCACGGCTCGGAGCAGCTCCGCGAGGCGGCGGCCGGCTTCTACCGCGACCGTTTCGGGGTCGAGCTCGACCCGAGCGCGGAGATCGTGCCTGCACTGGGCGGCAAGGAGGCTGTCGGGCACATCGCCCTGGCCCTGCTCGACCCGGGTGACGTTTCGCTCTCACCCGACCCGGGCTACCCGCCCTATACCTCCGGACCGCTGTTCGCGGGGGCGGAGCTCCACTACCTCGCACTCGAGGAGGCGAACGGCTTCTTGCCCGACCTGGGGGCGATCCCTGACGATGTGGCCGCCCGCGCCAATCTGCTCTACCTCAACTATCCGAACAACCCCACCGGAGCGATCGTTCAGCCGGGCTACTTCGAACGCGCCGTCGCGTTCGCCCGAACCCACGGCCTGGTCGTCGTCCACGACAACGCTTACTCGGAGATCTGCTTCGACGGCTACCGGGCGCCGAGCTTCCTGGAGACCCCGGGGGCCAAGGACGTCGGCGTCGAGATCTTCTCGATCTCGAAGGGCTGGAACATGACCGGCTGGCGCTCGGGCCTCGTCGCGGGGAGCGCCGAGGTGGTGGAGCGCTACCGGCAGCTCAAGACCAACCTCGACTCGGGCATGTTCGAGGCCGTGCAGCGCGCGACGATCGCCGCGCTGGACGAGGCACGTGACTTCCCCCGCGAGATGTCGGAGGTCTACCGCCGCCGCCGCAATCTAGTCGCTGAGGGCCTCTCGGCGATCGGGCTCGAGGTCACGCCGCCCAAGGCGACGCCGTATTTCTGGGTGCGAGTGCCGGAGGGTCACACCTCGGAGTCGTTCACGGAGCTCGTGCTCGAGCGGGCCGGGGTGCTCGTCTCGCCTGGTCCCGCTTACGGGCCGAGCGGCGAGGGCTTCTTTCGAATCTCCGTCACGGTGCCCGATGATCGACTCGAGGAGGCGGTGCGCCGAATCGAATCCTCTCTGCGGAGCGGCATAATCACAGCGTGACGAACCGCCAGCCCGACCCGGCTCCGGGTGCAGAGCCCGAGCGCGGGTTCGTCCTAGCCGCGCCGCCGAGAGGGTCAGATGTGGCCGCCGAGCTGGCCGAGCTACGGGAGTTGGCCCGCACGGCCGGGGTCGAGCCCGTTGCGGAACTCGTTCAACAGCGAGGGCGGCCTGATCCGCGCACCTACATCGGCAAGGGAAAGCTGACGGAACTGAAGGAGGCGTTCCCGCAGTCCGGTGCCGAATCGCTGATCGTGGACGACGAGCTCTCGCCGACCCAGCAGCGCCAGCTCGAGGACGCACTGCAGGCGCGGGTGGTAGACCGCACGCAGTTGATCCTCGACATCTTCGCCCAGCATGCTGTCAGCGCTGAGGGCAAGCTCCAGGTCGAGCTGGCGCAGCTCGAGTACAACCTCCCGCGCATGCGCGGGCTCTGGCAGCACCTCGAGCGCCTGGGCGGCGGCCTCGGCACGCGCGGTCCCGGTGAGAGCCAGCTCGAGACCGATCGCCGGCTCGCCCGCCGCCGGGTCACCCTCCTGCGCCAGCGGCTCCGCACCCTCGCCAAGCAGCGTTCGACCCGCCGCAAGTCGCGGCGCCGCTCGGAGACGCCCACGATCGCCTTGGCAGGCTACACCAACGTCGGCAAGTCGACGCTCCTGAACGCGCTCACCGATGCAGGCGTGTCGGTGAACGACCGGCTGTTCGAAACGCTCGACCCGACCACACGCGGGTTCGAGGAGGAAGGACGGCGCTATCTCGTGACCGACACCGTCGGTTTCATCCGCCGGCTACCGCACCAACTGGTCGAGGGCTTCGCGGCCACACTCGAGGAGACGCTCGTGGCCGACCTCATCCTGCACGTCGCGGACGCGTCGGTCTCGGACTCCGAGCTCGACGAGATGCTGGGCGCCGTGGACGCGGTGCTAGCTGAGATCGGAGCAGACACATTGCCGATCGAGCTCGTTTTGAACAAGATCGACGGAGCCGACCCTCTGCAGCGCAGGCGCCTGAGCAACCGCTTTCCGGGCGCCGTCCAGGTCTCCGCGCGAACCGGCGAAGGCCTGGACGAGCTGCGGCAGCGAATCGCAGAGCGCTTCGGCGAGCGGTTCGAGCCCGTGCGCCTGCTGATTCCATACGACGAGGGCGGGAAGCTCGCCGAGCTGTACGCGCTGGGCGCGCCGGTGGACGAGCGCGCCGACCGGCCTGACGGCGTCTTCGTACGCGCCCGCCTCCCGCGTCGGGAGGTGCGGCGGTTCGCCCCGTACCTCATCGTCGAGGAGCCTCAGAGCGAGGACGAGGCCCCCGCACGGTCGAGCGCATGATCGAGCTGCCGATCCGCCGCCTACGCGAGGACGCAGTCCTGCCCGAGCGCGCTTACACGGGTGACGCCGGCCTCGACCTCGCCGCCTGCGAGCGGCACGAGCTCGGACCGGGGGAGCGCGTCGTCATCGACACGGGGCTCGCGGTGGCCATTCCCGAGGGCTACGCGGGATTCGTCCAGCCGCGCTCCGGACTCGCGGCGCGACACGGGATCACGCTCGTCAACGCCCCCGGGCTCGTCGATTCCGGCTACCGCGGCGAGATCCGGGTCGTTCTGCTCAACACGGATGCCCGTGAGCGGTTCGTAGTCGAGCCCGGCATGCGGATCGCCCAGCTGGTCGTGCTCCCGGTGCCGGAGCTCGAGCTCGCCGAGGTGGAGGAGCTCCCCCAGAGCGAGCGCGGCGTGCGCGGCTTCGGCTCCTCGAGGCCATGATGGAACCCCGCATTCGGGTCTCGGCGATTCTGCGCTGGCAGGCGAGCGTGCTCCTTTGCCGCCATGAGAAAGCCGGACGCGAGTACTGGCTTCTCCCGGGCGGCGGCGTCAACTCGGGCGAGAGCCTCGTCGACGCGCTCCATCGCGAGCTGCTCGAGGAGCTCGGCATCGAGGACGAAGTTCCGGTGGAGGGCCCTGTGGCGATCGCCGACTCGATCGCGCCGATCCGCAGCTTCACCGCGAAGCACGTCGTCCACATCATCTTCGCCGGCGACCTGACCGGGCGGTCGCTCGAGACGGTCACCTCGCAGGACGCAGCCGTGCGCGGGCACCGCCTGTTCGGCTCCGACGAGCTCGACGAGGTCGTGCTCCACCCGCCGATCCAGCGGTTCCTCCAGCGCTGGACGCCGGGTGACCCCGCGGTCTACCTCGGCGCTCTTTGGGTGCCCTAGAAGCGTCCGCCCCGAGAGCGCGCCCGGCCGGCCGAGACCGCGTGCGCCTCGGCCTCCAGCTCGTCCTCGAGCGGTGCGAGTTGCGTTGAGTCGCCGGTTCGGTGGGCAAGCGCCTGCGCGAGCAGCCAGTCGGCAAGCCAGGGGTTGCGCGGCAGCAGCGGGCCGTGCAGGTACGTGCCGATCACGCGGCCGGCCCGGCAACCTTCGTGGCCGCTGACACCGTCATTGCCGAACCCGGCGAGCACGCGGCCGAGCGGAACGGCTCCCTCGTCGAGATACGTTCGACCGGCGTGGTTCTCGAATCCTGCCAACGTTCGCCGCGGGTGGCCCGGCTCGAACTCGCACTCGAGCAGCACGTCTCCGATCATGCGGCGCTCCCCCGCGACCGTATGAAGTGGCAGGAGCCCGGCCCCCGGCAGCTCGTCGCCGCTCCGGTCGCGGTAGAAGTGCCCGAAGAGCTGGTAGCCGCCGCAGACGGCGAGAGCCGCCGCTCCGCCTGTAACAGCGGCCTTCAGCGCCTCGCCCATCGCCGCAAGGGCAGGTGCGATCAGCTCCTGCTCCCGGTCCTGGCCGCCTCCGACGTAGTAGAGGTCGTGCTCGCCTGCCTCCAGCCCGTCTCCTGGCTCGAGCGCCCGCACCTCGAGGTCGTGCCCGCGCCAGGCCGCCCGGCGTTCCAGCACCGCAATGTTGCCGCGATCGGCGTAGATGTTGAGGTAATCCGGGAAGAGATGGCCGACGACGATCTTCATGCCGCGGCCTCCCAATAAGGTTTGACGAAGCCGCGCCGCGCCACGAGGTCGCGCAGGCCCAGCATCGCCGTGTACGTAGGAAGCGCGACGAGCGCCTCGCCCGGCGCTGTCAGCTCGAGGCCTCGGTCGAGCGCCTCCTCGAGCGAAGGCACCACCTCGATCGCCTGCACCGGGAGGCCGGCGTACTTGAAGCGCAGGGCCAGCTCCGCTGCCCGTTCGCCGCTTGCGATCAGGCGCTCCAGGCCGCCGAGCAGGGGCTCGAGGTCCACGTCCCAGATCCAGGAAACGTCCCGCCCATCGGCGATCTCGTCGTTGAGGGCCACGAGCAAGAGCCGTGGCGGCGTTCCGGTCAGGAGCGTCCGGACGACCTCGTTCGCGCCCGCCGGGTTCTTGATCAGCAAGACGAGCAGCGAGCGCTCACCGATCGGGATGCGCTCGAAACGGCCGAACGCCGCAGAAAAGCCCTGCAAGCCGGCCTGAACCTCCTCCAGGGAGGCGCCGAGCGCCCGACCGAGCGCCGCCGCCGCAAGCGCGTTGTAGACGTTGTAGAGGCCCGGCACACCCAGCTCGACGCGGCGGGTGCCCTCCGGCGTGACCAGGTCGAAAGACACGCTGTCGAGCCCGTGCAGCTCGACCTCGCGCGCACGCACGTGAAGAAGAGGGCGGGAGTGGGCGCAGGCCGGGCAGCGGTAATCGCCGAGGTGCCCGATGTACGCCGCCGCGTACACATAGGCCGTCCCGCACCGCACGCACCACTTCGAGTCCGCGGCGTGTTGGAGCTCCGCCGAGGCGTGACGAGGGTCGTCGAGCCCGAAAACCGTAGAGCGGGGACGTTCCGACACGAGATCACCAACTTGCGGGTCGTCCCCGTTGACGACGAGCACGGCCTCGGCCGGTAGCTTCTGCACCGTGGCCCGCCAGCGCTCGGCCAGGAGCTCGAGCTCGCCGTAACGGTCGAGCTGATCGCGAAACAGGTTCCCGAGCGAGACCGCGCGAGGCTTGAGCCGTCGGGCGACCTCGGGTAGCGCCGCCTCATCCACCTCGAAGAGGCCGAGCTCGGCGTCCCGCGCGGCCAGCAGGGCAGAGGCGACCCCCGAGACCAGGTTCGCACCCGATCGGTTGTGCGCCAATCGCACGGAGGGTGCGAGGATGCGCGCAACCATCGCTGCCGTCGTGGTCTTGCCGTTCGTGGCGGAGATGAGCGCCGATCCCCGCGGCAGGCGCGCCGCGAGCCGGTCGACGGCGCCAGGGTCCAGCTTCCAGAGAAGCTTTCCGGGCACCGTCGTGCCTCCGCCGGCCCCGACCACACGGGAGAGCCCGGCCGCGGCGCGTGCGAGCAGGATCTCGGCGGAGAGCGGCAGTGGGCTCACGCGCAGCACGCTACCTCGGAAGGTCCCGCCCCTCACCCGTTGAGCGTCGCGCATTCATCGCTTCGTAGCACGCCTCGATTAGCAAAATAGCGCGCACACTAGCCCGCAACTTGCATCCCGGCGCAGTTGCTCTATCCTATTTTCAGATTCCGATGCCTCGCCGGCCCCAATACCGAGCGCTCGCCGGCATCGATCGGAAGGCGCTCGAGGCCTTCCAGGCCGGCATCCGCAAGCGCTACTCGGACGAGCAGATCCTCGCCGAGCTGACCGCCTCCGCCGAGCGGCTCAGGCGCTCGCCGACCATGCGCGAGTTCGCGGCCGATCCGGAGACCAGCGTGCACCCGCAGACGGTGATCGAGCATTTCGGCAGCTGGAACGAGGCCAAGCGGAAGGCGGGGCTCGTTCCACGGCGGTTCGCCACGCGCGAGGAGCTGCTCGAGCTGCTGCAGGAGCTCGGCGCCGAGCTCGGACGGATTCCCACCGCCCGCGACATCGAAGAGCACCGGGGCCGCATGCCCTCGAAGTCGCTCTACTGGCACACCTTTGGCTCGCTGGCGAGTGCGCTCCGCGAGGCGGGCTTCGACGTCCCGGTGGGGGAGGAGAAGCTCGAACGGGCGCTGGAGCAGGGCAGCGAGCTGGCGCGTGAGCTGGGACGGCTACCGAAGTTCGCAGACTGGGCGGATGCGCGGCGCGAGAACGAGGCGATGCTCACGGAGTGGCAGATCTATCGCATGTTCGAGGGACGCAAGGGCGCCTGGTCGACCTTCCAGTTCCTGATCCGAGAGCGTCTGGTCGCGTCCGGAACCGACGTAGCTGCCGACGGCAGCATCGACTAGCAGGAGCTAGGCAGAGAGCGCCGCGAGAGCAGCGAGCTGCTTGAGGCAGAACGCGCCCTCGTGTGGGGCACGCACCGCGGGGAGCGAGCGCTCCTCGAAGTCGCGGTTGGGCTTGAAGCGCTTGCGCTCGAGCACGTCGCCCTTGGCGGCAACGACGAGCGTGCCTTCCGAGAGCTCGCGCTTGCGCAGCTTGAGCCGGAGGAAGCGCTCGACCACCGCGAGAGCTGCCTTGGTGGAGGCAAAGAAGGTCTCCTCTCGCCCCGTGCCGACCCAGAGCGGGCGGCCGACGCCGCGGGCGAGGAAGATCGTGTCGGGACGCCGCTCGTCCAACCAGGCCGTCGCCATCGATCCGCGGAGCTCTTCCAGAGCCTGGGACGCGCCGCCGGACGACTCGGCCAGGGCGAAGATCGCCTCGGAGTCGACGGTCATCTGCGGCTCGGCCCGCTCGAAGCCGTGCGAGGCCATCAGCTCGTCGTCGTTGAAGATGATCCCGTTGTGAACCCCGACGACGGTGCCATGTCGGATCGGATGGTTGTTGGCCTCGATCCGCGGGTGGCCCTTCGTGTAGTCGCGGACGTGCACGAGCACTTCGTTGACGCTCGCCGGCAGGACGACCTGCTCGAGCAAGGCGCTGGCTCCCGAGCGCTGCTTGTGAATCGCGATCCCTGCGCCCGGTGCCACGTACGCGTACCCGACCGCGTCGGCGCCGCGCTCGGCGATTCCGGCGAGCAGCGCCTGCGCCGCGAGCGTCCGCTCGACGTCACTGGACGCGCTCAAGCTGTATCCGGCGATTCCACACATCTCAGAAAGCCCCTTGGATGAAGTAGGCGACCACACGTTCGGCCGCCACTGAGTCTGACGACGCGCTCGGCTGAGAGTTAGTCATCTCCAGCGTCTCGGTTCGCCGCCGGGATGCGAGATCCCTCGTGCGAGTACACCTCTCTCAAGAGGGGGACGCGGGTAACCGATAGAGCCTTCGTGATGGAGCAGCGGCCGCTCCCAGAGGCCCTCCCCGAGACCGAAGCCATTGAGCCTCGGCTCGAGGTGGTTCCGACTGCGGAGGATGAGGCGGTCGATGAGGCCGACGAGGTGGAAGAGGTCGAGGTCACGGAGCCTCAGACCGCTGACCCGCTCAAACTCTACGTCCGCCAGATCGGCGACGGCCCCCTTTTGACTCACGCCCAGGAGCGCGAGCTCGCCCGCCTCAAGGACGAGGGCGACGAGAACGCGAAGCGCAAGCTGATCGAGTCGAACCTCAGGCTCGTCATGTCGATCACGCGCAACTACACGAAGGCCGGCGTTCCGCTGCTCGACCTGATCCAGGAGGGCAACCTCGGACTGATCAGAGCGGTGGAGAAGTTCGACTACACGCTCGGCTTCAAGCTCTCGACCTACGCCACCTGGTGGATTCGCCAGGCGATCACGCGCGCGCTGGCCGACCAGGGCCGGACGATCCGCCTGCCCGTCCACGTGGCGGAGCAGGTGAGACGCGTCATGCGCTCCCGTCGCATCCTCGCTCAGAAGCTCAATCGCGAGCCGCTGCTGCCGGAGATCGCCAAGGAGAGCGGCTTTCCGATCGAGCGCGTCAAGACGCTGCTCGAGCTCGTCGAGGATCCGGTCAGCCTCGAAACGCCCGTCGGCGACGGCGAGAGCCTCTACGGCGACCTGATCGAGGACACCAAGACCGACCGTCCCGATACCGTCACCGCCAACCACCTTCGATCGGCCGAGCTCGGACAGGCGCTGCAGCGGCTCGCGCCCCGGATGCGTCACGTGCTCACGCGCCGCTTCGGCCTCGACGGGGAGCCCCCGCAGACGCTCGAAGAGGTTGGATCCGATCTCGGTATCACGCGCGAGCGGGTGCGGCAGCTCGAATCGCGGGCGCTGCGCGAGCTTCGCTCGGTCGCTCCCGCGCTTCAGCTCTACCTGCGCGCCGAGTAGCCTGGGGGGCGTGAGGCCCTCGTTCGTCGATTGTCACTCCCACGTGGTCCCTTCGGGTGACGATGGTGCGGCGTCGATCGAGGAAGGGGTGGAGCTTTGCGTCCTGGCGGCAGAAGCGCGAACGGCCATTCTCTTCGGCACGCCGCACGTCTGGCCGCATTTTCCGTTGAGCGTGGAGCGAGAGCTGGGGATCCGCCGCGCCTTCGAGCGCCTCCGTGAAAGAGCACCACTCGAGCTGCGACTCGGTTTCGAGCTGACCCCGGCAGCGCCGCTCCTGCGCGAGGATCCGGCCCGCTACGTGCTCGAGGGGACGAACCACGTCCTGATGGAGGTGCCGTTCGTCGGGCCTGCCGACGAGTTGCTCGCGCTGGCCAAGCACGTCGACGACGCAGGGCTCGTGCCGCTGGTCGCGCATCCCGAGCGCGCCCAATCGGTTCGGGAGCGGCCTGAGCTCGCACACGAGCTGGCTCAACGCTGGCCGCTGCAGCTGAATGCAACCAGCATCCTGGGGCGGCACGGCCCCGAGGCGGAGGAGCTTGCCTGGGCGCTGATCGAGGCCAATGACGCAGCGGTGGTCGCGTCGGACGGGCACCGGCTCGCGCGGCCGGCGCGAATCGATGAGGCCTATGAGCTCGTCAGAGCGAGAGTGGGGGAGGAAACAGCGCGGCCGCTCTTCGACGGTGCGGCGCTAGGGCTCAGTGCGAGACCGACTCCATCTCACGCAGTCGCGCGAGACGCTTGAGCGCCTCGGTCTCGATCTGACGAACGCGCTCGCGGGTCAGCCCAAGGCGGCGACCGATGTCCTCCAGCGTCTTGGGATCCGCGTCATCGAGGCCGTAGCGGAGGATCAAGACCTGCCGCTCCCGGTCTCCCAAGGCCGCCAGCGCCTCAGCGAGAGCCTGGCACCGGAGCGAAACCTCGACCTCTTCGTCGGGAAGCGGGCCATCTCCGGCGACGAAATCGCCGAAGACCGCGTCCTCGGTGTCGCCGACCGGCTGGTCGAGGCTCGTTGAAGCACGGGCTGCGGCCTTGACTTCGTGCGCCTGCGCGATCGGGAGGTTCGCCTCCTCGGCGATCTCCTCGAGCGAGGGCTCGCGGCCGAGCTGTGTCCAGAGCGTGCGCTCGGCGCGGTTCAGCTTCTGCATCCGCTCGACGATGTGGACGGGCATCCGGATCGTGCGCGCCTTGTCGGCGAGGGCGCGGGCAACGGCCTGGCGGATCCACCACGTAGCGTAGGTCGAGAACTTGTAGCCGCGGCGCCAGTCGAACTTCTCGACGGCGCGGATCAGTCCCAGCGTCCCTTCCTGGATCAGGTCGAGGAACGGCAGTCCCTGGTTGCGGTAGTTCTTGGCGATCGAGACGACGAGGCGCAAGTTGGACTGGATCATGGTCTGCTTGGCCTGGCCCTCGCCGCGCTCGATGCGCTTGGCCAGTTCGACCTCCTGTGCGGCTGTCAGGAGCGGGTGCCGGCCTGCGTCGCGGAGGAAGAGCTGCAGCGCGTCGGTCGTCGTCTCCTGGACGATCGGCTGAAGCGTGGGCGGCGGCGGCGGTTGCTGCTGCTCGTGCTCGTGCTCCAGAACCTCGATGCCGCGCTGCTCGAGCTCCCGATAGACGGCATCTGTCTCGAGCGGGTCGAGCCGTAGAGGCTCCAGCACCTCGACAAGGTCTCCAAACCGCAGCGACCCGGTCTGCTCAGCCGATTCGAACAGCTCGTGCAACTCGGGGGTCGCCAGGACGTTTTCGATTTCAACCGTCGTCATCCTGACTCAAACAGTCCTGCCACGAACAGGCGCCTTCGAAACCCCCTCCTGGACGAGAAGTGATGCCGCAGCCACCTTAACCTGATACCCGCCCGAGCGCCAGGCGCTGCGCGGCATCCAGACCGCAGATCCGTTGGCGTACTGCACTCCGTTCGCGGGGGCAGTGCGCCTCCGAACTTCCGCCTCTATCTTTCCTCCCGCAGTGGCGCCAACCAAGGTTGGCACGGGTGCGAGAGCTTCGCCATGCCGCCGCAGCCTAGACCCGGTATGCGGCCGGTTGCAATGTCGCCACTCCCAGATCGCGTGCCGAACGCGGAGATAGCCACGGCTCATGCGGAGAAGTTTCTGAACTACCTGCTCGACCCGAACAAGGGTCACGGGAAGGAGCGGCTGCTAGCCGCAATCGGCTACCACACTGGAAATTGGGAGGAATTGCGCGACAAGTTGTTGGACGCTCTGCCGTCTGCTGAAGCCCGGGCCAGATCAAGGCCTGACCGGATCCCCTCGCGGCGGAGCTCAACAGCCCCCGGCCTTACTTTCCGATCACGCCGATTAGCTGGAAGAAGTGATCGCAGTTCGTCGGGGCCGGGATGCCCGCCTTCGGTCCACCTCCGGCTGCAATGTCTCGCATGGTCTGTAGGCCGATGGTCTTCTGACATGCCGCTACAGCCTGTTCGAGGCCTGGTGCGCTGAACGCCTTGCCGTTGCTGGCAAAGAACGCGTAGCCGCTCGCTGGAGCAGCGACGACTGCCGCCACAGCCCAGGAACAGATGAGCGGGATGATGACCTTTCGCATGGTTTCTCCCCTCCGTAGATACCGCAGGAACCTGCACAGCGGCGAAACGGGGGCCGAGACACCCACGGCCCGCGCACCGGCGGCCGTTGCCGGCGAGTCTGTCGCTTTCGTCGCCAGAAGTCAACCCACGTTCCTGAAGCCGACGGGAAGAAGCTCATTGCGGGCGTTTCGATCTCCGGCGACCTCGATGAGTCGCTGGAAGGTCGGACGATCAATGAACCGGCTCATCTGAGCAGTGACGCGTAGTCGAGCTCCTCCTCGTCGCCGAGCACATGGGTACACGTGCGGGCCGTTGGACGAGGTCGCCATGTCCGACGATCTCACCGATCCGGGCCCACGGCATCCCGACCAAGGTGGAGCAGCGAGACGCGGCGGTGGCGCAAGTCATGCGGCGAGAAGCGCGGCACTGCGGCCGCGAGGCAGGCGCGAGTGGTCGCCGTGCGGAAGCGATCACCGCCGAAGCCCAGGAACACCCGGCGCTCAGGGGTGCGGTTCTTCGCGTGCCACAAGGCGCGTGACGGCACGAAGAGCTCCGGGGGCACTGGCACCCACCGAGCACGTCCCGAGACGAGGATCGGTGGGAGGCGTACCTCACCGATGACGAGCCGCCGGAGCTCGCCTTCTACTGCCCGGGATGCGCGGAGCGGGAGTTTGGCGAGTAGAGCTAGATCGGCTCGTTCCGCCTGAGCGACAAACTTCGCGCACTTCGTGTTCGCAGTGCTGGTCGGGTAAGGCGGCGCGATTCTGCTACAAGGCCCGATCGAAAGCACTTGTCCTTCGTCTGAGGCAAACTCCCCGGAGCCGAGCGGGCTATGCGCAGGTCTTAGTGGTCTGTATGGAGCCGTTCTGGGTTTCTTCGGAGCGCTCATCGTCAGCGTTATTGCTGAGCGGGTTTGGCGAAGGCGGCGAAATCGGCGCTTCGCCGATCCCGCCCTAGCGCTATGACCTGCGTTCCGTAGGTCATTTTGGGGCCGGGTCGTGGGAAGCGTCCTAGCGTTCGGCTCGCCGCCCGGCCCCCAATCAGCCGCGTTTAACAACCTCCGTGGGCAGGACATCTAGGCCAACGCCACACCCAGACCACACCATCGCAGTCACGGCTTTCACCTTTCACGGCAGAGGCGAAGGGGCGATACTGCGAGCATGTCCATCGGTGGCTCCGGAAGCGACAGCCGCGGCCCGCATAAAGAAGGCTTCTTGGCATTCTGGACGACGCTGCCGGGAATCCTGACTGGCGTTGCTGCTTTGATCGCCGCAATCGTCAGTTTGGTCGCACTGCTGAAGACATCGGGCGACAAAAGCACCACCCCGCCCGCCTCCGAGAGCACCGTCACACAGCCGGTGTCCTCAAACGCCACTCGCTCTACCGCGCCCAAGTCATCCGGCGGTGTCTTCGCGCAAGGTGAGATGACGATGATGACGCCAGATGATGCCGACCTCGAGGGCGGCAAGGTCGGTCCAGGTGTGAGCGGAAGCGACCTGTACCTCTACTGCAGTGCAGGCGACTGCCTGCTGAACCCCGTCGGCAGCGGTCTGATGACGCGGACGAGTGGGCGGGCGGACAAATCAACATGTACCGCCGCGCTCGAAGCCCGGCAAGACGGGACGCTTGGCCTATCACAACTCGAGAAGAACGGCTGGCTGTGTCTTCAAACGAGCGAAGCGCACATAGCTGCCTTAGAGCTGACCAGCGTCCCCGGTGTCGGAACGGCGAAACTCGTCTTCCGTTACACCGTCTGGCAGTAGATCGCCTAGGTACGACCCGAGCCAGCTAAAGCACGGCTCTCGTAGACTCGCGGCTGTGCAGGTCGACGGTGTCGGCTGATCCGACATGCGCCGAGTGCGTCGCGATCTGGCTGCCAACGGATGAATCGCATTGGGAGGCCTACCTCACCGATGGCGAGCCTCCGGAGCTCGCCTTCCACTGCCCGGAGTGCGCGGAGCGGGAGTTCAGCGATGACTGAGGGACTAAAACCCCTGCGACTCGACCACAGCGTTCTCGCCGTTTCCGACTGGAGCGCCTCGAATCAGTTCTACAACGACGTACTCGGTGCTGAGATCGTGCCCCACGGTGATCCACCGCGTGTGGCCTACCGCTTCGGCGACACACAGCTCAACGTCCATGGGCCAGGAGTGGACGTCTCGACCAACGTCGCCCGCGTTCCTGTTCAACCGGCAACAGCGACCTCTGCTTCGTCTGGCCGGGGCGAATCGCCGAGGCGGTCACCTATCTTCAGCAGAAGGGCATCGTGATCGAGACAGGGCCGGCCGCTCAAGCGCCTAGGCGCGAGAGGAGAGGGCACCAGCGTCTACTTCCGTCCGACGCGCTTGCGGCTACGAATCGCGCCCTCTCGGTCGAGCTCATAGCGCCAGTCGGCCCGATCCTTCACCTTCACCGAGGCACGCTCGCCGCATAGGTAAGGCTAGTGCAAGCCGCACGAAACGCCTTAGGTGGATCTCTACCATCCACGAATGCGACGTCTAGGGGAGCCGGATTCGTGGCGGTGGCGCCGCTTCGTTCAACTCGCCATCGCAATGGCAGCCTTAGGCGTCTACCTGACGCTTCAAGGCAATAGGTTGCTCGCGTTCGTCAGCTACGGGATCGGTCTCGTCGGTGCCGCTGTTGCTGCAGTTCTCCTCCGCCGCTAGGCAGCCGTTACGCTCCCGCGCGCGGCTCCCCTTGCCGCTCCCGCTATGAACACGACTCTCGTCGCCGTTGTCGCCGTCGCGCTCTTCTTCGATTTCACGAACGGCTTCCATGATGCTGCGAACGCGATTGCGACCAGCGTCTCGACGCGAGCGCTCTCGCCGCGGGTCGCCGTGGTCTTCGCAGCCATTCTCAACTTCGCCGGCGCCTTCATCTCGATCAAGGTTGCGACGACTGTGGGCAAGGGGATTGTTAATCCCGATGTCGTGACCCTGAAGGTCGTCCTTGCCGGGCTCGTCGGGGCAATCACCTGGAACTTGATCACCTGGCTGCTCGGCCTGCCGACGAGCTCGAGCCACGCGCTGATCGGCGGAGTCATTGGCTCGGCGGTCGCGGCCAACGGCTGGGACGTCGTTAACGCCCAAGGCCTCTACGAAAAGGTGCTGCTGCCGTCGCTGGCCGCACCGGTCTTCGGCGTCTTGATTGCCTTCGCGGTCGTGATCACGATCATGTGGCTCTTCCGAAACAGGAGCTACGGTCGCACCTCGACCCTTTTTCGTCGCCTGCAGATCATCTCGGCGGGATTCGTTGCCCTCACCCACGGCACCAACGATGCTCAGAAGACGATGGGCGTGATCGGCCTCGCTTTGGTCGCCGCCCACCCTCAAAGCGAGTTCCACGTCCCTTGGTGGGTAATCGCCAGCGCAGCCATCGCCATGGCGCTGGGAACCTATGCCGGAGGCTGGCGGATCATCCGCACGCTCGGAACACGGGTGGCTCATCTGGAGCCGCATCAGGGCTTTGCCGCTGAGACCGCGAC
>DATHAF010000013.1:0-50014 GCA_035296785.1 Gaiellaceae bacterium
GCTGGCGAAGCCGGGCTCGATCACTCCGCACACGCAGTTCAAGGCCGAGGTGTATGTGCTCTCGAAGGACGAGGGCGGGCGGCACACGCCGTTCTTCAACAACTACCGCCCGCAGTTCTACTTCCGCACGACGGACGTGACCGGCGCGATCAAGCTGCCGGAGGGCCAGGAGATGGTCATGCCGGGCGACAACACCAACATGGAGATCGAGCTGATCCAGCCGATCGCGATGGATCAGGGATTGCGCTTCGCAATCCGCGAGGGTGGCCGCACCGTCGGCGCCGGCGTCGTCACCGCGATCGACAAGTAAACGCCACGCGTCCTGAAATGACGACGAGAAGCCAAGAAAGCGAAAGGTAGGTCGTGCCGCAGAACAAGATCCGCATCCGCCTCAAGGGCTACGACCACCAGCAGCTGGACAAGTCCGCGAGCCAGATCGTGGAGACCGCTCAGCGAACCGGCGCGACGATCACCGGCCCCGTGCCCTTGCCCACCGAGAAGAACGTCTACTGCGTGATCCGAAGTCCCTTCAAGGACAAGGATTCGCGAGAGCACTTCGAGGTGCGCACGCACAAGCGCCTGATCGACATCCATTCGCCCACGCCGAAGACGGTCGACTCGCTGATGCGGCTCGACCTGCCGGCCGGAGTAGACATCGAGATCAAGCTGTGAAAGGCATCATCGGCAAGAAGCTCGGCATGACCCAGCTGTTCGACCCCGAGACCGGGCAGGTGACTCCCGTGACCGTGATCGAGGCGGGGCCATGCCCGATCGTCAAGGTGAAGACGGTCGACTCGGACGGTTATGAGGCCGTGCAGCTGGCGTTCGACCGGGTAGCGGAGCGGAGGATCTCCAAGGCCGAGCGCGGCCATCTCGGCGAGCTCGAGCCGCACCGGCGCCTCGTCGAGTTCCGCGGGACGACCGAGCTGACCGAGGGCGAGAACGTGACCGTCGAGGCCTTCGAGCCCGGCGACAGCGTCAAGGTCTCCGGGATCGGGATCGGCAAAGGCTTCGCGGGCACGATCAAGCGCCACAACTTCAGCCGCGGCCCGGTCTCGCACGGCTCGCACAACGTGCGCAAGCCGGGCTCGATTGGCGCCTCGGCAACGCCGTCACGCGTCTTCAAAGGCCAGAAGATGGCCGGCCGCATGGGCGGCAAGCGCGTCACGCAGGTCGGTCTCAAGGTGCACGAAATCGATCCGGAGCGGAATCTCCTCCTGGTCAAGGGCGCCGTGCCGGGCCCCAGGAACGGCTTCGTCGAGGTCAGGGAGGACAAAAGCCGTGGCAGCGCCTAAGGCTCCGGTTCTCGACAAGGCGGGCAAGTCTGCGAAGAGCCTCACGCTCGAGGAGGCGGTATTCGGCACCGAGCCCAAGGCGCACCTCGTGCACGAGACGGTGCGCGCCGAGCTGAACGCGGCTCGCGCGGGCACCCGCGGCGGCAAGAGCCGCGGCTTCGTCGCCGGCGGCCGCTCCAAGCCGTGGCGCCAGAAAGGCACCGGTCGGGCGCGGGCGGGGTCGATCCGCGCTCCGCACTGGACCGGCGGCGGCCTCGCCTTCCCGCCGATGATGCGCAGTTTCGAGTCGAAGGTGAACCGCAAGGCCCGTCGCGCAGCGATGCGCAGCGCCCTCTCGGCACATGCGCTTCGCGGCTCGCTCGGCGTGCTCGACCCGGTCGGCTTCGACGCGCCCTCCACCAAGGACGCCGCCGAGCTCGTCGGCGCCTGGGGCAAAGAGGCGCCGCTCCTCCTCGTCGCGCAGCCCGAGGAGGAGGCGCTGATCAAGTCCTTCAGGAACCTCGCGCGCGTGGAGATCACCGTCCCGAGCGAGCTCGAGGTGAACCAGCTCGTCCGCGCGCAGTCGCTGCTGATTACCGAGCCGGCGCTCGAGCAGGTCCAGGGGAAGGCCTGGTGAGCCTCCATCCGAACGAAGTCCTGCTCGCCCCTGTGGTCTCAGAGAAGAGCTACGCGATGATCGATGACCGCAAGTACTCGTTCCGGGTGCATCCGGACGCGCACAAGACCCAGATCCGCCAGGCCGTGGAGGAGCTCTTTCACGTGCACGTGATCGGGGTCAACGTGTCGAAGGTGCAATCGAAGCCGAAGCGGCGGGGCCTGGTTCGCGGCCGCAAGCCCGGCTGGAAGAAGGCGATCGTGCAGCTCCGTCAGGGCGAGTCGATCGAGATCTTCGAAGGAGCGCAGGTGTGATGGCAGCCACCTTCCACCCATCTCGCACTCTCGGAACCGCTGCAAAGCGTCGCCTCGCGGCGTCCTCAGTCGCGCCCGTAGCCTCCGGCTACGAACGCTCCCTGCGTCCTTGCGAGGCTCGCTTTTCCCGGCCCGAGAGCACGATCTGCCTGAAAGGTGACTGCTGATGGCCGTCCGCAAGTACAAGCCAACCTCGCCGGGCCGGCGCTTCATGTCGGTCTCGTCCTTCGATGAGATCACGAAGACCGAGCCCGAGAAGAGCCTGACCGAGCCCCTGAAGAAGAGCGGCGGGCGCAACGCGTACGGCCGCATCACCCGTCGTCACCAGGGCGGCGGGCACAAGCGCCAGTACCGACTCATCGACTTCAAGCGCCTCAAGGACGGCGTGCCGGCGAAGGTCGCTGCGATCGAGTACGACCCGAACCGCTCCGCCCGGATCGCGCTCCTGCACTACGCCGACGGCGCCAAGGCGTACATCCTCGCACCCGCGCGGCTGCAGGTGGGCGCCACGGTCGAGTCCGGCCCGGGTGCGGACATCAAGCCCGGAAACGCGCTGCCGCTGCAGAATATCCCGACGGGCACGCTCGTCCACAACGTCGAGCTGAAGCCCGGCAAGGGCGGGCAGCTGGCGCGGAGCGCCGGCTCGGGTGTCCAGCTCGTGGCGAAGGACGAGGGCCAGGGCGTCCTTCGGCTACCATCGGGCGAGCTGCGCCGGGTCCTGCTCACGTGCCGGGCGACGATCGGCCAGGTCGGCAACGTCGACCACGAGAACATCACCGGCGGCAAGGCGGGGCGCAGTCGCTGGCGGGGCAAGCGCCCCACGGTGCGCGGCTCTGCGATGAACCCGGTCGACCACCCGCACGGGGGCGGCGAGGGCAAGTCGAAGGGCGGCCGCCACCCGGTTACACCCTGGGGCGTGCCGACGCTGGGCAAGCGCACGCGCCGCAAGCACAAGGAATCCGACAAGTTGATCGTCCGCGGCAGACGTCGAGGGAAGGAGAAACGCTAGGTGTCCAGGTCAAGCAAGAAAGGGCCTTTCGTCGAGGAGCGGCTGCTCGGCCGCATCAACAAGATGAACGAGTCAGGCTCGAAGCAGATGATCCGGACCTGGTCGCGCTCCTCGACCGTCTTCCCGGACATGGTCGGGCACACGATTGCGGTCCACGACGGGCGCAAGCACGTGCCGGTGTTCATCACGGAGCAGATGGTCGGGCACAAGCTCGGCGAGTTCGCTCCGACGCGCACCTTCCGCGGCCACTCCGGCGACCGCAAGACCGAGGTGAAGCGCTAGCGATGAGTGCCGCCGAGCGTAAGGAAGTGAAGGCTGTGGCCAAGTGGGTCCACGCCTCGCCCCGCAAGGCGCGGCTCGTGGTCGAGCACATCCGGGGCCGATCGGTTCCGGAAGCGCGGACCGTGCTTGCGTTCACCCAGCGGGCGGCCGCACGCGACGTGGCCAAGGTCCTGAGCTCGGCCGTCGCGAACGCGGAGGCGAACCACAACCTCGTCGGCGATGAGCTGATCGTGGCGGCCGCCTACGTCGACGAAGGCCCGGTGCTGAAGCGCTGGCGCGCCCGCGCGCGAGGGCGCGCAGCCCGGATCCAGAAGCCGACCTGTCACATCACCATCAAGCTCGTCGAGCCCGAGCGCGCACCTGAGCCGGCGCCGCCTGCGGAGGAAACGGGGGAAGCCGGTGCCAAGCGCAAGGCGACGGCCAAGAAGGCGTCCCCGAAGCGCGAGACGCCTCCAAAGCAAGAGGAGGCGACCACCTAGTGGGTCAGAAAATCCATCCCGGCGGGCTGCGCGTCGGCGTCATCCACGACTGGAAGTCGAACTGGTACACGGGGACGAAGGAGTTCCCGGCGTACCTGCTCGAGGACATCAAGATCCGCGAGCACATCTACGGCAAGCTCGCGCATGCGGGCCTGTCCGACATCCTGATCCGCAAGGACGCCCAGCGGATCACGATCGACATCTACACCGCGCGCCCGGGAATCGTGATCGGCAAGTCCGGTGTCGAGGTGGACGCGCTCCGCAAGGACATCCACGGCATGACCAACAAGGCCGTGCACATCAACATCAACGAAATCAAGCGTCCCGAGCTCGACGCGAAGCTGGTCGCGCAGTCGATTGCCGAGCAGCTCGCCAACCGCGTCAGCTTCCGCCGCGCGATGAAGCGCTCGCTCGCCTCCGCGATGCGCTCCGGTGCGATGGGCGTGAAGGTCCAGTGCGGCGGCCGGCTCGGCGGCGGCGAGATGAGCCGCTCGGAGAGCTACTCCGAGGGCCGGGTTCCGCTGCATACGATCCGCGCCGACATCGACTACGGCTTCGTGGAGGCGAAGACGACCTTCGGCCGCATCGGCGTAAAGGTCTGGATCAACAAGGGCGAGATCATGCCGGAGGGCTACGAGGGCATGGCCCAGAAAGACGCGCGCCTGGGCGACCAGGACCAGGCTCGCCGCCGCGGCGGCACCGCCGAGGGTCTCGGCGCGTCGCGCGAGGGCGGGCGTGGACGCGGCCCGGACCGCGAGGGCCTCGGCCCGGTGCGCCAGCGCAAGAAGGGGCCGGGCGGCGGCCCGAGGCGTCCAAGTCGCGCCCGCGCTCGACCCGAGGAGACGACCGAGCGCCCGCGCACGGACGAGCAGGGCGTCTCGGCGGAGGGTCGGGAGCAGCCCGTGATCGAGCCGGATGTGCCGGTGGTCCCGGATGCGGTCGCCGACGCGCCCGATACGACAACCGGCAAGCAGCAGGTCGAGGACCCGACGAAGCTGGAGAGTTCGGGCGACGAGTCGGCGGAGAAGAGCGGCGGCGAGGGGGCCGGCAGCAAGCCGACCAAGAAGGGGCGCTCGTAGATGCTGCTTCCGAAGAAGACCAAGTACCGCAAGTACCAGCGCGGCCGCCGTAGAGGCATCTCCAAGGGGCAGACGACGGTGCAGGCGGGCGACTACGGGCTGAAGGCGCTCGAGGCCGGCTGGATCACGAGCCGGCAGATCGAGGCCGCCCGAATCGCGATGACCCGCAAGATCCGCCGTGGTGGAAAGGTCTGGATCAACGTCTTCCCGGACAAGCCGGTGACGCAGAAGCCCGCCGAGACGCGGATGGGATCCGGCAAAGGAGCCCCGGAGCACTGGGTCGCGGTCGTGAAGCCCGGGCGCGTCATGTTCGAGCTGGCGGGCGTCGACGACCTCCTCGCGAAGGAGGCGCTCCGCCTGGCCGCGCGCAAGCTGCCGATCAAGACGAAGGTGGTCACGAGGGAGGCTGATCTGTTTGCGAGCTAGAGAGCTGCGTGACTTGACCGACGAAGAGCTGGAGCTGCGACTCGCCGACACGCGGCAGGAGCTGTTCAACCTGCGCTTCCAATCCGCCACGGGCGCGCTCGAGCAGCCTGCGCGGCTGAAGCTCGCGAAACGTGAGATCGCACGCATTCTGACCGTCCGCAACGAGCGAGAAGGAAGTCCAAGCCTGACGAGAGAGACCAATGCCTGACGAGAAGAACAAGACAGAGAACGGGCCGCAGACGGAGGAGACTCCCGAGGCCGTCTCGGAGGAGACGGTGGAGGAGACCGCTGCCGCTGAGGAAACTGGGCCGGAGCCGGAGGAGCAGCCTGCTGCCGAAGAGCCGCTCGCCGAGGAAGAGCGGGTAGCCAAGGAGCCTGCGGTTGAAGCGCCTGCGGCAGATGAGCCGGCAGCCGAGGAGCCTGCGGCCGAGGAGCCCGCCGCCCCGGCGGAGGAAGCACCTCGCGCACCGCAGTCTGGGCCGAAGGCGAAGCGCAAGCGCCTGCCGCGCTCGCAGCGGCACCAGCACTCCAAGCCCAAGCGGGAGCGCCCCGCCGAGCGCCGCCCGATCGTCCGGCTACCCAAGCCCGAGCACGAGCGCGGGCGCAGCCAGGAGCGGCGTGGCGTCGTCGTCTCAAACGCGATGGACAAGACGATCGTGGTCAAGGTGGACACGATCAAGGCCCACCCGCGCTACAAGAAGGTCGTCCGGCGCTCGTCCAAGTTCCACGCCCACGACGAGCAGAACACCGCCAATGTCGGCGACCTTGTCCGCATCGTCGAGACGCGGCCGCTCTCCAAGACCAAGAACTGGCGTCTCGCCGAGGTTCTGGAGGAAGCCAAGTAATGACGGTCTCCCACCTCGCACCTCGCACTCCGCGGAGTGCTGCAAAGCACACAGCGATGGCATCCGCGCCCGTTATGTCAGTCGCGCCCGTGGCCTGCGGTTACGAACGCTCCCTGCGTCCTTGCCATCCTTGCTTTTCGAGACCGCAGAGCACGATCTGCAAGGAGGGTGACCTGTGATCCAGCAGGAATCTCGCCTGCGCGTCGCCGACAACACCGGCGCCCGTGAGATCCTGTGCATCCGGGTCAAGGGCGGCTCAAAGCGCCGCTACGCGCGCGTGGGCGACGTGATCACCGCGACCGTCAAGAGCGCGAGCCCGCAGGGCGCCGTCAAGAAGGGCGAAGTCGTCGAGGCCGTCGTGGTCCGAACCAGGAAGCCCTTCGGCCGCGATGACGGCACCTCGATCGCTTTCGACGAGAACGCGGCCGTGCTGATCGACACCGCCCGCAACCCACGCGGCACCCGGATCTTCGGGCCCGTCGCGCGCGAGCTGCGCGAGAAGAACTTCATGAAGATCGTCTCGCTCGCCCCGGAGGTTCTCTGATGGCGGCCCCCTCCCGCATGCCTCGCACTATGTCCACGAGAGGTGACCGCTGATGAGTCACAAGATGAAGGTCAGGAAGGGCGATCTGGTGCACATGCTCTCGGGCAAGGATCGCGGCAAGGAAGGCCGAGTGCTCGAGGCGCGGCCACGCGAGCGCCGCGTCGTGGTCGAGAACCTCAACATCCAGAAGCGGCATACGCGGCCGCGGCCGATCAAGGACTCGAGCCGGATGGGCGGCGCCCAGATGACGCCGGGTGGCGTGATCTCGAAGCCCGCGCCTGTGCCTGTGGCCAATGTGATGCTCGTCTGCCCGACCTGCAACCGGCCGACCCGAATCGGGATGACGACGAAGGAGATCAAGGGGCGCGAGGTACACGTGCGCGTCTGCAAGCGAGCCGATTGCGGCCAGGAGATCGACAAGTGAGGGCTCGCGTGCGATGCCGTCCTCAGGAGGCACGAGCTCCCTTCGTGCCTCCGTCCGAACCGACGAGTCGCTGCGCCGTCCGTCAGGAGATCGCGTAGTGAGCCCCCGGCCCCGCAAGACGGAGACGAACGGCTACGTGCCGCGGCTGAAAGCCAGCTACGAGCAGGAGGTGCGCCCACGCCTGAAGGACGATCTCGAGCTGCGCTCGATCATGCAGGTTCCGCGCGTCGAGAAGATCACGCTGAACATGGGCGTGGGCGAGGCGAAGACCGAGGCCAAGGCGCTCGACGGCGCGATCGAGGAGTTGACCACCATCGCCGGACAGCGCGCGCAGGTGCGCAAGGCCCGCAAGTCGATCGCCAGCTTCAAGCTGCGCGAGGGCATGCCGGTCGGTGCGCGCGTGACGCTGCGCGGCGACCGGATGTGGGAGTTCCTCGACCGGCTGGTCTCGATCGCGCTCCCGCGTATTCGCGACTTCCGAGGGCTGGATCACGCCTCGTTCGACGGTCGCGGCAACTTCTCGCTCGGGATCCGCGAGCAGATCATCTTTCCCGAGATCGACTACGACTCGATCGCCGCCGTTCGCGGCCTCGACGTCGCGATCACCACCACGGCGCCCGACGACGAGCAGGGGCTGGCGCTCCTGCGCGCGCTCGGGATGCCGTTTGCACAGACGAGCAGCGAAGGAGAGTTCCAGTAGTGGCCAAGAAAGCCCTGATCGAAAAATCGCGCAAGCCGCAGCGCTTCAAGGTGCGGGCGTACACGCGCTGCAACCGCTGCGGGCGGCCGCGCGCCGTGTTCAAGAAGTTCGGGCTGTGCCGAATCTGCCTGCGCGAGCTCGCCCACGAGGGCGTCATCCCGGGCATGACCAAGAGCAGCTGGTAGGAAGGTGGTCGTTCGAATGACACATTGTGGAAACGAGGACGCGTAGCGTGCAGACCGACCCGATTGCAGACATGCTCACCCGGATTCGGAACGCGAATCGCGCGCTGCACGAGCGTGCCGAGATGCCGAGCTCGCGGGCCAAGACCGAGATCGCGCGCCTCCTCAAAGAGGAGGGGTACATCCGCGACTACGAGGTCAAGCGTGAGGAGGACACCCCGTACGACACGCTCGTGATCGAGCTGAAGTTCGGCCGAAACCGCGAGCGCGTGATCACCGACCTCAAGCGGGTCTCGAAGCCAGGACGCCGCGTCTATGCGCGCAAGGACCGGTTGCCGCGCGTCCTCGGCGGGATGGGCATCTCGATCCTGTCCACCTCCAACGGTCTGATCACGAGCCGAACCGCGGCCGAGCAGGGAGTCGGCGGAGAAGTCGTCTGCTTCGTCTGGTGACCCAATGAGTCGAATCGGCAAACAGCCCATCGAGCTTCCGGCCGGCGTGTCGGTCTCGCTCTCGCCCGGCCGCGTGATCGTGAACGGGCCGCTCGGCGAGCTGACCCAGCAGGTGCCGGCGCGCATGCAGGTCGAGCAGGCGGAGAGCACGATCGTCGTCAAGCGCCCGACCGAGCGCGGTGATGACCGCGCGCTACACGGCCTCACGCGGAGCCTGATCGCGAACATGGTCGAGGGCGTGACCAACGGTTTTCAAAAGCGCCTGGAGATCCAGGGAGTCGGCTACCGCGCCGCCGTGCGCGGCACCGACCTGGAGCTCAACGTCGGCTACTCGCACTCCGTAGTGCTGAAGGCGCCGCAGGGGATCACGTTCGAGGTTCCGACGCCGACCGAGGTGATCGTCAAGGGCATCGACAAGCAGCAGGTCGGACAAACCGCGGCCGAGGTGCGCAAGGTGCGCCCGCCCGAGCCCTACAAGGGCAAAGGCATTCGCTACGAGGGCGAGTACGTGCGCCGGAAGGTCGGGAAGCGGGCATGAGACGTGGCGTGCGATGTCTCGCTGGACGGGCTGCACCTGTGCAGCCGTCCCAAACGACCGGTCGAGGCGCGCTTCGTGAGGAGCGATACCTGTGAGCGCGCTTTCCGTTCGCGCCGCACGCGCTCGCAGGCACAGGCGCGTCCGCAGCAAGGTCGTCGGCACCGCCGAGCGCCCGCGCCTGGTCGTGTTCCGCTCCAACCGCGGCATCGAGGCGCAGGTGGTGGACGACCTCGAGGGGAAGACCCTCGCGGCCGCGAGCTGGCTGCAGCTGAAGGCCGGCAAGGGCTCGAAGACCGCCCAGGCGGCCGAGGTCGGCAAGCTGCTCGCCCAGAAGGCGAAGCAGGCCGGCGTCGACACCGTGGTCTTCGACCGCGGCGGTTACCTCTATCACGGCCGCGTCAAGGCGCTGGCCGACGCAGCACGCGAAGGAGGCCTCAAGTTCTAAGTGAGCATTGACGTTCGAGAGCGAGAGACGAGAGAGCTCAAGGAGCGGGTGGTCGAGATCAACCGCGTCGCCAAAGTGGTCAAGGGCGGCCGGCGGTTTTCGTTCACCGCGCTCGTGGTGATCGGCGACGAGGTCGACCGGGTCGGACTCGGTTACGGGAAGGCGCGGGAGGTTCCGCTCGCGATCTCGAAGGCCGTGGACGACGCGAAGAAGAACCTCTTCCAGGTGCCTCGGCACGGGACGACGATCACGCACGAGATCCTCGGCGAGTTCGGCGCCGCCCGCGTGCTCCTGCGTCCGGCCAGCGAGGGAACCGGCGTGATCGCCGGGGGCGGCGTGCGCGCCGTCCTCGAGCTCGCCGGAATCCGCGACATCCTCGCTAAGAGCCTGGGCACGACGAACCCGATCAACATGCTGAAGGCGACCGTGCAGGGCCTTCAGAGCCTGCGCCGCCCGGCCGACGTCGCCGAGATGCGCGGCCTCACGATCGCCCAGGTGCTGCCCGTCGGTGCCCGTCAGCCCGAGGAGGAAGAGCCTCAGCCGACCGCGCCGGAGCCGGCGGCAGCGGTGACAGAGGGGAGCGATGGCGAAGCTGAAGATCACCCAGACGCGTAGCTCGATCGGTCAGAGCCAGCGACACCGGGGTACCTTGCGTGCACTCGGTCTCGGCAAGATCGGCCGCAGCGTCGAGAAGGACGAGAGCCCGCAGCTCGCCGGTATGCTCAGGAAGGTCCGTCACCTCGTCAGGGTGGACACCGACTGATGGCCGAGGAGCTCAACCTTTCGAATCTCAAGCCGGCGCAGGCGCGCAAGACTCGCAAGCGGGTCGGCCGCGGCCTGGGCTCCGGCAAGGGTCGCTACTCGGGCCGCGGGATCAAGGGCCAGAAGTCACGCTCGGGCTCGAACAAGATGCGCCCGGGCTTCGAGGGCGGCCAGAACCCGATCTACATGCGCCTGGCCAAGCAGCGCGGCCCGTACTCGAAGGACGCGATGCCGATGGGCCCCCACCGCACCTCGACCGTTCCGCTCAACGTGGCCGCGCTCCAGGAGCGCTTCGACGCCGGCGCCGAGGTGACGCTCGAGGCACTCGTCGAGAAGGGCCTGATCCGGAACACGCGGACCGACGTGAAGCTGCTCGGCCAGGGCGACCTGAGCAAGAAGCTGAGCATCACCGTGCATGCCGCCTCGGCGACCGCCCGCGAGAAGGTCGAGGCGGCCGGCGGCTCGCTGACGCTGCTGCGCGAGCCGAAGGTGCGCAGGCCCAAGCGCCGCCTGGAGAGCACCAGGCAAGGCAAGCCGGAGGCTGAGAAAGCTGAGGCACAAGCAGACACGCCGAAGGAAGAGCCTGAAACCGGGCCGGAGGCAGAGACAGCGGCCGGAGGCGAGGAGAGCTAGGTGTTCTCCTGGCTCTCCAACGCCTGGCGCGTCCCCGAGCTGCGGAAGCGCGTCCTGTTCACGGCGGGCGTGCTCGCCCTTTACCGGCTCGGCTCGTGGATCCCGGCACCAGGGGTCGACTCCGACCAGATCAAGCAGTACTTCAGCGGCCAGGGCGGCACGATCCTCGGCCTGCTGAACGTGTTCTCAGGGGGTGCCCTCTCGCAGTTCTCCGTCTTCGCGCTCGGGATCATGCCGTACATCACGGCCTCGATCATCCTGCAGCTGATGACGGTCGTGGTGCCCAAGCTCGAGCAGCTCCAGAAGGAAGGGGAGTCCGGCTACGCCAAGATCAACCAGTACACGCGCTACCTGACCGTTGCCCTCGCGGCCGCCCAGGCCACCGGCTACGCCTACCTCTTCCAGCGGCAGGGCGCCCTAAGCGCGAACGCGGGACGTATCGTCCTGATCGTGATCACGCTCACGGCCGGCACGACGCTGTTGATGTGGCTGGGCGAGATGATCACGAAGCGCGGGATCGGCAACGGCATCTCGCTCCTGATCTTCGCGTCGATCCTCGCGTCGGCGCCGCAGGGCGTGACCGCCTGGTACAACGGCGGCCCGATGGAGAAGCTGTTCTTCCCGCTGATCGCGATCGGGATCGTCGTGGCGGTGGTCTTCATTCAGGAGGGGCAGCGGCGAATTCCGATCCAGTACGCCAAGCGCATGGTCGGCCGGCGAATGACCACGGGCGACTCGACCTACATGCCGCTGCGGGTGAACATGGCCGGGGTGATCCCGATCATCTTCGCGGCGGCGATCATGGCCTTCCCGCCGACGATCGGCCAGTACTTCCCGCAGACGCAAGGCTTCGTCAACCGGCACTTCCAGCCGACGAGCCTGGCTTACCTCGGCCTCGAGGCGTTCCTGATCATCGTCTTCACCTATTTCTACACGGCGGTGCAGTTCAACCCGGTCGACCAGGCCGACAACCTGCGCAAGCACGGCGGCTACATCCCGGGGATCCGGCCCGGACCGCCGACCGCGCAGTACCTCGACCGGGTGCTGACGCGGCTGACCCTGCCTGGCTCGATCTACCTGGCCGCGGTCGCCGTGCTGCCGAGTCTTTTCATCCGCTACGGCGGCTTCTCACAGGCGACCTCGCAGGCCCTCGGGGGCACCTCCGTGCTCATCGTCGTCGGTGTCGCGCTCGACACGATGCGCCAGATGGAGTCGCAGATGATGATGCGCTCCTACGAAGGCTTTCTCAAGTAGCGATGCCTTTGGACATCCTCCTGCTCGGCCCTCAGGGCGCGGGCAAGGGAACTCAGGGGAAGCTGATCTCGCGGGAGTACGGCAACCCCCACATCGCGACGGGCGAAATCCTGCGCGCGGCGATCGCCGCGGGAACCGAGCTCGGCCGAAGGGCGGATCCGATCCTCACCTCGGGCCAGCTCGTACCCGACGACCTCATGATCGAGCTCATCCGCAACCGGCTAGCGCAGGAGGACACGGAGCGCGGCTTCGTGCTCGACGGCTTTCCGCGCACTCCGGTGCAGGCCGAAGCGCTCGACGAGATGCTCGGTCAGATCGATCGTCCTCTGAGCGTGGTCTTCGAGTTCCAGCTTCCGGAGGAGATGGCGGTCGAGCGCCTCCACCGCCGGGCCCAGGAGGAGGGCAGGGCCGACGACACTCCGGAGGCGATCCGCACGCGGTTGAGCCTCTACCACGAGCTGACCGCGCCGCTCGTCGAGTACTTCCGAGTCCGCGGGATCCTCGTCCCCGTCCATGCCGACCGATCGGTCGAAGAGGTCTTCAAGGAGATCCAGCAGGCGCTCGAGCAGGTGGCGGTCAGGTGATCATTCGCAAGGCGCCTGCAGAGATCGATCGCATGGCCCGGGCCGGTGAGGTGGTTGCCGAAACGCTCGCGCTGATCGGGGAGCGGGCCAGGCCGGGCGTCAGCACCCAGGAGCTCGACGAGCTCGCGAACGAGTACATCCGCTCGCGCGGAGGCGTCCCAACCTTCAAGGGCTACCGCGGCTACCCCGCCTCGATCTGCACCTCGCCGAACGACATGGTCGTCCACGGCATCCCAGGCCTTTACACGCTGCGTGAGGGAGACCTGCTTTCGGTCGACGTCGGCGTGACGCTGGACGGCTTCGTCGCAGACTCGGCCTACACGTTCCCGATCGGCGAGGTCTCCGCCGAGGCGGAGAGGCTGCTCGAAGGCTGCCAGGCCGCACTTGCCGCCGGGATCGAGCACTGCCGCGTCGGCAACCGGCTCTCCGACATCTCGCACGCGATCCAGCTCGTGACCGAGGAGCACGGCTTCTCGGTCGTCCGCAGCCTCGTCGGCCACGGGGTGGGCCGCTCGATGCACGAGGAACCCCAGATCCCGAACTTCGGCGAGCCGGGTCGCGGGCCGCTGCTCTCGGAGGGCATGACCTTCGCGATCGAGCCGATGATCAACGCGGGCGGCCCCGACGTCGTCCTGCACGAGGACGAGTGGTCGATTTCGACCGCCGACAGTTCGCTGTCAGCCCACTTCGAGCACACCGTGGCGATCACCGAGGAAGGTCCGCGGATCCTGACCGCCGCGAAGACGAGGGTCGGCACCTGACTGGCGACCCTCGCATCGAGGCCTACGCCTCGCTTCTGGTGGAGACGTGCGTCGACGTCCAGCCGGGTTGGCAGGTGCTGGTGACAGGCGGGCATCTCGCTCGCCCGCTCCTCGAGGAGGTCAGTCGCCTGGTAGGCAGACGTGGGGCCTACGCGCTTCAGCGTGTGAGCCTGAGCGGCTATGGAACGAACATTCCGTGGGCGCAGGAAGCGCCCGACGAGCTCCTCGCTACCCCGGCGACGATCGAGGCCTATGCGTTCGACAACGCCGACGGATGGATCTCGATCGAGGCTCCCGAGAACACGCGCGAGCTGACGGGCCTGCCTGCCGAGCAGCTGGCGCGCCTTCAGTCCGGGCTACGCCCCCACCTCGAGCGCATGTTCACGCACGAGCTGAAGTGGGTCGGCTGTCAGTACCCCACGCCCGCGCTGGCGCAGGAGGCCGGCCTCTCGCTCCAGGAGTTCGAGGACTTCCTCTACGGCGCCTGCCTGCTCGACTGGGACGCCGAGCGCGAGCGGATGAGCGGTTACGCACAGCACTTTGACGACGCCGAGGAGGTGAGGCTCGTCGGAGACGGGACCGACATCCGCATCGGCGTCGCCGGCAGGTCGGCCTTGGTCGACGCCGGCGGTGCCAACATTCCGGGCGGCGAGTTCTTCCTCTCGCCGGTCGAGGACTCGGCCGAAGGCGAGATCGTCTTCGGCGAGTTCCCGGCGGTCTACAACGGCCGCGAGGTCGCCGGGATCGCGCTTCGCTTCGAAGCCGGTCTGGTCGTCGAGGCCTCCGCCACGGCCAACGAGGAGTTCCTGCTGGAAATGCTCGACCTCGACGAGGGCGCCCGCCGGCTCGGTGAGCTCGGGATCGGCTGCAACCCCGGCATCACGCGTTACATGAAGAACACGCTCTTCGACGAGAAGATCGACGGGACGGCCCATCTCGCGCTCGGGAACGGCCTGCCGGAGGTCGGCGGCACGAACGTCAGCCAGCTTCACTGGGATATCGTCAAGGATCTCCGGCACGGGGGCAGGATCGAGCTCGACGGGCGACCCGTCCAGAAGGACGGTCGCTGGCTGGTGTAGGCGGTTTGCTACCATGGTGACCCGCGGCGGAAGCCGTGTTTTTTCGTGTCTACGAGCGCTAGAACGAGGTCTAGGAGCAGATGAAGGTCAGAGCATCGGTAAAGCCCATGTGTGAGCGCTGCCGCGTGATCAAGCGGCATGGCAGGACGATGGTCATTTGCACGAACCCCCGCCACAAGCAGAGGCAGGGCTAGTGGCTCGCATCGCCGGAGTGAACCTCCCGAACCAAAAGCGGCTCGAGATCGGGCTGACCTACATCTACGGCATTGGCCAGTCGACGGCGAAGAAGATCTGCGCCGAGACCGGCCTCTCCTCCGACGAGAAGATCAAGGACCTGACCGACGAGGAGATCACCAAGCTCCGCGAGTACATCGACTCGAAGCTCCAGGTCGAGGGTGACCTTCGCCGCGAACGCACCCAGGCGATCAAGCGCCTCGGCGAGATCGGCGCTTACCGGGGCATCCGCCACCGGCGCGGGCTGCCCGTCAACGGCCAGCGCACGAAGACCAACGCACGCACGCGCAAAGGCCCGAAGAAGACCGTGGGCCGCGGCAAGAGGGCGCCGACCAAGACCTGATGGCACCCCCTCGTAGACAAGCGACCCGCGGTCGCACGCGCCGCCGTGTGAAAAAGAACATTGCGATCGGGCAGGCGCACATCAAGACGTCATTCAACAACACGATCGTCTCCCTCACCGACAACGAGGGCAACGTGATCGCGTGGGAGTCCGCCGGCTCGGCCGGCTTCAAGGGCTCCCGCAAGTCGACCCCGTTCGCGGCGCAGGTGACGGCCGACGCGTGCGCCCGCAAAGGCATGGAGCATGGGCTGCAGAAGGTGGAGGTCTTCGTGAAGGGACCCGGCTCGGGCCGCGAGACCGCGATCCGCTCGCTCCAGGCTGCCGGTCTCGAGATCCTCGGCGTCAAGGACGTCACCCCGCAGGCACACAACGGCGTGCGCCCCAAGAAGAGGCGGAGGGTCTAGTGGCCCGCGACCGTTCTCCGAAGTGCAGGCAGTGCCGGCGCGAAGGCATGAAGCTCTTCCTCAAGGGCGAGCGCTGCCTGACCGAGAAATGCGCGATCGAGCGGCGCAGCTATCCGCCGGGTGAGCACGGCCGCGGCCGCATCAAGCAGTCGGAGTACCTGCTCCAGCTGCGCGAGAAGCAGAAGGCGCGCCGGTATTACGGCCTGCTCGAGAAGCAGTTCCGCACCTACTACTCGAAGGCCGCCAGGGGCGCCGGCATCACCGGCGAGAACCTGCTGCTGATGCTGGAGACACGCCTCGACAACGTCATCTACCGCCTCGGCTTCGCCGCCTCGCGTTCGCAGGCGCGCCAGCTCGTGCGGCACGGCCACTTCCACGTCAACGGACGTCGCGTGAACATCCCGAGCTACCAGGTCAAGCCCGATGACATCGTGATGCTCCGCCCGGGCAGCTCGGCCGAGCAGGTCGTCCGCGACGCAACCGACTTGACCGCCTCGGTCACGCCGTGGCTTCAGGCCGACCACGACGGCCTCACCGGCAAGGTGCTCAAGTGGCCGACGCGTGAAGAGATCGACACCCCCGTCCAGGAATCGCTGATCGTCGAGCTCTACTCCAAGTAGGGCTGTGAAAGGAAGGCAATGGCAGTTCGAACCAGTTTGATGGAGTTCCAGACCCCGCGGATCGTCCACGAGGAAGTCGAGGACACCCGAGGCGTGTTCGTGATCGAGCCGCTCGACCGCGGCTTCGGTTACACCTTCGGTAACTCGCTGCGCCGCGTGCTGCTCTCGTCGCTCGAGGGCGCCGCCGTCACCTCGGTGAAGATCGAGGGCGTCGCGCACGAGTTCACGACCCTGCCGGGCGTCCGCGAGGACGTGACCGACATCCTGCTGAACTTCAAGAGTCTCATCTGCCGGCTGCACGGCGAGTCGCCCGAGGTCGAGGTACGACTGAACAAGAAGGGGGCGGGGGCCGTCAAGGCCTCCGACATCGAGGCGCCGGCCGAGCTCGAGATCCTCAACCCCGACCTCGAGATCGCCAACCTCTCGGACAAGGGCAAGCTCGAGGTGACGCTCACGATCGGGCGCGGCCGCGGCTACGTCCCGGCCGAGCTGAACCGTGGTCCCGAGCACACCATCGGCGTGATTCCGATCGACTCGATCTTCTCGCCGGTGCGGCGCGTCTCGTACGACGTCGAGGCCGCCCGCGTCGGGCAGCGCACCGACTACGACAAGCTTCGCATCGACGTCACCACCGACGGGTCGATCGACCCGCGTGAGTCGATCGGCCAGGCTGCGGAGATCCTGATCCGGCAGCTAGCGATCTTCACCGACATCGATCGTATGGAGGGCTTCGGCGAGCAGGCTGCTGCCGAGACCCAGGCCGAGCCCGCGCTCGCGCACGGGATGGAGAACTTCCCGATCGAGGAACTCGAGCTCGGCGTGCGCTCGTACAACTGCCTCAAGCGCGTAGGGATCGAGACGATCGGCGACCTCGTGACGAAGTCCGAGAACGAGTTGGCCGCGATCCCGAACTTCGGCAAGAAGTCGATCGAAGAGGTCAAGGAGACGCTGGCGACGCACGGCCTGAACCTGCGCGGCGAAGAGGGCCTCTCCGCGTGAGACACCGGCGGTCTGGACGCAAGCTCGGCCGCGACGCCTCGCACCGCAAGGCGCTCTACGCCAACCTCGCGGGCGCGTTGTTCGAGCACGGGCGGATCAAGACGACTGCCGCCAAAGCAAAGGAAGTCAAGCCGATCGCCGAGCAGATGATCACGCTCGCGCGCCGAGGCGGCGTCCACGCCCGGCGTCAGGCTCTCGCCTACCTGCGCTCGCAAGACGTCGTGCACAAGCTCTTCAGCGACGTCGGGCCCCGCTTCGCCGACCGCCCGGGCGGCTACTGCCGGATCATCCGGCTCGGCCCACGTCAGGGCGACGCGGCCGAGATGGTCTACCTCGAGCTCGTCGACTTCGTACCCGAGGCGACATACGCCTTGCCGGCCCGCGCCGAGCGCGAGGCCGAGCCCGTCGAAGAGCCGGCCTAGGCGCTAGGCGCTTCCGAGCCCGGCGCTCACGGCGGCAATGACCAGGCCGCCGATCGTGACCGAGGCAAATGAGCGCGCGAAGCTCGTCTCGAAGAACCGCCAGCGTAGCCACGCAAGGATCAGCAGCTCGAAGGCCACGACTGCGATCGCGAAGATGATCGCGACGTGGTAGGTCGGAATCAGGAACGGCAGGGTGTGCAGAATGCCGCCGACGAACGTTCCTACCCCGGTGATCGAGCCGCGCACGAACGGGTTCCCGCGCCCGGTCAGCTCGCCCGTGTCGGACAGCCCCTCCGAGAAGGCCATGCTGATGCCCGCCCCGATGGCGGTCGCCACGCCGGCGATAAAGGCGTCGAACGGCTGGTGGGTGTGGATCGCGATCGCGAAGATCGGCGCCAGGGTCGAGAGGGAGCCGTCGATCAGGCCGGTCATCGCCGGTTGCACGCGCTGGAGAAGGAAGGCCTGCTTGTCGGTCATGAGTAGAGTATACCGATCAAAGCGCAAGCGACCAGAGCATAAGGAACACCTTACAAGCCAGGTCAGGGACCCCTGACGTGCGCCTGAGGCTAACGCTCGAGTACGACGGTACGGGCTTCCGCGGCTGGGCTGCGCAACCCGGGCTCCGCACGGTCGAGGGGACGCTCCAGGGAGCCCTGGGACGGGTCTATCCGGGCTGGTCCTCGCTGGCCGTCGCAGGCCGCACCGATACCGGGGTGCACGCTTTGGGCCAGGTGGCCTCCGTGGATGTCGACGGCGGCGCGCCGGCCGGACGCGCTGCTGCGGCCCTGAACACCGAGCTCCCCGACGACGTGGCCGTGATCGCGGCGGACGAGGCTGAGGCGGACTTCCACGCCCGTCGCTCCGCGCTGGCCCGCAGCTACCGCTACCGGGTCTATCGCCGTAGCGAGCGCTCTCCGTTCGAGGCCAGCCGCTCGTGGTGGTATCCCCACCCGATCGACGAGGAGAAGCTGGCGGAGTCCGCAGACCTGCTTCTCGGCGAGCACGACTTCCGCGCATTCACCCGCACCGAGACGCACCACAAGGTCTTTACCCGCACCATCGAGTCCGCCGTCTGGCATCGGCGCGGCGACGCGCTCGAGCTCGAGCTCACCGCCGATTCGTTCCTGCGCCACATGGTGCGCACGCTGGTGGGAACGATGCTGGAGCGCTCACCCGACCAACTGGCGACCCTGCTGGAAGGCCGCTCCCGGGACGAGGCAGGTACGACCGCCCCGGCCGCCGGCCTCTACCTCGTCTCCGTCCGGTATTGACCGCCTCCGTCCACCGCCGAAGCCGGGCTTTGCCCGGTGGGAGGCTCACTGCCCCAGAGCCGCCTTGATTCTGTTGGAATGGCGGATCCTGGCACGTCGGTCAGCTTGCCGACGCCCGCAAGGAGGGGGCTCACGGGGGCAACCAGGGGTTCCCCCCTGCGACTACGATCACCTGCGATGGCGACGCGCACGCAGAAGGACGTCCAGAAGCGGCTCGACGAGCTGCGGCAGACCGTCAACCACCACCTCTACCGCTACCACGTGCTCGACGAGCCGGAGATCTCGGATGTCGAGTTCGACGGAATCTTCGACGAGCTTGTGGCGCTCGAGGCCGATCATCCCGACCTGATCACGCCGGACTCGCCGACCCAGCGCGTGGGCGCCGCCCCCTCGGAGCGCTTCCAGAAGGTGCAGCACCTTACGCCGATGGGCTCGCTGGAGAAGGTCAGCGACGACGAGGGCCTGCGGAAATGGGCCGAGGACGTGCGCAAGCGGCTCGATTCGGACGAGTCCGTCGCCTATGTCATCGAGCCGAAGATCGATGGCTCCGCGGTCTCGCTCGTGTACGAGAACGGCACGCTCACCCGTGGCGCGACTCGCGGCGACGGCTTCACGGGCGAGGATGTGACCCAGAACCTCCGGACGATCAAGGCGATCCCGCTGACAATGCGCCTCGGCAGCGAGCAGGCGCCCACGACCATCGAGGTGCGCGGCGAGGTCTACCTGCCGATCTCCGCCTTCAACCGCCTGAACGAGCGGCTCGCCGCCGAGAGCAAGAAGACCGCGCCGAACCCGCGCAACGCGGCCGCGGGCTCGCTGCGCCAGCTGAACCCGCAGGTCACGGCCGAGCGGGACCTCTCGATTTGGGCCTACGGCGTCGGGCACCGCGAGGGCCTTGCTTTCCAGACGCACTCGGAGACGATCGAATGGCTCCGCGAGCACGGGTTCCGCACCAATCCGTACACCGAGCGCCTGGAGACGATCGAGGAGGTTGGGCAGGCCTGCCGCGAGTGGGAGCTGCGCCGCACCGAGCTTGACTACGAGATCGACGGGATCGTGATCAAGGTGGACTCGCTCGAGCAGCAGGAGATCCTCGGCGCGCTCCATCAGCGCCCGCGCTGGGCGCGGGCGTTCAAGTGGGCTCCCATGACTGCGCAGACGACGCTGAGCAAGATCGCGATCCGGGTTGGCCGCACCGGCGCGCTGAACCCGTGGGCGATGCTCGAGCCGGTCGAGGTCGGCGGGGTCACGGTGTCGCGCGCGACCTTGCACAACGAGGACGACATCAACCGCAAGGACATCCGCGAGGGAGACAACGTGATCGTCCAACGGGCCGGCGACGTGATTCCTCAGGTGGTCGGGCCGGTGCTACCCCACGCGAAGGGAACGAAGCCCTTCCGGATGCCGAAAAAGTGCCCTCTTTGCGGGGCAAACATCGTCAAGCCCGAAGGCGAGGCGATGCATCGCTGCCCGAACCGAGCCTGCCCGTCGCGCGGCCTCGAGACGCTGAACAACTGGGTGATGGCGGCCGCCGACATCGAGGGCGTCGGGGAGCAGCTCGTGCGCCGGCTCTGGGAGCTCGGGCTCGTGCGCTCGCTCCCGGACCTCTACCGCCTGACGAAGGAGCAGCTGCTCGAGCTCGACGGGTTCCAGGAGAAGAGCGCCTCCAACGTGATCGCCGCGATCGAGCATTCGATCGAGGCAGTGCCGTTCAGCCGCGTCCTTTTCGGGCTCAACATCCCGGACGTGGGCTGGGTGACCGCCCAGAGCCTGGCGCGCCACTTCGGCAGCGTCGGGCCGCTCTCGGGGGCGACCCAGGAGGAGGTCGAGGAGGTCGATGGCATCGGTCCTGAGCGCGCCGAGGCGATCGTCGGGTGGTTCTCCGACGTCGAGAACCGGGCGCTCGTCGAGGAGCTCCAGCGCCTCGGGCTGCGCTTCGAGGCCGGCCCGGAGGAGCGGCCGGTCGAGGGGCCGCTGACCGGCAGCACCTACGTCGTCACCGGCACCCTCGAGGACTTCAGCCGCGAGGAGGCGCGCAACGCGCTCGAGCGGAAGGGCGCCAAGGTCGCCGATTCGGTCTCGAAGAAGACCACCGGCGTGATCGTGGGGGAGAGCCCGGGCTCGAAGCTGGCAAAGGCCGAGCAGCTCGGCGTGCCCGTGCTCGACGAAACGGCCCTGAAGAGGTTACTTCGCGGCTAGCGCGGTCGCGAAGCGGTCCTGGGCCCGGCGGGCCCAAAACGACGAGACCGGGTTCCCGTTCTGTAGCACGGAAAACACGTAGCGGCGCCTCACATACCCCGAGAGCGCCGACGCCTGGAAGGTGGTGCCCGTCTTCGCCAGGACGTTCCCCCGGGCCGGAGGGCGGCGCATGCGCTCTGACAGGGTGCCGCTGATCCCGGCCACAGGCAGCGACGCCATGAAAGCCGGGCGTACCTCGAGGTCGGCCCAGGCGGCACGCAGGATTGCCGCGAGCGCTCGGACGGTGAGGCGGTTGAGCAGCGAGAGACCAGAGCCGTCGGCAAGCCGTACGCCTGCGAGCGGCACCCCTGCCTCGGCGAGCAGGCGCCGGGCGTAGGCGGCTCCCGCCACGCTCGTGCCGACTTTGCCCTCGATCGCCCCCAGCTGTTTGAGCACGAGCTCGGCCGTGAAGTTGTCGCTGTGGCGGTCCATGTACCGCACGATCTCCGAGAGTGGGGGCGAGTCGACCGCGGCGAGTGGAACCTCGTTGCCGTGGGCCTCACCGGTCCCGGCACCGCCGACTGCGACACCGGCCCGCCGGAGCGCGTCGCGGAAGAGCAGCGCCGCCGACAGCGCCGGGTTGCGCGAGACTCGTCCGCGGTAGCCGGCGCGGTCCACCGTCAGCGCCGAGAGCGGCGCCGATTCGTTCACGTAGTACCAGGCCTTCCAGCCCGGAGCCGTTCGGCGTGCGTCGAAGAAGGTCTCGTCCCCGAAGACCGCGCCCGTCACGCGCGTGATGCCGGCGCCGCGTACCTGTTCGGCGAGCTCGGTCAAGTCGGCGCTCGAGAGGGTCGGGTCGCCGTGGCCTACCAGGAGGAGGTGCCCCTGCCAGACGGTGCCGTTCCGCTGCCCGCGGCCGAGGACGTCGGTTTCGATCCTGTAGGCCGTGCCGAGACCGACGAGAGCGGCGTAGGTGACGACCAGCTTCTCGTTCGAGGCCGGCGCCAGCGAGAGCGCTCCGTGCTCGACGAAGAGCGTCTCTCCGGTCTCCAGGTCGAAGGCGATCGCGGCCGTCCTGGCCTGCGAGACGTGCGGGACTGCGAGCGCTTTCGCGAGCCGTTTCGCCAGCGACGAACCTCCCGCGCCTGCCGGCCCGGCCAGGATCAGCGCGACGATGATGACGATCGGCAGGTGGCGGCGCGTCATCGGCCAATTGTTCGGGGCCCGAACACCGCCGTCAAGCGTAGGCCTAACCCGCAACGCAGATAGGTCGAGCGGCCCTTGTCCGCGGTTGCGTGGCCCCCCGATAATCGTCGAGAGGCGCACTGTGGCACCGGAAGCCATCCCCGCACTACTCGAGCAGATCGACGAGTTGCTCGCCGAGCCCCATTCCGAGGGGGAGCCGGCGACGCTTGCCCGCCTCGAGCGCACGCTGACCGACGGCTACGCGCACGCCCTGGCCCTCGAGTCGGAGCGCTGGCGCCTCGAGCAGCGCCTGTCGGAGCTGGCAGGAGAGCTGCACGAAGGCGACCCGGGTCTGAAGACCGAGGAGCTCGCACAGATCTCGCGTCGGCTCTCGTCGACGGAAGCCGCGCTTGAGAGCTTGCGGTCGACGCTCACGCGACTCCGGAGTCGCCACAGCAGCACATTGCGCAGCGTAGTCGGCTAGACGATTCCGCTCCGCACCGCGTAGACCGCGGCCTGGATGCGGTTCTCGATCTGGAGCTTCATCAAGATGTTCGAGATGTGGTTCTTCACCGTTTTCGGGCTGATGTGGAGCTGAGCCGCAATCATCGCGTTGTCGTTGCCGGCCGCGATCAGCTTGAGGACGTCGAGCTCGCGGTCGGAGAGCTCGGCGCGGATCTCGTCGGCCGCCTCCGGCGAGATCGCCGTGGCGCGTACCTGTTGCAGCACTTTGGCCGCGATCGCGGGTGAGACGAGCGACTCGCCGATCGACGCGGAGTCGATGCCGCGGATCAGGTCGTCGACGGACGCGTCCTTGAGCAGGTAGCCGCAGGCGCCGGCGAGGATCGCGTCGAGGACGTCGTCGTCCTGGTCTGAAATCGTCAGCACGAGGATTCGGGTGAGCGGCGCGAAGCCGATGATTTGCCGGATCGCCTCGATCCCGGTCATGCCGGGCATGTGCAGGTCCATCACGACCACCTCTGGTGCGAGCTCGCGCACCAGCCGGACCGCCTCTGCTCCCGCAGCGGCCTCGCCGGCAATCTGCACGCCTCGCTCCTCGAGCAGGTTGCGCAACCCCGTGCGGAAAAGGTCGTGGTCGTCTACCAGCAGGACGTGGACGCCGGTGGCACGATCCTCGCCCTGGATCTCGACGGAGTCGCTCAAAGGTCCCCTTTTCGCAGCGGAGCCGAAAAGTCTAGTCAGTGAAGCGTGACCGTGACCGTGCGACGGCCCCAGGCACGCGCCTGGGCGAGCGACGGGAACCAGAGATCGATCGTCGCCCCGCGTACCGCGCCGCCCGTGTCGGCGGCGACGCCGGAGCCGTAGCCGGGAATCGTCATGCGCGTGCCGAGTGGAATCACGCTCGGGTCGACGGCCACGATGCCCCAGCCAGTCGGTGCCCCGGTGGCAGTTCGGCCTCCGATCGCGTAGCCGGTTGCCGTCACCGTGAGCGTCTGCCCTTCGAGGCCCGGCTCGATCGTCGGTGGGGGCCGCGTGGAGGCGACCGCCGTGAGTCGGCGGGACCGTGTCTCGACGGCGAGGGCCTGCTGCTGGAGCGACGAGATCGCAGCCGCGTTCAGCCGGCGCTGGCTGGCCAGGCTCGCGAGGTAGGACGACCGCTCGGCGCGCGCCTGCTCGAGCTCGAGCGTCGACTGCGCGGCCTGGTCGGCGAGCCCTTGCAGCTCGAGTTGGCGCTCTGCCAGCGCGCGCGTGATGGCCGTGAGCTCGTGCTTCGCGGTGCGTGTCTGCTCGATCACGAGGCGGTCCTGGTCGGCGAGCCGGTCGAGGGAGTCGATGCTGCTGAGCGCCTCGTCAACCGAGGACGCTCCGAGCACGACCGCGAGCGGGTCGGCGTCGCCCTGCTCGTAGAGAAGCTGGAGGCGACGAGCCAGCGCAACCTGCGCAATTTTCAACGAGTGGCGGGCGACGGTGAGGCGTTGCTGGGCCGCGGCGCGCTCTGCGCGGATCTCGGCGGTTCGCATCCGAAGGGCGACGAGCCGCGTTCTTTGACGGGCGAGCTTCGAGTCGAGCGCGTACACACTGAGCAGCGCGCTGCGTGACCTCCCCGCCAAGTCGGCGTTCTGATTCGACAGCTGCGATGCCCGCTCTTTGAAGGTGGAGGCGGAATCCGCGGCGACCGTGCCTGGAACGAGGCTACCGAGCGCCAGCAACGCTCCGAGGACGATCGGCCAGGCTCGCAGCTTGCGCGTCTCCCCCGGCACGACGCGGCACCGTACCACACAGCTTGTGCGGTCCGGGCCCGGGGCACCCTTTTCGTCCATTTGGGCCAATGGCGCCGTTTGCGGTTGTCCGACACCCTTGTTAGGGTGCCGTGCTTGTGACGTACCGGCCCCTCGCACGAGGGCGCCTGTCGAGCATCCAGCCCCCCTCCCGCTCGACGAGACGAATGGCGCCGGCAACGGTCATCGCACTGGTTGTGGCCTCTGCGCTGGCTGCCGTATCCGCATCAGCGGATCCCACAGTCGCGTCCAAACGCGCGGAGGCGCAGAGCGTCCTCGGTCAGATCCAACAACTCGACTCGAGCCTGGAGCGGGCGGTCGAGGCCTACAACCTCGCCAACGTCAAGCTGACGCGAATCAAACACGACCTCTCCTCCAACGCGGGCGCTCTCGTCGTCGCCAAGAAGAGCCTGAAGCGGGCGCAGAGGCAGCTCTCGTCGCGGCTCGTCGACCTCTACACCTCCGAGGGCCAGGATTCCGGTCTCGCGGTGCTGCTCGGCTCCTCGAGCCTCGACGACATGCTCAGCCGCATGGACGCGGTCGACCGCGTCTCGCAGCAGGACTCGCTCGTCCTGCGCCAGGTCGCGCACTTCCGCCGCGAGGTGCAACAGCGGCAGCGGCGCCTCCAGCACGCGCACAGCGAGCAGGTTCAGGTCGTCTCCGAGCGCGACGCCGCGCGATCCTCGATCCAGAGCCAGCTCGGTCAGCGCCAGGCGCTGCTCGGCTCGATCCGCGGAGAGATCGAGCATCTCCAGGCGCAGGAGCGGGCGCGGCAGGCCGAGCTGAAGCGCCAGCTAGCCGCTCAGCTCTCGGCACAACAGGCCGCTGCGGGCCAGTCGGCGCTCTCGCAGACGGTGACAGCCACGCCCTCGCCCACGATCGCTCCCCCGCCGGCGCGGTACGGCGGCGTCGTCGGGATCGCGATGCGCTACCTCGGCACGCCCTACGTGTGGGGCGGAGCCTCGCCGGGCGGCTTCGACTGCTCCGGGTTCGTGATGTACGTCTTTGCGCAGGTCGGCGTGTCGCTGCCGCACAACGCGGCGGCGCAATACGGCGTTGGGACACCGGTCTCACAAGCCCAACTTCAGCCGGGCGACGTCGTCTTCTTCGACGGGCTCGGCCACGACGGAATCTATATCGGTGGCGGGAGCTTCATCCACTCGCCACACACGGGCGACGTGGTCAAGATCTCGAGCCTCTCTGGCTGGTACGCGTCGAGCTACGTCGGCGCTCGCCGCTACTAGGCCGAGTACAACTCTTCGATCTCCGCGGCGAAATGCTCCGCGACGATGCGCCGCTTCAGCTTCAGGGTCGGTGTGACCTCATCGTCGTCTGCGCTGAACTCGCGTGGGAGGATCGTGAAGCGCTTGATCTGCTCGAAGCGCGACAGGTCGGCATTCACCCCGTCCACGATCGCCTGCACGCGCCCGCTCAGCTCTTCGGGCTCTAGGCCCTGCGACTGCTCGGGATCGAGCGTGATCAGCGCCGCAACGTAGGGCCGCCGGTCGCCGACGACGAGCGCCTGTGAGAGGAGCGGCGCGGTCTTGAGCGCATTCTCGAGGTTCTGCGGGGCGACGTTCTTGCCGCCGGCGGTGACGAGAATGTCCTTCTTGCGGTCGGTGACGTGGATGAAGCCGTCCTCGTCGATCGAACCCAGGTCGCCGGAGCGCAGCCAACCGTCGCCGTCGAGCACCTCCCGGGTGGCGTGCTCGTCCTTGTAGTAGCCGGCGAAGACCGTCTCGCTGCGGATCAGCAGCTCTCCGTCCTCGTCCGCGCGCACTTCGAAATCGGGCAGGGCGGGGCCGACGCTGCCGAAGCGGAAGCGGTTCGGCCGGTTGACCGAAGCGGCGGTCGTGCACTCGGTGAGGCCCCAGCCCTCGATGATCAGGATGTCGAGCGCGTGGAAGAGCTCGCCGATCTCCTTCGCGAGCGGGGCGCCGCCCGAGACGCCGAGGCGCAGCCTGCCGCCGAGCCGGTTTTTCACCTTGCGGTAGACCAGCCGGTCGGCGAGCCGGTGGCGAAGAGCCAGGCCGGGCGGCAGCGGCTGGCCTTGCTGGCGGCGCTCGCTCACTTGCCGCCCGGTTCGGAGCGCGAAGTCGAGCAGCCGGCGCTTGACGCCGTGGGTGAGATCGAATTGTGCCTGGAGGGCTGTGTGCACCTTCTCGTACAGCCGCGGCACGCTCGGCAGGAGCGTCGGACGCACCACCGGCAGGACCCCGGCGATACGAAGCGGATCGGGGCAGAAGGCGATCGTGTAGCCGACGTGTGCGCCCAGGAGGTGCATCAGCCGGCCGAAGTTGTGGGCCAGCGGCAGGTAGAGGAGCATCGTGTCGTTGGAGAACGCGAACGAGTCGACGTGATCGACGCAGCCCGCCATCTCGTAGTAGTTGCGGTGGCGGATCATGCAGCCCTTCGGCGGGCCGGTGGTGCCCGAGGTGTAAATGAACGTGAAGAGGTCTTCCTCGCCGACGTCGGCCTCGGCTGAGGCGAGGGCGTTCGGTTGCTCCGCGGCGAATTCACGCCCGCGCGCGCGCAACCCGTCGAGGTCGGCGAACGTCAGGACGTGCGGGATCTCCGTGCCGGCGAGCTTTGCACGCTGCTCCTCGTTCTCGACGAGCACGGCCACGGCGTCGGAGTGTTCGAGCACGTGCCGGGCGTCCTTGGGGGAGCTGTTCGCGTAGACCGCCGCGCCGACGGCTCCGATCAGCCCCAGCGCAAAGTCGAACAGCGCCCACTCGATGCTGGTCTGGGCGAGGATCCCGACCGCGTCGCCCTTGCGCAGGCCCAGCGCGAGCAGCCCGTTCGCAAGCTCGTCCACCGTCCGCGCAGCCTCTTCCCAGGAGATCTCGGCCCAGCCGTCCTCGCCCTCCACCAGGTAGGCGGGATTCGTTCGCCCCGCAGCCGCCGCGGTGCGCCAAAGCTGCCCGATCGTCCGCTCTCCGCCGGCCCGGGGGCTCGGCACGGGCGGTGCCGTTGCGGTCGTCTCGCTCAGGACCTCAGCTTACGCGCCCGAAAGCCGGGAAGGGAAGCCCGCAGCGGCGGCGAAACAGCCCGGTCCCACTAGAATTCCGAAGGCGGACCCATGCGAACTACTTGGAACGGATCCCTCAGTTTCGGCCTGGTGACCATCCCGGTCGGGCTCGCGCCTGCGACAGCGCCGAAGGCCCGCGCCTCCGATGTCTCGTTCCGCACGTTGCACCGCGAGTGCAAGACCCCGATCAAACAGAAGCGGTGGTGCCCGGTGCACGAGCGCGAAGTCACCGCAGACGAGCTCGTCAAGGGCTGGGAGGTCTCGAAGGGTCAGTTCGTGATCATCGAGGACGCCGACCTCGAGGCGATCGAGCAGCGCGACACCTCGCGCGCGATCGAGATCTCGCGGTTCGTCCCGCTCGAACAGGTCGACCCCGTCTACTTCGACCGAACCTACTTCCTCGCTCCGTCGACCGCCGAGGCGCAGCGGAGGCCGTACGTGCTGCTCCTCGACGCGATGAAGGAGACCGGGATGGCGGCGATCGGCCGGATGGTGATCCGTGGCAACGAGAACTTCTGCCTGATCCGCCCGAAGGGCGAGGCACTCGTGCTCGAGACGCTCTTCCTCGCCGAGGACGTCAAGTCCCAGGCGGAGATCGAGGAGGCGGTCGAGGAGATCAAGGTCAAGGAGCCCGAGCTCCAGCTCGCGCGCCAGCTGATCGACGGGCTCGTCGGCGAGTTCGACCCGAACGAGTTCCAGAGCGAGTACCGGCAGAACCTGCGCAAGCTGCTCGAGGCCAAGCTGGCCGGTGAGGAGATCGCGATGCCTGAGCCGGTTGCCGACGCTCCGGTCATCGACCTGATGGAAGCGTTGAAGCAGAGCGTGGCCGCGACCAAGGGTGGCCGCAGCGCCGACGGCGCCAAGCCGGCGGCACGCAAGAAGTCAGCGCCGAAGAGGCGCGCGGCAGCGAAGTAATCGCAGTCCACACTTTGTGATGGCCCGCTTCGATTCGCCGCCGGAGCCGGGCTTCGCCCGGCGAGAGGCTCACCGCGGCAGGGACATCAGAACCAGTGCTCGCAGCCGGAGGCTCCTGAAACGCCTGTGCTTAGAGCCCGCTCGCAAGGAAGGGGCTCACGGGGGAACCAGGGGTTCCCCGTGTTACCTAGTGCGGCTGGGCGACCGCGCCGAGCGCGTCGAGCTGTGCCTGGAAGAGCGTCTTGTCGATCTTGCCCTGGTAGATCGGGATCCCTTCCTCGAGACAGAGGCGGATCACTTCCAGTCGCTCGATCCCGAGCTCCTTGGACAGCTCCTCGGGCGTCAGGTGGTTTGGCATCTCACTCCTTCCCTAGGCATCAAAAAGCCCGCTTGCGCTACTGCGCTTGCGGGCTAGCCGAGTGCTCCTCGTGGGTGTCGCGCAGGAATCAGGGGTCCTGCCTCCCCAAACTGTTCATCGCTCGAAGAATAATCGGCCTTGGTGACGGACGCAAAGGAAACGCTGCCCGGATTCGAGGAACGCTTCGGCCGAGTGCACGGTTCGAGGCTTCGCTACCTCGTCTGCGGAGAGGGCGAGCCGCTCGTGCTCGTGCATGGGCTCGGCGGGGCCGCTTCGAACTGGCTGCCCCTCGCGCCGCTGCTCTTGCCCGGGCGGCGTCTGCTCGTGCCCGAGCTCCCCGGGCATGGTGGCTCCGAGCCGCTGCCCGCAGCGCAGAACCTGAACGCGTATGCGGACTCGCTCGCGGAACTCACCCAGCGTGAGGGCTTCTCCCCGGCGGCCGTCGTCGGGCACTCGCTTGGCGGTGCGATCGCCCTGCGGCTGGCGATCCGCCGACCGGACAGCGTCAATCGCATCGTCCTCGCAGCCGCGGCAGGGATCTCGTCCGGGACCCGCAGCGCGCGCTATGCGCTCACGATCACCGGGATCCTGAAGCCCGGCAGGCGGATCGCGCCGCATCGGAGGCTGGTCGCCCGCTCGGCAATGCTGAAGAGCATGGTCTTCGGGCGCTGGGGGGCGGCCGACCCGAAGGCGCTTCCGGCCGAGGTGGTGGAGGCATTCCTCTCGGGGCCGGCACGGCACACCGACACGTTCAGCGCGGCGAAGGCGCTGATGCGGGACGATCCGCGGCCCGATCTCGACCGCGTGCGTTGCCCGTCGCTCGTGCTCTGGGGCGCTCGCGACAATCAGCTCCCGATCGGCGATGCCTTCGACTATGCGCGCAGGTTGCGCGGACGGCTGCGGGTGATCGCCGACTGCGGCCACCTGCTGATCGGGGAGCGGCCAGACGCCTGCGCGGATGCGATCGATGAGTTTCTCGCGGGGGAACCAGCGGTTCCCCCGCGACCTCATCGGGGTGCCCAGATTTGAACTGGGGACCTCTCCGACCCGAACGGAGCGCGCTACCAGGCTGCGCCACACCCCGAGCGGAGACAGGTTAGCGCCTGAAGAGCTTGCGCAGGCGCTCTCGAAGAGGAATTCGCGTGCGCCGTCTAAGGGCAGCTTCCCGCTTTTCCTCCTGCTTCACCCAGGCTCGGTGACGCGAGCTTCTCGTGCCGTACTTCGGCTTCCAGTAGACCGGGTTCACTAGTTCATCTTCACATTCACTCGTCCGGAAATCCCAAGCGGCGGCTCCTGAAACCAATGATCCCAGCCGCCGCTGGCAAGGAGGGGGCTCGCGGGGGAACCAGGGGTTCCCCCGCGCTCCACTAGTCGATCTCCCGGATCTGGCGGGACAACAGCCCGAACGCGACGAGGGACAAGGAGATGCAGGCGCCGAAGGCGATGATCGTCCCCGGGCTCGCCAGGCTCGATGCGGCACCCGCCGCGATCAGGCCGAAGGGCGTGAGACCGAGCGCGCCGAACCAGTCGAGGCTGACCACGCGCGAGAGCATGTGCTGCGGCACCAGCTCCATCAGCATCGTCTCCCAGACCGCCACGCCGAAGCCGATGCACGCGCCGCGCAGGAACGCCGCCAGCACAGCGAGCCAGTACCACGGCGAGAGCGCGAAGACGACGATCAACAGGCTGTTCACCATCCAGATCAGGTACGAGATGAGGCCTCGTCTGCGCCGCAGGTTCAGCTGCGCGAAGGTGGCCGCCCCGAGGATCATCCCGGCTCCGAGCGCCGAGAAGATGAAGCCGTAGGCGCGGACACTCAGGTGAAAATGATCGCGGACGAGCTTCGGGGTGAGCACCTGGATCGGGGCCCACTGGAACATGAGCACGAACGCAAACAGCGTGATCGTGACCCAGAGCCAGGGGACGCCCGCCACATAGCGGATTCCGGTCCAGATCTCGCGGCGCATGCCCTGCGCGGCCGCGGGCTCGGCCGAGCGGGGCCGAGTCGCCCAGATGAGCGCGAACGAAACGAGGTACGAAACCGAGTTGAAGCCGAAGACGACCGTGGAGCCGGCAAGGCCGTACATGAGCGCCGCCACGGACGGGCCGATCAGGAGGCTGCCCTGGCGCGCCATGCCGATCAAGGCATTGGCCGAGCCGAGCACCGGCCCTTCCACGACAAGTGGGATGAGACCGCCGAGCGCTGGCGCAAAGAATCCCGTGGCCAGGCCTTCGACGAACGCGATCGAGGCCAGGAGCTCGATGCTGATGTGGCCCGTCGCGTCGAAGACCGCCAGCGCGGCGATGATCCCGCAGCGGGCCGCGTCCGAAATCAGCATCAGCTTGCGCCGGTCGTAGCGGTCGGCGAGGGCGCCGCCGACGAGCACGGTCGAGAGGAGTCCGACGCCCTGGAAGGTGAGCACGATCCCGATTGACTTCGCGTTGCCCGTGAGGGTGAACGTGCGCCAGTTGAGGGCGATCAGGAAGGCCGAGTCGCCGAGTAGAGAAATGGCCTGCCCGCTCCAGAGCAGCCTGAAGTTACGGCTCTGAAAGGCCTGCAGCACGCGCGCACGACTGGGAAGGCTGCTGATCGCCGCCATGGTCGAAAGCTATCCTGCTCGCGTGTCCGACCTGCTCCGCGTCGCCTGCGTCCAGCTCACGAGTGGGCCGGACAAGGCAGCGAACCTCGAGAAGGCTGAACGGTTGGTCGCGCGGGCTGCGGCCACCGGCGCGGACGTGGTCGCGCTGCCCGAGAAGTGGAACGCGATCGGGAGCCCGGACGTGCTGCACGCGGCTGCCGAGCCGCTGGAGGGCGGCGAGTCGGTGGCGGCGATGGCGCAATGGGCGCGACGACACGGGATCACGCTCGTCGGCGGCTCGATCTCCGAGAAGCGCGAGGGCCGCGAGAAACTCTCGAACACGAGCGTTGCCTACGGCCCCGACGGCGAGCTGCTCGGCCTCTACCGCAAGATCCACCTCTTCGACGTCGAGGTCGGCGGGCACGTCTACCGCGAATCCGAGGCGGAGGAGCCCGGCGAGGAGCCCGTCGTCGTGCGAGGCGAAGGCTGGCCGATCGGGCTGACTGTCTGCTACGACGTACGCTTTCCGGAGCTGTACCGGATCCTCGCGCTGGAGGGCGCCGAGCTCGTGACGGTTCCCGCCCACTTCACGACCCCGACCGGCAAGGACCACTGGGAAGTGCTGCTGCGCGCGCGGGCGATCGAGAACCAGTACTACGTCGCCGCCCCGGCGCAGGTCGGCGAGACGCTCCCGGGCAAGCCGGCCTACGGGCGCTCGCTGATCGTCGACCCGTGGGGGATCGTGGTGGCGCAGGCCCCGGACGAGGAAACCGTGATCTCCGCCGAGCTCGACCGGGCGCGGCTGCGCTCGGTGCGAGACAAGCTGCCGTCGCTCAAGAACCGGCAAGCCGACGCCTACCGCTGGCCGACTCCCGCCTGATCGAACATTGGGGTCTCACGCTCGGCGAGGCGTTCGCGGGCGGATGCGCGTCGACGGTCACTCCGGCCCTCACGGCCGACGGCGACGAGGTCGTGCTGAAGATCCAGGCGCCGCACCGGGAAAGCGACCACGAGGCCGCTGCGCTGGAGCTCTGGGACGGCGACGGGGCGGTCCGGCTGCTCGCCCACGATCCGGCGCGGCACGCGTTGCTGCTCGAGCGCTGTGTGCCCGGCACGCCGCTCGCGGCCACCGGCCAGAAGGGTGCGCTCGACGTGATCGTTTCGCTCCTGTCGCGTCTCTGGAAGCCTGCCGCGGCGCCGTTCCGGCCACTCGCCGAGGAGGCTGCGTGGTGGGCCGAGCAACTGCCACGTACCTGGGAGCAGGCAGGGAAGCAGTTCGAGCAGCGCCTGCTCGAGGCATCGCTCGAGGCGCTGAGCGCGCTCGCGCCGACGCAGGGCGAGCAGGTGCTCCTGCACCAGGACCTCCACGGCGAGAACGTGCTCGCGGCCGAGCGGGAGCCGTGGCTCGTGATCGACCCGAAGCCGCTCGTTGGAGAGCGCGAGTTCGCGGTCGCGCCGATCGTGCGCTCGGTCGAGCTCGGTCACAGCCGTCGAGACGTCCTCTACCGCTTCGAGCGGCTGACCTCCGAGCTCGGCCTCGACCGCGAGCGGGCACGCGGTTGGGCGATCGCCCAGACGATCGCCTGGTCGGTCGGCAGCGAGTACAACGAGACGCACATCGACACGGCGCGCTGGCTGCTAGAAGCGCGCTGAGGCATCGCTTGCGATGCCGACCTCAGGCTGCGCGGGCTCTGCCCGCGCAGCGATCTGAAATGACCGATCGAGACGCTGTTCGGCAGGATGGCCACCGATGACTGTACGAGCGGTCCTCTTCGACGTCGACTTCACGATCGCCCGGCCAGGACCAGAGCTGGGGCCGGAGGGCTATCAGCGGCTGGGCTCGCGTTTCGGGCTCGCGCTCGACCCCTCTCGCTACCGGCAGGCACGCGAGCAGGCGGTCGAGGGGATCAAGCGTCATCCGGAGCTCGAGCACGACGAGGAGATCTGGGTCGCCTTCACCGAGCGGATCATCCGTGGAATGGGCGGCGACGCCGACTCCGCGTATCAGTGCGCTGTCGAGATGACGCGCGCCTGGGAGCACGCCGAGCACTTTGAGCTCTTCGAGGACGCGCTGCCGGTGCTGGGCGAGCTGCGTGCACAGGGCCTGAAGCTCGGCCTCGTCTCGAACACGGGGCGGAACCTCGACGAGTTCATCGCGCACCACAAGCTCGAAGTCGACGCCGCGCTCGGCTCGCGTGCATTCGGCCGCACGAAGCCTCATCCGACGATCTTTCGGGCGGTGTTGGAGCGGCTGGAGGTGGAGCCGGCGGACGCGGCGATGGTGGGCGACTCGCTCGAAGACGACATCGGGGGCGCCCGCGCCGCGGGAATCCGCCGAGCATTCCTGCTCGATCGCGAGGATCGCCACCCCGAGGTCGAGAATCGCCTCCCGAATCTCTTCGCGCTCCCGGCGGCACTTGGGATTCAACCCAGCTGAGCGTTTTCAGCGCGTGGGACCTACTACACTCCGCCGGGTTGCCTGACCGGTCGAACGCGCAGGAAGAGAAGCGCCGACTGCTCCTCGATGCAGCGGTACGGGTCTTCGCGCGCAAGGGCTATCACTCCAGCCGGGTCGGCGACATCGCCGAGGAGGCAGGCGTCGCCTACGGGCTTCTCTACCACTACTTCGAGTCGAAGGAGGACGTGCTTCGCACCGTCTTCCGGGAGACCTGGCGGGCGCTGATCGAGACGATCAAGAGCGTCGAGGAAGCGGGAGATCCGCCCAGGGAACAGCTGCGCAAGGTGGCCGAGATCCTGCTGCGCTCATGGCGGCGAGAGCCGGACCTCGTGCGCGTGCTGGTGCTCGAGGTGGCGCGGAGCCAGCACCTTCCCGGCGAGATGGACGAGATCGCGGCGTCGTTCGCAGCCATTCAAGAGATCGTCGAGCGGGGGCAGGCGGAGGGCACGATTCGGGGCGATCTCGACGCGCGCCTGGCGAGCTACGTCTTCTACGGCGCTGTGGAGGAGCTCTTGACCGGGTGGGTCCTCGGCCGGCTGCCGGACTCGGAGGAGGACGTCGCCCGCGCAGAGCACACGCTGGTCGAGATCGTCAGCGGCGGGCTCGCCCCCAACCTGGCGACGTCGCGAGCCTAGGTGGAGGCGACACCCGCTTCGCAGGCCTTGGCCACCGTACCGCCGACGCAGCGGAGATTGCTGTGGAAGCTCGGGCTCGGCGCGTTCGGGCTCGCATTCTCGATCACCACCACCGCGGCGTACCTGCCGCCGTTGCTGCACCGATTCACGGATTCCGGCGGCCTGATCGGAGTGATCCTCGGCGCCGAAGGCATCTTCGCGCTCACGATCTCTCCGATCGTTGGGCCGTGGAGCGACTCGTTCCACACGCCACTCGGGAGGCGCCGGCCGTTCATGCTCGTCGCGCTCTTCCCGATGGGGTTCTGCCTGCTGCTGATGCCGTTCATGCCGAATCTCTGGACGACGGTCGTGATCGTGATGTCGTTCTTCTTTGCCTACTACATGTACGAGACGCCGTACCGTGGCCTCTATCCGGACGTACTTCCGCCGGAGGTGTTCGGCCGCTCGCAGGGGATCCAGCACATCCTGCGCGGGATCGCGCTCGGAACCGCGCTCGTCGGCGGCGGCCTGCTGTTCAAGCTGTGGCGGCCCTCTCCCTTCATCCTCGCCTCGATCCTCACGACGACCGCGTGTGGCCTGGCGATCCTGCTCGTGCGGGAGGACGGCGGCCACGGGCGCGTCTTCCAGGGCTTCTGGGCCTACATCCAGCGGAGCTGGCACATCTTCTGGGAGGACCCCGACGTGCGGCGCTTCCTGCTCGCGAACTCCGCCTGGGAGGGTGCGTTCGCGGCCGCGAGGACGTTCGTCGTTCTCTACGTGATCGACGGGCTGCACCAGTCGAAGGTGCTGTCGTCGGCGGTTCTAGGGTCGGTTGCGGTTGGCTACGTGATCGCGGCGATCTTCGCCGGGCGCCTCGGAGACCGCTTCGGGCTCGCGCGCGTGATCTTCTTCGCCTCGTTTGTCTACGGCGGCGGCTGCCTGGCCGGCGGGCTCGCGCAGCAGTGGCACGACTGGTACTTCGGGCTGATCATCGGCGTCTCGATCGCGGGCGGCACCGTGATGACGCTTGCGTGGGGACTGCTCTACAAGATCGTGCCGGTCGAGCACCGCGGCGCCGTGTCGGGGCTGGCCACGACGACGAAGGGGATCGGGCTACTCGTCGGCGCGCCGGTCGCGGGCCTGGCGATCGACCTGGCCAGGCCCTATTTCGAGGCGACGAACGGATACCAGGTGCTCTGGCCGATCTGCGGCGTGGCGATTCTCGGCGCGATTCCGCTGCTGGTGCGGCTGATGGAGGTCGAGCCTAAGAGGCACGTGGAGGTGGATGTGCCGGTGGTGTGAAGCGCTTCAACCTGTACGGGGAGGAGTGGGAGCACGAGCAGGAGCGAGACGGCTACCGCTGGCGGGCGCGGATGATCGGGGCGGCGGTCGGGGCGTCCATGCTCGGCGCGACCCTCTACGAGCTGCCTCCGGGCCAGGCGAGCTTTCCGTACCACTACGAGTACGGCACCGAGGAGTGGCTGCTCGTGGTCGCCGGGGACCCGACGCTGCGGACGCCTGAGGGCGAGCAGGAGCTCGAGGCAGGCGATGTGGTGTGCTTTCCGGAGGGACCTGAGGGCGCTCACCAGGTGCGCAACCAAACGGAGGAGCCGGTGCGGATCGTCGTCTTTTCGACGAAGCAATCGCCGGCGGTCGCTGTCTATCCCGACAGCGACAAGCTCGGCATCTGGATCGCCGGGAGCAACGACTCGCTCCTCGTCCGGCGCGACGCGGCGGTCGATTACTGGGCCGGCGAATAGCGAACGGTGACAGTCACAGTGACTGTCACTGAATCGTGCCCGGATCGCTCCGAATGGGTGCCTGATTCAGCTCCTGGCGAGCAGGCGGCGATACGGTCGGCGTTGTGCCACGACTTCCACGTTGCCAGCTCGACGACGGAATTTTCCACGCCACCGGTCGGGCCAACTTCGGCGTCGCGCTGTTCGTCGAGGATCTGGACAGGCTCGACTTCCTGCAGCTTCTTCGTTCGACCGTCGACCTCTTCGAATGGCGCTGCCACGCCTACTGCCTGATGAGTACTCACTACCACCTCGTGCTCGAGGCCTCCAGAGCGCAGCTCTCCGCCGGGATGAGGAGGCTCAACGGAGACTACGCGCGACGTTTCAATCGCCGGCACGGTCGGACAGGGGCACCTCTTCGAGGAGCGCTTCTCGTCCTTCGTCCTCCGCGACGAACGGCATCTCGAGGCCGCAGTCGGATACGTCCTCAGCAACCCGGTGCGGGCCGGCTTGTGCGCGCACGCGCGAGACTGGCAATGGTCAGCGCCAGCAGCGTTTCGCTAGCGCGCCTGGGCGAGCGCGGGAGCCCACGCGGCGATCGGCGAGGCCTCTCCGTCGCGGCCGTTCAGGCTCCGATAGCCGAGCGCGTGCTCGGCCTGCATCAGCTTGTGGATCTGCGTCGTGCCCTCGTAGATGATCGGCGCCCGCGCGTTGCGGAAATAGCGCTCGATCCCGTACTCGGCGGAATAGCCGTACGCTCCGTGCACCTGGATCGCGAGGTGCGCTGCGCGGAAGGCCGACTCGGTCGCATGCCACTTGGCCAATGAGGTCTCGCGCGTGTTCCGGCGGCCCTCGTTCTTCAGCCAGGCCGCCTGCATCACGAGCAGCTTCGCCGTCTCGTAGCCGAGCACCATCTCGGCGATCATGTCCTGGACGAACTGGTACTTGCCGATCGGCTGGCCGAAGGTCTCGCGCTCTCGCGCGTACTCGACCGAGCGCGAGAGGCAGGCGCTGATCACACCGCACGCTCCGGCCGCCACCGTGAAACGGCCCTGGTCGAGTCCGTACATCGCGATCTCGAAGCCCTGGCCCTCCTCGCCGACGAGGTTCTCGAACGGCACCTCGACGTTCTCGAAGAAAAGCTCGCCCGTGGAGCCGGCCCAGACGCCGAGCTTGTGCTCGGTCTCGCGGGTCGAGACTCCCGGCCACTCGCGCTCGACGATGAATGCCGAGATCCCCTTGTGCTTCGCCTCCGGGTCGGTCTTCGCGAAGACGAGCTGGTGGTCGGCGACCGTGGCGTACGAGATCCAGTTCTTCTGGCCGTTCAGGACGTAGGAATCGCCTTCCCGGCGCGCGGTGGAGCGCATCGCCGCGACGTCGGAGCCCGCACCCGGCTCCGTCAGGCCGAAGCATGCGAGCTTCTCGCCCTTCGCCTGCGGCACGAGGTAACGCTGCTTCTGCTCCTCGCTCGCGTACCGCAGCAGCGACAGCGAGTTGAGGCCGACATGGACCGAGATCAGCGTCCTGAAGGCCGCCTCGCCGCGCTCGATCTCCTCGCAGGCCAGCGCCTCCGCGACGAAGTCGAGGCCGGCACCGCCGTATTCCTCCGGCACGACGATCCCGAGCAGCCCGAGCTCGGCCATTCCCTCAATCACGCCCAGATCGAGGTGGTGGTTGACGTCGTTCTCGATCGCGTTCGGCAGCACGCGCTCGTTCACGAACGAGCGCACCGTCTCCTGAATCAGACGCTGCTCGTCTGTAAGGTCGAAGTCCATGGCTGAGAGTCTATGGAAGCGCTTCGCCGAGCTTCCCCTGGAGGTCGAGTCGTACGGGCTCGAACGGCTCGAGCAGCCCGTCACGCGCGGGTTCAGCCGCGTCACGACCGTGGTCAGGCTGCACGGGGGCGAAGAGGGCCTGGGGGAGGACGTGACTTGGTACGCGGAGGCACACGACCGCGAGCTGGCGGCAGGCCCCGTCCTGCCGCTCGCCGGCTCCTGGACGCTCGAGAGCTTCTCGGCCGCGCTCGAGATCGCCGAGCCGTGGCGGCGCTGGGCCTACGAGAGCGCCGCCCTCGACCTCGCCCTGCGGCAGGCCGGCGAGAGCCTCGCCCAGGTCGTCGACCGGGAGCCGCGCCCCGTGGCCTTCGTCGTCTCGCCCGGGCTCGGCGACCCGCCCTCGAGCCAGGTCATCCGCCGCTGGCTCGAGCTCGACGCGAGTCTTCGCTTCAAGCTCGACCCCTCTAGCGACTGGAGCAACGAGCTGATCCGCGGGCTGGCCGAGACAGGCGCGGTCGTCACCGCCGACCTGAAGGCGTACTACCGCACCGACGACGACCCGCCGCCCGACGCCGATCTCTATCGCAGAGTCGCGGAAGGCTTCCCGGATGCCTACCTCGAGGACCCGGCGCTCACAGAAGAGACCGAACGCGTCCTCACGCCGTACCGCGACCGCATCACCTGGGATGCTCCGATCCACTCGGTCGCCGATCTCGAGGCCCTGCCGTTCCCGCCGCGCACAGTGAACTCGAAGCCGTCCCGGTTCGGCCAGCTCCGCGGGCTGCTCGACTTCTACGACTACTGCGCCGACCGGGGGATCGGCCTCTACGGCGGCGGCATGTTCGAGCTCGGCCCCGGCCGCGGGCAGATCCAGTACCTCGCGTCGCTGTTCCACCCGGACGCGCCGAATGACGTGGCGCCGCGCGCGTACAACGCCCCCGAGCCCAGGGCGGGGCTTCCGCCCAGCCCGCTCGGCCCTGCTCCCTCGCTCACGGGGTTTCGCTGGGCAGAGGGTGCCGCTACTCTTGACTGATCAGTCAATCAAGAGGGCAAAATGGCTACCACTGAAGCAATCGGCACTGGAGTCTCCTTTGCGCTGACAGAAGAGCAGCGGGCTCTGCGCGAGCTTGCGCGCGACTTCGCCGCTCGCGAGATCCGGCCGAAGGCGGCCGAGTACGACGAGCACCAGACCCACCCCGGCGATGTCGTCGCGAAGGCTCACGAGGTCGGACTGATGAACCCGCACATCCCGGAGGAGCTAGGCGGCGCGGGCCTTGGCGGGATGGAGGGCGCGCTGATCGGGGAGGAGCTCTGCTGGGGCTGCTCCGGGATCGGGACGACGATCGTGGCCAACATCCTCGGTGCGCTGCCGGTCTTGCTCGCCGGCACCGAGGAGCAGAAGCGCGAATGGCTGGCGCCGCTCCTCGAGGAGCCGATCCTCTGCTCCTTCGCGCTGACCGAGCCCGGCGCGGGCTCCGACGTCTCGGGGATCCAGACGACTGCCGTGCGGCACGGCGACGACTACGTCCTCAACGGCTCGAAGATGTTTATCACCAACGCCGGCCAGGCGGACTGGTTCACCGTCTTCGCTTCGACCGACAAGGCCGCCGGGCACCGCGGGCTCACCGCCTTCGTCGTCCCGAGAAGTGCTGACGGCGTGACGATCGAGAAGCACCTCGACAAGATGGGCCAGCGAGCGACCGACACCTCGGCGCTCGCCTTCCAGGACGTTCGGGTGCCAACGGGTAACCGCCTCGGCGAGGAGGGCGAAGGCTTCAAGATCGCGATGCAGACTCTCGACAACACGCGCCCCGGGACCGCGGCCGGCGCCGTCGGGGTCGCCCGGGCCGCCTTCGAGCAGGCCGTGGTGTACTCGAAGGAGCGTGTGCAATTTGGCCAGCCGATCGCCATGAACCAGGGGGTCAACTTCCTCGTCGCCGACATGGCCACCGAGATCGAGGCCGCGAGGCTGCTGGTCTGGCAGGCGGCGTGGCTGCTCGACCAGGGCAAGCGCGCGACGCTGGAGTCGTCGTTCGCGAAACGCTTCGCCGCGGACACGGCGATGAAGGTAACCACCGACGCGGTGCAGATCTTCGGCGGCTACGGCTATATGAAGGAATACCCCGTCGAGAAGCTGATGCGAGACGCGAAGTTGTTTCAGATCTACGAGGGCACGTCCCAGATTCAGCGGCTCGTCATCGCCCGCGAGATTTTCTTGCCGCGCGACGCCTGAGGCCGCCCACGCCCCCGCTAGACTTCCTGCCTTGCGCGTGGAGGCAGGGACGAATGGGGTCGGAGTCCGTGGCCGTCGGCGCGATCGTTCGCGCACGCTGCTTCTCCAGCGTATTGCGGCGCTCGCCATCGTCGGGACGGTGGGCGGCGCGCTGGTCGGATTCCTCTTCGCCGGCTCACCAGCACAGATCGCCGCCGGAGTTCGCGTCGCCGGGGTGAACGTCGGCGGACTGACGGCGTCGCAGGCCACGACCAAGCTCGAGCGGCGGGCAGGCGCCGTGTCGCAGGTGCCGGTCGTCTTCACCGCGGCGGGTCACACCTGGCGGCTGCGTGCAGGGGAGCTCGGCGTGCAGGCGGACTGGCACGCAGCGGTCAAGCTGGCCCTGCAGCAAGGAGACGGGCTGGGCCCGTTCCGCGGCCTGCGCAGGATCGGCGTTCGCGTTTTCGGCGCGGACGTCTCGCCGCCGACGCGTGTCACCGAGCGCTCGCTCGAGTACGAGCTCGGGCGCATGAGCCGGGCTATCGAGACACCACACCGTGACGCCGCAATCGCTTTGCGCGGGCTCCAGGCACGCGTGGTTCCGGGCCGCACCGGCCGCGTGCTCGCCCGCGACGCGGCCAGCACGACGCTCGTCCAGACGCTCGCCGGCTTTCGCCGCGGCGGACACGTCGACCTTCCGGTGCGGGTCGACACGCCGAGCGTCGCCGCCGGCGACCTGCAGCCCGCGCTGCAGCAGGTGCGCACCGCACTCTCGAAGCGCGTGCGCATGAATCTGGGCGCCGCCTCGTGGTGGCTGCCCAAGCGCCAGCTCGCGGCGATCCTCGCGCTGCCGCACGACGGCGCGCGCAAGCTGAGCATCGGCGGGCCCGGCGCGACGCGCTACTTCAGGCGGCTCGGCCGCGGGGTCAACAGGCCCGCTCAGAACGCGTCGTTCAACGTCCACGAGAGCGGCCGCGTCACAGTCGTCCCGGCCAAGCTCGGGCGGGTGATCTCAGTCCGGCCGACGGAGCGCAGCATTCTCGCCGCCGCGCTCTCCCCCGGCTCCCGCAACGCCCGCGTTATCGTGGCGGGGCAGCCCCCCGACCGCACGACCGCAGAGGCCCGCGCGATGGGGATCACCACCCGCGTGGGCCGCTACGAAACGATCTACGGCGGCGACTCGAACCGGATTCACAACGTCCAGCTCGTCGCCCGGCTCGTCGACCGCAAGCTGATCGCGCCCGGCTCGACCTTCTCGTTCAACCAGACCACCGGCGCCCGCACGGCTGACAAGGGGTTCCTCGAAGCCCCGGTGATTATCAACGGCGAGCTCAGCACCGGCCTCGGCGGCGGCGTCTGCCAGGTCTCGACGACCGTGTTCAACGCGGCGTACGAGGCCGGGCTAAAGATCACCTCGCGCACCAACCACGCGCTCTACATCAGCCATTACCCGCAGGGCCGCGACGCGACCGTGAACTACCCGGACGTCGACCTGCAGTTCGTCAACGACACCGGTCACTGGCTGCTGCTGCGCACGTTCGTCGGCTCGTCCTCGCTCGTGGTCGACCTCTATGGCGCCCCGCTGCACCGGCGCGTGGAGAGCGAGACGCAGCCGCTCGTCACCACAGGAGGCGCCCCGGTGAAACGGATCCCCGATCCGAACCTGTACGTGGGCGTGAACGTGGTCGACGAGAGCGGCTCGCCCTCGAGCTCGACGAGCGTGCGGCGCAAGGTCTACTCGAGCTCCGGTGCGCTGATGTACGACAACACGTGGTATTCGTCGTATCGCGGCGAAACGCGGCTCGTGCGGGTGGGTACAAAGCCGAGGCCGAAGAAGATCGGGCCGACCGGACCGACAGGGCCGAGCGGGCCGAGCGGGCCCACCGGCGCCACCGGCATCACGTCTCCGCGGTAGCGATCTCGTCCGCCAGCCAGTCCGGCACACGTGTTGGCCGGTACGTGGTCGCGTCGACACAGGCGTGTCGCGTCCAACCCTCGGCGATCTGCTCGCCTTGCCGGTCGACCGAGTAGTCGAAGCGGAACCGCGCCCCGCGGAGCTCGCCGCAGCGCGCGCGCACGGCCAGGCGGTTGTCGAAGCGGGCCGGCTCGAGATAGCGGACGTGCGACTCGATCGTCAGCGCCTCGATTCCGTCGGCCCGCAGCCCCGGGTAGCCGCCCCGGAAGCGCGCGAGGTAGTCGATGCGGGCGACTTCGAACCAGACCAGGTAGACGGAGTTGTGTGCGACGCCCTGCGCGTCGGTTTCGGCGAATCGCACCTTCACGTCGGTCGCGAAGCGGAAGTCCACGTGCGAACTTTCTACGATCGGGCGCTGTGGGCGCGAGCGCACTCGCCGAGCTGATCCAGCGCCGGCAGCCGTGCGTCGTTCTGACCGGCGCGGGCGTCTCGACCGAGAGCGGGATCCCGGACTTTCGCTCGCCGACGGGCCTGTGGGCGAAGTTCGACCCGCTGGAGTACGGCTCGATCGAGGCGTTCCGCCGCGACCCGCACAAGGCCTGGAGCTTCTACAAGCCGCGGCTGGGGATGCTGACGGAGGCGGAGCCGAATCCCGCGCACCTCGCGCTGGCCGAGCTGGAGCGCCTCGGCTTCGTCGACGCGGTCGTGACGCAGAACATCGACCGGCTGCACGAGCGGGCAGGCAGCGCCGAGGTGGTCGAGGTGCATGGCTCGATCCGAACCTCCAGCTGCCTCTCCTGCGGCGAGCGCTGCGGACTCGAGCGGGTGCTCGGGTTGCTGACGGAGGCGGACGCGCCAGCCTGTCCTGCCTGCGGCGAGATTCTCAAGCCCGATGTGGTGTTCTTCGGCGAGCTCCTGCCGCCGACCGCAATCGAACGCGCCTTCGAGCTCGCTCGGGGCGCGCAGCTGCTGCTCGTGGTCGGATCGGCGCTCGAGGTCCATCCGACCGCCGGCCTGCCGCAGGAGACCCTGGACGCGGGAGGCGGGCTCGCGATCGTCAACCGTGGGCCGACACCATTCGACGCGCAGGCGTCAATCCGCCTCGACGAGCGCGCGGGCGAGGTGCTGCCGGCGGTCGTCGCGCAGCTACGCGGCCAGCAGACGCAGAAGGCGTAGAACGCTTCGCGAGCGCACCCACGAGCCCGCCGGGGCCGACCAGACCTCGCGGCACGCGGCCGCTGAATGGAACGCAAGGATCGAGTCCTCGCCGCCGAGCAGGCGGATGCGCGCGCCTCCTGTTCGCCGTCCTGGATCCGGACGCTGCCCTCGCCGAAGTCCAGCGTCACGGCGCTGTCGCGATCCTCGGCACGGACGAGCACGCGGCCGCTGAGCTTCCCGAGCGCGTCTCGGCCCTCGCGGGCCCGGGCGTTGCGCTCGATCGCGTCGCGCAGCGTCAGCGCAGGCTCGGACGACGTTCCCGTGTCCAGCTCCATTGCGGAGAGATGCGGCGGCGGCACGGGCACATCTTCGCCCGTGGGGGCCGGCGACGCGAACGCTAGGCCGCGGCGCGCTTCAGCTGGCGCTCGTCGAGCACGCGCTGACACCCTGAGCAGACGGTTCGCTCGACCTCGTACGGGACACCCAGCCGCTGGAGCAGCACGTACCTGCGGACGCCCGTGTGCCGGTGGAGCCCTCTGCGATGCGTAAAGAGTTGATTCATCTTCCTGTGTTTGAGCGTAGCGACCCGTTCGGAAACTACGACGCTCAAAAGGGTGAGGAAGTTGTAACGATCTGTCGTCAGCCGGCGGCTGCGGCTAAGCTCGAAAGGGTGAGACATCGTGGGCTCTGCCTGCTGCTTTCGCTGCCGCTTGTCGGCCTCCTGGCAGGCTGCGTGGGAACGACGCAGCAGGCGTCCAGTGCCCAGCAGCCGTCGAGCGCCCAGCGGCCGCCAACCGTCCGCGCGCAGTGCCGGAGCGGCGTGACAGCTGTCGGCAGCGCGAAAGTCACGGTCGCCGCCGTGGTACGCGGGAAGGCGCTCGCCTATCGCAAGCCGGCTCGCCGTGCCTTTGCGCGCTTCGACCGGTTGAATCAGAACGGCTTTCCCACCGTCTTCCGGGTGCTAGGGGCCACGAGGACGCGCGACTGCCGTCAGCGCTGGTATCGCGTCCAGCTCCCGCTGAAGCCAAACGGCGTCACCGGCTTCGTACGCGCCAGAGCAGTTCAGGTCGAGCGGGTGCGCACCCGGCTCGTCGTCGACATCTCCGAGCGCAGGCTCACGTTCTTCCGCAGCGGGAAGCGCGTTCTGCGGACGACGGTCGCGGTGGGTTCGAGCGCCACACCGACCCCGACGGGCCACTACTACGTGAACCAGCGGCTGATTCCCGCCGACACCTCGGGCCCGTTCGGCCCCGGGGCGATCGGCGTCTCGGCCTTCTCCACCGTGCTCACCGGCTGGGCGCAGGGCGGGCCGATCGCGATCCACGGCACGAATGAGCCGTGGTCGATCGGGCACGCCGTCTCGAACGGCTGCATCCGTGTGCGCAACTCCGTTCAGAAGCGGCTGTTCGCGGCCGTCCCGGCCGGGACTCCGGTGCTCATCCGCCGGTGAGGCGAGCAGGCGTCGTCCTCGCGGCGGCGGCGCTCAGCGCAGGTCTCGCGGCGGGGTTGGCCGCAACGGCAGGCCGAGAAGCGGCCACGTTTCCAGACCCGCAGGTTCAAGCCCGCCCCGACGGCTGTGGGCGCGACTACCTAGCCCAGACCAGGCGCGACATCCCGACCTGGGTCTACGTCGACGATCGCAACGCGCCGGCCGGCGGTCCGCCACCGCCACCGCGGCGCCTCGAGGGCGTGATCGGCTCCCGCTACCAGGGCCACCTCGCGGTTCATCCGACCGAGGAGGACCTGCCGACGATCCACCGCGGCTACGACTTCAACTTCGAGGTTCTCCCCGGCAAGGCCTACGAGAACCTGCTGGCGGGAGATCCGATCTTGCAGACCGGCAACTTCGCCGGAGCCGGCCCCTCGTCCGGGCGCCTGCACGTCGAGCGTGAGCAGCGGGCGCTGCCGTTCTTCTCGTGGCCCGAGGTCGGCGACCGGGTGACGATGATTGGCTCGTGGGTCTGGGATTGCGGCCACTGGACGCCGGGCGGGGAGCGGACCGAGATTCACTCCTACAGGGTGCTCTGGTTGGAGCGTGCGCCTGGGCGGCCCTCGCCGCTGGCCACGCGCGGCGAGAGCGAAGGTGACCTCTTCCTCTCGAGCGATAAGACCTACGCAGGAGTCGAGGCCGACTGCGCCCATCGGACGAAGGGCGACAACCCCGCCTTCCGGAGCTGCCTGACAAAGGAGCCTGCCTGGCAGGACCTCCGCGGAAGCTATCGCTTTCGCTTGCACGTGCCGCGCCGGCCGACTGCCGGCTCACGTCTCGTCGTACGCGTCGTCGACGCCGGTAGCTCGGCGGGAGCCCCGCGCGCGAGGGCGGTGGTGCGGGCAGGCGGCGTGGACGTGACGCTCTCGGTCAAGGCGAAGCCCGGCGCGCCGCTGGTCGTCGCGCAGCGCGTGCTCGCCCGCTGGACGAAGGCCCCGCGGCTGGAGCACCTGCGTGTCCGCTTCCTCGAGCTGCTGGTGCGTCGCGCGATGGACCCGGGGTGTCCCGGAGGCCTGACGAGTTGCGGCTCGCTCCAGACCACGCACGGCGAGCAGATCTCGGCCGGACCCGGCGAATGGAACGTCTATGTCAACGCGGCGGGTGTCTGGAGGATGTGGGGTCGAGGCCTCCTGCGAGCCCGCGATGGGCAGGTGTTCCGCGGCGGGCCGACTCTCGATGTCCAGCTGGCGCGCGGGCGGCCGTGGCGCATCTTCGTCTTCACTCGGGAGTGCGACTTCGGGGCTCTCGGTAACGCGGACGGTGCTCAGCACGCGATGACGCCGTGCCCGCGCTCGTCGGAGTTCGGCACCTTCGACGGCGACGACGTGCCCGGGGTCGCCCTTGCGAGATTCTCCTCCCCCTCCGTGGCGCTCGGGCTCCATCGCCTGCGCCCACAGCGGCTCGGCTCCACCTGCCCGCCCGCGAACAAGCTCGGCTGCTACGAGCTCTCGTACCGGGTCGAGCGTGTTCGGCGTTAGCCGCCGGGCCGCAGTCGGGTATTACTCCCTGCAAGCGACCGAAAGGTGGAATGAGATGGCGCAGGAGCGCTCACAGGACCTGTTCAGCAGGCTCGCCGACCGGGGCGAGGAAGTGATTGGCAAGCTCGGGGACATCCCGGGCGCTCAGCGTCTGCTCGAGAGCGCCAACGTGCTCAAGGAGCGCGCCGACGAGCTCCAGAAACGGATCCGCGGCCTCGACGCCCTGGAACGACGCGTCGCCACGCTCGAGCGCAAGGTAGATCAGCTCTCGAAGCCGGACAGCCCGAAGAAGCCGGCCGCAAGACGCACGACCAAGCCGAAGCCGACGCCGAGCTAGGCGGGCACGCGCAGGCGGACGGCCTGCGGCACGACCTCGAACCGCGCCGGCGTCGTCCCGGGCTGTTCGCCGTCGAGCTCGACGGGTAGCGGCTCCGGGGTCACGAGCTCGACCACCGCGCCTTGCAGAACCTCGGCCTTCGGGTGGGGCAGGTGCTTGCCGCGATAGGTCTTCGGCAGGGTCAGCAGCAGGTCGCGCTTCGTCAAGTCGCCGATCAGGAGGACGTCGAAGAGGCCGTCGTCGGGCTCGGCCTCCGGGCAGATCTTCATCCCGCCGCCGAAGTAGCGGCCATTGGCGATGACCACGTCGTGCATCCGGCCCCTTCGCTTCTCGCTGTCGACCGTCACCTGCACCTCGTCGTTGCGCCAGCGCGAGAAGACGGCGAGCGTCGCCCACAGGTAGGAGATCTTTCCGCCGAGCGCCTTGGAGCTCTCGTTCGTGCGCTTGGCGATCGCGCCGCTCATGCCGGCGCTCGCGATGTTCGCGAAGAGGGATTCGCCGTCGCTCCCGTCCCAGCTGCGGTAGCCGGCGCGACCGAGGTCGATCACCTGCGTACGCCCATGCAGCGCCACTTCGACGGCATCCTCCAGGCGGCGGGGGATGCCGTAGGTGCGCACGAAGTCCCAGCCCGTGCCGCGTGGGATCACCGCCAGCTCGACGTCGTCGAGGCCGGCGATGCCGTTCACGACCTCGTTGACCGTCCCGTCCCCGCCCACGACCACGAGCAGACCCGCGCCTCTGTCGGCCGCCTGCCGCGCCAGCTCCGTGAGCTGGCCAGGCCGCTCGGAGAGGAGCGCATCGCCGCGTAGCCCAAGCGACGCGGCGCGGTGCGCGAGCTCGGGCCAGCGCCGTCCGGTGGCGCCGTTCTCCGCCGCGGGGTTGACGAGGAAGACCGCGTCGCTAATGGCGCGGCACCGGTTGCGGCGCCGTCTTCCAACCGGTCGATCCTGCTGACTCCAAGGGCGACTGCCTCAAGGGTTGCCCGTGACCGTCGCTAAGGCGACGCGCGTCATCCGGTCGACCGCCGCGCGCAGCTCGTCGTCGGAGATCCGTGTGAATTCGTCGCCGATGACGATGTCGCTGACGGTGAGCAGACAGCCTGCCTTGACGCCGCGCAGCGAGCCGATCGTGAACAGGACGGCCGCCTCCATCTCGACGGCGAGGACGCCACGCGACGACCAGCGCTTGTGCCGGTCGGGGTCGGGGTCGTAGAAGGTGTCGCTCGAGGCGATCGCGCCGACCCGGACGGGCTGCTCCAGCTGCTTTGCGGCGTGCACGGCTTGGTGAACGAGCGCCCAGTCCGCGGTCGGGGTGTGCGCCTCGCCTCCGACGTAGTGCCTCGCGGTGCCGTCCGCCGGAACCGCCGAGACCGCGACGATCAGGTCGCCGAGCATGAGGTCCTGCTGGAGCCCGCCACACGTGCCCACTCGTAAGAAGCGCTTGACACCGAGCTGGACGAGCTCCTCCATCACGATCGCCGCCGACGGACAGCCCATTCCTGTCGCCTGCACCGAGACCGGCGCCCCTTCCCACTCGCCGCTGTAGCCGAGCATGCCGCGCTCGCCGTTGCGCTGGACGGGATTGTCGAAATAGGTCTCTGCGATGTACTTCGCGCGGAGCGGGTCGCCTGGCAGCAGGCAGGCCTCTGCGTACTCCCCCGCCTCGGCACGGATGTGGATCGGCACGGGGAAAGCCTAGAGTTTCCGGGGCGCATGAAGACGTTGAACGAACCGACGCTCGACGAGATCCTCGACTTTTGCGCAGAGGACCCGGTCGAGCGCGTGTTCCTCGAAGACGTCGCGCGACGCCGGCTGGGCCGGTTCACCGGCCTCACCGAAAGCGGGCGGCTCGTTGCGCTGTGCCACGTTGGGACGAACCTCGTCCCCTCGGGCAGCGGCTGCGGGGCCTTCGCCGAGGTGGAAGGGGCCGGCCGGGCGAGGCTCGTGATCGGCGAGGAGAACGCGGTCGGCGACTTCTGGGCGGCTGCGCACGAACGGCTCCCGCAACCGCGCGAGGACCGGCCGGGGCAGCCTGTCTACGTGCTCGAGGACCCGCCCGAGCCCGGCGAGACGGACTTGCGCCCGGCGAGGCAGGACGACTTCGAGCTGCTCCTTCCCGCCTGCGCCGAGGCCCACCGCGAGGAGCTCGGGCTCAACCCGCTCGACCGCGACCCCGAGAGCTTCCGCTGGCGTACGCGGATGCAGATCGAGGACGGCCGCTCGTGGCTCTGGAGCGAGGATGGGGTGATTCTGTTCAAGGCGGAAGCCTCGGCCTGGACGCCGTCGGCGGTGCAGCTCCAGCAGGTGTGGGTGGATCCCCGCCTGCGTGGTCGCGGTTACGCACAACGTGGCATGCGCGACCTCTGCAGGCTGCTGCTCGAGCGCGTGCCGACCGTTTGCCTGTTCGCGCGTGCCGGCAACGCGCCTGCGATCCACGTGTACGAGGCGATTGGGATGCAGCGCACGATTTCCTACCGAAGCCTGATCTTCTGAAGTACCCACCCACAGCTGCTCGACGCGAACCCTCTCTGCCGCCGCGCCCAGCTGTGCGCTGCAAGACTGTGCCTATGAGCATGCGCGCGACCGGCCCACCAGCCGAGCCGGCTGAGCTGCGCGCACTCGTCGAGGATCAGATCCGCCGCCACGATCTGATCGCGCCCGGCGGCGAGGTGCTCGCGCTCGTCTCGGGCGGCGCCGACTCCACCTGCCTCTGGCACGCCCTGCGAGAGCTCGGCTACCGCGTCTCGGCCCTGCACGTAAATCACGGTCTGCGCGGAAGAGAATCCGACCAGGACGCCCGCTTTTGCCGCGAGGCGCTCGGCGCCGAGATCGTGGATGCGCCCGTGCCGCCGACGCCGACCGAGGAGGCTCTCCGCGAGTTGCGCTACTCGTTTGCGACCGATCGGCTGCGTGCCACCGGCCACACGGCCTCCGACCAGGTCGAAACCGTGCTCTACCGTTTGGTCGCGAGCGGTACGGCCAAGGCGATCAAGCCAAAGCGGGAGGACGGTGTCGTGCGTCCGCTGCTCACCCTCTGGCGCGACGAGACGGAGGCCTACTGCCGCGCCGAGGGGCTCCGCTACCGCAGCGACAGCTCGAACCCCGGCACGCGGCGCGGGCTGATCCGCGACGAGATCCTTCCGCTTCTGCGTCGGCTGCATCCTGGCGCCGAGGCCAACCTGCTCCGCCTCGCCGAGCAGCGGCCGACGAAGCTCGACGAGCTCCTGGCTGCTAGTGCAGGGTCCAAGCGCCTCGATCTAGGCGGGGGCCTCACAGCGGTGCGCGAGTACGACCGCGTCTGGCTCGAGCAGACGCCCGTCGCCCTCGACGGAAGCGTCCGCTGGGGCCCCTGGTCGATCGAATCGGAGGTCGCAGGCCT